>NZ_JBSFSB010000002.1:0-232978 GCF_053589535.1 Mycobacterium sp. NPDC003323
ACGCTGATCATCAGAACGACCCTGCACCCACCAATCATCCCAAAGCACAGGTCAACCCACCCCCGCCACGCGGGATTAATTCAGCAGTCTCCTAGAGCGGTCCCGGGCTCAGTCGTCGCGGGAGTGCCGGCCGCGGGTCGGCCGGGCCGGCAGGTCCCCGACATGTTCGGCCGGCTGCTCCAACGGCTGGAACCAGCCCTGCTGCTCCTCATGCACACCGTTGCGGCCATGCTCGTCATCCGGCGGTGCGCTCATCAGATCGTCGAAGATCGAACGCCATTGCTGATCCGGCGCGGCCTCGACGGGTGCCGGCTCGTCGGTGTTCTGCTGCCACGGCGCGCCGTCGGCGATATCGCGCGCATCGAGCTGATCGGTGGCGGGGTCGACGACGACCGCCGCGACGATATCGGTCGGCCGGTCCTCGGGTCCACGGTCGGGCGCGGCCCAGTCGACGGTGTACTCGATGTAGTCGTCGTCGTCCACCCAGTCCTCGTCCAGCGAGTGCTGCTCGTCGACCGGGACCGCCGGCGGCGGGGTGCTCTCGGCCACCGGTCCGGCCGGGCCCTGGCCGCGCAGGAAGATCGCACCCACCACACCGAACAGGGCGATGAACGCCGGCAGCAGCAGTGACTGCGACAACGCCGCGGAGAACGGCGCCGCCAGGAAGGCCGGCAGGTCGGGCGCCGGACCGTCGGGCGTCACCGGCGCGGCGGCGGTGCCGAGTTCGGCCCCGATGCGCCCCGTCATGAACGCCGCCATCGCCGCGCTGCCCAGCACGGCGCCGACCTGACGGGTGCTGTTGTAGATGCCCGACCCGGCACCGGCCGAGTTCGGCGGGAGATTGCGGGTGGCCGTCGCCGCCAGCGGTGACCAGACGAACGCCATCCCGACACCCATCGCGGTCAGCGGCAACAGCAACCGCCAGATCGGGGTGCTCGGCGTCATCTCCAGCGACAGCCAGGTCAGCGCGATCGCCAGCAGCGAGAAACCGAAACCGATGATCGGCGTCGGGTGCTTGCGGTCGACCATCCGACCGACGAACGGTGCGAGCACACCGGAGGCGATCGCCATGGGTGCGGTCAGCAACGCGGACCGGGTGTAGGACAGGCCGAGCACCATCGGCGCATAGAACATGACCGGCAGGATCATCGCCGTGACCGCGAAGCTGATGATCGCGACGCCGACCGTGGACAGCGTGAAATCGCGATCGGCGAAGATCCGCAGCGGCACCAGCGGTTCCCGCGGATTGACCGACTGCCAATAGACGAACGCGACCATCAGGGCCGCCCCGACGGCCATCATCGCCCAGATCCAGGGCTCCCAGTCGTGCGACTGGCCCTCCTGCAGTGCGAAGACGATGAAGAACATCGCCAATCCGGACAGCGCCACACCGAGCAGATCGAAGTGGTGCTTCTCGGTCGACAGGCTGGGCACCAGCCATACCGCCAGCGCCAGACCGATGATCCCGATCGGCACGTTGACGAAGAAGATCCACTGCCAACCCAGCCCGTCGATCAGCACCCCGCCGGCGATCGGACCGACCAGGGTGGCGACCCCCGCGGTGGCCCCCCACACGCTCATCGCCACACCGCGCCCGGCGGCCGGGAAGATGCGGGTGATCATCGACAGCGTCTGCGGGGTCAGCAGCGCCGCACCCAGCCCCTGGACCACCCGGGCCGCGATCAGCATCTCGATCGAATCGGCCAGACCGCACCACAGCGAGGCTGCGGTGAACACGGCCAGCCCAGCCAGGTACATGTTCTTGGGCCCGTACCGGTCGCCGAGCCGACCCGACACCAGCAGCGGAACGGCATAGGCCAGCAGGTAGGCACTGGTCACCCAGATAACGCCGTCGTAGTCGGTGCCCAGCGCCTCCATGATCGGCTTGTTGGCGATCGCGACGATGGTCGAATCGACCAGGATCATGAAGAAGCCGACCAGCATCGCCCACAGGGCATGCCATGGGTTGGCTTCGCGGACCTGCCCGGTCATCCGGGAGGCCAGCGACACACGTCGATCGGTGGGGTTCTGGGACATCTACTCGTCATCGGGGGAATTGGCGACCCGCCCGACGCTACGGTTCGCCCGGTGTCCCGACAAGTCAGACCCGGCCGTACTCAGACCTTTTCGGCGGCCATGCCCTCGGCGACCTCGGATGCGGTGCGGTGCGGTGCCGCGGACCCGACGGTCAGCAGGCCCGCCAGCGCCACCGCCGAGCCGACCAGCATCACCAGCGCGAGCGCGAACTCGCTGTTGCCCAGCACCCCGACCAACGGCGCCACCGCCGCACCGATGCCGAACTGGGCGGCCCCCAGCAGGGCGGCCGATGTGCCCGCGGCGTCCGAGTGCCGCGACAGGGCCACCGCCGGCGCGTTCGGCAGCACCAGGCCCATCGCGCCGAGGATCACCAGGACCGGCACCAGGAATCCGGGCAACCCGCCGACCCCGGTGACCGCCAGCGCGACGAACACCACGCCGGCGACGACGGACACGATCAACGCGGCCACCATGATCCGTTGCGGGGCGAACCGCCGCAGCAACACCACATTGGACTGTGTCGATCCGATGAGGATGATGGCACCCGCCGCGAACACCAGCGCGAACGCCTGCTGGTTGAGGCCATAGTCGCCCTGCAGCACGAACGGCGCGGCCGCGATGTAGCCGAACAGCCCCGCCATGCTCAGACCGGCCACGGCCACCAGCGTCATGAACCGCAGATCGCGCAGCAGCGCACCGTAGGTCGACGCGATCGACCTCATGTGCAGCGGCCGCCGGTGCGAGACCGGCAGGGTCTCCGGCAGCGCCAGCGCGCCGAGCAGGAACAGCCCGCCGGCCAGGACGACCAGTACCGCGAAGACCCAGTGCCAGGACGCGTGCAGCAGCACCGCCGCGCCCAGCGACGGCGCGATCACCGGCGCCACACCCAGCACCAGGATCAGCCGGGACATCACCGTCGCCGCAGCCGAGTCGACATAGAGGTCACCGACGACGGCCACCGCCACCACGGCCGCCGCCGCGGCACCGAAACCCTGCAGCACCCGGCCGGCGCCGAGCACCGCGATATTGGGGGCGAACAGGCAGATCAGCGATGCCGCCATGTGCAACAGGATGCCGGCCATCAGCGGCACCCGGCGGCCGAGCGAATCCGACAGCGGCCCGATCACCAACTGCCCGACGGCCAGCCCGGCCAGGGTGCCGGTCAGCGTCAGCTGCACCACCGACGACGAGACCGACAGGTCCTCGGCGATGCGCGGGAGCGCGGGCAGATACATGTCGATGGTCAACGGACCGAGGGCAACCATCAGCCCCAGGACGGCGATCATCCGCAACCTGCTGGGCGTGGTGTTGTCGGTCGTCACGCCCAGGGATGTTGTCACGGGTAAACCCAGCGCCGCACCCGAGTTTTTTCTTCCCGATCGACCGGAGAGTGACCCACATCACCTCGGCCTCGGCTCGGGCACTCAGACCGGCCTCTCGCGCGTTGACCGAGCGTTAGCCTGGGTAATCGACAGGCACCGCCGGAATGATCCGGGGATGCGAGGGGAGTACACCGATGAACGCCCGCTTCAGCGCCAAGAACCTGCCTGCCACCCAGACCGACGAGGATCCCAGCGCGGCCGCCAAGGCACTGTCGCAGATCCTGGAGCGCAGCGCCCGCCTGCAGGGTCCCGCCGTCAAGGCCTACGTCGACCGGATGCGCAAGCAGCGCCCCGACGCCGGCCCCGCCGAGATCGTCACCGCGCTCGAGAAGCACTATCTGGCCGCGGTGATGGCCAGTGGCGCCGCGGTCGGTTCGGCCGCCGCCTTCCCCGGTATCGGGACGTTGGCCGCGATGTCGGCCGTCGCCGGTGAGACGCTGGTCTTCCTGGAGGCGACGGCGGTGTTCGTGCTCGCCAACGCCGAGGTGCACGGCATCCCCGCCGATCACCGCGAGCGGCGCCGCGCGCTGGTGCTGGCGGTGCTGGTCGGCGAGGACGGCCGAGGGGCGCTGGCCGACCTGGTCGGCGGTAAGCGCACCAGCGGGGCGTGGATCTCCGACGGCGCGGCGACCCTACCGTTGCCCGCGGTGTCGCAGCTGAACAATCGGCTGGTCAAGTACTTCGTGAAGAAGTACGCACTCAAACGCGGCGCGCTGGCGTTCGGCAAGATGCTGCCCGTCGGCGTGGGCGCGGTCGTCGGCGGTGTCGGTAACCGGTTGATGGGCAAGAAGATCGTCAGCAACGCTCGGCTGGCGTTCGGGAACCCGCCGTCGCGGTGGCCGTCCACGCTGCATGTACTGCCCTCGGCGCAGTCCGAGTGACAAGTCCCACTCTCGTGGTGAGGGTGTGCTCCGAGGCGTAGCCTTTAGGGCGGCAAAACGCGGGTAACCGCTATATCAAGGGGGCGGGTGGCGTACCGACGGCGCCTGCCGTGAGCAGATGGAATCGAGGCGAAAAGCTGCTGTGAGCAGTGCACCTTCACCCTTCGGACAAAATGAGTGGCTCGTCGAAGAGATGTATCGCAAATTCCGCGAGGATCCTTCGTCGGTAGATCCGAGTTGGCATGAGTTCCTGGTGGACTATGCCCCCGAGAAGATCGAAGCCCCCGAGACCTCCGCCCAGGCGCAGACCAAGCCCCAGACAACAGCGACCAAGCCAGCAGCACCCGCCGCCCCCGAGAAGGCTTCCGCCCCCGCCTCCAACGGCTCCGCCCCCGCCAAACCGGCCGCCAAGGCCGAACCCGCCAAGAACGAGCCCGCCAAGAGCGCCGCCCTCACGAAGTCCGCGCCGGCCGCCAAGGCCGAACCCGCCGCCAAGCCCAAGACTCCCCCGCAGCCGGCGCCCTCCGGCGACGACCAGACCGCGGTGCTACGTGGTGCGGCCGCCGCCGTCGTCAAGAACATGAACATCTCGCTGGAGGTGCCTACCGCCACCAGCGTGCGCGCCATCCCGGCCAAGGCGATGATCGACAACCGGGTGGTGATCAACAACCACCTCAAGCGCACCCGCGGCGGCAAGATCAGCTTCACCCACCTGCTCGGCTACGCCATCGTGCAGGCGGTCAAGAAGTTCCCGAACATGAACCGGCACTTCGCCGAGGTCGACGGCAAGCCGAATGTCGTGACCCCGGCACACACCAATCTGGGTCTGGCCATCGACCTGGCCGGTAAGGACGGCAACCGATCACTGGTCGTGGCCGCCATCAAGAAGTGCGAGACGATGGCGTTCGGTCAGTTCATCGCCGCGTATGAGGACATCGTCCGGCGCGCGCGCGACGGCAAGCTCACCGCCGAGGACTTCGCCGGTGTCACCATCTCGCTGACCAACCCGGGCACCATCGGCACCGTGCACTCGGTGCCGCGACTGATGCGCGGTCAGGGCGCGATCATCGGCGCCGGCGCCATGGAGTACCCCGCCGAGTTCCAGGGCGCCTCCGAGGAGCGCATCGCCGAATTGGGTGTCGGCAAACTGATCACGCTGACGTCGACCTATGACCACCGCATCATCCAGGGTGCGGAGTCAGGTGACTTCCTGCGCACCATCCACACCCTGTTGCTCGACGACGAGTTCTACGACGAGATCTTCCGCGAACTGGGCATCCCTTATGAGCCGGTGCGTTGGCGGACCGACAACCCGGACTCCATCTACGACAAGAACGCACGGATCATCGAGCTGATCGCGGCGTACCGCAACCGCGGTCACCTGATGGCCGATATCGACCCGCTGCGGCTGGACAAGGGCCGCTTCCGCAGCCACCCCGACCTCGACGTGCTGACCCACGGCCTGACGCTGTGGGATCTGGACCGCGAGTTCAAGGTCGACGGTTTTGCCGGCGCCGAGTACAAGAAGTTGCGCGATGTGCTCTCGGTGCTGCGCGACGCCTACTGCCGCCACGTCGGCGTGGAGTACACCCACATCCTGGAGCCCGAGCAGCAGCGCTGGATCCAGGAGCGCGTCGAGACCAAGCACGACAAGCCGACCGTCGCCGAGCAGAAGTACATCCTGAGCAAGCTCAACGCGGCCGAGGCGTTCGAGACGTTCCTGCAGACAAAGTACGTCGGGCAGAAGCGTTTCTCGCTCGAAGGCGCCGAGACCGTCATCCCGATGATGGACGCCGCGATCGACCAGGCCGCCGAGCACGGTCTCGACGAGGTCGTCATCGGCATGCCGCACCGCGGCCGGCTCAACGTGCTGGCCAATATCGTCGGCAAGCCCTACAGCCAGATCTTCAGCGAGTTCGAGGGCAACCTGAACCCGAGTCAGGCGCACGGCTCCGGAGACGTGAAGTACCACCTCGGCGCGACCGGCACCTACCTTCAGATGTTCGGCGACAACGATATTGCGGTGTCGCTGGTGGCCAACCCGAGCCACCTCGAGGCCGTCGACCCGGTGCTGGAAGGCCTGGTCCGCGCCAAGCAGGACATCATCGACTTCACCTCCCCGGAGGGGCATCCCGCCTTCTCGGTGGTGCCGATGATGCTGCACGGTGACGCGGCCTTCGCCGGTCAGGGCGTGGTGGCCGAGACGCTGAACCTGGCGTTGCTGCGCGGTTACCGCACCGGCGGCACCATCCACATCATCGTCAACAACCAGATCGGCTTCACCACCTCGCCGCACGATTCGCGCTCCAGCGAGTACTGCACCGATGTCGCCAAGATGGTCGGCGCGCCGATCTTCCATGTCAACGGCGACGATCCCGAGGCGTGTGTGTGGGTGGCCAAGCTGGCCATCGACTTCCGGCAGAAGTTCAACAAGGACGTCGTCATCGACATGCTGTGCTACCGCCGCCGCGGGCACAACGAGGGCGACGACCCGTCGATGACGCAGCCCGGCATGTACGACGTGATCGACACCAAGCGTGGTGTCCGCAAGTCCTACACCGAGGCGCTGATCGGCCGCGGCGACATCTCGATGAAGGAGGCCGAGGACGCGCTGCGCGACTACCAGGGACAACTGGAGCGGGTGTTCAACGAAGTCCGCGAGCTGGAGAAGCACGAGATCGAGCCGAGCGAATCGGTCGAGGCCGACCAGCAGACACCCAAGGGCCTCAACACCGCCGTCGACAAGTCGGTGCTGGCGCGGATCGGTGATGCGCACCTGGCCGTGCCGGAGAACTTCAACGTGCATCCGCGGGTGCAGCCGGTGCTCGACAAGCGTCGCGAGATGGCCTACGAGGGCAAGGTCGACTGGGCCATGGGCGAGTTGTTGGCCATCGGATCGCTGGTCTCCGAAGGCAAGACGGTCCGCCTGACCGGTCAGGACGTCCGGCGCGGCACGTTCACCCAGCGGCACGCGGTGATCATCGACCGCAAGACCGGGGCGGAGTTCACCCCGATCGACCTGCTGACCACCGATGCCGACGGCAACCCGACCAACGGCCGGTTCATGGTCTACGACTCGGCGCTGTCGGAGTTCGCGGCCGTGGGCTTCGAATACGGCTACTCGGTGGGCAACCCCGAGGCGATCGTGTTGTGGGAGGCGCAGTTCGGCGACTTCGTCAACGGCGCGCAGTCGATCATCGACGAGTTCATCTCCTCCGGTGAGGCCAAGTGGGGCCAGCTCTCCGACGTGGTGCTGCTGCTGCCGCACGGCCACGAGGGCCAGGGCCCCGACCACACCTCGGGCCGTATCGAGCGGTTCCTACAGGTGTGTGCCGAAGGGTCGATGACCGTCGCGATGCCGTCCACCCCGGCCAACTATTTCCACCTGTTGCGCCGTCACGCGCTCGACGGCATCCACCGGCCGCTGATCGTCTTCACCCCGAAGTCGATGCTGCGCAACAAGGCCGCGGTGTCCGAGGTGCGCGACTTCACCGAGATCAAGTTCCGCTCGGTGCTCGAGGAGCCGACCTACGAGGACGGCGACGGCGACCGGTCGAAGGTGAAGCGGGTGCTGCTCACCAGCGGCAAGATCTACTACGAGCTGGCCGCACGCAAGGCCAAGGAAAAGCGCGACGATGTCGCCATCGTGCGTGTCGAGCAGCTCTACCCGCTGCCGCGGCGCCGGCTCAACGCCACGCTGGACGAGTACCCGAATGTCGAGCAGTACTTCTGGGTGCAGGAGGAGCCGGCCAACCAGGGTGCGTGGCCGACCTTCGGTCTGTCGCTGCCGGAGCTGTTGCCGGAGAAGCTGACCGGGATCAAGCGCATCTCGCGGCGTGCCATGAGCGCCCCGTCCTCGGGGTCGTCGAAGGTGCACGCGGTGGAGCAGCAGGAGATCATCGACGAGGCGTTCGCCTAGATCCCGGCGAGCGTGCGTGTCTGCGCCCCGACACTCCGGTGTCGGGGCGCAGTTCGTGCACGCTCGTGGTCCTAGAAGCCGAGCAGACCCAGCGGTACGGGCGACTCGCCGTTGGCGATCGAGGTGACCGCGCCCGGGCAGAACGCCGAGATCGCGAACCCGGTGAACATGGTGGCCGGGCCGAGCGGGCGCCCGATGGTCTCCGAGACGCGTCCGGCGACATCGGCGAGGTCCTGACCGCCGTCGGCCAGCATCGGGCACACCGACTGCCCCGCGGCGATGGCGTCCCCGGGATCGATCGTGCTCAGGCCGGTGCCGTCGAGGGTGTTCAGGAAGTCGGTGGCCGGATCCGCCTGGGCGGGTGCGGCGGCCAGCAGGGCCACCGACAGCGCGGCGGCGGAGGTGACGATCAGACGCATCATGCCCGGGTCATCGTGCGGCCCGGGCGCATCGTTACCGGCCGCGCACAGAGTGCACCGCCCGTACCACGATCGGGTGCGTTTTGCCCCTGGGCATCGCGTAACAGTCGTCACATCATGGTCGGATGCACACCCTGAGCGTCGACGGTCGCACCGTCCGGGCTGTGACCGCCGGTGATCGAGCCGATACGCCGCTGCTGTTGCTGCATGGCATCTCTCGCAGCCTGGAGGACTGGACCGAACAGATCGAGCGGTTGTCCGGGCGCTTCTATGTGATCGCGGTCGACCTGCCCGGATTCGGACGGTCCGCACGCCGAGACGGCCCCGCCGACCTGGCGACCCTGGCCGCCGGGGTGGCCGGCGCCCTGTCCGCGCTCGACGAGACCCGACCGTGCCATGTCATCGGCAACTCACTCGGTGGTGCGGTCGCCATGCAGCTGCTGGCCTCCTACCCGGAACGCGTCGCCAGCCTGACCCTGGTCAACAGCGCCGGCTTCGGCGCGGAGGTCACCGGCCTGCTGCGGATGCTCTCTTTACCGGGCCTCGGACGGTACGTCGCCACCCGGAGCACCCCGGCGGGCGCGCGGCTGATGGAACGACGCCTGTTCGCCGACCCGGCCCTGGCCACCCGCGACCGCATCGACCATGCGCTGCGCATCGCCGCCCAACCCGGCACCGGAGAGTTTCTGCTCGACATGGCCAACCATCTCGGGACGGTGCGCGGCGTACGGCCGGGGTGGCGCACGGAACTGCTGGCAGCCGTCGCCGCGCACCCTCGGCCCACCCTGCTGATCTGGGGTGACCGCGACCGCATACTCCCGGTCACCCATTTGACCGCAGCGCAGCGACAGTTCCCGGATGCCCAGGTCCACCTGTTCACCGCGACCGGGCACATGCCGCAGATCGAGCGGGCCGACGAGTTCGCCGACCTCGTCACCGCGTTCGTCGAGAACGGACCGACCCTGTCGGCCTCGGTACCGCCGGTAACGGCTAAGGTCGAACACAATCGCGTGGACAGTCGATCGCAGAGGAGTGTGCGCATGGAGGGCTTTGCCGGGAAAGTTGCCGTCGTCACGGGGGCAGGTTCGGGTATCGGACAGGCACTGGCGGTCGAACTGGGCCGCTCGGGCGCCAAGCTGGCGATCAGCGATGTCGACACCGAAGGCCTGGCGGTCACCGAGGAACGGCTCAAGGCCATCGGCGCCCCGGTGAAGGCCGACCGCCTCGACGTCACCGAACGTGAGGCCTTCGAGCTGTACGCCGACGCGGTCAAGGAACACTTCGGCAAGGTCAACCAGATCTACAACAATGCCGGCATCGCGTATCAGGGCGATATCGAGGTCAGCACCTACAAGGACATCGAACGCGTGATGGACGTCGACTTTTGGGGCGTCGTCAACGGCACCAAGGCGTTCCTGCCGCATCTGATCGCCTCCGGCGACGGGCACGTCGTCAACGTCTCCAGCGTGTTCGGACTGTTCGCGGTGCCCGGTCAGGCCGCCTACAACTCGGCGAAGTTCGCGGTGCGCGGATTCACCGAGGCGCTGCGCCAGGAGATGGCGGTCAACAAGCATCCGGTCAAGGTGACCTGCGTGCACCCCGGCGGCATCAAGACCGCCATCGCCCGCAACGCCACCGCCGCCGAAGGCATCGACGTCGCCGAGATGGCCAAGGCGTTCGACACCAAGCTGGCCCGCACCAGCCCGGAGAAGGCCGCGCAGATCATCCTGGAGGCCGTCCGCAAGGACCGCGCCCGGGTGCTCGTCGGCGCCGACGCCAAGATCCTCGACGTGATCATCCGGATCGCCGGCTCCGGCGGGTATCAGAAGCTGTTCTCGTCGGTGGCCAAGGGGCTCATCCCGAAGTAACTAGTGGCCGAGCGGGTGGGTGCCCAACCAGGCACCCGCCACCGCGCCCGGTTCGCCGCCGGCGGCGACCTCGGCGCGCATCTGCGCCAGCGCGTCGGTGTCGAGCACGCCGGCCAGTTCGTTGACCGAACGCTGCTGGGCCTGGCTCAGCGTGTTGCGCCGGAACACCGGGACGACGTTCTCGGCCCGGATCAACGCGGTGCGGTCGGACAACAGCGTCAGGTCCTCGGGTACATCCGGCGCGGCGGCGGTGGTCCAGCCCAGGTTGATCCGGCCGCTGCGCAACGCCTGCTGCAGTGCCTCGGCGTCGGGGAACTCGCGCGCCGCGGGCAACGTGCAGGTCCCCAGTTCCGTCGGCACGTCGGCGCCTTCCACCGCGCCCGGCCTGAGTTCGGCACAGCGCCCGGGTAGCGCAAGGACGTCGGCGGTCTGCCACGTCTCGGCGGTGCGGGTGGTCACCGCGACCGTGGGTTTGTCCGAGGCGCTCTCGGTGTAGTCACCGGCGCCCAGTCCTTCGGGCAGCGAGCCGATCATGGCGCGGTACACCTGCGCCGCCGATCGCGCCGCGGCATCGGGGGCAAACCTGGTCAGCACCTCGCCGGTGAAGGCAGGCACCACGTCGACGTCGCCGGAATCCAACGCGCCCAACGGATCCGGCACATCCTTGACGTGCGCCGCGCTGCCGTAATAGCGCAGCGCGGCGGCGTACAGATGCGCCAGCAGCGCGGATTCCGCGTCAGCGCGGGCACCGACGGCGACCGACGGCGGCGGCGCTGTAGTGCCACCGCAGCCGGTGATCAGTAGCGCGACGAGCGCCACCGCCAGTCGCTGCATCGTCGAACGAACCTCAGACCCCGGAAGCTTCGGCCACGGCCTTGGCCACCGCGGGCCCGACGCGCGGATCCAGCGCACTGGGCACGATGTGGTCGACCGCGAGGTCGTCACCGACCACGGAGAAGATCGCATGCGCGGCAGCGACTTTCATCTCTTCGGTGATGCGGCGGGCACCGGCGTCGAGCGCGCCGCGGAACACCCCGGGGAAGGCCAGCACATTGTTGATCTGGTTCGGGAAGTCGCTGCGGCCGGTGGCCACCACCGCGGCGTATTTGCGCGCCGCGTCGGGGTGGATCTCCGGGTCCGGGTTGGACAGCGCGAACACGATGCCGTTGGGGGCCATCGTCGCGATGAGCTCTTCGGGGACCAGACCGGCCGACACACCGAGAAAGACGTCGGCGCCGTCGAGCGCCTCGGCGACCCCACCGGTGAGGCCGCGCGGGTTGGTGCGCTGTGCGAGTTCGGCCTTGAAGGAGTTCAGGTCGGCCCGGCCGTTCTCCACGATGCCCTTGCTGTCGAGCACGATGATGTCGGTGATTCCGCTGTTCAGCAGGATGTTGGTGCACGCCACCCCGGCGGCGCCGGCGCCGGAGACGACAACCTTGAGGTCTTTGAGGTCGCGGTCGAGCACCTTGACCGCGCCGAGCAGGGCGGCCAACGCCACGATGGCGGTGCCGTGCTGATCATCGTGCATCACCGGGCAGTCCAGCGCCTCGATGACGCGGCGCTCGATCTCGAAACAGCGCGGGGCCGAGATGTCTTCGAGGTTGACCGCGCCGAAGGTGGGACGCAACCGGATCAGCGTCTCGACGATCTCGTCGGGATCCTTGGTGTCCAGCACGATCGGGATGGAATCCAGCCCGCCGAAGGTCTTGAACAGCGCGCTCTTGCCCTCCATCACCGGCAGTGACGCGGCCGCACCGATATCACCGAGACCCAGCACGGCGCTGCCGTCGCTGACGACGGCGACCAGTCGGTTGGCCCAGGTGTACTTCTTGGCCAGCGTCGCATCGGCGGCGATGGCGCGGCTCACCTGAGCGACCCCGGGGGTGTAGGCGATGGACAACGCCCGCTGGGTGTCCAGCGGTGCTTTCAGATCGATCGAGAGTTTGCCACCCTCATGGGCCGCGAAGATCTCCGCGTCATCGACGACAACCTGTGGGGTTCGCACCAGTTCGGACATGCGCTCGACGCTACTTCATGCCCGGACCTCACCGGCACCCCAACCCCGCAGGTGAGAGGTTGGAAACGCGACTGACGAGTAACATCGGCGCGGGCATACCGCCCGACCGCGACCCGTATGGGGAGGTGGCTCATGCCGACATTCCGACCGCTTCCGCCGTCCAAGCTGCGTCCTTCCGCGCGTCGCGGTGCCGGCGTCGAGCCCGACGCGGCCAGCATCCACGTGCCGGTCGCTCGCGCCATGGTCGACTGTGGTGTCTACCGCGACGGCAGCCGGCTGCCGGGCAAGTACACCCACGCCGCGGCGCTGAACAAGGTGCACGAGATCGAGGCCGACGGCGCGTCGGCGTTCGTCTGGATCGGCCTGCACGAACCCGACGAACATCAGATGCAGGCCGTTGCCGACGTATTCGGACTCCACGAACTCGCCGTCGAGGACGCCGTACACGCGCACCAGCGGCCCAAGCTGGAGCGTTACGACGACACCTTGTTCCTGGTGCTCAAGACCGTGAACTACGTCGAACACGACTCGATGGCCCGGGCCCGCGAGATCGTCGAGACGGGCGAGATCATGATCTTCGTCGGCCGGGATTTCGTGGTGACCGTCCGCCACGGTGACCACAGCGGACTGGCCAGGGTGCGCAGGCACATGGACACCAGCCCGGCGGCCTGCAGTCTCGGCCCCTACGCGGTGATGCATGCGATCGCCGACCATGTCGTGGACTCCTACCTCGATGTCACCGACCTGGTCGAAACCGATATCGACGCCATGGAGGAGAACGTCTTCTCCCCCACCAGTGCGACCAATATCGAACACATCTACATGCTCAAGCGCGAGATCGTGGAGTTGCGCCGGGCCATCGCGCCGTTGACCTTCGCGTTGCAGCGCATCGGCACCGACCACAACGACCTGATCTCCAAGGAGATCCGGCGCTACTTCCGCGATGTGCTCGACCACAACACCCAGGCCTCGGACCGGATCACCAGCTACGACGAGGTGCTCAGTTCACTGGTGCAGGCCGCCGTCGGCAAGGTGTCGATGCAGCAGAGCACGGATATGCGCAAGATCTCGGCGTGGGTCGCCATCGCGGCGGTGCCGACGGCGATGGCCGGCATCTACGGCATGAACTTCGAGCACATGCCGGAACTGAAGGCCACCTGGGGCTATCCGGCCGTGCTGCTGGTGATGCTCACGATTTGCACGCTGCTGTACCGAACCTTCCGCCGCAACCACTGGCTCTAGTTCTTCCGCGAGCAGACGCAAAAGTGCCCACAATGAGCACTTTTTGGGCACTTTTGCGTCTGCTCGCGGGAAATCAGGAGGGCTCGCTGGCGGGACGGGCCGCGTCGAACACGTCGACGCCGTCGGCGCGCCAGGCTTCGCGCATCGCCTCGGCGCCCTTGAGCCGCACCCAGGCCGCCTCGGTCGGCGTGATGGGCGTGGCCTGCAGCAACATCACCGCCGAAAGCGGTTCGGGCAGCGCGATATCGGTGATATCGCTGGAACTCAACAGGAATGCCCGAAAGGGCGACCCCGCGAACAGCGGTGTCTCCAGGTCGACCAGCGCATCCGGTTCCAGCACCAGTCCCTCGACTGCGGGCGCCGCCGCCAGTATCGCAATGGATTTCGCCAGGCCGGTCGGGCTGGGCGGGCGCAGCGACACCACGACCTCGGCGCGCGGCCCGCGCACCCCGTCGGCGACCAAATCGGTCGGATCGGCCATGGGGTAGCGCGAACATCCCAGCGAGACAAAGTGATTCACACCGCCGGCGTCGGGACCGAACCGCAGGATGTCGATCCGGTCGGCGCCCAGGAAGGTGATGCTGGCCTCGCTGGGTTCACCGAGCACACCCAGGTCGGTGAAGTGCGCTCGCAGTCGCTCGCGCACCTCACCCAGGACGTCGGCCACTACCCCGCCGGCGGGATCGAGAGGTTCACCCCGGAGTCGGCGTCGAACAGCACCAGCTTCGAGGTGTCCACTGCGAGTTCGGCCTTACCGCCCGTGGTGACCTGAGAGTCCGCGGAAACCCGTGCGACGAATTCGTTCTCGCCGATACCCGAATCCGCCGCCAACTGCTCCAGCTGCGCCGACTTGGCGCCCGAGCCCTCGGAACGGAAGTGCAGATACTTGTCGGCACCCAGGGATTCCACCAGGTCGACGGTCACCTCGAAAGTGACCGCCCGGATCCGCGAATAGGTGTCGATCAGCGCGGCATCGTCGAAATGTTCGGGACGGATACCGGCGATCAGGTTGGTGGCCTTGGGATGCTGGTCCAGCGTGCGCTGCACCTCATCGGAGAGCACCACCTCACCGAAGGGCAGCTTCACCCCGCCGTCGGTCAGCGTGGCGGGGAAGAAGTTCATCGCCGGCGATCCGATGAACCCGGCCACGAACAGGTTCGCCGGGGTGTTGTAGAGCTCTTCGGGCGTGCCGATCTGTTGTGCGACGCCGGCCAGCATCACCACCACCCGATCGCCCAGCGTCATGGCCTCGGTCTGATCGTGGGTGACGTACACCGTTGTGGTGCCCAACCGATCCTGCAGCCGGGCGATCTCGGTGCGCATCTGCACGCGCAGCTTGGCGTCCAGGTTGGACAGCGGCTCGTCCATCAGGAATGCCTTGGGATTGCGGACGATGGCCCGGCCCATGGCGACCCGCTGGCGCTGACCACCCGACAGTTGCGCCGGTTTGCGGTCCAGCAGGGCCGCCAGATCAAGGATCTTGGCGGTCTCCTCGACCTTGCGGTTGATCTCGTCCTTGGCGACCTTGGCCAGGGTCAACGGGAAGGCGATGTTCTGGCGCACCGTCAGATGCGGGTAGAGCGCATACGACTGGAACACCATCGCGATATCGCGGTCCTTGGGGGCCTTGTCGTTGACGCGTTCGCCACCGATGCGCAGTTCGCCGGAGCTGATGTCCTCCAGACCGGCGATCATGTTCAGCGTCGTGGACTTTCCACAGCCCGACGGGCCCACCAGGATGATGAATTCGCCGTCGGCGATGGTCAGCGACAGGTCCTTGACCGCCGTGGCGCCGTTGGCGTAACTCTTCGACACGTTATCCAGCACGATCTCGGCCATGGACTACCCCTTCACCGCGCCGGAGGTCAGGCCGGCCACGATACGTCTTTGGAAGATGAGGACGAAGATGATGATCGGGACGGTGATGACCATCGCGCCCGCGGCGATGGAACCGGTGGGTTCCTCGAATTGCGAACTGCCCGTGAAGTTCGCGATGGCCACCGGCGCGGTGATGGCCCGCTCGGTGGCGGTCAGCGACAGCGCCAGCAGCAGGTCGTTCCAGGCGAAGATGAAGACCAGGATGGCGGCGGTGACGATGCCCGGCGCGGCCAGCGGTGCGATCACCTTGCGGAAGGCCTGCCCCGGTGTGGCGCCGTCCATCTTGGCCGCCTTCTCCAGATCCCAGGGGATCTCCTTGAAGAAGGCGCTCATGGTGTAGATCGCCAGCGGCAGCGCGAAGGTGATGTAGGGGATGATCAGACCGGGCCAGGTGTCGAACAGCCCGAGCCGACGCTCGATGTTGAAGATCGGTGTCACCAGCGAGATCTGCGGGAACATCGCGATCAGCAGGGCCACCCCGACGAGCAGTTTCTTACCCGGAAAGTCGAGCCGCGCAATCGCGTACGCGGCCATGCCACCGATGACCACGGCGATGAGCGTGGTGATCAACCCGATGCCGATCGAGTTGATCAGCGCCGAGGTGAAGATGTTGCCCTCGAAGATGGCGCGGTAGTTGTCGAAGGTGATCTGCTCGGGAATCAGCTTGCCGTCCTTGACCGATGACGTCGGCTTCAGTGACAGCGACAGGATCCACAGCACCGGGAACAGTGCGTAGAGCACGACGAGGACGTTGACGATCGCCCAGCCGGTCGCGCGGCGGGCCCCCACCTGGTCGCTCACTAGCGGGCCTCCTCATCGCTACCGGGCGCGGCCGCACCGAACACCTTGATGAAGATGAAGGCGATGATCGCGACGCACAGGAAGATCAGCACGCTGATGGCCGAACCCAGTCCGAGGTTGAACGCCTTGAACAGGTTGTTGTAACCCAGGATCGACACCGAGCCGGTGTCGTTGGCGCCGCCGGTCAGCACGTAGATGTTGTCGAAGATGCGGAATGCGTCCAGGGTGCGGAACAGCAACGCGACCAGGATCGCCGGTTTGATCAGCGGCAGGATCACCTTGGTCAGCCGCTTCCAGGCGCCGGCCCCGTCCACCTGGGCGGCGTTGAGCAGGTCCTGGGGCACCAGCGCCAGACCCGCCAGCAGCAGCAGCGCCATGAACGGCGTCGTCTTCCACACCTCGGCGAGCACCACGATCGCCAGCGACGGAAGTTGTTCGGTCAGTGGCGCGCTGCCGGTCGGCAACAGGTTGGCCAGATAACCGGTGCCCGGTGTCCAGGCGTAATACCAGCTGTAGGAGGCCGCCACGGTGACGATGCCGTAGGGCACCAGGATCGCCGTGCGGACCGTGCCCTTACCGAAGATGGTGCGGTGCATGACCAGGGCGAGCGCCATGCCCAGCACGAACTCGATGGCCACCGAGACGATGGTGATGCCCAGAGTGACCGCGAAGGCCGTCCACCAATACCCGTCGGACAGGATGGTGACGTAGTTCTCGATGCCGATGAACTCGACGTCATCGGGGGCGGCCAGGTTGTAGCGCTGCAGGCTGAGCCACACGGCGTAGCCGATGGGATAGGCCGTCACCGCCAGCATCAGGAACACCGCCGGGCTGATCAGCCAGTAGGCCAGCCGGCGCTGCGCGGCGAGATCGTCGGTGCCCGCCTTGGCGGTCTTCGTGCGCGATCCGGCTTCGCTTCTCGCTTGGCTCACGGAATCAGCCCCTTGCCGTCGATCGCCTTCTGCACCTGCTCGGCCAGTTCGTCGGCCGTGCGTTCCGGGTCGATCTCGGTGATCGGGGCCAGCGCGGCCGAGATCCGCGTCGACACCGCCTGATACACCGGCGTGGCCGGGCGCACCGCGGCATTGGTCAGCTGCTGGCGGATGATCTCGTACTGCGGGTACTTCTCCTGGAACGCCGGATCGTCGTACAGCGACGCCCGCACCGCGGGCAGTCCGCCCTCGACCGAGGTGTAGCGCTGGTTGTCGACGTTGCGCAGGCAGCGGATGGCCTCGAACGCCTCGGCCTTGTGCTGGGTGTTCTTCCCGACGGCCAGGTTCAGCCCGCCGAGGGTGACCTTGGCCTGCTCCCCCTCGATGACGCTCGGGAAGGGCGCGAAACCGAACACCTTCTTGCTGGCCTCATACGCGGTGTCGAACTGCTCGTCGGTCGGTGAGAAGCTGCCGGCCTCGTTGATGGCACCGGCCAGCGCCGGGTCCTCGTTCAGCGGCAGGAACGCCACACCGCCCTTGACGGCGTTCTCCAGCATCGAGGGCAGCACGAAGGGCCAGTTCACCTCCAGGGCGGCTTTGCCCTGCTCGAGCGCCAGCCGGGCGGTGCCCTCGTCGGTCTGGGTGATCGACGGGTCGGCACCCGGTGCGGTGGCAACGTCTTTGATGATCTGCAGCGCCTTGACCGTGGCGGCCCGGTGTTCGGGGGTGTCGGTCAGCGTGACGGTCTTGCCGTCCTCGGAGAGCACCCGCCCGCCGGCGCTCTCCAGCAGAGTGTTGAACCACACCACCAGACCCTCGTACTGCTTGCCCTGGACGGCGATCCAGCTCGGCCCGCCTGCGGCGTACTGCCGCTTGGCCTCGGCTACCGTCTGATCCCAGGTGGCCGGCGGTGCGGGCATCAAATCGGCTCTGTACCAGAGCAATTGGGTGTTGGTGGTGATCGGCGCCGCGTACAGCTTGTCCTGCCACTTGGCGGTTTCCAACGGGCCGGGCAGCGTGTTGTCGGTGGCATCGGCCTCGGCCAGGCCGGCCGGATCATCCGAGAGCGGCAGCGCCCAGCCGGCCTCGGCGAACTCCGCGGTCCAGACCACGTCGAGTGCCATCACGTCGAGCGATTTGTCGTTGCCGGTGAGCCGACGCGCCAGCTGCAGGCGCTGATCGTCGGCCCCCTTGGGCAACGAAACCTGTCTGATGGTGAAGCGCCCGCCGAGCTGTTCGTTGCACTTCTGTGCGACCGCGGTGAACGTTGCCATCTCATTGGCGGGTGTGTAGTAGCTGATGACGATGCCGTCCTCGGCGGAGCCACACGCCGTCATGACCGACCCGGCCGTCAATGCAGCCATCACCGCCGCACAAAGCCGTCGTGTGCGCACTACCGGCCTCCGTCTGCGTCCGATGTCGCTGCCAGAGCAGCTCGGGAGGGAACCTCCCGCGGGCTCAACGTAGAGCCAGAGGCGCGTAATATGCAACCACTTCGCGGGCGCGTCGGGCGATCAGATCGTCAAGCGCGCCAGCAGATCCCGTCCCTGCTCGGCATTCTGCGGATCACAGAGCACGTCGTAGCGGCCCGCGACCAGTTGCATGGTCGAGCTGAAATCCCTTGTGCCGCGCGCCATCGCGTAGGGAATGGCCGAGGTGATCAAGCCGAAGAAGACGCCGGCGATCAGGCCGGTGGCCAGCGCACCCCACGGACTGGGGCTGAAGAAGCCCAGGATCAAACCGATGAACAGGCCCAGCCACGCACCCGAGAGCACGCCACCGCCGAGCACCTTGGGCCACGACAGCCGACCGGTGACCCGCTCGACCTGCATGAGGTCGACGCCGACGATGGTCACCTGCTGCACCGGAAACTGTTGATCGGAGAGGTAATCCACCGCGCGCTGCGCCTCTGCGTAGGTGGGATAGGAGCCGATGGGCCAGCCCTTGGGTGGGGTGGGCAGCGCCGCCGGGGTTCGAGCACCCGGCCGTCCCACCGGGTCTTGGCCTGGTCGAAGGGGACCCGTCATTGCTTGCGTTCTCCTCACGTTGACAGCCGGCTTGCGCAACAACCCTATGCCCCGGAGCGCAAACATGGGTACCCGCGCCGACAACAACGGATCATCGCAGGGACCAGCACGTACGCTAGGTTTGACACATGACCAATCCGGGTGAGGACGCTGCCGCAACGCCGCCGTCGGAGTCGGGTTCGGGTTCCGAACCGACCGCAGCCGGATACGAGGCGCCGCCGATCGAACAGTCCGCGCAGCGCCCCGAGCCCGCTGCGCCGGACTACACGCCGCCGCCCGCGTACGGGTTCACTGAACCGCCGCAGCCTCCGGGCTACGGCCAACCGCCGGCGTACCCACAGCCTGGGTTCGCGCCACCGGACTATCAGGCGACCGGCTATCCGCCCCCGCCGCCCGGTTACGGCGTACCCGGGGATGTCAATGCACCCGGCTTCGGTGGGCCACCGCCGGGCGCGTTCGGCGCCCCACCGCCGTACCCGCCCCCACCGCCCGGCGCGTTCGGCGCGCCGCCGCCGCAGTTCGGCGCGCCGGGGCCCTATCCGGGGCCGGCGCCCTACGGCGCTCCCGGTTATCCGCCTCCGTACGGCGGGCCGGCTGCCATGCCGCAGAACAATTCGGCGATCGCTTCCCTGGTGTGCTCGGGCCTGGCGATCCCGCTGTTCTTCTTCTGTTTCTTCGGCGGTCCCCCGGCCGCCATCGCCGGCATCGTGCTGGGCATCGTGGCGCTCAACCAGATCAAGAAGACGGGTCAGCGCGGTAAGGAGCTCGCCATCTCCGGCATCGTGCTGGGCGGGTTGGTGCTGGCCGCCGGTATCGCACTGGGTGTGCTGATCGTCGGCATCGCCAGCGTCTCACCGTGACCGGCGACCGGCCGCTGGAATATCCCGACGACGCCGCATTGCCACCGCCGGTTCATCACCCGCCGTATCCGGGCTACCCGGCGTATCCCGGATATCCGCCGCCGCGACCGGTGGGCACCAACGGTATGGCGATCGGTGCGCTGGTCAGCGCGCTGGCCGGACTGGTCTTCTGCGGGCTGCCGTCGGTGGCCGGGCTGATCCTCGGCGTGATCGCCATGCGGCAGACCAAACGCAGCGGGCAGGACGGTTACGGACTCGCGCTGGCCGGGACCATCATCGGCGGTGTGGTGACCGCGTTCATGGTGCTCGGCCTGCTGCTGTGGATCGGGGTGTTCGCCACCGGTCTGACCGCTTGACGCGTCAGGCCGGCGGCTGGTAGCGCTGACCGGTCCGCGACATCCCGGCCGCGCGACCCTTGCCCGCGATCACCAACGCCATCTTGCGGCTGGCCTCGTCGATCATCTCATCGCCCAGCATCACCGCGCCGCGGGCACCGCCGGCTTGCGAGGTGTGCCATTCGTAGGCCTCCAGGATCAGCTCGGCATGGTCGTAGTCGGCCTGGCGCGGACTGAAGATCTCGTTGCCCGCGGTGATCTGGTCCGGATGCAGAACCCACTTGCCGTCGTATCCCAGCGCCGCCGACCGCCCGGCCACCCGACGGAAGCCCTCGACGTCACGCACCTTGACGTAGGGTCCGTCGATCGCGTTGAGACCGCGCGCCCGGGCGGCGATCAGGATCCGCATGAGCACGTGATGATGGGCATCGCCGAGGTCATAGCCTTCGGGCTGACCGCCGACCTCCAATGTGCGCATGTTCAGGCTGGCCGCCATGTCCCCCGGACCGAGCACCAGTGCCTGCACGCGCGGGGCGGCGGCGATGACGTCGATGTTGGTCAGGCCCTGGGCGTTCTCGATCTGCGGTTCGATGCCGATGCGGCCCACCGGAAGTCCGTGGGTCATCTCCAGTTGGGTGAGCAGCATGTCCAGCGCATGCACATGCGTGGCGTCGGGCACCTTCGGCAGCACGATGACGTCCAGATACGCACCGGCACGTGAGACCACCTCGATGACATCGGCATGGGTCCACGGCGTGGTCCAGTCGTTGACGCGCACTCCGCGCAACTGCCCGGACCACCCGGAATCGGCGAGCGCGTCGGCTACCCGCGCACGCGCGGCGGCCTTGGCGTCGGCGGCCACGGCGTCCTCCAGGTCCAGGAACACCTGATCGGCGGCCAGCGTCTTGGCCTTGGCGATCATCTTGTCGCTGCTACCGGGTACGGACAGGCAGGTTCGGCGGGGGCGATACACGTTGTCCACGCTGTAAGTCTCTACGCTTTGAGTCATGGTGGCGGTAACCCGGGTCTACGCGGCCCGCCTGGCGGGAATGGTGGTCCTGGGTCCCGACGGTGAGTCCGTGGGGCGGGTCCGCGACATCGTGGTGAGCATCAGCATCGTGCGCCAACAACCTCGCGTTCTCGGCCTGGTCGTCGAATTGCTCACCC
This sequence comes from Mycobacterium sp. NPDC003323, assembly GCF_053589535.1. Classification (NCBI taxonomy): domain Bacteria; kingdom Bacillati; phylum Actinomycetota; class Actinomycetes; order Mycobacteriales; family Mycobacteriaceae; genus Mycobacterium; species Mycobacterium sp. NPDC003323. Next base: position 21,766 of record NZ_JBSFSB010000002.1, read on the forward strand.
GGAGAAGGATTTTCGTCCCCATTCTGCGAGTCACCGCGATCGAGCCGGGCACCGTCACGTTGTCGACCGGCAACGTGTCACTGCGCCGGTTCGCACAACGCCCCGGCGAGGTGCTCGCCCTCGGTCAGGTGCTGGAGACCCGCGTGCGCGTCGACGATCCCGACCTGGAACAGCTCGCCGGACTCGACGTGGTCGTCGTCGATCTGGGCATCGAACAGACCCGCACCCGGGACTGGGTGGTGACCAAGGTGGCGGTGCGTCCGCAGCGCCGGCTCGGCCGCCGCAGCAACGTGTACTCGGTGGACTGGAAGCACGTGCACGGTCTCACCCCGTCCGGTTTGGCGATGCCCGATCAGGGCGTGGCCCAGCTGCTCGAGCAGTTCCAGGGTCAGCGTCCGGTGGAAGTGGCCGACGCCATCCGCGATCTGCCGGCCAAACGCCGCTACGAGGTCGTCAACGCCCTGGACGACGAGCGTCTCGCCGACGTGTTGCAGGAGCTGCCCGAGGACGATCAGGCCGCCGTGCTGCGCCAGCTGAAGACCGAACGCGCGGCCGACGTGCTGGAGGCGATGGATCCCGACGACGCCGCCGACCTGCTGGGCTCGATGGCGCCCGCCGATGCCGAGCAGTTCCTGCGCCGAATGGACCCCGAGGATTCCGAGGATGTGCGACGGCTGCTGAGCCACTCCCCGAACACCGCAGGCGGTCTGATGACCTCGGAGCCGGTGGTGCTGGCCCCGGACACCACGGTCGCCGAAGCGTTGGCGCGGGTGCGTGATCCCGACCTGACCCCGGCGCTGGCGTCCCTGGTGTTCGTGGTGCGTCCGCCGACGGCCACCCCGACGGGGCGGTACCTGGGCTGTGTGCACCTGCAGCGGCTGCTGCGCGAACCGCCGGCGGCTCTGGTCAGCGGCATCGTCGACACCGATCTGCCCAGCCTGCGCCCGGAAGAGGCGCTCGGCGCGTTGACCCGCTATTTCGCGGCCTACAACCTGGTGTGCGGACCGGTGGTCGACGAGGAGAACCACCTGCTGGGGGCGGTGTCGGTGGACGACGTGCTCGATCACCTGCTGCCCGACGACTGGCGTGAGCGCGAGGCCGAGCCGGTGATCGTCAGCAGCGCGGAGGGAACCGCATGAGCGAGGCTTGCCGAGTGAATCATCCAACGGCATGCGGGACCCGAGCCTGCGAGGGAACCGCATGAGCGAGGCTTGCCGAGTGAATCATCCAACGGCATGCGGGACCCGAGCCTGCGAGGGAACCGCATGAGCGACTCGGCACGGCAGCGTCTCGACACGCCGCGCCCGTCCCGGTCGCTGCGACCCCGCTTCGACGTCGAGGCGGTCGGACGCTACAGCGAGCGGATCGCGCGGTTCCTGGGCACCGGCCGCTACCTGGCCATCCAGACGATCGTGGTGATCGTCTGGATCCTGCTGAACATCGGCGCCTTCGCCTGGCAGTGGGACCCGTACCCGTTCATCCTGCTCAACCTGGCGTTCTCCACCCAGGCCGCCTACGCGGCGCCGCTGATCCTGCTGGCGCAGAACCGGCAGGAGAACCGCGACCGGGTGGCGTTGGAGGAGGATCGCCGACGCGCCGAGCAGACCAAGGCCGATACCGAGTACCTGGCCCGTGAACTGGCCGCGTTGCGGTTGGCGGTCGGTGAGGTGGCCACCCGCGATTACATGCGACGCGAGCTCGAAGAGCTGCGCGAGATGCTGGTCGAGCTGGTGCCGCCCAAGACCAAGAAGAACAAGGGCAAACGTGCCGCCGCGGAGCCCGCGGAAACCGAATCGGTCGACGACGCCGAACCCGGCCGGTAAACGCATTGCTGCACCACGGCGCCGCGTCAGTAGGTATGGTGACCTGGTTCACAACGGTCGGGTAACAGATCTAGGACGGTTGAGTGGCAAAACGGGGAGGCGCCGCCCTTGCTGCGGCGCGACGCGGCGCAGACAAGGCGCTCCGGTCCGTGGCCGATTCGGCTCCCAGCTCACGTGGTTTGTTCGGTGTCGCCGTACTCACCCCGCTGGTGCTCACCCTCGGCGTAGGCGCGTCGGCACCGACGCTCAAACCGGTGCTCGAAGCCACCGTCACCCCGCTGGCCGCTGTCGTCGAAACCCCCGATGACAACACCGGCGCCACCGTCGTCGCCGCCTACAAGACGCCGCGACCGTTCCAGACCGCGGGCAGCGCCATCTCCGCTCCCCCGCCGGCCGCCGTCGTCAACTCCCCCGGCAGCCTTCGCATCCCGACCGTCGCTTTGAACGCCTACCGCAACGCGGAGCGGATGATGGCGTCGGCCGCGCCGAACTGCGGCATGAGCTGGAACCTGCTCGCCGGTATCGGACGTATCGAATCGATGCACGCCAGCGGCGGCGCCACCGACGTCAACGGCACCGCGGTCAAGCCGATCCTCGGCCCCGCGCTGGACGGCACGCTGCCGGGCAACGAGATCATCGTGCAGAGCCGCAGCAACGACCGCATCACCTATGCCCGCGCGATGGGGCCCATGCAGTTCCTGCCGGGGACCTGGTCGCGGTATGCCTCCGACGGCAACGGTGACGGTAAGGCCGAGGTGCAGAACCTGTTCGACGCCACCCTGGCCGCTGCCCGCTACCTGTGCAGCGGCGGGCTGAGCATGCGCGACCAGGGCCAAGTGATGACGGCCATCCTGCGCTACAACAACTCGGTCGCCTACGCCCGCAACGTGCTGGGGTGGGCCGCCGCCTACGCCACCGGCGTGGTGCCGGTGGACCTGCCGCCCATCACCGGATCGGTCCCGCAGCTGCGCGATGCCAACGTGCATCTGAACACCGATGCCGAAGGTCTCGGACCCGACCTGCCGTTGAACGCGCTCGGCCTGCCGGACAGCGATCCGATGTCGATGCGGCAGTACTTCGACGTGGGCCGTGCCAACGTCGCCGACCGGTTGCCGGTGCCGCCCGGTCCGGACCAGCCCGCGGCCGTGCCGAACTGCGCCGTGTTCTGCATCGGTCAGAACACGCCTGCCCCGGCCGCGCCGTTCAACCCGTTCGCTCCACCGCCACCGGCGGCACCGTTCAACCCGTTCGCCCCACCGCCACCGGCGGCACCGTTCAACCCGTTCGCCCCACCCCCGCCGGCTGCGCCTCCTGCGCCGATCGCTCCGTTCAACCCGTTCGCGCCGCCGCCTGCACCCGCCCCGGCAGCACCGCCGATGCCCGCGGTGCTGGGTCCCGCGCCGGGCCCGGCGGCCTGAGTTCGGTCGTACCCAACCGCCCAGTCGGCCCGGCGGACCGCGGGTCCGACACAGCGGCCTAGACTCGGCGGTGATGTCCTCGCCTGATACCGACCTGCAAGCCGCGGTGCGCTCCGCGCTGAGCAAGGTCGTCGACCCCGAACTGCGCCGTCCGATCACCGAGGTCGGCATGGTCAAGAGCGTCACCATCGCCGATGACCATTCCGTCGCGGTCGAGATCTACCTGACCACGTCGGCGTGCCCGAAGAAGACCGAGATCATCGACAAGGTGACGGCCGCGGTGACCGACGTCCCGGGCACCGGTGCGGTTACGGTCGGCCTGGACGTGATGAACGACGAGCAGCGCGCCGAACTGCGCAAGCTGCTGCGCGGCGACTCGCGCGAGCCGGTCATCCCGTTCGCGCAGCCGAACTCGCTGACCCGGGTGTACGCGGTCGCCTCCGGTAAGGGTGGCGTCGGAAAGTCCAGCGTCACCGTGAATCTCGCGGCCGCCCTGGCGTCGCGCGGACTGCAGGTCGGCGTGCTCGACGCCGATATCTACGGTCATTCGGTGCCGCGGATGATGGGCATCGTGGACCGGCCCACCCAGGTCGACTCGATGATCCTGCCGCCGATCGCCCATGACGTGAAGGTCATCTCGATCGCGATGTTCACCCAGGGCAACACCCCGGTCGTGTGGCGCGGGCCGATGCTGCACCGCGCGCTGCAGCAGTTCCTGGCCGACGTCTACTGGGGCGATCTGGACGTGCTGCTGCTCGACCTGCCTCCGGGCACCGGTGATATCGCGATCTCGGTGTCCCAGCTGATTCCGGGCGCGGAGATCCTGGTGGTCACCACACCGCAGTCGGCGGCCGCCGAGGTGGCCGAGCGGGCCGGGGCGATCGCCCTGCAGACCCGCCAGCGCATCGTCGGCGTGGTGGAGAACATGGCCGGGCTGACGCTGCCCGACGGGACCGTCATGCAGATCTTCGGGGAAGGTGGCGGACAGCAGGTCGCCGAATCGCTGACCCGCTCGGTCGGCGCCGAGGTGCCGCTGCTGGGCCAGGTTCCGCTGGAGCCCGCGCTGGTCTCGGCCGGGGACTCGGGCGTGCCGCTGGTGTTGTCGGCGCCGGATTCGGCGGCCGGCAAGGAGTTGCGCAAGATCGCCGACGCCCTGGGTGCACGCAAACGTGGTCTGGCCGGGATGTCGCTGGGTCTGGACCCGGCCGGACGCTGAACCCGGTCGAGATCTACGAAAAGTCGAGAAGTACTCGCACTCTTGTGCCCGTTTGTTCGGTTGGGCGTTAGGTCGCGTCCGCGTCGAACCGGGTCACGCCGGGCTCGGCCGGCACCTTGGGCGTTTCCGGAGCGGCCGGCTTGGGCGCATCCGGGGACACCGGTTTGACCGGCTTGTCGAAGTTGCCGGTGAGGAACGAGTCGTCACCGTCGAGCAGATGCTTGGTCAGTGCCGCCCGCGGCGTCATTCCCCGCAGCTTCTGCAGCTCACTGAGCGGTTCGCGCAGATCGTCGAATTCCGGTCCGAGATCCTGGCGCAACTGATTGGTGGCCCCGCTCAGATAATCGCGGACCTGCCGCACCGCGCCGGAGGTCCAGCGGATCGCACCCGGCAACCGCTCCGGGCCGAGGATGACCAGACCGGCCACCACCAGGAGCAGCATTTCGCCCCAGCCGACATTCGCGAACATGGGTCAGGCCGCGCCGTCGCCGATCGGTGTGACGGTCAGGGTGACCGGGCGACCGTCGCGCAGCACCTCGACGGGGGCAGGCTCGCCGATCTTGAGTTGCCGGACGGCGACGACGAACTCGTCGGCGTCTGCGACCTCACGGTTGCCGATCTTGACCACCACGTCATTCTCCAGGATGCCGGCCCGCTCGGCAGGCCCACCGGCCTTGACATTGGCGATCTGCGCACCGGAGGCCAGGTCATTGCTGACCGAACGCGCCGTGAGCCCCAGCGTCGGATGTTCGATCCGGCCCGCCTCGATCAGCTTCTGCACGACGTCCTTGACCTCGTTGACCGGGATGGCGAACCCGAGGCCACTGGCGCTGTCGGACAACGACTTTCCGGCGGTGTTGATCCCGATGACCTCGGCGCTCATGTTGATCAGCGGACCGCCGGAGTTGCCGTGGTTGATCGAGGCGTCGGTCTGCACACCGTCGATCACGGTGTCGGTGTCCGAGCCGTCACCCGACAGCGGCAGCGGACGGTTCAGGGCGCTGATGATGCCGCTGGTGACGGTGCTGCGCAGACCCAGCGGTGCACCGGCGGCGATCACTTCCTCGCCGACCTGCAGTTTCGAGGAGTCGCCGAGCTTGGCGACGCTCAGATTGTCGACATTGTCGACCTTCAGGACGGCCAGATCGGTCTTGGGATCGCGGCCGACCAGGTTGGCGGGCACCTCGCTGCCGTCGTTGAAGACGACGAACATCTTGAACTTGGCCGGGTCCTTGGCCGCCTCGGAGATGACGTGGTTGTTGGTGACGACGTAACCGCGGCCGTCGATCACCACGCCGGAACCCTGCGATCCGGCCTGATCGCTGGTCGCCTCGATGGTCACCACCGAATCGGCCACCGCTGCGGCGACCTCGGCGATGCGCCCGGCCGGCTCGTCGGGTCGGTCGCTGGTCTCCAGGGTGACCTTGGACGTGGTGAACGCCTCCACCACCTCGGCGGTCTTGCGGCCGACCACGCCACCGAGTGCGCCGATGACCAACGCGATGATCGCCAGGATCACCAGCGCGACGGCGGACACCCGGCGACCGAAGAGCACATCGCGAACGCCGAGCTTGGTCTGCGGGGCCTGCACGACGACGGGGGCCACCGGCGCCATCGCCGGCGATCCCAGCGCCGCGGCCGCGGCCGGGTCGCGCCACGGGTCCGGGGTGTCGTCGACGTCGGAGGCACTCTCGGCGTCCAGCGCGCCGGCATCGGCGGGGTGGCGTTGCAGCGAGTCGCCACCGGCATAGGGGCGTCCGAACGCCTCGGCCAGTACCGGGTCGGGCGACTGATTCGTCGGGGTGAACTCGCCTTGGTCGCGATGCTTGTCGGCGCCTAGGAAGGACCCCGCCACGCCGTCGGGACGGCCGAACGCGCGCTTTTCTGCCGGGTCGACCGGCGGACGCGACACCGGACGAGGAGCCAGACGGGGGTTGGTCCCCGATTCGTCTTTGTTGGTCACCGGTGCATCACTTTCCGCTCAAAGCGCGCGCCGGCACGGCGCGCAGCTGATCGACTCGGCCTCAACCCTACCGGCGCTTACGGCGCGACCTGGCCGCACCGTCGGTGGCGCGCTGCTGGTCATCCTGCGCCGCGGGGTCCGGCAGATCACGGTCCGGGATCTGGGACAACAGGCCCAATAGAGAGCTCGGCATGGCGATCGGACAGGACTCGCGCAGCGCGGATCGCGCTTGGCGCTGAGCCTCGACCTCGTTGGCGCACAGCGGACACAGCGACAGGTGGTGCCCGGCGCGCAGGTGCGCGGTCATCCGCAGCTCGCCGTCGACAAAGGCGGCGATGGCCTCCGGTGACAGGTGCTCGGTGGAGCCGAAACGGCGCGGACCGACCGGCGCGTCGCTCTGCGACGCGAACTGGGACGGCAGCCAGGAGAACGCACGACGAAAGACATCGCCAGGATCAGCCACCGCCCCGCTCCTCTCGGATCGCCGCATCACACGCACACCACTCATCTGAATGTAGCGCGGCAAGCCGTGCCTCACACCCATGACGCTCAGGCGGAGGCGCTCAGCTGGTCGGAGTGCTTGGCCAGGTGCTCACGCAAGGCCTGGCGGCCGCGGTGGATGCGGCTGCGGACAGTGCCCAATTTCACGCCCAGCGTCGCACCGATCTCCTCATAGGACAGACCCTCGATATCGCACAGGACCACCGCGGCGCGGAACTCCGGCGGCAGCGAATCCAGCGCGGCCTGCAGGTCCGGGCCCAGCCGGGAGTCGTGGTAGATCTGCTCGGGATTCGGGTCCTCGGCGGGCACGCGGTCGTAGTCCTCGGGCAGCGCCTCCATGCGGATGCGGGTGCGGCGCCGGACCATGTCGAGAAACAGGTTGGTCGTGATGCGGTGCAGCCACCCTTCGAAGGTGCCGGGCTGGTAGTTCTGCACCGAGCGGAACACCCGGATGAAGGTCTCCTGGGTGAGATCCTCGGCGTCCTGTTGATTGCCGGACAGGCGGTAGGCCAGTCGGTAGACCCGGTCGGCGTGCTGGCGCACCAGCTCGTCCCAGGACGGCATGGCCGCCTTGTCGCCGGTGGCGTCGAACACCGCGGTGCCGGTCAGCTCGTCAGAGGGCTCCACCCATTCGCCGTCGGTGTACTGCTCGAGGTGCGGCATCGACACGGGGCTGGCGCTGACAGTGCTTCCAGAAGCTGAAGCGGTGATCGGATCCTCCATTTCAAGGGGGCGGGCAGGCGTCTGCTCGTTGCTGATGGAAACGTGGCCGAGGCCGTCCGTATTCCGCGATCGCAAGCTGTCGCCGAGTTCCATGGGTAGTACGTTCTCCGACCGGGGTGTGCCTGACATATGACCAAGCTGAACAATTCCTGAGAAAGCAGATACCCGGGGCCCGACCAGGCAAAACCAGCCAATTTGCGCTGTGATCCCGGCGTCACGGGCGGGCGTGTCGCGGGGCGCCCGGGCGCCGGTTCGCTCTACGCTGCGGGCATGGCCAGCACCGACGACGCCGCCCAGTCGATCGTCTCGCACGCGGAGGCGTCGATCACCGAGGACGCGGTGACCGCCGCCGCCCGGGAACGCGCGGTGGACAGCGGTGCCGGTGCGGTGACTCCGGCCGTCGGCGCGCTGCTGAGCGTCCTGGCCCGGCTCACCGGCGCCAAGGCCGTCGTCGAGGTCGGCACCGGCGCGGGGGTGAGCGGTCTGTGGCTGCTGGCCGGCATGCGTGAAGACGGCGTGCTGACCACCATCGATGTCGAACCCGAGTATCAGCGCCTGGCCAAGCAGGCGTTCACCGAGGCCGGCGTCGGGGCGTCGCGCACCCGGTTGATCAGCGGCCGGGCCCAGGAAGTGCTGACCCGACTGGCCGACGAGTCCTATGACCTGGTGTTCATCGACGCGGCGCCGACCGATCAGCCGCAGTTCGTGGCCGAGGGTGTGCGGTTGCTGCGTCCCGGTGGAGCCATCGTCGTGCATCGCGCTGCGCTGGGCGGGCGGGCCGGCGACGCATCGGCCAACGATGCCGAGGTCAGCGCCGTGCGCGAAGCGGCCCGACTGATCGCCGAAGACGAGCGGTTCACCCCGGTGCTGGTGCCGCTGGGTGACGGCCTGCTCGCCGCCGCGCGCGACTGAACCTCTCGCGAGCAGACATAAACCTGCTCGGATTCGGGGTTCTCTGCGCAGTTTTGCGTCTGCTCGCGGAGTTATCCACAGGCTTTCGCGCCGTCACCTTGGCTGCGCGGGTCGACCGCACGACCATCTGAAGATGCCGATCGAGGATGTGTTCGCCGCAAACGGGGGCATCGCGACCACGCAACAACTCCTCGCGGCGGGCTCGTACCGCACGATCGCCAACCAGGTACGCGACGGATTGATCTTCCGAGTTGCTCACGGGATTTACTGCGCGACCCCACCCGATACGTCATCGCGGCTCGCTGCGCTCGATCTCCTCTCACGCAATACCATCGTCGCCTGCCTGCACACCGCTGCCGAGTTCTACGGCTTCGACACCGATCACGACCATCGCCTGCACATTCTCGATCCGGGCGTGCGCATGCGGCCGACGCCGGATCTCGCGGTCCATCAGCGGCACGGCGCACCATTGCTGCGGGTCGACCGTGGCTTGTTGACCGCGCCCGCGTGGACGGCCATCGAGATCGCCCGCACCGTCCGACGTCCGCGGGTGCTCGGGGTGCTCGATGCCGCCCTGCGCTCCGGGCATTGCACCGCGGCCGACCTCGCATCCTGCGTCGACGCCCAGCGAGGGCGTCGCGGCATCGTGACGGTCCGCGAGATGTTGCCGCTCGCCGACGCGCGCGCCGAGTCGCCGATGGAGAGCGAGGCGCGGTACGTCTTTTATGACGGCGGGCTGCCCGCGCCGGAGTTGCAGTTCGAGATCGTCGACCGCTACGGGCAATTGTGGCGCGTCGACTTCGCCTGGCCGGCAGCGGGTTTGGTTGTCGAGTACGAAAGCATGGATTGGCATGCCAGCGCCGAGGCGTTGCGGCATGACCGGATGAAGGTCGCCTGCCTGCAGGAGTGCGGATGGACGTCGATGCCGATCGTGATCGACGACGTACGGCAATATCCGGCTCGACTGGTGGCGCGCGTCTTCGGCCATCTCGAGCGGTCCCGGCGCGCCGGCTGATCGGCGAGCAGACGCAAAACTGTCGTGAAAACCTGAAATTTGAGCGAGTTTGCGTCTGCTCGCCGGAACAGTCTTGACGTCAAATTGAACTTGGGTTTAATCTACTAAACATGCGTTCAACCGACGATCTGACGACCACCGCACGCATTCGCGACGCGGCGATCCAACAGTTCGGGGAGCACGGGTTCACCACCGGGGTGCGGGCGATTGCCACCGCCGCCGGGGTCAGCCCCGGACTGGTCATCCACCACTTCGGCTCGAAAGAGGGACTGCGCAGGGCCTGCGACGAGCACATCGCCGAGTACGTCCGCAGCGCCAAGTCCGAATCGATCCAATCCTCCGACCCGGCAACATGGTTCGCCCAGATGGCCGAGATCGAGGAGTACGCGCCGATGATGGCCTACCTCGTGCGCAGCATGCAGTCGGGCAGCGAACTGGCCAAGACGTTCTGGAAGCGGATGCTCGACAACACCGAGCAGTATCTCGAAGACGGCGTGCGCGCCGGGACCATCAAACCCAGCCGAGACCCCAGGGCGCGGGCGAAATTCCTCGGAATCATCAGCGGTGGCGGCTTTCTGCTCTACATCCAATTGCACGACAATCCCACGGATGTCCGCGCGGTCCTGCGCGACTACGCCGAGGACATGGTGTTGCCCGCGCTGGAGGTCTACACCAACGGCCTGATGGCCGACGCCACCATGTACGACGCCTTCGTGGCTCAGCGCGAACAGGGCATCCCGTTCAGTACACCTCAGGAAGGGAACAGCGGTGACATACGCAGTCGAGATCCAAGGACTGACCAAACGATTCGGGCGCACCAAGGCACTCGACGGGCTCGATCTGACGGTGGCCCCCGGTGACGTCACCGGATTCCTCGGCCCCAACGGCGCCGGCAAGTCCACCACCATCCGGGTCCTGCTGGGACTGCTGCGCGCCGACAGCGGCACCGTGCGACTGCTCGGCGGCGACCCGTGGCGCGACGCCGTGGCCCTGCACCGCCGCATCGCCTATGTCCCCGGCGATGTCACGCTGTGGCCCAACCTGACCGGCGCGCAGGCCATCGATTTCCTGGCCCGGCTGCGCGGCGGTCACGTCGACACCCGCCGGCGCGACGAACTGATCCAACGCTTCGAACTGGATCCACACAAGGTGGCCCGCACCTACTCCAAGGGCAACCGGCAGAAGGTCGCCATCGTCGCCGCATTCAGCACCGACGCCGAGCTCTACATCCTCGATGAGCCGACCTCTGGGCTGGACCCGTTGATGGAGAACACTTTCCAGCGATGCGTCGCCGAGGTCGCCGAACGAGGCGCGGCGGTTCTGCTGTCCAGCCATATCCTCGCCGAGGTCGAAAAGCTCTGCGACACGGTCACCATCGTGCGGTCCGGCCGGACCGTGCGCTCCGGATCGCTGGCCGATCTACGCCACCTGATGCGCACCACGGTCACCGCACGCACCCGCACCGATCTGCACCGCTTGCCGTTCGTCCACGATTTCACCGAACACGACGGCCAGGTCAGCTTCTCGGTGGACCGCGCCGACCTCGACACCACCATGGACCACCTGACCGGGCTGCACCTCACCGACCTGGCGGTGGCTCCGGCGTCGCTGGAGGACCTGTTCATGCGCGAGTACCGGGCGGTGAGCTGATGACCACCACCGTCGACCACGCGAGCAGGCACCGGGCGACCGGATCCACATCGGCGCTGACCGGCACCGCGACATTGCTGCGTCTGGCGCTGCGGCGCGACCGCATCAGACTCGCGGTGTGGATCGCCGTGCTGACCGCGACGCTGGCCTACACCCCCGGCGCCCTGGCGATGACCTACCCGGGTGAGCAGCAGCGCCTGGCCCGCATCGAGCTGATGCAGACACCAGCGGGAATCATGCTGAGCGGGCCCATCTTCGGCCCCGACCAGACCTCGCTGGGCGCGATGCTGGCCAGTGAGCTCATGCTCACCCTCATCGTCGCCACCTCGATCCTGGCCATCCTGACCGTGATGAGACACACCCGCGCGGAAGAGGAAAGCGGCGCAGCCGAATTGGTGCAATCATCGGTCGTCGGCCGCTTCGCCCGGACCGCCGCGGCGCTGTCACTGGCCACCGCCGTCAACGCGGTGCTGGCCGTCGCGATGACGGCGGCCTTGGCCGTCGACGGGTTCGCCGTCATCGACAGCGCCGCCTTCAGCATCGGCATCGTGGCGGTGGCACAGGTGTTCGCCGCGCTGGCGGCCGTCACCGCCCAGTTGTGGCGGCAATCGCGCACCGCGACGGGTGCCGCGATGGGTGCGCTCGGTGCGGCCGCCCTGATCCGCGGTGTCGGAGATGTCATCGACCCCTCCGGCAGCGCGGTGAGCTGGTTGTCGCCCATCGCCTGGGCGCAGCAGCTGCGCTCCTTCGTCGAATTGCGTTGGTGGCCGCTGGCCATGCTGATCGTGCTGGCCGCAGCGTTGACCGTCACGGCCCTGGCCCTGGAGGGCCGGCGCCAATACGACGACGGCATCATCGCTTCCACCGCGGAACGCCCGCGGGCCCATGCCATCCCGAACGTGTTCGTGCTGCATCTGACCCTGCTGCGCGGCCAGCTCATCGGATGGAGCGTGGCCCTTTTCCTGGCCGGACTGACCTTCGGGTCGATGACCGACTCACTGCTCGACGCGGCCCGCGACAACGAACTGCTGGCCCGCGTCATGGCCGACTCCGGCACCGACGGCGCGTACACCACCATGACGCAGTTCCTGGCCGCCGCGGCGAGCGCCTTCGTGGTGTCGGCGGTGCTGCGCATCCACACCGACGAGCAGAAGGGCCTGTCCGAGCCCGTACTGGCGGGCGCCGTATCGCGCTGGACCTGGTTGTCTACCGCGGTCGCCGCGGCCCTGCTCGGCGCGACGGCGCTGTTGTTCTGCGCCGGGCTGGGCAACGGTCTGGGTGCCGGCATCACCGCGGGCGAACCCGCCGACATCTGGCGGCTGACGCTGGCGGCACTGGCCCAGCTGGCGGCCATGGCGGTATTGGCCGCGGTGGCTGCCCTGGCGGTGGCGCTGCGCCGACCGATGATCGGTTGGCTGGCAGTGACTTTCGTCGTGGCGTCGCTGTATCTGGGTGCGCTGTTGCGGTTGCCGCAGTGGCTGCTGGACATCTCCCCGGTGGGCCAGACGACCGTACCGAAGGATGTCCCGGCAACCTCCTTGGCGGTCATGGTCGTCGTCGCGGCAGGACTGAGCGCCGCGGCCTGCTGGATCTATCGCAATCGTGACGCCGCTTGAAGATTGCCGTACGGACCCGCGACGTTCGACGACCGCCTCATGGCGCACGTGTGGTGTCCATCGGCCACCGATAGGGTGCAACCCATGGCCGACAACGCATGCCCGGGCAGCGGCAAGAGCTGGACGGTCGATATCGCCGGCAAGCCGATATGCCCGCGCTGTCGCCGCTCACTGGCGACGGTGGCGGGCAGAGGCCGCAAGGTCACGGACCTGCCGGTGGTTCCTCGCCACGCCAAGCCCCCGCGTACCGAGCGCGCCCGCCGGCCGAACTGATCCTCGCCGGCCGCGGTCTGGCCACATACTGAAACGATGGAACTGCTCACCGGGTTCGGGCTGGCCACCGCGGCCGGCTTGAACGCCTACATCCCGCTGCTGGCGCTCGGGCTGTTGTCGCGGTTCACCGACCTGGTGTCGCTGCCTGCGGGCTGGGCGTGGCTGGAGAACGGCTGGGTGATGGCCATCGTCGCGGTGCTGCTGCTGGTCGAGGTGGTCGCCGACAAGGTGCCCGCCCTCGACAGCGTCAATGACGTGGTGCAGACCTTCGTGCGGCCCACCGCCGGTGGCATCGTGTTCGGTTCGGGCACCGCGGCGCAGACGGCCACCGTCACCGACCCGGGTGCGTTCGCCCAGTCCGGTCAGTGGATACCGGTGGCCATCGGCATCGTGATCGCCCTGGTGGTGTCGTTGACGAAGTCGACGGTGCGGCCGGCGGCCAATGTGGCCACCGCCGGGGTGGCCGCGCCGGTTCTCAGCACGGTCGAAGATGTGGCCAGCATCGGCCTGGTGTTCGCCGCGATCCTGCTGCCCGTGCTCGTTCTGGTGGCGGTGGCCGCCCTGGTGTGGGCAGCGGTCATGCTGATCCGCCGCAGGCGCCGGGGCCGCACGACCGATCCGATGCGCCGATAACCCTTGTGTCCCGCCGGTTTACGCCGGGCAGCGCACCCTCAGATCCAGATACCCTTGCCGACGGCCACGACACCGCCGGAGCTGATCGAGAAGCGTTCACGGTCCTTGTCGAGATCGACACCGACCATCTCGCCGGGTCCGACCACCACGTTCTTGTCCAGGATCGCTCGTCGCACCACCGCGCCGCGACCGATCCGCACACCGGGCATCAGCACGCTGCCCTCGACGATGGCGCCGTCGTCGATGGCGACGTTGGAGGACAGCACCGAATTGCGCACCGAGGCCGCCGAGATGATGCTGCCCGCACCCACCACGGATTCTTGTGCCGAACCGCCGTTGACGAACTTGGCCGGCGCCAGGTTCTCCGAGCCCCCGCGGATGGGCCAGCGCTTGTTGTAGAGGTTGAACACCGGGTGCACCGAGACCAGATCCATGTGTGCGTCGTAGAACGCGTCCAGGGTGCCGACGTCACGCCAGTAGCCGTGATCGCGTTCGGTGGCACCGGGAACCTCGTTGTCGTCGAAGTCGTAGACGCCGGCCATCCCGTCGGCCACGAGGCGCGGAATGATGTCACCGCCCATGTCGTGGTCGGAATGATCCTCGTCGGCGTCGGCGCGGATCGCGTCGATGAGGACCTTGGTGGTGAAGATGTAGTTGCCCATCGAGGCGAACGTCTGCTCGGGATCGTCGGGGGTGCCCGGCGGGTCGGCGGGCTTCTCGATGAAGCTGCGGATGCGCCCCGATTCGTCGGCGTCGATGCAGCCGAAGGCCGACGCCTCCGAGCGGGGAACCCGGATACCGGCGACGGTGGCGCCGGCGCCGCTGGCGATGTGATGCTGCAACATCTGCTCGGGGTCCATCCGGTACACGTGGTCGGCACCGAAGATGACGATGTAGTCGGGATCCTCGTCGTAGATCAGGTTCATCGACTGGTAGATGGCATCCGCGGATCCGGTGTACCACCGAGGTCCGAGCCGCTGCTGGGCCGGCACGGGGGTGATGTACTCCCCCGCCAGACCGGACAGCCGCCAGTTCTGCGAGATGTGCCGGTCCAGCGAATGCGACTTGTATTGCGTCAGAACACAGATCCGCAGAAAGCGCGCGTTGACGAGGTTCGACAGCACGAAGTCGATCAGTCGGTAGCCGCCGCCGAACGGCACCGCGGGCTTCGCGCGGTCGGCCGTGAGGGGGTAAAGGCGCTTACCCTCCCCTCCGGCCAGGACGATGCCCAGCACGTGTGGCGCTTCCCTCATGTTTCCAACCTATCGGGCCGGCCGCAGTGCGGCTAGCCAATCGACCGAATGACGTGCTGTAAGTCAAGGTGTTTGGGGCGGTCACGGTGTCCAGTAAGCGCACAAGGGTGCGCCGGGCAGCGGCTGCCGTTACGGTGCACACCATGCGGGTGGCGATGATGTCCCGGGAGTATCCGCCGGAGGTCTACGGCGGGGCTGGCGTACACGTGACCGAGCTCGTCGCCCAGTTGCGCCATCTGTGCGAGGTCGACGTGCACTGCATGGGCGCGCCGCGGGACACCGCGATCGTGGCGCAGCCCGATCCGGCGCTGCAGCGCGCGAACGCCGCACTGTCGACGTTGTCGGCCGATCTGGTGATGGCCGACGCCGCCGCGGGGGCCACGGTGGCGCACTCGCACACCTGGTACACCGGCATGGCCGGGCACCTGGCCGCCCTGCTGCACGGCATACCGCATGTGCTGACCGCGCACTCGCTCGAGCCGATGCGGCCGTGGAAGGCCGAGCAACTCGGCGGCGGATACCGGGTGTCGTCCTGGGTGGAGCGCACCGCGGTGGAGGCCGCCGACGCGGTGATCGCGGTCAGCTCGGGGATGCGCGACGACGTGCTGGCCACTTATCCCGCGCTGGACCCGGCCCGGGTGCACGTGGTGCGCAACGGGATCGACACCTCGGTCTGGTACCCCGCCGCGCCGCAGCCCGACGCATCGGTGCTGGCCGAATTGGGCGTGGACCCGTCACGACCGATCGTCGCGTTCGTCGGCCGGATCACCCGGCAGAAGGGCGTCGCGCATCTGGTGGCCGCCGCGCACCGGTTCGATCCCGCGATCCAGCTGGTGCTGTGCGCGGGCGCCCCGGATACCCCCGAGATCGCCGCGGAGGTCAGTGCGGCCGTGCAGGAACTCGGGACCGCGCGCGCCGGCGTGTTCTGGGTGCGCGAAATGCTGCCGGTCGAGAAGATCCGCGAAATTCTCTCGGCATCAGCGGTTTTCGTCTGCCCTTCGGTCTACGAACCGCTGGGGATCGTCAACCTGGAGGCGATGGCGTGCGGGACGGCCGTCGTGGCCTCCGATGTCGGCGGTATCCCCGAGGTCGTCGCCGACAACCGGACCGGCCGACTGGTGCACTACGACGCGGCCGACGCCCGCGGATTCGAGGCGCGGCTGGCCGATGCCGTCAATGCCCTGGTGGCCGATCCGCAACGTGCCCGCGCCTATGGTGCCGCCGGCCGGCAGCGGTGTATCGAGGAGTTCTCCTGGGCGCAGATCGCCGAGCAGACCCTTCGCATCTACGAGTTGGTATCGCGCTGACCGGTGGCCAGCGCGCCCCAACACGTCCGGGACTAGCTGGTCACACCCTTGAGCTCATCGCCGAGCGCGGCGGCCTCATCGGGGGTGAGCTCCACGACGAGTCGTCCACCACCCTCCAGTGGTACTCGCATCACGATGCCGCGCCCCTCTTTGGTTGCTTCCAATGGACCGTCTCCAGTCCGGGGCTTCATCGCCGCCATCGTGTGCTCCCTCCGCGTGAGCCGGCCCGTACGAGACGGACCCGATCAAGACCGGCGTGTGCCGGCACAGATTGCCAATGAACTCATCCTATTGTTCCCTATCGCAGCGCCGTGGTGTGAAAAGACCCGGCAAAACTGACGGAACGTAACCTGATCGGTGCCACCTAAGACGCCATCGGCACCCAACACGACGCGATATGGTCGTCCACCATCCCGGTCGCCTGCATCAGCGCATAGGCCGTCGTCGGCCCGACGAACCGGAAGCCGCGGCGCTTCAGTTCCTTGGCCATGGCCGTGGATTCGGCGGTCACCGCGGGGACGTCCGACAGCGTCGCGGGACGTTTCCTGGCGGGCGGGGCGAACGACCACAGCAAATCCGAGAAGTCGGTATCGAGATCCTCGATCGCGCGGGCGTTGTTGATGGTGGCCTCGATCTTGGCACGGTTGCGCACGATTTCGACATCGTCCATCAACCGGGCCACATCGGCATCGGTGAAGCGCGCCACCTTCTCGGCGTCGAAGTCGGCGAAGGCCCGACGGAACCCGTCACGCTTGCGCAGGATGGTCAGCCAGGACAGGCCGCTCTGGAAGGCCTCCAGGCTGACGCGCTCGTACAGCGCGCGCTCACCGCGCAGCGGCACGCCCCACTCGGTGTCGTGATACGCCCGGTAGAGCACCGAGTTCGGCTTGGAATCCGTTGGCACCCAACCGCACCGGGTGCGCCCGTCATCCTCGGGCGCGGTCATGACTCGTCGGCCCGGGCATGGGCGGCCTCGTGTTCGGCGGGCTCGGCACCGGGCTCCTCGATGCCATGGGTCGCCCGCAGCGCGGCCAACTCCCCACGCACCGAGTCGAGTTCGGCACCGAGGCGGTCCAGCACCCAGTCGACCTCGCTGGTCTTGTAGCCGCGCAGCGTCTGGGCGAACTTGACCGCGTCGACATCGGCACCGGTGACCCCGGAAGCCGGCAGCACGGTCGCGGTGGTGCCGTGCGGCAGCGGCGGCAATTGCTCACCGCGACCGAACAGCACACTGCCCAGGGCAAACAACACAGCGCCGACCAGGATCAGCACCACCAGGTACATCAGTATCAGCGTCACATCCCCGATATTGCCCTACCGGTGTGACAAGTGCGCCCGGCGACTACGGACGCAGCGTCTTCATCGGCGGCCGGTCGGCCAGCGACACCGTGGAGCTTCGCGGTGTGTAGTCGTCGCCGTCGGCGAAGAACTGCGTCAGCCCGACACCGGAGTCCTCGATACCGCAGCGGTTGAGCAGCGTGGCGATGACCTGCCGGCTCATGCTGGCCAATTCGGTCAGCGGCCGGTTGCGGTGGGTGCGCACGCCCAGATTGACCTGCGCGATACCGTCCAGCCCGTACCGGTTGTAGGTGTCGACCAGCAGACCGATCTCGACCCCGTAGGCCGGGGCGAACGGCACCGAGGTCAGCAGTTCGCGGGTGCCGGCGTACTCGCCGCCGAGCGGCTGCAGCAGGCACGTCAGCTCCGGGCGCAGCGCGGCCAGCAGCGGCCGGGCGACCAGCTCGGTGACCCGACCGCCGCCGTTGGCATCCTCGCTGCCGCTGACCTTGAGCGGCCGTCGGTAGAAGCCCTTGGCCAGGTGCACGCCGTCGACGGTCAGCAGCGGGCCGAGCAGTTTCGGGACGAACATCGGATCGGGGTCGATCAGGTCGGAGTCCACGAAGACCACCAGGTCACCAGTGGTGGCGGCCAGCGAACGCCACAGCACCTCCCCCTTGCCGGGTCGTGGCGGCAGCTCCGGAAGGGCCACCTCACGGCTGATCACCCGGGCGCCGGCGGCCACCGCGCGGATCTCGGTGTCATCGGTGGAACCGGAATCCAGCACGATCAACTCGTCGACCAGACTGCCCAGCAGCGGGGTGATGGTCTCGACCACCGACCCGACCGTCTCCTCCTCGTTCAGTGCGGGCAGCACCACCGAGATGGTCCGGCCCCGCTTGGCCTCGACGAGTTCGGAGACCGTCCAGGACGGCCGGTAGAAACTGTGGTCCGTCAACCACGGGTGACCCACCACCGCGTCGGTCTTGTCGATACCGGTCAGTTCTGGTGTCAGCTCGGATATCAGAGTCATGCCAGTCCCCTCACCGTGCGCGTCGGCGGACGCGATCCCTGGATCGACGCGACCATCTCCAGTACGCGTCGAGTGGGACCGACCTCGTGTACCCGGAACATCGCGGCTCCCTCCGCGGCGGCCAATGCCGTCGCAGCCAGGGTGCCCTCCAGGCGTTCGGTCAATCCCACACCCAGAGTCTCCCCGACAAAATCCTTGTTGCTCAGGGCCATCAGGACGGGCCATCCCGTGTTTACAAGATCTTTCACGTGGCGCAACAAACTAAGACCGTGATGAGTGTTCTTACCGAAATCGTGGGTCGGATCGATGATGATCCGGTCCCGTGCGACCCCGGTTGCCAGCGCCTGTTCGGCCGCGGCGGTCACCTCGGCGATGACGTCGTCGACGACGCCGCGCTCGGTGATGCCGTAGTTGACCCGGAACGGTCGGGTGCGCGGGACCGCACCCCCGGTGTGTGAGCACACCAGTCCGGCGCCGAACTCCGCGGCGACCTCGGGCAGTCCCGGGTCGGCACCGGCCCAGGTGTCGTTGATCAGGTCCGCCCCGGCCGCGCAGGCCTGCTTGGCGACGGTGGCCCGCCAGGTGTCCACACTGATGAGCTGGTCCGGATACGCGTCGCGCAGCCATTCGATGAACGGCACGACGCGGGCGATCTCCTCATCGGCGTCGACGGTCTGTCCGGGACCGGCTTTCACCCCGCCGATATCGATGATGTCGGCGCCGTCGGCGATCTTGCGGTGGGTGGCGTCCATCGCGGCCTCATCGGTGAAGGTGGCACCGCGGTCGTAGAACGAATCGGGCGTGCGGTTGACGATGGCCATGATCAGGGCCCGGTCGGCGGCGACCGGGCGGCCCAGGAAAGTCGACTGCACACATCCAGGCTAGCCGTGCCGCCCGACGACCCACTTTTCCTGCCGAAACCCGCGTACCCGGGGTTCTTGAGGCCCTCACAACCCCCGGTACGCGGGTTTCGCCGGCTGCGTGTCCTGGTTGCTCAGAACGGATGCGCACACCGCCACGAGATGTCAGGATTGATCTTGATTTCCCACCGGTCACGGAGGACTTCCCATGAAGATGCGGGCGGCACGCATGTACGGGTACCACCAACCCCTGCGCCTGGAGGAGGTGGACATCCCACACATCGGACCCGAGGACGTTCTGGTCAAGGTCGGCGGCGCGGGTATGTGCCGCACCGATTACCAGTTGATCGACGGATACTTCGACCGCGGCCTGGCGATGGACTATCCGATCACGCCCGGTCACGAGATCGCCGGCTGGGTGGACGGCGTCGGCGCTCAGGTTCCCGCGTCGGCGCGGCTGGCCGAGGGTGATCAGGTGGTGGTCTTCGGACCGTGGGGCGACGGCGCGTGCCGGCAGTGCCACGAAGGCAACGAGCAGTTGTGTGCACACGGCACCTGGGCGGGCTTCGGCCGCCACGGCGGATACCAGGAGTACGTCCCGGTGAATTTCCGCTATGTCATCAAGGTGCCTGCGGCCGAAGGGCTCTCGCCGGCCACCCTGGCCCCGCTGACCGACGCCGGATTGACCCCGTACCGCGGACTGCAGAAGCTGCGCGACGGTGGACATCTGGGTCCGGGTCGCACCCTGGCCGTCACCGGGATCGGCGGACTGGGCAGTTATGGCGTGCAGTACGCCAAATTGCTGGGCGGCGGGGCGACGGTCGTGGCCTTCGGGCGCAACGACGAGAAGCTGCGGTCGGCAGCCGCATCCGGCGCCGACCATGTCATCAACGTCGACGGCAGGCCCGGCGCGGCGGTGGCCCAGGAACTCGAAAGACTCACCGGCCGAACAGAACTCGATGCGGTACTCGACTGCGCCGGCGCCGAGGAGTCCATCCGGTTGGCGTTCGAACTGCTCGCAGTCGAGGGCGCGGTGGCATCGGTCGGGTTGATCGGCAACCGCATCGATATCCCGCTGTTCCCGTTGGTGTCCCGCGAGTTCACCTACTACGGGTCGTTCTGGGGCAACTTCAACGATCTGACCGAGGTGCTGGCGTTGGCCGAGGCCGGCCGGATCAGCGACCACATCACCCGCGTCCGCTGGGAGGACGTCAACGACACCCTCGATGCGATCGGCCGCGGCGATGTCGTCGGCCGCGCAGTCATCGTCTACGACTAGTCCCCAGCCCGCCGAAACCCGCGTACCGGGGGCCAAACGGCCCGCGAGAACCCCGGGTACGGGGGTTTCGCAGCGCTACTTCGGCCGTTTACCGTCGACGACCTCGTCGACGTACTCCGGGTAGAACGGCACGTAACCCTCGCTCTTGCCGGCCAACACGTACAGCGGGTCCTCGACCTCCTCGCCGTACCCCTGCTTGCGCAGTTCGACCTTCTGGCTCTTGAAGGTGGAGGTGTGCGCGAGTTCCTTGACGATCCGCACGAACAGCGGCACCGCGTACACGGGCAGGTGCGCATACGCCGCCTCGGCCAGTGCGGCGCCGTCGAACTCCTGGCCCTCCTTGAGCTGCAGCGCGACCATGCCGGCCCGACCACCCGCGCCGGGCACCTCGACCCCGAACACGGTGGCCTCCTCGACCTGGGAGTCCGCCGAGATGGCCGCCTCCACCTCGGTGGTGGCGACGTTCTCGCCCTTCCAGCGGAAGGTGTCCCCGAGCCGGTCGGCGAACGCGGCGTGGCCGAACCCCTGGGACCGCATCAGGTCACCGGTGTTGAACCAGACGTCGCCGTCTTTGAACGCGTCGCGGACCAGCTTCTTCTCCGAGGCCGATTTGTCGGTGTATCCGTCGAACGGCTGGAAGTTGCTGACCTTGGACAGCAGCAGACCGGGCTGCCCCTTCTTCACCTTGCGCAGCCGACCGTCGGCACCGCGGGCGGGTTCGCCGGTCTCCAGGTCGTACTCGACGAACGCCACCGGGCTGGGGCAGATACCGGTCGACTTGGACACGTTGAAGACGTTGACGAAGGCGGTGTTTCCCTCGCTGGCGCCGTAGAACTCGCAGACACGGGGAATGCCGAACCGCTTGGTGAACTGGTCCCAGATGGCCGGACGCAATCCGTTGCCGACGATGACGCGGATGTTGTGGGCGCGGTCGGTGGGCTTGGGCGGCTGGTTGAGCAGATACCCGCAGATCTCGCCGATGTAGACGAACGCGGTCGCGTCGAAGCGGACCACATCATCCCAGAACCGTGACGCGGAGAACGACTTGCCAAGTGCCAGTGCCGCTCCCGCGTTGAGCGCCGAACCGACCGACACCGTCAACGCGTTGTTGTGGTACAGCGGCAGGCAGCAGTACAGGGTGTCATTGCTGTTGAGCCGCAACCCCAGCCCGCCGAACCCGGCGAGCGCCCGCAGCCACCGGTAGTGCGTCATGACGCTGGCCTTGGGCATCCCGGTCGTGCCCGAGGTGAAGATGAAGAAGGCCTTGTCCTTGGCCAGCACCGCCGCGGTGGTGGCCGGGTTGGTCGTCGGCGCGGTGGTGGCTGCCTGACGCAGATCCTCGACGGTCATCAAACCGGTTGTCTCGACGCCGCTTTCGGTGATCGGCTCCACCAGATCGGACTCGGCGATGATCGCCTTGGCATCGAGCAGACCGATGCTGTGCGCCAGCACCTTGCCGCGCTGGTGGTAGTTGAGCATGCCGGCGGTGGCGCCACACTTGACGGTCGCGAGCATCAGCAGCACCGAATCGGGCGAGTTGCGCAGCATGATGCCCACGACGTCGCCGTGGCCGACACCCTTGGCCGCCAGCACGGCGGCGTACCGGTTGACCGTCTCGTTGGCCTTGCGGTAGGTGATCTGCTGGTCTTCGAACTTCAGGAAGACCTTGTCGCCGTACTGCGCGGCGCGCTCCTGGAACACCTTGCCGATCGAGGTCTTGGCGGTGGGCCGGGCGCCCATCCCGGTGAGCACACCGCGGACGATGGCGGGCGCGTCGAGGATCAGTCCGGGAATCTTGGTGGCGATGTCGAGCAGTCCCACGCTGGTGCGCGTTGTGTCGTCACTCATGCTCATCCACCCTAGTGACCGGGGCTACAGGCGCTGAGAGCCGTCTCAACATCGGCGGTGAGCACCAGCCGATCGAGGGCGCGTTCGCCGACATAACCGGTGCCGACGAGCCCGCGCAGCCAGCTCATCAGGCCGTCGTAATGGCCGAACGGATCGAGCATGACGATCGGTTTGTCGTGCATGCCCAGGTAGCCGGCCGTCCAGGCCTCGAAGAACTCCTCCAGCGTGCCGATCCCGCCCGGTAGCGCGATGAAGGCGTCGGCGCGCTCCTCCATGACCTGCTTGCGTTCCCGCATGGTGTCGGTGACCACGAGCTCGTCGGCCTCGACATCGGCGAGCTCACGGTGCACGAGCGCCTTCGGGATGACCCCGATGGTGCGTCCGCCGCGGAGCCGGGCGCCGGTGGCCACGGCCCCCATGGCCGAGACGTTGCCGCCGCCGGACACCAGGGTCCAGCCGCGGTCGGCGATGGCCGCGCCGACGTCGCCGGCGAGTTTGAGCAGTTCGGGCTCGGTGGGGCCGGATGCGCAGTACACGCAGACGGCCCATTGGCTGGTTTCGGGCACGGTCAAAACGTACCGGCGGTTCCGGCCTGGCCGCATCGCCCATCGCCATACACTGCCGCTGTGCCGGAACTGGTCCACGCTGCCGCCGAGGCGCTGGCCCGCGGCGACCTGGTGGCGGCCGAGGACCGGGCGCGCGGCGCCCTGGCCGGCGGCGAATCACTGCCGGCGCGGTTGACCTTGGCGCAAGCGTTGGCCTGGCAGGGGCGCGGTATCGACGCCGACGCGGTGCTCGCGGAAGTGGATCCGGCGTCGCTGAGCGAGCCGGACCTGATCTCCTGGGCGCTGCCGCGGGCGGCCAACCAGTTCTGGATGCTCGACGAGCCCGAGCGGGCGACCGCCTTCCTGCAGTCGGTGCGCGGCCGTCTGCGCTCGGCGGTGACGGTCGACGCGCTGTTGGCGACGTTCGCGATGAACGCCGGCAATCCGCAGCGGGCCGCGGAACTGGCCGAAGCCGTGCTGGCCACTCCTGGGGCCGAGGATCGGGCCGTCGGGTGGTCCGCCGCGGCGGCGGCGCTGTCGGCGGCCCGGATGGGCAACTTCACCGCCGTGGACGAATTCGCGGCACGCGCCGGCGATGCCGGGCATCCCGGCGTCCTGCGGTTCACCTCGGCGTTCGGGCAGACCAGCGCATTGATGATGACCGGGGATATCGACGCCGCCGAGACGCTGGCGTGCGGGCTGGTGGTCGATGTCGAGCCGTCGCGGGCCATCGGCCGTCTGCTGTTGGCCGATGTGCTGATGGCCCGCGGTGCGCTCGACGACGCGACCGCGCTGCTGCGGGAATCGGCGACCGCCCTGTCGGCCACCGGTTATTCGTGGGGCCCGTTGGCGTGGATGTTGTTGGCGTCGGCACTGGGGCAACAGGCAACGGCGGTCGATGCCGCCAAGGCGTTGTCGAGGGCGGAGTCCCGGCACGGTCTGAAGTCGATGCTGTTCGCCCCCGAACTGTCGCTGGCCAGGGCGTGGACCAGCGCGGCTCGTCGGGACGGGGTCGCGGCGGTCGGCGCGGCACGAGAAGCGGCCCGGGCGGCCCTGCGCGGCGGGCAGACGGCGGTGGCACTGCGGGCGCTGCACGAGGCGGTCCGGCTCGGTGATGCGCGCGCCGCCGAGGTGATCGCCGGTCTGGACTGTGCGTGCACATTCGGACAGTTGACGCTTGCGCATGCTCGGGCGCTGTCCGTGCACGACGGGGCCGGCCTGAGCGCTGTCGCCGAGCGGTGGAACGGGTTGGGTTGGAATGCGGTCGCGCGTGATGCGGCGCGCCAGGCCCGGGAGTGCCGCTGAGAACTTCGTGCGGTTCACCCGAGGGCAGCGGCCATAGAATTTGGCCACGTACCGAAACGGGGGCCCGCCGATGTCCGATCCGCTCCACGTCCAGACCGACGGAGTACTCAACTACTCGCAGATCCATGCCGATGTGCGTTCCGGACTGTCCGGGTTGGCCGCGCCCGAGGGTTCCGGTGTGCAGAACAGTCACGGCGCCATCGCCTCCTCGGTCAGCACGGCGCTCGGTTCCGTGTTGAGCGGACGCGGCAACACCATGGGTGTCACGTCCACCTCGGCGGCGACCATCGCCGACCTGCTGCAGCAGGCTGCCCGCGCCTACGCCGGCGGCGATGAGGAAGGCGGGCGACGCCTCAAGGCCGCCGCCGACGCCATGGACGGTGACGGCCGGGCCGGCGCCCCCGGCGGTGCTCCCGCCGCCTCGGGAACCACCGGTGCCGGTGGCGACATGGCCGGTCAGATGGGTCAGATCATGGGGCAGGTGGGCCAGCAGGTCGGCCAGCTGGCGTCCTCGATAACCGCACCGCTGCAGGGTCTAGCCCAAGGCCTGCAACAGGTTCCGCAGCAGATCATGCAGGGTGTGCAACAAGCCGCTCAGCAGGCGGCTCAGGCCGCTCAAGCCGGCAAGATCCCCGGTGTCGAGCTATCCGACGGTGCGCGCGACGTTCGCGCCGAACTCGACGATTCCGACGACAAGCGCGAGACGGCCGAGCAACCCGCGCCCGAAGAGAAGACCGAAGCCGAGGCAGGACAGGACGGTTCGGGCCGCGCGCCGGTCGAGGCTCCGGCCACCCGGCCGGCACCCACCCGACCTCAGGTGGATTAGCGGCCGAGCCGCCGCGTCCCCGGATTGGTGCGGTACCAGTCCAGCGTGGCCCGCACAGCGTCCTCCGGATCCGTCGGCTTCTCGCCGAACGCCGCGGCGAAGCGGGAACCGTCGACCACGAAGGGCTGCTCGAACTGGTAGATCATCTCGGCGCCCGCCCGCGCTGTCGCCGACACCAGGCCGAGCGCACGGGCGGTCCTGGTGCCGTGCGCCGCGATCCGCGTCGGGCGTCCGGCCGCTGCGGCCACGAGGTCGACGAACTGTCGTCCGGTGAGCGGCCGGGTGTGCGGAACATGCCACACCGCACCGCACGCCTGTGGGTGCTGTCCCAGGGTGATCAGTCCACGCGCGAAGTCGTCGATGAACAACGGCGTCAACGGAAGGTCGAGCGCGCCCAGCCAGTGGACGGTGCGGCCGTCACGGACGGCACCGAACACGTTGCGCGCCAGGATCGATTCCACCTTGGGGCCGAAAAGCTCACCGGCGCGGCCGATCACGACGCGTGCCTCACCGCGCTGGTGGGCGGCCAGCATGCGCTCGGCCAGCCAGGCCCGCAGTACGCCGAGATTGCTCACCGGGCGGTATGGCGTGGACTCGGTCATCGGTCCCTCGACCCGGCCGTACATCCAGGTGTTGTCGGCGTACACCAGAGTGGCCCCGGCGGCCGCTGCGCCGGCGAGTATCCCGTCGACTGCCGCCGGAAAGGTCTGGCCCCACTGCAAGAAGGGCGGATTCACACAGTTGTAGACCACCGTCGCCCCCGCACACACCTCACGCATCCGGGTGGCGTCGGTCGCGTCGGCACCCACGACCTCGACACCCGCCGCGGCGGCCATCTGCCCGCTGCGGTTGACCGCACGTACCCGGCGGCCGGCCTCGTGTAATTCCCGGACGATGACGCTGCCGGTGCCGCCGCTGGCCCCGATGACGACGTGCAACTCCTCGTTCATGACATACCTCCCCGTAAAACGAATGATCGTTCTATTAACCGTCGTCGCCGGTGTCTTGTCAAGAACGAACGTTCGCTTTAAATTTTTGCCATGCCGAAGGTCTCCCAAGAACACCTCGACGCGCGCCGGACCCAGATCCTCGACGCCGCCACCCGCTGCTTCGCCCGGCAGGGGTTCCACGCCACCACCATGCAGCACGTCCTGGCGGAGTCCGCCCTGTCCGCCGGGGCCGTCTACCGATACTTCCGCGGTAAGAACGAGCTGGTCAGCGCCGTCGCCGATCGGGTGCTCGCCGGCGCACACGCGCAGCTGGAAGAGGCCCTGCTCGCCGAACCGGTACCCGCTCCCGCCGACGCGATCCACGCCGTCGTCAGCGCGATCGACCCCGGCGACCACGACCAGCCGCTGCGCATGGCCGTCCAGGTGTGGGGCGAGGCGCTGCGCGACGACACGCTGGCCGCATTGGCCGGCCGCGGATACCGCGACATCCGGGCACTCTTCGTCACCTATGCACAACGCGCCGTCGCCGCGGGCCGGCTGCCCGCAGACACCGATCCCACCGCGGCGGGGTCGGCCTACTTCAGCCTCGTCCCCGGGTACATGCTGCAGCGCCTGCTGCTCGGTGACGTCTCCCCCGCCGGTTACGCCACCTCGCTGCACGCGGTGCTGCGTTAGACGACGGCCAGGGCACCATCGGCCAACCGCAGGCGCCGTTCGATCCCGATATCGGCCAGGAAACTCTCGTCATGACTGACGACGACGAATGCACCGCGGTAGGCGTTCAGCGCCGACTCGAGCTGGGCCACGCTGGCCAGATCGAGATTGTTGGTCGGTTCGTCCAGGAGCAGCAGCTGTGGTGCCGGCTCGGCGAACAGCACGCACGCCAATGTCGCCCGCAATCGCTCGCCACCGGACAGCGCACCGATCGGCAGGTCGACGCGATCCCCACGGAACAGGAACTGCGCCAGCAGATGTCGTTGCCGGGTGATGGACAGCCCCGGCGCATACGATGCCAGGCTGTCGGCCACCGAGATCCGCTCGTCGAGCAGGTCGAGCCGCTGCGACAGGTAGGCGATACGTCCCTGGCCACGCTGCACCACACCATCATCGGGTGTGAGATCGCCCGAGATGACCCGCAGCAGTGTCGATTTCCCGGCGCCGTTGCCACCGGTCAGCGCGATCCGTTCCGGACCGCGGATATCGATGTCCAGACCGTGGAAAACCCTTGTCGAAAGGCCCTTTCCACTGAACACGATACGTCCGGCCGGAACCTCGGTATCGGGCAGGTCCAGCGCCAGCAGGTCGTCGTCGCGCAGCGCACGTTCGGCGTCACCCAGCCGGTCGCGGGCGTCGCCGACCCGCCGAGCATGCACGTCGTCGGCCTTGGCCGCCGACTGCTGGGCATCCCGTTTCATCTTGCCCGCAACGATCTTCGGCAGACCGGCATCCTTGAGGTTGCGTTTGGCCGTCGATGCCCGCTTGTCGGCACGTTCGCGTGCCTGCTGCATCTGCTGCCGGTGCCGCTTGAGTTCCTGCTCGGCGTTGCGGACGTTGCTCTCGGCGATCTCCTGCGCGGCGCGGGCCGCGGCCTGGTAATCGCTGAACCCGCCCCCGAACAACGACACCCCGCCGTCGCGCAACTCGGCAATCGCGTCCATCCGGTCCAGCAGCACCCGGTCGTGACTGACCACCAACAGGCATCCCCCGAAGTCGTCCAGGGCATCGTAAAGCCGTTGACGCGCATCGGCATCCAGATTGTTGGTCGGCTCGTCGAGCAGCAGCACATCGGGTCTGCGCAGCAGTTGTGCCGTCAATCCCAGGGACACCACCTGACCCCCGGACAGCGTCGACAGCGGCCGATCCAGCGCGATGTCGGCGAGGCCGAGCTTGTCCAGTTGCGCACGCGAGCGGTCCTGAATGTCCCAGTCGTCACCGATCGTGGCGAACACGTCCTCACTGGCGTCACCGTCGGCCAGCGCATCCAGCGCGGCCACCACCGGCGCCACCCCCAGTACGTCGGACACGGTGTGCTGGGCCAGGAACGGCAGGTCCTGCGGCAGATACCCGAGCACCCCGTCCACCGAGACACCGCCGGCCGTGGGCGTCAGGTCACCGGCGATCAACCGCAGCAGCGTGCTCTTACCGGCGCCGTTGGCCGCCACCAGGCCGGTGCGGCCGCGCCCGAATGCGCACGACAGATCGGTGAACACCGGGGTGTCATCGGGCCAACTGAACGAAAGATGGGAAACGACAATAGACATGCGGGAACTCCCCAAAAGACAAGGATTGGATGACGACAGAACAGATCTCGGGGTCTTACCCGGAGATGTCGTCGATTCCCAGCACGAAAACCATGCTACTCAACGGGTCAAGCGGTTAAATACGCCCGCAACGTCTCGGTGGTCGCGGTGATCGCGGCGATGTCGACATGCTCGTCGACCTTGTGCGCCAGGTTCGGATCACCGGGACCGTAGTTGACCGCCGCGATGCCCAGCGCCGCGAACCGGGACACATCGGTCCACCCGTACTTGGCCCGCACCTGTCCGCCGGCCGCCGCCACCAGCGCCGCCGCCGCCGGATTGGCCAGCCCGGGCAGCGCACCGGCGGCCGCATCGGTGACCTCACACCTCACATCGAGATCGCCGAGCACGTCGTGCACATGGGCCACCGCCTGATCGACGCTGCGGTCGGGTGCGAACCGGAAGTTCACCGTCACCGAGGCGGCATCCGGGATGACGTTGCCCGCGATGCCGCCCTCGACGCGGACGGCGGACAAACCTTCGCGGTATACACACCCGTCGATGTCGACACTGCGCGCCTGATAGTTCGACAACCGGTCCAGCACCGCGCCGAGTTTGTGGACGGCGTTGTCGCCCAACCAGGATCGTGCAGAGTGCGCACGGGTACCCGAGGTGCTGACCACGACGCGGATGGTGCCCTGGCAGCCGGCTTCGATGAATCCCCCGGACGGTTCGCCCAGGATCGCGACGTCGGCGGCCAGCCAGTCGGGCAGCTCGCGTTCGATGCGGCCGAGCCCGTTGGCGCTGGACTCGATCTCCTCGCAGTCGTACATCACCAGCGTGAGGTCGTGCGCCGGTTCGGCGATCGTTGCGGCCAGGTGCAGGAACACCGCGTCCCCGGATTTCATGTCCGAGGTGCCGCAGCCGTACATCAGGTTGCCCTCGACGCGGCTGGGCAGGTTGTCGGCGGCCGGCACGGTGTCGGTGTGCCCGGCCAGCAGCACCCGCGACCCACGGCCCAGGTTGGTGCGGGCCAGCACCGCGTGACCGTTGCGGATGACCTCGAAATGTGGGGCCTGCGCCCGCAGCGCGGCCTCGATCTCATCGGCGATGCGCTGCTCGTGGCGGGACTCGCTGGGGATGTCCACCAGGGCGGCGGTCAGGGCGATCGGATCGGCGCGCAGGTCTAGCCCCATGCTCCATGAGGCTAGTCCAGTAACCTGGTCGACCGTGACTGCCGCATCTGGCGTCGGCCTGGCCACGATTGCCGCCGACGGAACCGTCCTGGACGCCTGGTTTCCCAACCCCGAGCTGACCGGTGACGGTTCCACCGGCACCGCCCGTCTGTCGGTGGCCGAACTGACCGACGCGCTGGCCGCGCTGACCGGCCCCGACACCGACCGCGACGTCGAGGTGGTGGCGGTGCGCACCAACATCGCCTCGCTGGACGACAAGCCCGTCGACACCTACGACGCCTACCTGCGGCTGCACCTGCTGAGCCACCGGTTGACCAAGCCGCACGAGGCCAACCTGGACGGCATCTTCGGCCTGCTGGCCAACGTGGTGTGGACCAACTTCGGCCCCGCCGCCGTCGAGGGCTTCGAGCTGGTCCGGGCCAAGCTGCGCAGCCGCGGCGCCGTCGCGGTGTACGGCGTCGACAAGTTCCCGCGGATGGTCGACTACGTGTTGCCCACCGGTGTGCGCATCGCCGACGCCGACCGCGTGCGCCTCGGCGCGCACCTGGCCGCCGGCACCACCGTCATGCACGAGGGCTTCGTCAACTTCAACGCCGGCACGCTGGGCACCTCGATGGTCGAGGGCCGTATCTCAGCCGGTGTGGTGGTCGACGACGGTTCAGACATCGGCGGCGGTGCGTCGATCATGGGCACGCTGTCCGGGGGCGGCAAAGAGGTGATCAAGGTCGGCAAGCGCTGCCTGCTCGGCGCGAACGCCGGGCTCGGCATCTCGCTGGGCGACGACTGCGTCGTCGAGGCCGGCCTGTACGTCACCGGCGGCACCAAGGTGACCACCGCGGATGGGCAGACGGTCAAAGCCGTGGAGCTGTCCGGGTCGAGCAATCTGCTGTTCCGCCGCAACTCGGTGTCCGGCGCGGTCGAGGTCGTCAAGCGCGACGGCACCGGGATCACGCTCAACGAGGCGCTGCACGCCAACTGAGCGTCGCGAGCGACCGTGTCTGTACGCCGACACGCCGTGCCGGGTGGCACTCAGTGGTCACTCGGGCGCGAGGATGCAGAACTCGTTGCCCTCCGGGTCTGCCAACACCACCCATGACTCGTCGCCCTGACCGATGTCGACGTGCCGGGCGCCGAGTGCGAGCACCCGCGCCACCTCGGCGTCCTGATCGTCGGGCCGGAAGTCCAGGTGCATCCGGTTCTTGACCACCTTCTCGTCCGGGACCGACATGAACAGCAGCTCCGGTCCCTGTCCGGACGGCGGGGTCACGAACGCGTCACCGTCGGAGTCGACGCGCACGGGCCACCCCAGCACTTCGGACCACCATTTGGCCAGGGCCTGCGGGTCGTGGGCATCAACGGCGATCTGACTGAGACGCAGGGTCATACCAACTCCTTCTTGAGCACCTTGCCCATCGCGTTGCGCGGAAGACTGTCCACGATCCGCACCTCCCGTGGCCGCTTGTGCACCGAAAGCTGCTCGGCGACAAACTGGATCAGCTCCTCGGGATCGGCCGACCCGACCACGAAGGCCACGATCCGCTGTCCCAGGTCGGCATCGGGGACACCCACCACGGCAACCTCGTCGACACCGTCGTGCCCCAGCAACACGGTCTCGATCTCGCCCGCCCCGATCCGGTATCCCCCGGACTTGATCAGGTCGACGGATTCGCGCCCGACGATGCGGTGCATGCCGTCGGCATCGATGACTGCAACATCACCGGTGCGAAACCACCCCTCGGGGTCGAACGCCTCGGCGGTGGCATCATCGCGGTTGAGGTAGCCGCTAAACATGGTGGGGCTCTTGATCTGCAGCTGTCCGATGGTCTCCCCGTCGTGCGGCACCGGCTGTCCGTCGTCGCCGACCAGCCGGGTTTGCACGCCCTCCAGCGGCAACCCGACCCAGCCGGGTCGCCGTTCGCCGTCGACCCGGGTGCTGATGGTGATCAGGGACTCGGTGCTGCCGTAGCGTTCCACCGGCGCGTGTCCGGTCAGGCGCACCAACTCGTCGAACACCGGTGTCGGCAATGCCGCGCTGCCCGACACCAGCAGTCGCGCACCCGCCAGCGCCCGGGCGGATTCCTCGTCCGCCGCGATCCGCGACCACACCGTCGGCACCCCGAAGTACAGCGATCCACCGGCCTGCGCATACGCGGTCGGCGAGGGTTTGCCGGTGTGCACGAACCGGTTCCCGATCCGCAACGACCCCAGCAGGCCCAGCACCAACCCGTGCACGTGGAACAGCGGCAGACCGTGTACCAGCGTGTCCTCGGCGGTCCATTGCCAGGCCTGTGCCAGCGCGTCGATATCGGCGGCGATGGCGCGCCGGCTGATCCGCACGCCCTTGGGCAGGCCGGTGGTGCCCGAGGTGTACATGATCATCGCCGTCGCGTCCGAGGACGGCTCGGGGTAGCGGTGCCATGAGCGGGCGTGCATGCGCACCGGAATATGGTGCAGGCCTTCACCTTCGGCCGGCATCTCCCCCAGCCAGGCCTGGGCCCCGGAATCCGACAGCAGGTGCGCGCGTTCGGTGGCGCCGACATCCGGTGGCACCGGCACGAACGGCACCCCGGCGATCAGGCACCCGGTGACGGCCAGCACCGTCGTCGCCGTCGGGGTGGCCAGGATGGCCACTCGTTGCGCACGCGCCACGCGTTCGGCCACCGACGTGCCCGCGCCCACCAGATCGCTGCGGCTCAGGGTCACGCCGTCGATTCGCACCGCATCGGACAGGTCGTGCCCGGCGGCGACCGCGGCCGGGTCCAGCGAGGTCAGCAACACCGTCCTGAGGTTACTCTTGGCCCATGGCCCGCATCGAACGAATGTCCAGTCGTGAGGTCTACCGCAACAACTGGATGACGGTGCGCGAGGACGCGATCCGACGGCCCGACGGCAGCGCCGGCATCTACGGTGTCGTCGACAAACCGACCTACGCCCTGGTGATCGCCCGCGACGGCGACCGGTACCACCTGGTGGAGCAGTACCGGTACCCGATCGGCTTGCGGCGCTGGGAGTTTCCGCAGGGCACCGCGCCGGACCTGGCCGATCTGGAACCCGACGAGCTGGCCGCCCGCGAGCTGCGTGAGGAGACCGGACTGCGGGCGCAGACGATGACCCGGCTCGGCCAACTCGACGTGGCCCCCGGCATGAGCAGCCAGCGCGGCTGGGTGTTCCTGGCGACCGGCCTGACCGAGGGTGAGCACGAGCGCGAGCACGAGGAACAGGACATGCACAGCGAGTGGTTCACAGCCGCGCAGATCGAGCAGATGATCCGCGACGGGGTCATCACCGATGCGCAGACGATCGCCGCGTGGGCCATGGTGCTGCTGGCCGAACGGGTTTGAAACGCCGGCCACCGTCACAATGTGGTCTCTAATTGACGCAGCGGATATGACGATCGGCAGTTTTGTCGGAACCCGCAGTTACGGTTGAGGTCAGCTGATTCCGCGACTGAACAGGGAAAGGGATGTTGGTCCGTCGACTGTCTGCCGTGCTGGCCGCTTTCCTGGTGGCCGGCCTCGTTCCGGTGCCCATGGCCGGTGCCGCCACCCAACTGAACGGCCGGTATCACGTCATCAGCTACGCCTCCCAGAAGAACGGCACCAGCGTGGCCGCGCGGCAACCCGAGGCTGATCTCAGCGCGGTGTACACCTTCGCGACGGCCTGCGGCAGCGCCTGCGTGGCGACCGTCATCGACGGTCCGGCGCCGTCGAATCCGACCATCCCGCAACCGCAGCGCTACACGTGGAGCGCCGGTAAGTGGACCTTCAGCTACAACTGGCAGTGGGAGTGCTTCCGCGGTGACGGTGTCCCGCGGGTCTACAGCCCCGCCCAGTCCTGGGTCACCTACACACCGCAACCCGACGGATCGCTGCAGGGCAGCTGGTACACCGACATCCTCAGTGGCCCGTGCCGGGGCAACGTGCTGATCCCCGCGGCGGCGTTCCCGGTGCCCTGACCGCGACAGCGATGACTTTCGGCGCCTGGCCCGGTCGGTATTGGTGACGAGAGGAGCAGATCGTGAGCGCAGAGGCAGATATCCGCGCCGTGGTCGACGGCTGGGTCGCGGCGATCCGGGCCTGTGATCTCGACGGCGTCACCGCCGCGCATTCCGAGAACATCGTGATGTTCGACGTGCAATCGCCGTACGAGGGAATTCGCGGCGCGGCGGCCTACCGGCAATCCTGGCCGCCGTTCTTCGACTTCATCCGCAGCGGAGCCACCTTCGAGCTGTTGGAACTGCACGTCGAAGCGGACCGGGACGTCGCCTTCGCGTTCGGTCTGCTGCGCTGCGGTACCGAGAAGGAGTTCGCGCAGAACCCCGACAACCGGCTGCGGTTGACGATGGGCCTGCGCAAGAGCGCCGCGGGATGGCAGATCGTGCACGAGCATCACTCGTTCCCGGACGACACCTAGGCTCAGTCCACCAACGCCCGCAGGAAGAACGTGAGGTTGGCCGGCCGCTCGGCGATCCTGCGCACGAAGTAGCCGTACCACTGTGTCCCGAACGGCACGTAGACCCGCACGTGATTCCCCGCCTCGGCCAGCCGCCGCTGTTCGTCGTCGCGGATGCCGTAGAGCATCTGGTACTCGAAATCGTCGAATGCCCTGCCGAATTCGCGCACCAGACCGGGCACCCGGTTGATGATCGCCGGATCGTGGGAGGCCACCATCGGGTATCCGGTGCCGGCCATCAGGACACGCAGACAGCGCAGATAGGCGTCGGTGATGTCGTCGCCGTCGCGGTGAGCCACCGAGGCCGGTTCGTCATAGGCGCCCTTGCACAACCGGATTCGGGCATCGGCGAAGTCGGCACAGTCGGCGGGGGTGCGCTTGAGGTAAGCCTGCAGCACGGTACCGACCCACGGGAAGTCGACCCGCAGGTCGGACACGATGGACAGGGTGGAATCGGTGGTGGTGTGATCCTCGGCGTCGACCGTCACCCACACCCCGAGCTGTTGCGCGCGTGCGCAGATGGCGCGCGCATTCTCCAGGGCCACCTTGGCCCCGTCGTGTGCGAGCGCCTGCCCCAGCGCCGACAGCTTCAACGACACCTCCAAAGGCCGCACCGGATGCTCGGAGTCACCGGCGGTCCCGAGCGCGTCGAGCAACCGGAGGTAGGCGGTGACGGTGTCGTCCGCGGTGTCGGTGTCGGTGACGTCCTCACCGAGATGGTCGATGCTGACCAGTCGCCCCGAGTTCCGCAGGTCGACAACGGCTTTGAGCGCGTCGTCGACGGTCTCGCCGGGGACGAACCGGTGCACGACGTCACGGGTGACCGGCAGCCGTTCGGCGGTGCGCCGCAACCGGTGTGAGCGGCTCGCGGCCAGTATCGCCGGCCGCGCGACCTTGTGGAAGACGCCCATCGTTCAGTCCTCCATGTGGGGGTACTCGTGGTGGACCGCCGGCACGAAGGTCTCCTTGACCGATCGTGCCGACGTCCAGCGCAGCAGGTTCAGCGGCGACCCCGCCTTGTCGTTGGTGCCCGATGCGCGGGAGCCGCCGAAGGGCTGCTGCCCCACCACCGCCCCGGTGGGCTTGTCGTTGACGTAGAAGTTGCCCGCCGTGTTCCGAAGAGCGTGCTGCGCCGCCATGATCGCCGTCCGGTCATCGGCGATGACGGCGCCGGTCAGCGCATACGGTGACGCCTCGTCGACGACCTGCAGGATCCGCTCGAAATCGTCATCGGGGTAGACGTGCACCGCCAGTATCGGCCCGAAGTACTCCTCGCGGAACGCCTCGTCGGCCGGATCGTCGGACAGCAGTACCGTCGGCTGCACGAAATAGCCCTCGCTGTCATCGGATTCACCGCCGACGGCAACGGTCACCGCGGGTGCACTCTTGGCGCGCTCCAGGGCCCGCACGCTCTTGGCGTAGGCGCGCTCATCGATGACGGCGCCGCCGTAGTTGGTCAGATCGGTGACATCGCCATAGCGCAACGACGCGGTGGCCGACAGCAGGTCGTCACCCATCCGCGCCCAGACCGAGCGCGGGATGTACGCCCGGGAGGCGGCCGAACATTTCTGGCCCTGATAGTCGAACGCGCCGCGAATCAGCGCGGTGCGCAGGACATCCGGTTGCGCGCTGGCATGGGCCAGCACGAAGTCCTTGCCGCCGGTCTCGCCGACCAGACGCGGGTAACTGCGGTAGCGGTCGATATGGGTGCCGACCTCGCGCCACAGATGCCTGAAGGTCGCGGTCGATCCGGTGAAATGGATACCGGCCAGCCGCGGGTCGGCCAGTGCCACCTCCGACACCGCGCGCCCGTCGCCGGTGACCAGGTTGATCACACCGGGCGGCAGTCCGGCCGCCTCCAGCAGCTGCATGGTGAGGTAGGCCGAAAAGGTCTGCGTCGGTGCGGGTTTCCACAGCACCGTATTACCCATCAGCGCCGGCGCGGTGGGCAGGTTGCCGGCGATGGCGGTGAAGTTGAACGGGGTGATGGCATAGACGAAGCCCTCCAGCGGACGGTAGTCGGTGCGGTTCCACACCCCCGGACCGCTGACGGGCTGCTGGGCCAGGATCTGGCGGGCGAAGGCGACGTTGAACCGCCAGAAGTCGACGAGTTCGCACGGTGCGTCGATCTCGGCCTGATAGGCGGTTTTCGACTGCCCCAGCATGGTGGCCGCGGCAATCTTCTCCCGCCACGGGCCCGCCAGCAGATCGGCCGCCCGCAGGAATACCGCGGCGCGCTGCTCGAACGGCATGCCCGCCCACTCGTCCTTGGCGGCCTCGGCGGCCTCGATCGCATCGGCCGCCTCGGTATGTCCGCCATTGGTCAGGGTCCCCAGGCGGGCGCGGTGCCGGTGCGGTTGCACGACGTCGAGGCGCTCCCCGTCGCCCATCCGGTGCACGCCGCCGATGACGTGCGGCAGGTCGATCGGATTGTCGGCCAGGTCGGCCAGTGCGGTCGTCAGCCGGCGGCGCTCGGCCGACCCGGGGGCGTAATCGTGTACGGGCTCATTCGACGGAACCGGGACGTCGGTGATGGCGTTCATGGCTGTCAGACTTGTCCGCCGACACCGCCACTGTGTTGTCTGATCAGCCAAAGATCGGCCGCACCGGCAGTAAGATCGGACAGATGCGGTCGGTGGGGTTGGGACAGCTCCTCCTGGCACTGGATGCCACACTCGTCACTCTGGTGCAGGCACCGCGCGGCCTGGATCTGCCGGTGTCATCGGCGGCGTTGCTGGACAGCGACGATGTGCGGCTGGGCCTCGCCGCCGCGGCCGGATCCGCGGATGTCTTCTTCCTGCTCGGCCTGGACACCGAGCACACCCTGCGCTGGCTGGACAAGCATCAGGGCCGACCGGTCGCGATCTTCGTCAAGCACCCCGAGCCGGCCGTGATCGCGCGCGCCACACGGTCCGGCGTCGCGGTGGTGGCCGTCGACCCGCGGGCCCGCTGGGAGCGGCTGTACCGGCTGGTCAATCACGTGTTCGAGCATCACCGCGAGGGGGCGATCCACGACTCGGGCACCGACCTGTTCGGGTTGGCGCAGTCGATCGCCGAACGCACCCGGGGACTGGTCAGCATCGAGGACGACAGCTCCCACGTGCTGGCCTACTCGGCGTCCGACGATGAGGCCGACGAGCTACGCCGGTTGTCGATCCTGGGCCGCGCCGGACCCCCGGAGCATCTTGAGTGGATCGCGCAGTGGGGCATCTTCGACGCATTACGTGCGCGACCGCAGGCGGTGCGGGTGGCCGAGCGACCCGAACTGGGACTGCGGCCGCGGCTGGCCATCGGCATCTTCGGACCGTCGGGGGACGCGCGACGCGCACCGGCGTTTCTCGGCACGATATGGGTGCAGCAGGGAAACCGGGCGTTGGCCGATGATGCCGAGGACGTACTACGGGGTGCGGCGGTCCTGGCCGGTCGCATCATCGCGCGGTTGGCGGCCGCGCCGCCGACCCATGCCGTGCGGGTTCAAGAACTGTTGGGACTGCGCGATGATCCTCCGGATGTCGAGGCGATCGCGCGGGAACTCGGTGTGGTCGCCGACGGGGCGGCCGCCCTCATCGGCTTCCAGGCGAGCAGACCCGCCACCCGACTGGCCGATCTGCTGGCGTTGAGCGCCAGCGCTTTTCGCCCGGACGCGCAGATCGGGTCGGCAGACGCGCGGGTGTACGTGCTGTTCCCGACTGTTGGCAGAACGCTCGCGTCGTGGGTGCGCAGCACGGTGGCGGGCCTGCGCACCGAGCTGCAGACCGATCTGCACGCGGTGATCGCCGCGCCGATCGCCGGCCTGGCCGGTGCGGCGCAGGCGCGCGCGGAAACCGACCGGGTGCTCGACAGCGTGCACCGTCACCCGGGCTCACTCGGTGCGGTGACCTCGCTGGCCGAAGCTCGGACCACCGTGCTGCTCGACGAGATCGTCACGGCCGTCGCCGGCGATGAGCGGCTCATCGATCCGCGGATCCGGTCGCTACGCGCGCAGGAACCGATGCTGGCCACCACTCTCGGGGTGTACCTCGACAGTTTCGGCGATATCGCTTCGGCCGCCGAAGAATTGCACGTGCATCCCAATACCGTGCGCTACCGCGTCCGGCGCCTGGAGAAGGTGCTGGGCAGTTCGCTGGGCGATCCGGATGTGCGACTGCTGCTGGCGTTGAGCCTGCGAGCCACGGCGTGAGCGCAGCGTCCACCATCTGGTTGACCCCCGATTCGACCGAGCGGTCGTCGCGTTTCGGCCGCGATGCGCGCACGCTCGAGTCATGAGCCAGCACACCGTCAGCGCAGCACCGCACCGGCCCTCAGCCAACCCGTTCCTGTCGGGCAACTACGCGCCCGTGCGGGAGGAGATCACCGCCACCGCACTCGAGGTCACCGGCACCATCCCGGATTACCTCGACGGCCGCTACCTGAGGACCGGGCCCAACCCGCTCGGCGATCCCGATCCGGCCACATACCACTGGTTCCTCGGTGACGGTATGGCCCACGGCCTGCGCCTGGCCGACGGCACCGCGCACTGGTACCGCAACCGCTGGATCCGGTCGGCCGAGGTATCCCGCAAATTGCGTGAGCCGTGGCCGAGCGGGGCGCGCACCGGCGGATTCGACTTCGCCGGTAACACCAACATCATCGGCCACGCCGGACGCACCCTGGTGATCACCGAGGCCGGTGCCCGACCCTATGAGCTCACCGACGAACTCGACACCATCGGCGGATCGGACTTCTGCGGAACCCTCGTCGACGGATACGCCGCCCACCCCAAACGCGACCCTGATACCGGCGAGTTGCATGCGGTGTCCTACAACCCGATGCGCGGCAATCTCGTTCGCTACACAGTCACCGGTGTCGACGGCAGGGTGCGTCGCACGGTCGACATCGCGCTGAACTCCGGCACCATGATGCACGACTTCTCGCTGACCGAACGCCATGTCGTCATCTACGACATGCCCGTGGTGCTGGATTTCGGCGGCAGGCCACTGACCAAGAGGGTGAGCCGTTTCATGTCCCGCCATCCGGCACCGGATGCGTTGGTACGGGCGATCATGCGTGGATCCGAACGTACCCGCGGGGGACTTCGCGGTATGCCCTACCGCTGGGCGCCGGACAAACCCGCCCGGGTGGGCGTCATGCCCCGCGAGGGTGAAGCCGGCGACATCCGCTGGTTCGAGGTGCCGCAGTGCTACGTGTTCCATCCGATGAATGCCTATGACGACGGCACGCACCTGGTGCTCGACATCGTCGCGCACCCCTCGGTGTTCACCGTCGGCACCAAACTGTTCGAACCGCCCACCCTGGACCGATGGACCATCGACCTCACCACCGGCGCTGTGGCGGCCGAACGCCTCGACGACCAGTCCCAGGAGTTCCCACGAGTGGATGAACGGTTGGTCGGCAAGCGGCATCGCTATGGCTACAGCGTCGGCAGTGTGCCCACCGAGCAAGGCTCCACACCGCGTGCCCTGCTGCGTCATGATCTGCACAGCCGTAACCTCCGGCGGATAAGCTTCGGCGACGATGCGGAACCCGGTGAGTTCGTCTTCGTCCCAGCCTCGGCCGACGCCGCCGAGGACGACGGAGTGGCGATGGGGTTCGTATATCACCGCGCCACCGACCGTAGCGATCTGGTCCTGCTCGACGCGCAGACCCTCGACACCGTCGGCACGGTGCATTTGCCGGTACGGGTACCGCACGGTTTCCATGGCAACTGGGTTCCCGGCGCGGGGACTACCATCACGCCATGACCGACAGCGCGTCGTCGGCCACGCCGGACGGCAGTGAGTGGCACTGGCTCTGGCAGGCCTACGTGATCGGCATGCTCGTCGTGGCCATGATCGCCGTCGCGCTGTTGCAGCACCGGTTCGGCGGCAACGTGCCGGTATCGGTGGCGGCCCTGACTGCGCTGCTGGCCGTTGTCGTGCTGCCCGGCAGGTGGATCATCCGTCGCAACGAGAACATGTGGTACACGGCCGCTTTCATCGGCGTGGTAGTCGTGCTGTGGACCGTGGCGATGGCCGCCTCGCCGGTTGCGATCACCGCGGTGCCGGCGCTGTACCCGCTGTTCTTCGCCGCGGTGCCGCTGGTGCCCGCGTTGGTGGTGACCACCGCGGTGAATCTCGTTCCGCTGTTGCTCGTGCTGATCGGCGGTCTGCGCTCACCCAATCTCTCGATCACCGTTGCCATCACCCTGATCGCGGTGGTGTCGGCGCCCATCATCGGGACGGTCATCATGACTTCCATGAAGCAGCGGCGGACGCTGGCTGCAGCCGTGGCCGAACTGGCGGCCAGCCGTGCGGAGGCCGCGCGGCTGTCCCGACTGGCCGGCGTTGCCGCGGAGCGGGAGCGGTTGTCCCGAGAGATTCACGACACGCTGGCACAGGGATTCACCAGCATCGTGACACTGAGCCAGGCGGTGCAGGCCGAGTTGGACGCCGATCGCGCCGCCGCCGACCGGCACATCGGCCTGATCGAGTCGACGGCCCGCGAGAATCTGGCCGAGGCACGGCAGATGGTGGCCAGCCTGACACCGGCCGCACTCGGTGACGACACCCTGCCCGCCGCGATTCGGCGCCAGTGTGCGCGACTGACCGCCGAGATCGGGATGCCCGTGGCGGTGCACATCGACGAGGGGCTGGCCTCGGCCGGTATGGGCGCAGATGTGGTGCTGTTGCGCGCCGCCCAGGAGGCGCTGTCCAACATCCGGCGGCACTCCCACGCCGACGCGGTGACCGTCGCGCTGACCAGAGATGCCCAGGCACTGCGGCTGACGGTGTCCGACAACGGCATCGGCCTCGATGAGCGCCATTGCGACGGTTTCGGACTGCGCGGCATGCGGTCTCGGGTGGCGCAGGTCGGCGGCACGGTCACGGTGTCATCCGATCATGGTGTGCGAGTGGAAGTCACGGTGCCGTTATGACCTCTGTGCTGCTGGTGGACGATCATCCCGTGGTCCGGGAAGGGCTGCGCGGCATGATCGAAGCCGAGGACGATATCACCGTCGTCGGTGAGGCCGGCTCCGGACGTGAGGCCGAGGCCCTGGCCGCCGCGCTGCGGCCGGACGTGATCCTGATGGATCTCCGGATGCCCGACGGCGACGGCGTCGTCGCCATCGAACGCATTCTGGCGCAGTTGCCGCGCATCCGGATCGTCGTCGTCACCACCTACGAATCCGATGCCGACATCCTGCGGGCGGTGGAGGCCGGAGCGGCGGGCTATCTGCTCAAGGACGCCTCGCGCACCGAACTCGCGACGGCGGTGCGCGACGCGGCTGCGGGAAAGACCGTGCTGGCCTCGGCGGTGGCAGGGCGGCTGATGGGACTGATGCGCGAACCTGCACAGGCGTCTCTGACGTCGCGCGAACTGCAGGTGCTGGCCCTGGTCGCCCGCGGGCACACCAACTCCGATATCGGCCGCGAACTGCACATCAGCGAGGCGACGGTGAAGACGCATCTGCTGCGGACCTTCGGCAAGCTGGGCGTATCGGACCGCACCGCGGCGGTCACGACGGCGATGTCGCTGGGGCTATTGAGCTAGCCGCGCCGCGGCCGCCTCGATCCGTTCGTCGGTGGCGGTCAGCGCGACCCGCACATGCTGTGCACCGGCGGGGCCGTAGAACTCGCCCGGTGCCACCAAGATTCCGCGTTCGGCCAACCATGCCAACGTGTCTCGGCACGGCTCACCCCGGGTCGCCCAGAGATACAGCCCGGCCTCGGAGTGATCGACGGTGAACCCGGCGTTCTGCAGCGCCGGCAACAGCACCGCGCGCCGGCGCGCATAGCGCTCGCGTTGCACTGCCACGTGCTCGTCGTCGGTCAGACCGGCGATCATCGCGGCCTGCACCGGTCCCGGCACCATCATCCCGGCGTGCTTGCGCACCGCGAGCAGTTCGGACACCACCGCCGGATCTCCGGCGACGAATCCGGCCCGATATCCGGCCAGCGATGAACTCTTGGACAGCGAATGGATCGCCAGCAGTCCGGTGTGGTCACCATCGCAGACGGTGGGATGCAACACCGACAGTGGCGCGGCATCCCAGGCCAGCCCGAGGTAGCACTCGTCGGAGGCGACCAGCACGCCGCGTTCGCGCGCCCAGCCGACGACCTTGCGCAGGTGATCGAGGCCGAGCACCTTGCCCGTCGGGTTGCTCGGCGAGTTCAGGTAGATCAGCGCCGGCGTCTGCGGTCCGATCTGGGTGAGCGAATCGGCCGCGAGGATGGTCGCGCCGGTCAGCCGGGCACCCACGTCGTAGGTGGGATAGGCCAGTTCCGGAACCACCACGGTGTCGGCGGGGCCGATACCGAGCAGGGTCGGCAACCAAGCGATGAGCTCCTTGGTGCCGATCACCGGCAACACCGCCTCGGGGGCGACGCCGGTGACACCGAATCGCCGCTCCAGCGCGGCGTGGATGGCCGACCGCAGCGCCGGGGTTCCCGCCGTGGTGGGGTATCCCGGTACGCCCGCGTCCGCCGTGAGCGCATCACGGATGACCGGGGCGACCTCGTCCACCGGCGTGCCGACCGACAGGTCGACGATGCCGTCGGGATATGCGCGTGCGGCGGTGGTGACGTCGGCCAGGGTGTCCCAGGGGAACACCGGTAGCCGGGCCGATATGGCCGATCGTGTCTCGGTCACTCGCCCTTGGGCTCGAGGTCCTTGATGGCCTGCGGATCGTTGTCGGTCTGGCCGACCTTCGACGCACCGCCGGGCGAACCCAACTCGCTGAAGAAGTCCGCGTTGCTCTGCGTGTAGCTGCTCCACTGGTCGGGCACATCGTCTTCGTAGTAGATGG
This sequence comes from Mycobacterium sp. NPDC003323, assembly GCF_053589535.1. Classification (NCBI taxonomy): domain Bacteria; kingdom Bacillati; phylum Actinomycetota; class Actinomycetes; order Mycobacteriales; family Mycobacteriaceae; genus Mycobacterium; species Mycobacterium sp. NPDC003323. Next base: position 64,666 of record NZ_JBSFSB010000002.1, read on the forward strand.
CCTCGACGGGGCACACCGGTTCGCAGGCGCCGCAGTCGACGCACTCGTCCGGGTGGATGTACAGCATGCGAGCACCCTCGTAGATGCAGTCGACAGGGCATTCCTCGATGCATGCCTTGTCTTTGACGTCGACGCAGGGTTCGGCAATGACGTACGTCACTGATGTTTCTCCTGTCCAGTGGGCTGCTGGTCGGGTTCAGTTCTGGGTCGGGACCCGCTGAGCGTGTGTCCCGCGGGCCAGTATGAACGGCCCGTAACTGGACGTGCGTCTCAGTGTGTCCTAACTTCACACGCCGCCGGTTTCCCGGTGGCGTGTAGTTACTGATACTAGACGTCGCATATACAAATGGCCTAGTCACCACGCGCACATCCGAGCTGCAATGCAACTTGTTGCATAGGACCACCGGTACCGCATACGCTGCGAACGTGGGACTGCCGCACGCCATCCTCGTCTCGCTGCGCGAAAAGGCCGGCTCGGGCTACGAGCTGGCGCACCGCTTCGACCGGTCCATCGGATACTTCTGGTCGGCCACCCATCAGCAGATCTATCACACGTTGCGCGTCATGGAGGCCGACGGCTGGGTCCAGGTCCGCGCCGTCGCGCAGCACGGTCGGCCCGACAAGAAGGTCTACTCCGTCACGCCCGCCGGGCGCGCCGAGCTGGCCCGGTGGATCGCCGAACCACTGACCGGACGCGGGTCCACGGTGGCCGACAATCGCACCCGCGACCTGGCGGTCAAGATCCGCGCCATCGAATACGGCTGCCCGCACGCCGTCCGCGAACAAGCCGCCGCGCTGCGTGCCGAACGAACCGCACTGCTGGACACCTATCACGGTTTCGAGAAGCGGCAGTTCCCCGATCCCGCCCGGCTCACCGGTGCCGAATTGCACCAATACCTGGTGCTGCGGGGAGGTATCCGCGCCGAAGAGGGCGCCATCGAATGGCTCACAGAAGTTCTATCGGCCCTCGGAGGCACTCAGTGAACTATCCGAATCTGCTGTCCCCGTTGGATCTGGGCTTCACCACCCTGCGCAACCGGGTGGTCATGGGCTCCATGCACACCGGCTTGGAGGACCGCGCCCGGGACACCGACAAACTGGCCGCTTACTTCGCCGAACGGGCCCGAGGCGGCGTCGGGCTGATCATCACCGGCGGGTACGCCCCGAACCGGACCGGCTGGCTGCTGCCGTTCGCAGCCGAGATGCTCTCGGAATCCGATGCCCGCCGGCACCGCCGCATCACGACGGCCGTGCACGATGAGGGCGGCAAGATCGCGCTGCAGATCCTGCACGCCGGACGCTATGCCTACCACCCGTTCTCGGTGAGCGCGTCGTCGATCAAGGCGCCCATCAACCCGTTCCGCCCGCGCGCGTTGCGCAATGTCTCCGGCACCATCGACGATTACGTCCGCGCCGCGCTGCTGGCCCGCTCCGCCGGTTACGACGGTGTCGAGATCATGGGCAGCGAAGGCTATCTGATCAATCAGTTCCTGGCGCCGCGCACCAACAGACGCACCGACGCCTGGGGCGGTACCCCCGAGAAACGCCGCCGGTTCCCGGTCGAGATCGTCCGCCGCGTGCGCGAGGCGGTGGGCACCGACTTCATCCTGGTGTACCGGCTGTCGATGGCCGACTACGTCTCCGATGGCCAGACCTGGGACGAGATCGTGGCGCTGGCAACCGAAGTCGAGGCGGCCGGGGCGACGATCATCAACACCGGCATCGGCTGGCACGAGGCCCGGGTCCCCACGATCGTCACCTCGGTGCCCGACAGTGCCTTCGCCGGCACCAGCGGCGCACTGGCCGAGCACGTCGGGATCCCGGTCGCCGCCTCCAACCGGATCAACATGCCAGAGGCCGCCGAACAGATCCTCGCCGACACCGGGGTGCAGTTGATCTCGATGGCCCGTCCGCTGCTGTCGGATCCGGACTGGGTGCGCAAGGCGGCCGCGGACGCCGCCGATCAGATCAACACCTGCATCGCCTGTAACCAGGCCTGCCTGGATCACGCCTTCGTGCACAAGACGGTGTCGTGCCTGCTCAATCCGCGCGCCGGGCACGAGACGACACTGGTTCTCGGGCCGACCCGACGCGCCCGCACGGTCGCGGTGGTGGGCGCGGGCCCGGCCGGGTTGTCGGCCGCCGTCACCGCCGCGCAGCGCGGGCACCGGGTCACCCTGTTCGAGTCGGCGACCGTCATCGGCGGCCAATTCGATCTGGCCAGACGGGTGCCCGGCAAGGAGGAGTTCAACCAGACGGTGCGCTACTACACCCGGATGCTTCAGGTGCACGATGTCGACGTGCGCCTGGGTTGCCGCGCCGATGCCGACACCCTGGCCGGCTACGACGAGGTGGTGCTCGCCACCGGGGTGACGGCGCGCAAACCCGACATCCCCGGTATCGACCATCCCATGGTGCTGACCTATGCCCAGGCGCTCTCGGGTGCGCCGATCGGCAGATCGGTCGCGGTGATCGGCGCCGGCGGTATCGGTTTCGATGTCAGCGAGTTCCTGGTGACCGACGAGTCGCCGACACTGAATCGCAAGGAATGGCAGGCCGAATGGGGCGCCCTGGACCCGCAGGACGCCCCGGATGTGCGCGGCGCGTTGACCACACCGATTCCGCTACCGGCCGCGCGCGAGGTGTACCTGTTGGCGCGCACCAAGGGCCCGCAGGGCCGCGGCCTGGGCAAGACCACCGGCTGGGTGCATCGCGCCTCGCTGAAAGCCAAAGGCGTGCAGCAGTTGTCCGGGGTGAACTACGAACGCATCGATGACGACGGCCTGCACATCAGCTTCGGCTCCGACCGGTCCCGACCCCGCCTGCTGGCCGTCGACAATGTGGTGATCTGCGCCGGGCAGGAGTCGGTCCGTGAGCTCGAGGACGATCTGCGTGCCCGCGGAATCGAACCCCACATCATCGGCGGCGCGGCGCTGGCGGCCGAACTCGATGCCAAGCGGGCGATCCGCCAGGGCACCGAGCTGGCCGCCCAGCTGTAGCTCCCGTTCCCGGCGAGCGTGCGTGTCTGCTCCCCGACACGCCGGGCACAGCACAGAGTTCACGCACGCTCGGGGGGCGCGGTCAGGCCTGCTTGAGCGCCTCGACCTCGAGGGTGACGGTCACCTTGTCGCCGACCACGGCACCACCGGTCTCCAGCGGGGCATCGAAGTCAATGCCGAAATCCTTGCGGTTCAACACGACCGAGGCCTCGAAGCCTGCGACCTCGCCGTGCCCCATGCCGGGGTTCACGCCGTTGAACTCGAGCTTGAGCGAAACCGGCTTGGTGACACCCTTGAGGGTGAAGTCACCGTCGAGCACGTAATCGTCGCCGTCGGCGCGCACGGCGGTGGAGCTGAACGACGCCGTCGGGAACTGCTCGGCATCGAAGAAGTCGGCGGACTTCACGTGCGCGTCCCGCTGCTCGTTGCGGGTGTTGAGGGAGGTGACGTCGATGGTGGCGGTGACCGACGGGGTGCCATCCTCGGCGACGACGATCGCGCCCTCGAAGGAGTCGAACGAGCCGCGGACCTTGCTCACCATCAGATGCCGTACCGAAAAGTTGACCGACGAGTGCACGGGATCGATGGCCCAGGTACCGGCGGTCAGGGCGGTGGCTACGGATGCGGACATGATGGCTCCTTGTTCGGTGGGGCCGGCCGTCCCGGCACCCTCACCCGATCTAAACGGACCATGGTCCGATTTCATTCCGTAGCCGTCATTCGTCCCAGGACACGGTGCGCAACTGCCGTCGCGAGGTGATGCCGAGCTTGACGAACACCTTGCGCAGATGCCATTCCACGGTGTGCGTGCTGATGAACAATCGGGCCCCGATCTCCGGATTGGTCAGACCGTCGCGGGCCAGGCCGGCGATCTGCGCCTCCTGAGCGGTCAGCCCGTCACCGGATCGGACCGGTTGCTTGCGGACCTTTTCCCCCGTCGCCACGAGCTCGCGGCGCGCCCGCTCGGCGAAGCCCTGCGCGCCCATCTTCGTGAAGGTCTCATACGCGGTGCTCAGTTGGCTGCGCGCGTCGTTGCGACGATTCGCGCGACGCAGCCATTCACCGTAGGACAACCGCGCCCGGGACAGGTGCAGCGCGATATCCGCCCGTTCCAGACGCCGGATCGCCTCCAGAAACATCTCTTCGGCGTCGGCGTTGTCGGCCAGCAATGCCCGGGCCGCCGCCATCACGCCCAGACCCCAGTCCGAATCGGTGGCACCCGCGCGTGCCTGCAACTCGGGCAGCGTCGCGGCGGCACGGACACCATCGCCCACGTGCGCCGCAGCTTCGATCAGTTCGTAGAGGCACCAGGTGTGAAAGCCCAGATCCTCGTAGTCGCAACAGGTCTGCGCGGCCGACAGCGCATCCTCGTACCGGCCGAGCCCGTTGTACAACACGGCACTGCAGAATGCGGTCAGGCCGAGCAGTCTGCCTTCGCCCCTGGCCGCGCCGTCGGCCGCGGCGGATTCGATGATGCTCAGGGCGTCGGGCAGGCCCCGCCATGCCGCGAGGTTCAGTGCGTGGTAGCGCACCGGCGCATTGCCCATGGCGGCGGTGATCGATGCCGACTCCTCGATGAGCCGGTCCGCGGAATCGAACTCGCCGCGGTAGAAGTGGACGCCGGCGCGATAGCCCAGCGCCGGCGGTAGCGCCGCCAGTGCGCCGGCGTCCCGGGCCCGGTGCAGAATGCCCGTGGCGATCCGTTCGAGGACCTGGTCGTCCCACATCTCGTGCGCGGCGGATTCCTGCAGGACCGGGAACGGCCAGTACAGCCGTTCGCCGGGGTTCTGCTGCGCCTCGGTGTTCCACAGTTCCAGCGCGGCGCGCAGATCCGCGGTGCCGGTACCGGGGCCGTCGTTGATGCGCGCCGACATGCCCTTGAGCAGATGGTCGAGTGGCCGCCGCACATCGGCGAGGCGTCCCGCCGCGCGGGCACCCGCGGAGGCCACCTCGGTCAGCAGGCCGGCCGCGCCGAGACGCCCGGCGTACATCGCCGCCGCCAGCGCCTCCAGATAGGTGTCCCTGGCCAGCTCGTCATCGAGCCCGTCCAGAGCCTGTGCCGCACTGAGTAACTGAGCGCTCGCTTCACCGACGGTGGGTGCGCCCGCTGCGCCGGCCCGGCTGCGGACGAAGTCCATCTGCGCCCGCATCCGCGCCACCCGGGCGCGTTGCAGCGCGCTCAGCGGCGCGGTGTCCGCGATGGCCAACAGCGCGTAGGCGGCCTCGGGTGAGGCGGCCTCCCGCTTGGCATGTGCCGCGGCGATGGCTCGGGACCCGCGCAGCTGCGGATCCATCGTCAGGACCGCCGATCGCTCCAGAAAGGCGGCGGCGGCAGCGATCCCGCCCCGACGCTGCGCGCGGTCGGCCGAGATCTCCAGATCGGCGGCCACGGCGTCGTCGGGACCGGCGGCGGCGTTGGCGGCGTGCCAGGCCCGGCGGTCGGGGTCGGCCTGCGCATCGGTCGCCTCGGCCAGCGCCCGGTGCACGACGCGACGCTGCGACAAACTCGCCGCACGGTAGGCGGCCGAGCGCATCAACGGATGGTGGAAGCGCATCCGGGGACCGAACTCGATCAGGCCCGCGACCTCGGCCGGGGCCAGTGCGTCGACGGGCACGCCGAGTTCGGCTGCGGCACGCAGGAACAGCGCCGAGTCCCCGACCGGCTCGGCCGCCGCCGCCAGCAGCAACTGTCGGGTGTCGGCCGGCAACGCCTTGATGCGCGCGATGAATCCGTCCTCGATGGCGGCCGTCGACGAGCGGCGCCCGGAGATCCAGAAGCCGCCGGCCAGCTCGGAGGCGGACACGCTGCGCGGCACATCGAGGATCGCCAACGGCAGCCCGCGGGTTTCCTCGACGATGCGGTCGCGCACCAGCGGGTCGATGCCGCCGATCATCACCGAGTCCAGCAGTTCCCGCGCGGCGGCGTCGGACAGCACGGCGACGCTGTGCTCCGGCAGACCGGTCAGCACGTCGGAATAGCCGTCGCGAACCGCGAAGACCATCGCCACCTGTTCGGCCAGCAGCCGGCGCGCCACGAAAGACAACGTCTGCAGCGACACCTGGTCCAACCATTGCGCGTCGTCGACCAGGCACAGCAGTGGACGCTCGGCGGATGCGGCCGCCATCAAGCTGAGCACCGCCAGACCCACCAGGAACCGGTCCGGGGCGGGGCCGGTTCCGTAGCCGAACGCGACGTCCAACGCCTCGCGCTGCGGCGGCGGCAACGTCTCCAGGTGCGCCATCAGCGGCAGGCACAGCTGATGCAACCCGGCGAACGCGAGTTCCATGTCTTCCTCGACACCGATGACCCGGGTCGAGCCGAATCCGGCGGCCTGCTCAGACAGATACTCCAGCAGGGCGGTCTTGCCGACACCGGCTTCGCCGCGCAGCACCAGCACCTGGCCGCCCGAGCGTGCGCGGACCGTCAGTTCGTCCAGCACGGCGCGATCGCGTTCGCGGCCGAGCAGCTGGACTGACATGGCGGAATGGTAACTATTCACAACCGGTGTGAGCCATTGTCAAGATCACATCGCATCGTCCGGGCGGCGTGAGCGTGCGCATACTCCGCGAGAACATCGGTGTGTTGCACACAGACACGCACGCTCGCGGGGAACGGGAGGGGCGGGCAGATCGCGGGATCGCAGGATCTCAGGCGGCCAGCGGGGTGTAGTCGGTGGTGCGCTGCCGCGCCGGCCGGCCGATGCCCTGGGCGATGGCAACCAGTTCGGCCACGGTCTTGGCCGAGCCGTTCTCCGAGCCGGCCATCCGCGAGATCGTCTCCTCCATCAACGTGCCGCCCAGATCGTTCGCCCCACCGTTGAGCATCACCTGAGTTCGCTCGATACCCAGCTTGACCCAGCTGGTTTGGATGCTGGGGATCCTGCCGTGCAACATGATTCGCGCCAGGGCATGCACGGCCCGGTTGTCGCGGTGCGTCGGTCCCGGCCGCGCCCCGCCCGCCAGATACAGCGGCGAGGACTGGTGCACGAACGGCAGCGGCACGAACTCGGTGAAACCGCCGGTGCGGTCCTGGATGTCGCGCAACACGTTCAGGTGCCCCACCCAGTGCTTGGGGGTGTCGACGTGGCCGTACATCATCGTCGAACTCGACCGCAGCCCCACCTCGTGCGCGGTGGTGACGACGTCGATCCACTCCGCGGCCGGCAGCTTGCCCTTGGTCAGCACCCAGCGCACCTCGTCGTCGAGGATCTCTGCGGCCGTACCCGGGATCGAGCCCAGACCCGCCGCGCGCAGTTCGGTGAGCCATTCGCGCACCGACAGGCCGCTGCGGGTCACACCATTGGCGATCTCCATCGGCGAGAACGCGTGCACATGCATCGACGGCACCCGAGCCTTGACCGCGCGCACCAGATCGGCATACCCGGTGACCGGCAACTCGGGGTCGATCCCGCCCTGCATGCACACCTCGGTCGCACCGGCGACATGGGCTTCCCAGGCCCGGTCGGCGACCTCGTCGGTGGACAGCGAATACGCATCCGCATCACCCTTGCGCTGGGCGAAGGCACAGAACCGGCATCCCGTGTAGCAGATGTTGGTGAAATTGATGTTGCGGTTGATGACGAACGTGACGTCGTCACCGATCACGTCGCGGCGCAGCGAATCCGCCAGCGCGGCAACCGCATCCAGGGCCGTACCGTCCGCGGTGGCCAATGCCAGGTACTCGTCGTCGGTGCAGCCACCGGGATTGCGTTCGGCCGAGCGCAGCGCGGCCAACACATCGGTGTCGATGCGTTCGGGCGCCCGCGCGGCCAACTCCGAGACCTTCTCCCGAATGGACTCCCAGTCGCCGAACGCGCTGTCCAGATCGCTGCGCGTCTCGGTGCGCCGGCCCTCCGAATCGATGGCGGTGTGCAGGTCGGTACGGCCCAGCGACTCGGAAGCCTCATCGGGTTCCTGCCAGGGCCGCCCGGTCGGATTGACATCGCGGGCCAACCCGGTCTCCGGATCGGCCAGCGCGTCGACGTGACCACGCACCCGCGGATCGATCCACGCCGCCCCGGCCTGCACGTACTGCGGTTGGGCCGTGAGCCGCTGCACCAGGTCATAACCGGCCTCGGCGGTGACCGCGGCCAGATCATCCAGGTTGGGCCAGGGCCGCTCCGGATTCACGTGATCGGGCGTCAGCGGCGACACCCCACCCCAGTCGTCGACACCGGCGCCGATCAAGGCCAGGCATTCGGCCGGCGACACCAGATTCGGCGGGGCCTGGATGCGCATCTTGGGCCCCAGCACCAATCGCGTCACCGCGATGGTCGCCAGGAAATCGTCGATACCCGCATCGGGCGTCGCGGCCATCGCGGTGTGATCCTTGGCCCGGAAGTTCTGCACGATGACTTCCTGTACGTGCCCGAACTCCTTGTGCGATCTTCGGATCGCATGCATCGTCTCGGCACGTTCGGTCAGCGTCTCACCGATACCCACCAGCAGCCCGGTGGTGAACGGAATGGACAACCGACCCGCGTCGTCCAGCGTGCGCAACCGGACCGCGGGATCCTTGTCCGGGCTGCCGTAGTGGGCCAGCCCCTTGGTCTCGAACAACCGCCGCGACGTGGTCTCCAGCATCATGCCCATCGACGGCGCGACGGGCTTGAGCCGCGACAACTCCGTCCAGCTCATCACGCCGGGATTGAGGTGCGGCAGCAGACCGGTCTCCTCGAGCACCCGGATGGCCATCGCCCGGACGTAATCCAGGGTGGAGTCATAGCCGCGTTCGTCGAGCCACTGCTTGGCCTCGTCCCAACGCGCCTCCGGGCGATCACCGAGGGTGAAAAGCGCTTCCTTGCAGCCCAGCTCGGCGCCCCGGCGTGCGACATCGAGGATCTCGTCGGGCTCCATGAACATGCCCTTGCCCTCGGCGCGCAACTTGCCGGGCACGGTCACGAACGTGCAGTAATGGCACTTGTCCCGGCACAGGTGGGTCACCGGGATGAAGACCTTGCGTGAATAACTGACCGGCAGCCGACCGGTGGCGCCGCGGCGACCGGCCGATTCCAGGCCGGCATCGCGCACCCGGGCCGCGCTGGCACACAGGTCGGCCAGGTCCTCGCCACGGGCGGTCATCGCGATGGCGGCCTCGTCCACATTGAGCGCCACGCCGTCCCGGGCGCGACGCAACACCCGCCGCAACGCGGACGAGTTGGACTTCGGCGGGACCACCGGGCTGGGCAGATCGGAGCCGTGCTGGGGGTTCAGAGCCACTCCCGTGTAACCCCGGCGTCGGCGCGGATCATCCGCGCGTCCCACATTTTGAAACGGCTGCCCCTGGCATAGGGGTCACGATAGTCGCCGACCGAACACCGCGGCGCGACCCGTCCGCCGAAAGCCGCCCCGGTCGCTGACCAACGCGTAAGTTATCCGACGTCGGAACCGATCACAGGAGCTGTCATGCGGGTGCGCGTTCGTCCTTATCTGATGGCCGGGATTGCCGTGGTGGCCGCGGGCAGCATCGCGCTGCCGCAGTCGGTGACGCCGCCGGGCACCCCCACCGTGCGGCAGGACACCGTCGCGCTGACGGCCCAGACCAAATCGTTCGATCTGCTGCCCGCGGCATTGGTGGCGACACGGCCGCCCACACCCGGTACGGGCCCCACGGAGCTTCCCAAGCTGCTGGCCGAGGCGCTGGAGGCTGCGCCCGCGGTGACCCCGTCGGCTTCCGCGCCCCAGGCGTCGGCATTGGCGCTGCCGGTGCTGGGCAACGCCATCATCGAGGCGTACGACGTGATCATGCCGTGGGTGGACTGGGGCGTGAACCTCGGCATCTACGCCACCGAGTGGATTCCGGTCGTCAACTGGTTCACCCCGCAGATCAGCATCTTCTATTACTCGCTGATCCGACCCGTCATCACCAGCGCGGTGTTCAACATCGCGTACTGGGTGGGCGGCGCGATCAGCTTCGGCCAGGGGCTGTCGAACTTCTTCAACGACACCGTGGCGGCCGGCGTGAACTTCGTCAACGCCGAGATCGACTGGTTCCTCAGTTTCTTGCCGCCGCTGCCGCCGTTCTTCCCGCTGTCGGCCGCGTCGGAGGCGGTGATGGCCGTTCAGGGTGCGCGCACCGCGGTACAGATTCCGGCGGCGGCCGAAGCCCCGGCCGCCGAGACCGAAGAGTCCGTCGAGACGCCGGGCGAGTCCATCGGGGAGCCCGGGCAGACCGACGGTGAGTTGGCGCCGACTCCCACCGAACCCGTCGAGGCCGAACCCGAACCCGAACCGGCGGCCGAGGCCCCGCAGGTGCCGGCCGAGACCGATCCCGAACCCGAGGCGCCGGGCGACACCGTCGATCCCGAGGAGACCGAGCCCGAGGCCGAGGACCCCAAGAATCTCGAAGAGTCCGAGAACAGCGAGGGATCCGAGGACTCCATCGAGGACTCGAAGGACGATGAGGACGCCGCCGACGAGGGCGCCGAGAACCCCGCGCCCACCAAGCCCGACACCACCAAGCCCGACACCACCAAGCCCGACACCACCAAGCCCGACACCACGGACACCGACTCCGCGGATGACACCGCGCCGGAGAAGCCCTCGGACACCGCCGACAAGACCGAGAAGGCCGCCAAGACGGCCGACAAGCCCGGTTCTGACTCCTGAGGCCCGTGGATTTGGGCACCGTTTGTCACGCTCAGCGTGACAAACGGTGCCCAAATCGCCAGTGTCGTCAGGCGTAGCCGCGCAACACCGCGGCCGGCGGCAGCAATCCGCCGATGATCAGCAGCAGCACCGCGTAGGCCATCACCCCGGGGCCGTCGAACACCACGTCACCGCCGGGCCCGCCGAGGCTCAGCGCCAGGATCGTCGCCAGCCACGCCCACATCGGCAGAGCCGCGACCCGAGCCGACGTGGTCCATTGCAGCGCGACCCACACCAGGGCGGCGTTGACCGCACCGCTGATCACCACCGTGATCGGGAAGGGAATCGCACCGAGGCGCAGCGGAAGCAGGAACGCCGAGGCCAGCGCCGTCAGCACGCCGTCGAGGGCGAGCACCGAAAGGACGACGGGCGGCACCCAGGCCGGCCCGTCCCGTTGTTCGGCCGTCAGGTCGGGATGCTGTCGAGCAGCGCGACCAACGAGCCGATGACCCACTGGAGGTTGTCGGCGCGGTCCTGCTGATGCTGCAGGTTGGGATCCAAATCCGGGTCCATGACGCAGACCTTACCGCGTCCGTCTCCCGCTAACGGAGATTCAGCCCGGACAGCAGATCGGACTCCACGCCATCGGCGCCGCGCGTGCCCCCGGCCAGCACATAGTGCTCGATCCCCCACAGCGGCAACGCGATCTTGTTCGACAACGCCATCGAGTGCCCGTCGGGCGCCACCATCACCTGGGTGGCGTGCGCCCGCAGCGCGGCCACCTTGGCCGACAGGTGCTCGGTCGCGTCGATGACGGCATCCACCTGCTCGTCGGGAAACCCGAAGGCGAAGTCCTTGGCGTCGATGACCACCCAATCCGCCGGTGGCTCACCGATATTGCGGAAGCCCTCGACGAAGCCCGATACCGCCATCACCGTCCAGTAGAACTTCGGCACGGCCCAGCCGGCGTCGGCGGCAGCCGCCACCGCGGCGGTGCTCACCTCGTGCACCCGAATGTGGTCGGGATGCCCGTACCCGCCGTTGGGGTCGTAGCCGATGACGACGTGCGGGCGGAACTCGGTGATGATCGCGACCAGTTCGGCCACCGGCTCCGCCAGCGGGGCGGCGACGAAGCTCTGCCGGTGCCGCGCCGGCGTGCCGGGCATCCCGGAATCCCGCCAGCGGCCCGCGCCGCCGAGATAGTGCGGGCCGGACGCCCCCAGGGCGCCCAGCGCGGCGGTCAGTTCGGTGACCCGGTAACCGCCGAGCTGATCGGCGGCGTCGACCGCCAGACCGGCCCACCGGTCGCCGATCACCTCGCCCTCCTCGCCCATCGTGCAGGTGACCACGCGCACGTCGGCGCCCTCGGCGGCGTACTTGGCGATGGTCGCGCCGGTGATCAGCGATTCGTCGTCGGGATGGGCGTGCACAAACAGGAGCCGGGGGGTTTCCACTCCCCTAGGTTTACCGTGTGCCGCCAGCCGATGCGAGACGCCGTCACCGAGCACACCTGCGGTGCTGGATCACCGCACCTGATCGGTACGGTCGACAGCATCGGGAAACGACTGGAAGGACCCTGTGTTGCCGACCAATTTCTACTCGCCGGTGTCGTCCGCATCCACGCATGCGCTGTCCGCGCTCGCCCTCACCGGCGGCGCCCGGATCGGGGTGCACCGCGACCCGGTGTACGCCTGGGCGTTGGACCCCGACCCCGCCCGGCGCGTCGGTCTGATCAGCGGTGGCGGTGCCGGTCACGAACCCATGCACGCGGGATTCCTCGGCCGCGGCGGCCTCGACGCGGTATGCCCCGGTGAAGTCTTCACCTCCCCGCACAACCGCCAGATCCACGCCGCCAGTGGCAAAGTCGCCCGCGAGGGCGGTGTGCTGCACATCGTGAAGAACTACACCGGCGACGTGCTGAACTTCGCGATCGCCGCCGAACGGCTGCGCGGTGACGGTATCGAGGTGGACCGCGTGCTTGTCGACGACGATCTCGGCTCCGAAGGCCAGGAGGTCGGCAGGCGCGGCACCGGGGCCACCGTGGTGGTCGAGAAGATCCTCGGTGCGGCGGCCGATCGCGGGCTGTCGCTGGCCGAGCTCGTGGATCTGGGACAGGCGGTGGTGGCGGCGTCGCGCTCGCTGGCCGTTGCCCACCGCGCCTGCACCGTCCCCGGCGCGGACCGCCCGGCCTTCGACGTCGAGCCCGGGACACTGGAGTACGGCGTGGGTATCCACGGTGAGGCGGCACGCGAATCCATCCCGCGGCCCGACCTCGACGAACTCGTCACGCGCATGGTAGGCGAACTGCTCGACCATCTCCCCGTCACCGACGCCGGCGTGCTGGTGCTCGCCAACGGGCTCGGCGGAACCGGTGACCTCGAGCTGCTGCACATCCTGGCCGAAACCGAGCGGGCACTGTCCGAACGCGGTGTCGCGCTACGCAGTGCGGTATCGGGCACCTACGTCTCGGCGCTGGACATGGCCGGCTTCTCACTGACTCTCACCGCGGTCGGCGACGAGCAGTGGCTCGATGACTGGTGCGCTGAACACGCGACCACATCGCTGCCGTCGCCGGTGCGCGCGGAGACCACCTTCGTCGGCGAGCGGGCACCGGACACCGATGGCGAACCGTCTGCCTGGCTGCGGGCACTGGCCGATGATGTCGCCGAGATCCGCGACCCGCTCAACGATCTCGACCGGCGCGCCGGCGACGGTGATATCGGCACCAACCTCGACAACGCCCTGCGGGCAGCCGTCGGCCGGGGTGCCGGCGCCGAGGCGGATCTGGCGGCCGATCTGCGCGCGCTGGCGGCCGCGTTCGCCGAGGACGTCGGCGGTTCCAGCGGTCCGCTGTTCGGTCTGGTGCTGGGCCGCATTGCCGCGCAGGTCTCAGCGGATGGCGAGGGCGGGCCGGCAGTTCGCGTGGCGCAGGGCCTACGCGAGGGTGTCGAGGCGATCACCCGTGCCGGCGGTGCACGCGTCGGTGACCGCACCATGGTCGACGCGCTGCACCCCGCCGGATGGGATGGGCAGACACCTCGTGGCGCCCTCGATGACGACGCGCTGGCGGCCGCGCTGGCCGGGGCTGAGGCGACCGCCACGATGGTCGGCAAACGCGGGCGGTCCAGCTATGTCGGCGAAAAAGCCCTCGGCACACCCGATCCCGGGGCGTTGGCGGTGGTCGCGGTGCTCATCGCGATTGTCGAGCGCATCGACGGCGCCACTCGCCGCGACGGCCGGCGGGATCGGCTCGAGGCGCTGATCCGCGGCTGACGGTCAGGGCTGTTTGACCCACTTGCCGGCGTCGCCGACGATCCCGACGGGCACCGCACCGCTCAGGCTCACCCCGGCCACCCGCGGGCCGGCGGCCACGATGGTGGTGTCCTGCAGGATCGGCAGCACGGTCGACAGGTCCCACAGCCGCGGCTCGACCGCGTCGATCACCTTGCCGATCTCCTCGGTGCCGCGCAGCGCGGCATCGATCCTGGGCTGGATGCTGCGGTCGCAGATCCCGGTCAGGTTACTGGGCGCCTGCACCAATTCACCTGCGCCGCCGGGCGGCTCGGGCGCGGTCGTGCCGGTGGTGGTCGTGGTGGCTGACGGTGCCGGTGTCGTCGTCGAGCTGGGCGTGGTGGTGACGGTGACGCTCGGGGTCGGCGTCACGGTGGAGACGGCGGTGGCCTCCAGCGCCGGGCAGCCGTAGCGCGATGCCAACGCGGTGGCCAGGTCGCCGCCGGCGTGGTGCCAGCCGACGATCGCGTCGACGGTGTTCTCGACGAGCGCCTCGCTGTAGAGCGTCACCGGGTCCAGCGCCGACACCGACGCGGCGATGCCGACGCTGCGTAACTGATCGGCGGCGGTGTTGGCGACCGCGATCGAGGTGGGGTCATTGGCGGCGACCCCGAGCACGATGGTCAGCGGTTCGCCGTCCTTCATGAGCTGTCCGCGCGACTCGTCGGGGGCCGGCGTTCCCGGCGCCGACGTCGCCGTCGGCGACACCGGGGCGATCTGATAGCCGGCGTCGACCAGCAGCCCCATCGCGTCCTCCCGGCTGATCGCCTTGGGCGCGGTGGGCACGTAGCCGGGGTCCGAGGGTGAGCGCACCTGTGCCTGCGCCAGGGTCACGGTGTTGTCCGAACCGGCGCCGACGGCGGCCAGCAGGTCGACGTCGAGCAGCCCGAACAGCGCCTTGCGGACCCGCAGATCGGTCAGTGCGGGCTGCTGCGCGCGCAGGGTCAGCTGCATGACGCGCGGGGTGACGATGCGTGCCGTGCGCACATCCGGGATGGCCGACAGCTGCGCGAAGGCCGCCTGCCCGCCGTGCACCTGCGCCACCTGGGTGTCCCCATTGCGGATCGAATCGGCAAGCGCCGCAGGCGATCCACCGCGGCGGAAGAGGATCTCGTCGGGCGCGGCGGGCTCGCCCCAGTAGCGGTCGTTGCGGGCCAGCAGAATCTCGTCGCGCTGCGGGTCGATGCTCTCCACCCGGAACTGTCCGCCGGTCACCGGCAGGGCGCGCGCCAGGCCGGCGCTGAAGCTGCCCGGCATGTCCTTGACGATATGGGCGGGCAGGATGTTGTTGAACAGTTCCCGCCACGCGGGATACGGCTGGGCGAAGGTGACGACGGCAGTCTTGCCGCCCTCGACCGACTGGACGCCGGTGATCAGGTCGTAGCCGGCGGGATCCACGACACCGGGGACGCTGACCATCTGCCGCCACAGGTACCAGAAGTCGTCGGCGCCGATCGGTGCGTTGTCGGTCCAGGCCGCCTCCGGGCGGATCTTGTAGGTGACCGTGAACGGGTCCTCGTCGGTGACCTCGACCGACTCCAGCAGCGTCGGGTCCATCTCCCAGCGCGAGCCGGTCGGGGTCGCCGGGTCCGGGATGGGCCGGAACGAACTGGGCAGCACCAGCGCGGCGACGGCAGCGTTCACCGAGGACTGATCCGACAACAGGTGCGGGTTGAACCCGGCCCCGATGGCGTCGATGGCCATGATGATCTGCATGGTCCGCGCCTTCGGGGGCGGCGGGGTCTGGGTGGTCTCGGTGCTCTGCGGCGCCGGCGGCGGGCTGACGGTGCAACCGCCGAGCAGCAGCACCGACAGCAAGGCCGCGAGCACGGTGAAGCGGCGTCGGGCTGTCGGCACGAGGTTCAGGGTATCGGCTAGTTGTTGGCCTGCTGCTTGGCGCGCGCCTTGGCCCGGGCCCGCAGGCTCGCGGTCAGCTCTACCTTGCGCACCCGGACGATCTCCGGGGTGACCTCGACGCACTCGTCCTCGGCGCAGAACTCCATGGCCTTCTCCAGGTCGAGTTCCAGCGGCCGGGCGAGCGTCTCCATCACATCGGCGGTCGAGCTGCGCATGTTGGTCAGCTTCTTCTCGCGGGTGATGTTGATGTCCAGATCCTCGGCGCGCGGGTTGATCCCGACGACCTGACCCTCGTAGGTCTCCTCGCCGGGCTCGACGAAGAACTGCCCGCGGTCGGCGAGCTGGATCATCGCGAACGGGGTGATCTGTCCGCTGCGGTCGGAGACCAGCGATCCGGTGTGGCGCGCCCGGATCTCACCGGCCCACGGCCGATAACCGTCGAACACGGCGTTGGCGATGCCCGTGCCGCGGGTGATGGTCAAGAAGTCGGTGCGGAACCCGATCAGGCCACGGCTGGGGACGATGAAGTCCATCCGGACCCATCCCGCGGCGTGGTTGGTCATCTGCTCCATGCGGCCCTTGCGGGCGGCCATCAGCTGCGTGATCGCGCCGAGGTGCTCCTCCGGGCAGTCGATGGTCAGCGCCTCGAACGGCTCGTGCAGCTTGCCGTCGATGGTCTGGGTGACCACCTGCGGCTTGCCCACGGTCAGCTCGAAACCCTCGCGGCGCATCTGCTCGACCAGCACGGCCAGCGCCAGCTCACCGCGGCCCTGCACCTCCCAGGCGTCCGGGCGGCCGACGTCGACGACCTTGATCGACACGTTGCCGATCAGTTCGGAGTCCAACCGGTTCTTGACCATGCGGGCGGTCAGCTTGTGTCCGGACACCTTGCCGGCCAGCGGCGAGGTGTTGGTGCCGACGGTCACCGAGATGGCGGGCTCGTCGACGGTGATGCGTGGCAGTGCGTGGGCGTGGTCCGGGTCGGCCAGGGTGTCGCCGATCATGATGTCCGGCATCCCGGCGACGGCGACGATGTCCCCGGCGACGGCCTCGTCGGTGGGCGTGCGCTCGACACCGACGGTCACCAGCAGTTCGGTGATCTTGGCGTTCGTGATGACGGGGTGCCCGTCGACCTCACGCATCCAGGCCACCTGCTGGCCCTTCTTGATCTTGCCCTTGTAGATGCGGATCAGCGCCAACCGGCCAAGGAACGCCGAGGCGTCGAGGTTGGTGACCAACGCCTGCAGCGGGGCCTCGGGATCGCCCTGCGGCGGCGGGATGTGCTCCATCAGGACGTCGAACAGCGGGTCGAGATTCTCGCCGTCGGGGTTCTGGCCGTTCTCGGGCTGAGTGGTGCTGGCGATTCCGGCGCGGCCCGAGGCGTACAGAGTCGGCAGATCCAGGGCCTTCTCGGCGGCCGCCTGGGCGTCCTCGTCCAGATCGGAGGCGACGTCGAGCAGCAGGTCGTGGCTTTCCTCGACGACCTCGGCGATGCGGGCGTCGGGCCGGTCGGTCTTGTTGACCACCACGATCACCGGCAGGTGCGCGGACAGCGCCTTGCGCAGCACGAATCGGGTCTGCGGCAGCGGGCCCTCGGAGGCGTCGACCAGCAGCACCACACCGTCGACCATGGACAGACCGCGCTCGACCTCGCCACCGAAGTCGGCGTGGCCGGGGGTGTCGATCACGTTGATGACGGTGACGGTGCCGTCGGCGTTGTGCCGGTGCACCGCGGTGTTCTTGGCCAGGATGGTGATGCCTTTTTCCTTCTCAAGGTCACCGGAGTCCATGATGCGTTCGGTCGAGTCGTCGCCGCGATGCGACAACGCACCGGACTGCCGCAGCATGGCGTCGACCAGCGTTGTCTTACCGTGGTCGACGTGCGCGACGATGGCTACGTTGCGAAAGTTCGGGCGAGAATCCACGTAGGTGATTGTCGCAGTGCGGGTACCTGATCACGAAAACGACCGGGTTCATCGGAAGGCGTGCGTGAAGAAGCTGCTTTTGGCCAAACCGAAGAAGAAGTGCTGCCGTAGTAAGCCCCGCTGCAAGAAGTGCCCGCTGGTACTGCACAAGGTGCAGAAGGCGGCGCACAACGGGATGCGGGGCAAGGAACTGGAGAAGGTGTACAAGCTGGCAAGAAAAACGTAGTGACCTGCGTCGATACCTGTTGTCCCGGCCGCGGCGGGCGTACCGTTGAGGTATCCGTCCGGTGTGGTTGGAGGTATCCATCATGACGGTTTACGAGGTACTGACCGTGGCGCTGATCGTGGTGCTGGCGCTGGCCACCACGCTGGCGATCTACGTCGGGATGGCCAACTGGTTCGGCGTCGCCCACGTCGTGCGGTGTGCCGCATGTCACCATCTGACGCTGTCCTCGGCGCGGGCTGCGCAGGGTTCGTGCCCGCATTGCCGCCATCCAGCGCTGCTGCACCCGATCTACACCGCGGGCCATCGCGGCCAGCCGGTGCGGGTGGTCGGCGATCACTTGCGCTACTAGCGCGGTCCCAGACGGGAAAATCTTGGCAAACTCTCAGGGTTCGTCAATTAACTTCTCCGTCAAAAGAACTCGCGGCGGCACCGGTGTGCCCGGTGCCGGTACCGGCTCCTGGCTGCGAAATCAGTTGGTAACGTTCGCCCATCCTGCGCGATGAAGTGAGTGACCAGAGCGGTCCGATGTGAACGAAGGGTTTGTGCCGATGCCTGTGACCACCCGAAGCCTGGTGCGTGCCGCCACGAAGTTGACCGTCGTGGGCATCGGAGCCGCCGCCGTGGCAGCCGCCCTCGCCACCGTCAACGCCGGCACCGCCTCCGCCGAGGTCACCGAGATCGCTCCCGGCCCGTACGTGAGCAGCCGACAGGCCGTCCTGGTCGACAAGAACGCGCTGCGTCGCACCCGTCAGGGCGTGGCACGCGGATCGGGCGCCGAGAACCGCCGCGCCGACAACGGCGGCGTGCACGCCCAGGGCGAGGTCCGCGACGGCGTCATCGCCGTTCCGGGCACCGCCTCGGCACCGTTCGGCGTGGGCCGTGATGCGCAGTTCCGCCAGGGCGCTCCCATCGGTAGTTGGT
This sequence comes from Mycobacterium sp. NPDC003323, assembly GCF_053589535.1. Taxonomy (NCBI): domain Bacteria; kingdom Bacillati; phylum Actinomycetota; class Actinomycetes; order Mycobacteriales; family Mycobacteriaceae; genus Mycobacterium; species Mycobacterium sp. NPDC003323. The sequence continues at coordinate 83,472 of NZ_JBSFSB010000002.1, forward strand.
AGACACCTGCGCCACAAGGGCTTTCACCGCATCGCTGCGGTCAGCTCGGGCAGCCACACCCGGTCGGCCGGCACCCAGGCCAACCCGTCGAGTTCCTCGGCGCGCACCCAGCGCAGCGCTCGGTGATCGTGCGGGTGCGGGCTGCCCGAATCGAGACTGACGAAATAGGCGCGCAACGTCGCGGTCGCACTCAGCGCGACCTCGGCGTCCAGCCGCGCGCCCACGGACACCTCGACGCCGAGTTCCTCGCGCAATTCACGGGCCAGCGCGTCGGCGTCGCTCTCCCCCGCCGCGGCCTTGCCGCCGGGCAGTTCCCACAGTCCGGCCAGTTCAGGTGGGCGGGCGCGCTGGGCGACCAGCAGCGCGCCACCTGAGATGAGCGCCCCGGCAACGACAATCTGCTCGGTCATCGCGCTAGACGGTATACCGTCGAATTCATGGCTGTATTGACCAACGACCAAGTCGACGCCGCACTGCCCGGTCTGAACGGTTGGGAGCGGGCCGACGGCGCATTACGTCGCTCGATCGAGTTCCCGGCGTTCCTGGCAGGCATCGACGCCGTCGGCCGGGTCGCCGAGCTCGCGGAACAGAAGGACCATCACCCCGACATCGACATCCGTTGGCGGACGGTGACTTTCGCCCTGGTCACGCATTCCGAGGGCGGGATCACGGACAAGGATGTGGAGATGGCGAAGGCGATCGATCAGCTGCTCGCCGGCTGAGCACGATCCACCCGAGGGTGGCCAGCGTGGCCACCGGGTACACCAGGCCCGCCCAGGCCAGATGCCACGGCCGGCCGATCTCCCAGATGGTCGGCTGGGCGAAGCTCAGCAGCCAGGGCACCCCGATGAGGGTCAGCGCCAACCATCCCCAGCCCAGCACCCGGGCACCCAGCCGCGCCCGCAGCGGGCCGTGCAGCAGCCAGATCATCAACGGGATCAACCACACCCAGTGATGTGTCCACGAGATCGGCGACAGCAGCAGCCCGAACAGTTGCACGGTGACGATCCCGCCGAGCCGGTCGGCGGTGCCGATGGTGCGCCACGCCAGCAAAGCCAGCGCCGCGGTCAGCACCAGCGCCACCAGCACGATGGGTCCGTAGCCGGCGTCGTGGCCCAGGATGCGTGAGATCGCGCCCCGCCAAGACTGATTGAACGAGGTGCCGATCGGCCCGACCCGCCGGGCGTCGCCCAGCAGATCGGTGAAGTAGTAGCGGGCCTGCTCCCCGACGACCAACGCCGACGCGCCGACCGTGGCGAAGAAGACCACGGCCGAGAAGACCGCGGCGCCGTAACGACGCACGCCGACGAAGTACAGTCCCGCCACCGCCGGCGTGAGCTTGACGCCGGCGGCCAGCCCGACCAGCAGCCCCGACAGCCACCATCGGGTGCTGCGCACCGCCCACAGCACCGCGAGCACCAGCAGCACGTTGATCTGCCCGTAGTCGAAGGTGCTGCGCAGCGGTTCGGTCCAAATGCCGACGGCGGTCCAGGCCATCGCCGGGTGGGAGTCATCACAGCCGACGAGGTCCAGGCTGATGCGCACCACGCCGTAGAGCGCGGCGAAGATGCCCAACTGCCAGATCAGCGCCACCAGGTCGAACGGCAGCATGCTCAGCGGATAGAACACCACCGCGGCGAACGGCGGATAGGTGAACGGGAGCGGGAAGTCCGGGGTCTGCTCGGCGTAGACATAGTCGTAGAGGGCGCCGGGGGTTTCCAGCGCGTCGGCGCCACCGACATAGACGTGCAGGTCGACGAAGTTCGCACCGTTGGGCACCAGATAGGTCCAGGCGAGCCGCGCGGCGATGCTGGCCGCCAAGAACAGCGGCGCCCAGCGATAGAGCTGTGCCATGCGCGAGGTGGTGCGGTTCGTGTTTACCGCTCCGACTCTATCCACCGGCACCGCCGCGCCCGCTGCCATCCTCACCCGACATTCGCGAGGAATCGTGGCGCGCGCGGTGTGCCGGACTTTCCGATCACCATCGGCGCACGCCTCCGTAACGGTTGAATAAACCACACTCCTGTCACTTGAGTAACACCAGTAACTCGCTACCTTCGGTTTCAGACGTGCCGCCAACGAAACGGGGAGAACCGTGTCATCTTTCAGAAAACTCTTTGCCACCAGCATGATTGCCGGTGCCGGCGCGGCCTTGGCCGCGCTGACCTTGAGCCCGGCCGCCGCGGCCGAGCCCGCGCCGCCGGCGCCCAACCCGCCGGCCGTTCCCGGTGCCCCGAACGTCCCGTTCGCACCGCAGCTGGCCAGCATCCAGACCGTGGCCCCGCAGATCATCCAGGGTGTCGCGTCGGTCCTCACCGGCGGTAGCCAGACCAGCTCGCTGCCGGTCGATCCGATCACCCCGGCCGGCGCCCCCGCCGCGGTGCCGGCCACGGCCACCGCCCCGGCCGCCGCCGCACCCGCGGCCGCGATGGCCGGTGTGCAGAACCTGGTGCCCGGACTGGCCGGGCTGATGCCGGCCGGCACCCCGCTGGCGGGCCTGCTGCCCGCGACCGGGGCCGCCACTCCCGCCGCCGCACCGGCCGCCCCCGCCGCACCGGGTGCACCCGCCGCCGGTCTGCCGACACCGTCGGACGCCGCGCAATCGATCGTGCCGATGTTCGTGCCGCTGTCGGGTCTGCCCTGATCTCACACCGACCGACCGAAAACCCAACCTAACCAGGGGGAGTCATGCCATCGATCCGGACCACGCTGACCAGCACCACGGCCGCCGCGCTCGTGGTGCTGGGCGGGGGCTCCGTGATTCCAGCCCACGCCGAACCGGCCGCGCCGATGCCGCTGCCGATCAACGGCCTGCAGGCACCGGGGCTACCGGCGATGGAGACTCTCGGACCGGCCATCCAGCAGGCCGCCGCCAATCCCGGCGATGCGGCGTCGATGCTGATGGCGGCCGCCGCCGCGTTCGCGGGAAACGCGGCGGCTCCGGCGGATTCGCAGAATCTGGCCACGGCGGTCAACGAGTTCGTGTCCGCGCCGCAGGTGCACACCCCTGCGGCCGGCGCGGGCGCCCAGGCGCACCTGCCCGCCGGGGTCAATCCCGCCTACTCGGTGGGCCCGGTGCCCCTGTCGATCGCCGACGCGCCCGCACCGGCAGCGGTGCCGCCGGTCCCCGAGGCCGCCGTCGAGGCGCCCGTCGTTCCCGCGCCCGAAGCCGTGCCGCCGGCACCGGTGCCCCCGCCGGCCGATCCGCTGGCCGCCGCGCCGGCCCCGGCACCCGGACCCGCCCCGGCGCCCGGTGCGATGCCGGACTTCGGGCCGGACGCGCCGACCACCCAGGACTTCATGTATCCGTCGATCAGCAACGGCTGCCTGGCCGATGGCGGCAATGTGTTGGCGACCGCCATCTCGGTGGCGGGCCCGGCGAAGATCCCCGCACCCGGACCGGCCGCCGGCCAGACCGCCTATGTCTTCACCGCCGTCGGCACACCCGGCCCGGCCGCCGAGCAGAAGCTGCCGCTCAACGTCACCTGGGTGAACCTGAGCACCGGGAAGTCCGGCACCGCCACCCTGAAGCCGCAGGCCGATATCAACCCGGCCGGGCCCACGACGCTGACCGCCATCGCCGATACCGGCTCGGGAAGCATCATGTCGACGATCTTCGGTCAGGTCACCACGACCGAGAAGCAGTGCCAGTTCATGCCCACCATCGGCTCGACGGTGGTGCCGTAGTAACGGTGGCTCAGTAGGCCATGAAAAGGATCATCTCGCGGTCGTATTCGCGACCGGGATGCGATTCGGCCAGGTGTGCCTGAGCCTTGGTCACCAGGTCGTCCTCATCGGTGCCCTGAATGGCTTCACCGCACGGGCAGTTGAGATGTGTCTTCGCCATATGTCCACAATCGCATACGCACCAAGATGGTGAGCATGGATATCTACGACGTCATGCGCACGACCGGTGCGGTCCGCCAGTTCACCGGCGATCCGCTGCCCGATGAGACGCTGACCAGGATCCTCGACAACGCCCGGTTCGCGCCGAGCGGCGGGAACCGGCAGGGCACCCACATCGTCGCGGTCCGCGACGCCGCGACCAAGGAAGCGCTGGCCGATTTGAGCGTGACCGGCGCGCGACGCTATATCGCCCAGCAGCGCAACGGCGAGAGCCCATGGAATCCGTTGCGTCCCATGGAGGTATCCGAACAGGACCTGGCGGCGGTGAAGGTGCCGCGGGCCGGGCAATTGACCGATGCCGAGGTGGTCCTGGTGGTGTGCGTGGACCTCGGCGTCGTCGCGGCGTTCGACCAGAACCTGGACCGCATCGGTGTGGTGTCGGGCGCCTCGGTGTATCCGCTGGTGTGGAACATTCTGCTGGCCGCCCGCAACGAGGGATTCGGCGGCGTACTCACCACGATGGCCATCGCCGAAGAGCCCGCGGTGAAACAACTGCTCGGGATACCCGAGGACTACGCGGTCGCGGCGGTGGTCCCGTTGGGCAAGCCGGTCACGCAGGTGCGCAAGCTGACCCGCAAGCCGGTGGCCGAGTTCGTCACCCGCGAGCGGTTCGACGGGCTCGCCTTCGGCTGACTCTGCGGTGACGGCGCACGCCTCTCGCCACTTTCGCGCCGTGGGCGCAGAGTCACGCTTGCTCACGACGGTGCACTGAGATCGAGGAAGCAGCCAGAAGTTCGATCTGTATGCACCGTCGGCACCCGACACATGTTGAGTCTGCGCCGTGGGCGCAACGTCAAGCCTTCGCGGCCTTGGCTGCGGCCTTCATCTTCTTCTTGTACGCCCGGACCTCCTGCAGCGAGCCGGGGTCGACGACATCGGCCACCGACATGTGGGTGCCTGCCTTGCCGTAGTCACCGGCCGCGGCGCGCCAGCCCTGCGGCGTCACGCCGTACTGCTTGCCCAGCAGCGCCAGGAAGATGCGGGCCTTCTGATCGCCGAAACCGGGCAGCCGCTTGAGCCGGCGCAACACCTCGGCGCCGTCGGGATCACCGGCGGTCCACAGCGCGGTCACGTCACCGTCGTATTCGTCGACGACGGCCTGGGCCAGCGCCTGCACCCGCTTGGACATCGAGCCCGGGAAGCGGTGGATGGCCGGGGTCTGCGAGCACAGTTCGGTGAACTCGTCGGGGTTGTAGTCGGCGATGAGCCGGGCATCGACCTCGCCGATGCGATCGGCGATCTTCTTGGGCCCCGCGAACGCCGTCTCCATCGGGATCTGCTGATCGAGCAGCATGCCGACCAGGAGCGCGAACGGGTTGGCCTCGAGCAAAGCGTCGGCCGCCGGATCTTGAACTAGCTGCAGGGTGGGCACCCGCACAGTCTAGAACTGCGAATCCACCGACGGTGTCGGTGCAGTGTGCGAATGTAATGCCCTGACCTGGGAGAGGAGAAGGCCATGAGACGCGTCATCACCCCACTCGTGGCGGCCGTCGCCGCCTCGATCGCGCTGGCCGGCGCCGCGCACGCGATCCCCGACCAGGGCACGCCGGCGTTCGACGAGTACCTGGCCGGCCTGCAACGCAACGGCTACAACCTGCACCCGGACACCGCCTGGCGCGCCATGCACCAGGCGTGTGTGGGTGGCCTGCCGGGCTATATCGGTCTGGAGCTGGCCGCGCAGGGCGCCGTCGGCCCCGGAGCGCAGGAGCGGGTGTTCGACGTGGCCAGGAAGTACGCCTGCCCGGTTCAGTAGCCGCACCGGCATAGGGTTGGCGCCACGATGTCGGGCCAGTTCGCGGTGATGCTGGCCGCGGCGCTGCTGCTGGCAGCGGTCGCGGCCGTCCTCGTGGTGCGCACCCGCCGCGTCGTGGCCACCCCCACCGAACGCGCCGTCCACGCGGCCCTGCACACCGCGTCACTGGCGGCACGCGCCCTGCGCCAGGGACTGGACACCGGATCCGCGGCCACCGCCGCCCCATTCTTGCGCGATCTCACCGGAACCGACGGCGTCGCGCTGTTCGACGGTGACGGGCAACTGCTCGCCGGGGACCCCGATGACAAGTTCATCTGGCGCCGCGAGGTCAGTCAGACCGCGGCGAGCGCGGCCGCGGCGTCCATCGCCGGCGAGCGCCGGGTGCTGAACAGTGTCGGCCCCAATACCGTCGTCGCGCAGCCGCTGCTGGCCGAGGCCGGTGACGTGCTCGGCGTCCTGGTGGTGGTCGCGGCGGGCACGCCGGGTCCGGGCATGCTCGGCGCCATCGGCGAGGTCGCCCGCTACGCGGCCAGCCAGATCGAGCTGGCCGAGCTCGACGCCTCCCGAGCCCGTCTGGACAAGGCCGAGGTGCTGGCCCTGCGCGCCCAGATCAGTCCGCACTTCATCTACAACGCGCTCAACACCATCGCCTCGTTCGTGCGGACCGACCCCACCCGGGCGCGTGAGCTGATCCTGGAGTTCGCCGATTTCACTCGGTACTCCTTCCGCGCGGCCGGGCAGTACACCACGCTGGCCGAGGAACTGCGCAACATCGATCGCTACCTGACGCTGGAGCGGGCCCGGTTCGGCACCGCGTTGACGGTGCGCCTGCAGGTCGCCCCCGAGGTGCTCAACGTGGTGGTGCCGTTCCTGGCGCTGCAACCTCTGGTGGAGAACGCGGTCCGGCACGGACTGGCCGGCCGGGGCGGCGGCTCGGTGGAGATCATCGCCAACGACGCCGGCTCGGATTGCGTCATCACCGTCGAGGACGACGGCGCTGGAATGGATCCCGAGGCGCTGCGGGCCGGGCACGGCGACGCGCTGGCCGACGCGACCGACCACTCCGCACACGTCGGGCTGACCAATGTCGATCATCGGCTGCGCGCGGCCTTCGGCAACGACTACGGTCTGGTGGTCGAGACGGCAATCGGAGCGGGAACCAAGGTCATCATGCGGGTACCGAAATTCCGGTCCGGGGTGCGGGCCGGTGGAGGGGCGTTGGCGTGAGTGCGATCTTGACCGTGCTCGCCGTCGACGATGAGGCGCCTGCTCTCGACGAACTGGCCTACCTGCTGGGCGAGCACCCCTGCATCGGGCAAGTGCACACCGCCGGTGATGCCACCTCCGCGCTGCGAGAACTCAACCAGCACAGCATCGATGCGGTCTTCCTCGACATCAACATGCCGGGACTTTCGGGGATCGAACTGGCCGGTGTGCTGACCAATTTCGCCAACCGGCCGGCGGTGGTGTTCGTGACGGCGCACGACGACAAGGCCGTCGCGGCGTTCGACGTCGGCGCCGTCGACTATCTGCTCAAACCGATCCGGCAGAACCGGCTCGACGAGGCGGTGCGCCGCGTGGTGACCGCGCGCGCCACCGAAGCTCCGCCGGAGGCACCGGACACCGTCGACTCCGATGTCATCCCCGCCGAACTCGGCGGCATCACCCACCTGGTGCCCCGCGACAGCATCGGCTGGGTCGAGGCCGAGGGCGACTACGCCCGGCTGCACTCGGCCACCGGCGCCCATCTGGTGCGGATCCCGTTGAGCACTTTGGAAACGCGTTGGCGCGATCACGGCTTCCAGCGCATCCACCGGTCTTACCTGGTGTCGCTGCGGCTGGTCACCGGCCTGCGCACCGGCGACGGTGGCCTCCTCGTGCGGTTGCGCGCCAACGGCTCCTCCCCCGCCGTCGAATTGCCGGTCAGCCGCCGCCAGGCCCGCGAACTGCGCGACCGCCTGGTCCGCGACCCGATGCGCCACCTGAAACCGGCGGGCGCCGATGAATGAGCGACCGGGGCCCACCGCGGCCCGCCAACGCGTGGTGCTGGCCCACCGTCGCGGCGCCCGGATGGTGCGCACACGCGTCGAGGTGCAGGAGCAGACCCAGGTCGGCGACGCCCTGGTGCGCGGTCTGGTGCGCGCCCAACTGGGGCTGGCGCTGCGGCTGACGCTGGTGGTGGTGTGCGCGGTCGCCGGCATCCTGGTGCTCACCTCGACGGTGCCCGACCTGACGGTGCTCGGCATGCGGCTGAACTGGCTGCTGCTGGCGGTATTGGCCTATCCCCTGCTCTACGGCGTGGGCCGGCTGTATGTGCACCTCGCCGAGCAGGGTGAGCGCGATTTCGTCCGCGTCGTCGACAGCGAACCGTGACCGGTTCACCGCTGACCGCGGCCGCCCTGTTGGCCGCCGCGATCGCCACCGTGGTGATCGGCAGCTGGGGGGTGCGGCTGTCGCGGACCACCTCGGATTTCCTGGTCGCCTCGCGCAGTGTCGGTCCGCGCTGGAACGCCGCCGCCATCTCCGGTGAATACCTCTCGGCGGCATCGTTTCTCGGTGTCGCCGGACTGATCGCCAAGTACGGTGCCGACGCGTTGTGGTACCCGGTCGGCTTCACCGCCGGTTATCTGGGCCTGCTGCTGTTCGTCGCGGCACCGCTGCGCCGCTCCGGTGCCTACACCGTGCCCGACTTCGCCGAGTTCCGGCTCGGCTCGCCGCGACTGCGCAAGGTCGCCATGCTGGTGGTGGTCATGGTGTGCCTGTTCTACCTGGCCCCGCAGTACCAGGGTGCGGGGTTGGCATTGAAAACCCTTCTCGGGATGCCGGTCTGGACCGGCCCGGTGCTCGTCGGGATCATCGTCATCACCAACGTCGTCGGCGGCGGGATGCGCTCGATCACGTTCGTGCAGGCCTTCCAGTACTGGCTCAAACTGACCGCCGTCGCCATCCCCGCGCTCGCCCTGCTGGGCCTGTTCCTCAGCGACCGCGGCGAACTGGGCGGCCCCATGCCGCCGAGCGTGGAACAGCGCACCACCGTACAGATAGAGACCGATGTGGTGGTGCAGGTCGTCGACCCGGCCGGTATCACCGTGACCGGCGTGCTCGACGGAACCGCGGTGCGCGCCAGCGGCTTCGGCGCACCGGGTGAACACACCCTCGGCGCGGGCACCAGCCTGACGCTGGCCGCCGGCGCGGCCACACCGGTGGTGGCGGGCACGCCGAGCACCAATAGCGAGTGGATCACCTCGGGCACCGGGTTGGGCGGCGGGCATCCGCTGTATCAGGTGCTGTCCATCATCATCGCCACATTCCTGGGCACCATGGGTCTGCCGCATGTGCTGGTCCGGTTCTACACCAACCCCGACGGTCGGGCCGCACGGCGTACCGCGTTGGCGGTGATCGCGCTGCTGTCGCTGTTCTACCTGTTCCCGGTGCTGCTCGGGGTCTTCTCCCGGCTCTACGTGCCGCAACTGCTGATCACCGGAACCGCCGATGCCGCAGTGCTGTTGGCGCCCGGCGCCGCGATCGGCGGCGCCCTCGGCCAACTGCTGGCGGCCCTCGTCGCCGCCGGTGCCATCGCCGCCTTCCTGGCGACATCATCGGGGCTGCTGGTCAGCATCGCCGGCGCGCTGGCCACCGATGTACTGCGCGGCCGGGTCCGCGACTTCCGGGTGGCGGCGGTGATCGGCGGGGTGATCCCGATTCCGTTGTCGCTCATGGTGTCCGATCTGGAACTGTCCCGCACCGTGGGCCTGGCCTTCGCCGTCGCCGCCTCCACGCTGTGTCCGCTACTGGTGCTGGGTATCTGGTGGCGCGGACTGACCGCGGCCGGCGCCGCCTGTGGACTGGTGGTGGGCGGACTGGTGTGCGGCGGCGCGGTGCTGGTGGCCATCGCCGGCGGTGTCGACGAAAGCGTGCTGGGCGGCTGGCCCGCCGTGATGGTGGGCTATCCGGCGGCGCTCAGCGTGCCGATCGCCTTCGCGACGATGATCGTGGTCAGCCGCTTCACCCGCCCCACTCCGGGCGTCGCGCAGATCTTCGCCCGGATGCACGTGCCCGAACGACTCGGCATGGGCATCGAACGTCTCCCGCGCGGCTGAGCCGCACCGCTCATCGCCGACGACTGACCGTTCACCGCACCTGACACCCGTTTCGGCATGTTCACCTGGGGGAACACTTCGGTTGTGACCTGAGTCTCAATACGCTTTCTCCCAGTTGCGGAACACAGTCGAACAGTCAGGAGCATCGCGGTGCCCACCACCGAAAGCAGGCCGGCCCCCACCGGTCAAGAGTTCATCGCCATGCAGGCGAGTCCGGAATTCCAGGAGCTGCGCAGCAGGTTGCGGCGGTTCGTCTTCCCGATGACGGCGTTCTTCCTCGTCTGGTACGGCCTGTACGTACTGCTGGGCGCGTTCGCCCACGACTTCATGGCCACCAAGGTGTTCGGTGACGTCAACGTCGGGCTGATCATCGGCCTGGGCCAGTTCGTGACGACGTTCGTCATCACCGGCCTCTACGTCCGCTTCGCCAACCGCGAGCTGGACCCCCGCGCCGCCGCCATCCGCGAGGAGCTGGAAGGACCGATCCAGTGACCTACCTCGCAGCGACCGAGGCGGTCGGCAATCCGATCGCCAACATGGCCATCTTCGGCCTCTTTGTCGTCGTCACCATGGTCGTGGTGATCCGGGCCAGCAACAAGAACGCGACCGCGGCGGAGTTCTTCACCGGCGGCCGCGGATTCTCCGGACCCCAGAACGGCGTCGCCATCGCCGGCGATTATCTTTCGGCGGCAAGCTTCCTCGGCATCGCCGGGGCCATCGCCGTCTACGGCTACGACGGCTTCCTCTACTCGATCGGCTTCCTGGTGGCCTGGCTAGTGGCCCTGCTGCTGGTCGCCGAACTGCTGCGCAACACCGGAAAGTTCACCATGGCCGACGTGTTGAGCTTCCGGCTCAAGCAGCGCCCGGTCCGGGTCGCCGCCGCCACGTCGACACTGACGGTGTCGCTGTTCTATCTGCTGGCGCAGATGGCCGGTGCCGGTGGTCTGGTGGCGCTGCTGATGAACGTCAACAGCAAGAGCGGGCAGGCGCTGGTGATCGCCGTCGTCGGCATCCTGATGATCGTCTACGTCCTGGTCGGTGGCATGAAGGGCACCACCTGGGTGCAGATCATCAAGGCCGTCCTGCTGATCGCCGGCGCCGGGATCATGACCGTGATGGTGTTGACCAAGTTCGGGCTCAACTTCTCCGAGATCCTGACCTCGGCGCAGACAGCGATCACCGGTTCGGCCAGCGAGGCGGTGGCCGGCCGTGACGTGCTCGCCCCGGGCGCACAGTACGGCGGATCGCTGACCAGCCAGATCAACTTCATCTCGCTGGCGCTGGCCCTGGTGCTGGGCACCGCGGGTCTGCCGCACGTGCTGATGCGGTTCTACACCGTGCCGACGGCCAAGGAGGCGCGCCGGTCCGTCGTCTGGGCCATCGCGCTGATCGGCGCCTTCTACCTGTTCACCCTGGTGCTGGGCTACGGCGCCGCCGCACTGGTCGGACCGGACCGCATCCTCGGCGCCGCCGGCGGCGTCAACTCCGCGGCCCCGCTGCTGGCCCTGGAACTGGGCGGTGTGGTCCTGCTGGGCATCATCTCCGCGGTCGCCTTCGCCACCATCCTGGCCGTGGTGGCCGGGCTGACTATCACCGCGTCGGCGTCGTTCGCCCACGACATCTACGCCTCGGTGTTGAAGTCGCACAAGGTGACCGAGGACGAGCAGGTGAAGGTCTCCCGCATCACCGCGGTGGTGCTGGGCATCCTGGCCATCGGGCTGGGCATCCTGGCCAACGGACAGAACGTGGCCTTCCTGGTGGCACTGGCCTTCGCCATCGCCGCGGCGGCCAACCTGCCGACCATCGTCTACTCGCTGTACTGGAAGCGGTTCAACACCCGCGGCGCGCTGTGGAGCATGTACGGCGGCCTGATCTCCACACTGGTGCTGATCATCTTCTCCCCCGCGGTGTCGGGCACCAAGACCGCGATGATCCCGGGCGTGGACTTCTCCTGGTTCCCGCTGGCCAACCCGGGCATCGTGTCGATCCCGCTGGCGTTCCTGCTGGGCATCGTCGGCACGCTGACCTCCAAGGACACCGGTGATCCCGCGATCAACGCCGAGATGGAGGTCCGCTCCCTGACCGGGGTGGGCGCCGAGAAGGCGGTCGCGCACTAGCGACCCGGAACTACCGGACCGGCGGCGGCGTTGTTCACACTCGTGAACACCCGCCGCCGGTTCGCGTTCGCCGCCCTGGCCTATACCTTCGCCGTCACGATGCTCGGCACGACCGTGCCCACCCCGATGTACGCGCTCTACGGCGAACAGATGCACTTCGCCGTGTTCACCACCACGGTGGTGTTCGCGGTCTATGCCCTCGGGGTGCTCGCCGCGCTCCTGGTCGCTGGGAGTTGGTCCGATGTGTTGGGCAGGCGACCGGTGCTGCTGGCCGGGATCGCTTTCGCGATGGCCAGTTCGGTGGTATTCCTGTTCGCCGACAACATCGCCATGCTGCTCGTGGGCCGGCTGCTCTCCGGCTTGTCGGCGGGACTGTTCACCGGCACGGCGACGGCCGCGGTCGTGGAATCGGTGCCCGCCGAGCGACGCGACCAGGCGGCCACCGTCGCCACCATGGTCAACATCGGAGGCCTGGGCAGCGGGCCGGTGCTGGCCGGCCTGCTCGTGCAATATGCGCCGCAGCCGTTGCTGCTGTCGTTCATCGTGCACATCGCACTGCTGCTGCTGGCCGTCCCCGCGGTGCTGCTCGCCCCGGAGACTTCCGGCGGGGCCGGCCGCATCACGTTGCAGCGGTTGGCGATACCGGCCGAGGTCCGCGCCGTGTTCGTCACCGCCGCGACGGCCGCCTTCGCCGGGTTCGCGGTCACCGGACTGTTCGCCGCGGTCGCGCCGGCGTTTCTCGCCGAGGTGATCGGCGTGGACAACCACGCCGTGGGCGGGGCGGTGTCGGGTTCGATCTTCCTGTCCTCGGCAGTGGCACAACTTCTCGGGCGCCGCATCCCGCCCACCCGGGCGGTGGCACTGGGCTGCGCCATCCTGGTCATCGGCATGATCATCCTGGCTGTGGCACTGTCGGTTTCGTCGCTGCCGGGCATCATCGCCGCGGCGGTCGTGGCCGGTGTCGGACAGGGCATCAGTTTCAGCCGCGGCCTGGCCGCGGTCGTCGAGCAGGTCCCCGACCGACGCCGCGGCGAGGTCAGCTCGACCTACTTCGTGGTGGCCTACGTGGCGATCGCGCTGCCCGTGGTCGGCGTCGGCGTGGCCGCGCAGGCCTGGGGGCTGCGCACCGCCGGTGAGGCTTTCGCCGCCGCGATTGCCGTACTGGCGCTGTTCTGCCTGGTGTCGATCGTCGTGCAGAAGCGGCGCGCCGACAGTTGAGTGGTTCTACTCAGGTCCGACACCGCGACCCGGCCTAGATTCGGGTGATGCCGACCGCAGCGTTTCCCACCGTGGCTCAGGTGCACGCGGGCACCCCCGCCGACCGTGATCGCGCCATCGACGTCATCCGCATCACCGCACTGCTCGGCGTGGTCACGGGGCACACCGTCATGGCCACCAGCATCATCCGTGACGATGTCTTCGTCTGGGAGAACCTGCTGACGACCTCGGTGCTGTTCCAGGCCTTGACGTGGGTGTTCCAGATCATGCCGCTGTTCTTCTTCGCCGGTGTGGCCGCCGGCGCCCACCGCGGTGACTGGGGCGCCTGGCTGCTGCGGCGGTGCACCCGGTTGTATCGGCCGGTCTTCTACTACCTGGCGTTCTGGGCCGTCGCGCTGATGGTGGGACACCGGGTGCTGCCCATCCACGTCTACGAGCCCATCGCCGGGATCTCCATCCAACTGCTGTGGTTCCTGGGTGCCTATGTGCTGGTGCTGGCCGCGGTGCCGCTGCTCGACCGCGTCCGCACGCCGGGTCGTCTGGCCGCGGCGGTGGCCGGGTTGTACGGTCTGGTCGTCCTGGTGGACTTCATCCGGCTCGGCGATCCCGGCTGGGCGCCGCTGGGCTACCTGAACCTGATGGTATGGCTCATTCCCGGGCTGTTCGGGGTGGCCTACCGCCACCGGTTGCTGACCGTGGCGCAGGCGACGATGGCGGGTGCGGTGATGCTGGCGGTGAACCTCGCGCTGGTGCGGTTCGGACCGTATGAGCTGAGCCTGGTCGGTATCGAGGGCCAGCAGCTGACGAACATGATGCCGCCATCGCTGTTGCTGGCCGGGCACGCAATCATGATGTGCGCGTTCGCGATCGCCGCGGCACCGGCGATCAGCCGGTGGGCCCGACGTCCCCGGGTCTGGTGGCTGACCGTCGTCGGTAACAGCGGTGCGATGACGCTGTATCTGTGGCACATCCCGGCGTTGCTGGGCATGCACCTGGCGTTCGACATGCTGGGTCGGCCCCGCTACCCGGGCCAACCGCATTTCCTCGCGCTCAGCATCGCGCAACTGGTCATCATGGCGATCCTGGTGGCCGCACTGTTCGTGTTGCTGCGCCCGGTGGAGAACGACCCGCTCCCCCTCTGGGACGGCGGCGTCGTCGAGCACCGGCGCAGTGTGGCCGTCGGTGTGCTGCTGTGCATCGCCGGCGCGGCGACACTGGCCTCCTGCGTATGGGGCCTGAAGGACCTTGGCCTGTACTGCGTGGCCGTCATGCTCGCCGCGCTGGTCGGCGCCCGCGCGCTGGCTTAGCCGCTCTTGCGCCGGAATTCGCGACGGTTCTCCACCGGACCGTGCGCCCCACGGGCCTGCTTGCGGCCGCCGTCGGCATGCGATGTCCCGCCGCCGGCCTGGGCCTTCTTGCGCTCCAGCGCCTCCCGGAACTTGCGCTTGGTGTCGTCTTCGGGAGTCTGATCGGCCATGGCGTCAGCCTAGCCCCGTCAGCGCAATCCGGGCGGCATCCCGTACAGATGGGTGATCGGCAGGGTGAGCAGCACCCGGCGGTCGTCGACCATGGCGCGGCGGTAGTCGTCCCAGTCCGGGTGCTCACCGGCGATGTTGCGGTACAACGCAATCAGACCCTCGACGGTGTCATCGTGCGGGTTCGCCGCGGGTGGGGTCAGCACCGCGTCACCCTCGGCGACCGCATAGGACCAGCCGTCGTCGGAGGACACGTGCACCGAGGCGCGTGGGTCACGACGCAAGTTGCGGGTCTTGGCGCGCGGTTCGGTGATCGACACGCAGATGGCAGTGTTGCGAGCGTCGAACCAGTACGAGACGTTGGACAGCTGCGGCCGGCCGTCCCGTTTGATGGTGGCCAGCACACCGAGGGAGTTCCCACTGATCAGTGCCAGCAGCTTGTCGTCGAAAACCAGGCGGCCCATCACACGAGCCTACGACTCTACGATCGGAGACATGAGTGGGATCGACGGAACCAGTTTGGAAGGAGTGTCCGCGACGACGTTGTGGACCCTGCACAACCGAGGCACCGAGGCCAAGCGGTCCGACGGGGTGATCCGCGATCCCTGGGCGGTCAGCCTGTTCGACGCGATCGACTACGACTACCGCAAGTTCGGCAAACCCAATCAGTCACACGCCCTGCGCGCCCGCGCCTTCGACGCCGCGGCCACCGAGTACCTGCGCGCACATCCCAGGGCGTCCGTCGTGGCCCTGGCCGAGGGTTTGCAGACGAGTTTCTGGCGGTTGGCCCGCGCCGGAGTGGCCGACGAATTGACCTGGTATTCCATCGATCTGGAACCGGTGATGGAACTGCGACGAAAGTTGCTGCCGCGCGACGACCGGATCGTCGAACTGGCCCAGTCGGCGTTGGATCGCAGCTGGATGAACCGCATCGATCCGTCCGACGGTGTCTTCATCACCGCCGAGGGCCTGCTGATGTACCTGGAGCCGGAGGATTCGCTGGGCCTGATCGCCGATTGCGCCGCCCGCTTCCCCGGTGGGCAGTTCATGTTCGACTCCATCCCACATTGGTTCAGTCGCAAGACCTTGACGGGGCTGCGGTTGTCGGACCGCTACCTCACCCCGGCCATGCCGTTCGCGCTCGACACCGACGAGGCACTGGCCCTGGCGGGCACCATCGACGGCGTGCGCACCGCCCGCGATGTGCACTACCCGCCCGGTCGCGGGCTGTGGCGGCTGGCCACCCGACCGGTGCTCGACGGTATCGGTCCGATCCGGCGCAGCAGACCGAGCATGACGCTGCTTGAGTTCGCGCACCCGTCGGTACCCTCGGTGCAGTGACCTCCCCGAGAGCCGATGCCAGCACCCTGACCGGGGTGTCCGAGACCGCCCTGCTGACATTGAAGGTGCGCGCCACCGAGGCCGCCCGCGCCGATCGCATCATCGACGACCCGCAGGCCGTCGCACTGGTCGAGGCGATCGACTTCGATTTCGCCAAGTTCGGTTTCGTCGGCCGCCAAGACATGGCGCTGCGGGCGCGCGCCTTCGACCGGGAGACCTCGAAGTACCTGCGCGACCATCCCGCGGCCACCGTCATCGCGCTGGCAGAGGGCCTGCAGACCAGCTTCCACCGTCTCGACGCCGGCGATGTCGGCCACGAGTTCCGTTGGCACACCGTCGATCTGCCGCCCATCGTGGCGCTGCGAGAAAAATTGTTGCCACCGTCGGACCGGGTGACGGTCAGCGCCCAGTCGGCACTGGACTACAGCTGGATGGATGCCGTCGACGCCACCGACGGGGTGTTCATCACCGCCGAGGGTCTGCTGATGTATCTGCAGCCCGCCGAGGCGCTGGGTCTGATCGCCGCGTGTGCCGAGCGCTTCCCCGGTGGGCAGATGATGTTCGACCTGCCGCCCCATTGGTTTGCGTGGTGGGCGCGCAAGGGTCTGCTGCGGCCGTCACTGCGCTACAAGGTGCCGCCGATGCCGTTCAGCCTCTCGGTCGCGGGCGCCGCCGATCTGGTGAACACGGTGGCCGGGGTGCGGGCCGTGCACGACATCCCGATGCCCACCGGTCGCGGCACGGTGCTCAATACACTGCTGTGGGCTGCGCACCGGTTGCCGCTGCTGGATCCGGTGCGCCCGGTGCTGACCCGGCTGGAATTCGGCTGAACCGCAGGGACGGGTCGGTGACCGGGCCGTTGCGCAGCACCTCGACATCGGTGCGGTAGTTCATCGTCATCGTCCACGGTCCGGCTGTCCCCTGGCGGGGCAATTCGTCGATGACACGCTGGACGTAGCCCGCCGCGAAGTCGAGTAACGGCCGCGTCGGCATCTGCGCATCCTCGACCGGACGCACCTGGTCGTATCCGTAGGTGTCCATATGGGTCAGCAACCGGCAGAAGTGTTCGCACAGCAGGCCGACCTTGAGCGTCCACGACGAATTGGTGTAGCCGAACGCAAAGGCAAAGTTCGGTATCCCGCTGAGCATGATGCCCTTGTAGGCCACAGTCTGGGACAGGTCGACCGGTTCGCCGTCGACGGTGAGCGTCATCCCGCCGAACAGCTGTATGTTCAATCCGGTGGCGGTCACGATGATGTCGGCGTTCAGTTCGCGGCCCGACGCCAGCCGGATCCCGGTCTCGGTGAAGGTGTCGATCCGGTCGGTCACCACCGAGGCGCTGCCGGCGCCGATGGCATCGAACAGGTCACCGTCGGGCACCGCGCACAACCGCTGGTCCCACGGGTCGTAGTCGGGGTTGAAATGCTCGTCGACCGGATAGCCCGCGGGCAGCTTGCCGGCGTTGATCCGGCGGATCAACCGGCGGGCCGCGGTCGGGTATTTCTGGCAGAAGGTGTACACGGCGCGCTGCTTGAGGATGTTCTTGGCGCGTGCCAGGGCATAGCCACGGTCATCGCCGAGCAGTCTGCGGGCGGCGTTGGCGAACCCGTCACGCGAGGGCACCGGCATGACGTAGGTCGGTGAGCGCTGCAGCATCGTGACGTGCCCGGCGGTCGGGGCCATCGAGGGCACCAGCGTCACCGCGGTCGCCCCGCTGCCGATGACGACGACGTCCTTGCCGGTGTAATCCAGGTCCTCGGGCCAGTGCTGGGGATGCACGAGTTGGCCGCCGAAGCGCTCACTGCCCGCGAACTCGGGGGTGAAACCCTGGTCGTAGCGGTAGTACCCGCCGGCGCAGAACAACCAGTTCGCACAAAGCTGGATCAGCTCGCCGTCATGCTCCACATCGACGGTCCAGCGGGCTCGGGCGCTGTCCCACGCGGCGCCGAGCACCTTGTGCCGGAAGCGGATTCGCTGCCCGATACCGTTCTCGTCGACGGTCTCACGAAGGTAGGCCAGAATCTTGTCGGCGGTGGCGATGGCACGCTCGTCGCGCCAGGGCTTGAACTCGTAGCCGAAGGTGTGCAGGTCGGAGTCGGAGCGGATGCCTGGATATCGGAACAGGTCCCAGGTGCCGCCGGTGGCCTCGCGGGCCTCCAGGATGGCGTACTCGCGGCCGGGATGCTCACGCTGCAGGTAGTAGGCGGCGCCGATGCCGGAGATGCCCGCGCCGACGATGAGAACGTCAACTGAATCCATGCTCCGATGGTGACGAGCCGAAGCACCACCGCGATAGGGCAGATCGACCCACATTCGCCGAATACTGGTGCTATCTGCACCGGCACCCTACGCTGCGAACATGACCACGACGCTGCCGTCGCCGCGGGTTCGTGACCTCATCCGGCAATGCGCGCAGATCGTCGTCAACGCCCGCCCGGAATGGCTCGACGAACTCGATGCGGCCGTGCTGGAGGCCAGCCCCGCCATCGCCGCCGATCCGGAATTGGCCGCGGCGGTGAGCCGCAGCAACCGGGCCAATCTGTTCTTCTGGGCCACCGCCAACGTCCGCGATCCCGGGGCGCCGGTCCCACCCAACACCGGTCCCGAGCCGTTGAGCATCGCCCGCGAACTGGTGCGGCGCGGTGTCAGCGGTTCACCGCTGGAGGCCTATCGGGTCGGCGAGGGTGTGGCCTGGCGCCGGCTGATGGACATCGCCTTCGAACTCACCTCCGACCCCGCCGAACTGCACGAACTGCTGCAGACCTGCTCACGCTCGATCAGCGCGTTCGTCGACGCCACGCTGGCGGGCATCGCCGGACTGATCGAGATGGAGCGTGACGAGCTCACTCACGGCACCCACGCCGAACGACGCGAGACCGTCGCATTGCTGCTGGAGGGCGCCCCCATCCCGCAGGCCCGCGCCGAGAGCCGGCTCGGCTATGCGCTGACCGGGAACCACACCGCGGCCGTGTTGTGGACCGGCGGGCCCGACGCCGACCTGGCCCAGCTCGATCACGCGGCCGAGGCGGTCGGGCGCGTCGCCGGGGGGCGCCCGTTGAGCGTGCTGGCCAGCAGCGCCACCCGGTGGGTGTGGGCGCCCGGACCGGTGGACACCACCGCACTCGCCGAGGCGATCGGCGAAGTGCGGGTGGCTGTGGGCACCACCGGTCGCGGGGTGGACGGATTTCGGCGCAGCCACTTCGAGGCGATCACCACTCAGCAGATGGTCACCCGCTTGCATTCCCGCCAGCAGATCGCCCGCTTCACCGATGTGGAACTCGTCGCGCTGATCACCGCCGATCCCGACCGCGCGGCCGTGTTCGTCGACCGGGTGCTGGGCGACTTCGCCGGCGCATCGGCCGAATTACAGGACACCGTGCGGGTTTTCGTCGCGACGCAGTGCAATGCCGCCCGGGCGGCCGCGCGGTTGTTCACCCACCGCAACACGTTGCTG
This sequence comes from Mycobacterium sp. NPDC003323, assembly GCF_053589535.1. Lineage (NCBI taxonomy): Bacteria > Bacillati > Actinomycetota > Actinomycetes > Mycobacteriales > Mycobacteriaceae > Mycobacterium > Mycobacterium sp. NPDC003323. The sequence goes on from NZ_JBSFSB010000002.1 coordinate 102,836, forward strand.
CGCAGGCTCGCCCGCGCCGAGCAGATGCTGCCCGCCCCACTGGCCGACAACACCGTCGAGGTGGCCGTGGCGCTGGATGTGCTGCGCTGGACCGGCTAGTCGAACGCGCCGTCCAGATAACGCACGGCCTCATCCTTGCCCAGCCCCAACCCCTTGGCGACCTCGGCGAAGGCGTGCGCGGCGGCGGCCATCGCGTTGTCGGCCGGGTCGACCCTTGCCACGAATGTGCCGAAACGCCCTCGGGTTTCGAGGACGCCGGCGGCCTCCAGCTCGCGGTAGGCCCGCGCCACCGTGTTGACCGCCAGCCCGAGTTGCCCGGCCAGGTCCCGGACGGTGGGCAACCGGGTGCCCGGCTCCAGCGTGCCGTCGCGCACCGCGTCGATGATTTGGGTGCGGAGCTGGTCGAACAGCGGCGCCGCCGCGTCGGCGTCCAGCCGTACCCAGTCCCCCAGACCTCCCACCGGCCCAGTATCGCGCACACGCGCTACTTTGGTGAGGTGCGAGTGACGTTGCTGAGTGGGGCGGGCATGTCCGCTGAGAGCGGGGTGCCGACGTTTCGCGACGTCGAGACGGGGTTGTGGGCGCATGTGGACCCGTATGAGATCTCCAGCAGCGACGGCTGGCAGCGCCACCCCGAGCGGGTGTGGGCCTGGTATCTGTGGCGGCACTACATGATGAGCGCCGTCGACCCGAACCCCGGACATCTCGCGGTGGCCGCCTGGGAGGACTACGCCGAGGTGCATGTGGTCACCCAGAACGTCGACAACCTGCACGAACGCGCGGGCAGCACCCGGGTGCACCACGTGCACGGCAGCCTGTTCGAATTCCGTTGCGATCGTTGCGGATCACCGTTCACCGGTGAACTACCGGCCATGCCGGAGCCGGTGGAGGTCGTCGAACCGCCGCGGTGCGCGTGCGGTGGACTGATCCGGCCCAACGTGGTGTGGTTCGGCGAGGGCCTGCCCGATGACGCCTGGGACGCCTCGGTGGAGGCGGTCGCCAAGGCCGACGTGGTGATCGTGGTGGGCACGTCGGCGGTGGTCTATCCGGCCGCCGGCCTGCCCGAGGCCGCGATCGCCAACGGGATCCCGGTCATCGAGGTCAACCCCGCCCCGACACCGCTGTCGGCGGCGTGCACCGCCGTGGTGCGCGAGACCTCGGCCACCGCGCTGCCGCAGCTGCTGCAACGCCTGCCCGAGCTCATCGGCTAGCTGCGCACCGCCCGCCCGATCGCGAACTCCGAGACCGGCACCGGCGCCCACGCCGGGACCGCCCACTCGCGGCGCGAACCGGCCACCGTGAACCCGGCACCGGCGATGGTCGCCTCGGTGTTGCGGTGGGTGTGGCAGTTGCCGAGCAGTCGCGGCCAGACGGTGGCGTCGGCCACCCGCTGCAACACGGCGCGGCCACCGGTGCCCGCCACGTGTTCCAGGTAGCGCAGCTCACCCCCGGGACGCAGCACCGAGAACAACTGGCGCACAACGCTGTCCGGCTCGTCGACCGAGCAGAGCACCAGCGAGCACACCACCGCGTCGAACTCGGCGGGCAGGAGCGCAGCGACTGGGGATTCAGTGCCGGCACCGGCGGCGAACTCCTCGATGGTGGCGGTGCTGACGGTCACCGGCACCGGCGCCGCCGCGGCGGCCTTGCGGGCCACCTCGGCCAGCCGGCGCTCGGGTTCCAGGGCGATGACCTCGGTGACGCCGGCGGGATAGTGCGCGAAGTTGGTGCCGGTGCCTGCGCCGACCTCCAGCACCCGACCGCTGAGCCCGGCGAGGTTCTCGGTGCGCAACCGGCGCAGCGATTCGGGTTCATGACCCGACATCAGCGTCCAGAGCCGGGCGAAGAACGGGTTGTCGACGATATCGGTCATGATCTCAGCTTCTCCAGTTTCGCGATCGTCTCTTCCGGAGTGGCGTCCGATCCCACGATGCCATAGACGATGCGCCCGCAACAGACCGCGCTGAGCACCCGGTCGGCGAACTCTTCGACGTCTCCCCACGGCAGATAGGGCTTGGCGATCAGCAGGGCGGCGACCCCGTGCACCGCCGTCCATAGCTCCAGTGCGGCGGTGGTCGAATCCCCCTGCGGATAAATGCCTTCGGCCATCAACGCCTCGACCGAGGCACGCATGTGCACGAACGCCGAACTGGCCAACGTCACATCGACATCACTGCCGGGGCGGCCCTCCCCCATCGTCGCGATGCGGTACAGCTCCGGGGTCTGCCGCGCGAAGCGCACGTAAGCCAGTCCCTGTGCGCGCAACACCTCGATGGTCGAGGTGTGATCGGCCGCGACGCGCTGCATCTCCTCGTCGAGTTTCTCGAAGTACCGTGCGCAGACGGCGTCCAGCAGCGCATTCTTGTCGGCGAAGTGCAGATAGATCGACGGGGAGGTGACCCCGACCCGCTGCGCCACCGCGCGGATGGACACCGCCTTGGCGTGCCCGGTCTCCAGCAGCAGATCGGTGGCGGCGTCGAGGATCTCGTCACGCAACTGGTCACCGGATCCGCGCGCGGCGCGGCGTCGTCTCAATTGTGGGGCGGACACGCTAACCAGTGTCCGCCACCGACGCCGGAACCCTTCGCACAGGTTCGGACTCGCTGATACCGATGCGCTCATGCAAGGCCACCAGTGGTCTCGGCGCCCACCAGTTCCAGCCGCCGAGCACGTGCATGAACGCCGGTACCAGCACCATCCGCACCAGGGTCGCGTCGACCAGCACGGCCAGCGTCAGCCCGACGCCGAACATCCGCATGAAGGACACCTCGGCGGCGATCAGCGCCGCGAAGGAGATGGACATGACCAAGGCGGCCGCGGTGATGACGCGGCCGGTTCGGGCCAGCCCGAGGGCGACGGCCTCGTCGTTGTCGGCGTGCACCGACCCGCCGTCGCGCAGCGCCAGCCAGTTCTCCCGGATGCGGGCCAGCAGGAACACCTCGTAGTCCATGGACAGACCGAAGGCGATGCAGAACAACAGCACCGGCATGTTGGCCACCAGCGTGCCGGTCGGGGTGGTCCCGAGCGCACCGAGGTGTCCGTCCTGGAAGATCCACACCAGCGCGCCGAATGCGGCGGTGAGCGAAAGGATGTTCAGCACAATGGCTTTGAGCGGCAACACGACGCTGCCGGTCATCAGGAACAGTAACCCGAAGGTGATCACCGCGATCAGTCCGAGCACCCAGGGCAGCCGCTCGGTGATGGCGGTGACGCTGTCCCGGTTGACTTGCGCGATACCGGCCAGTTGCACCGATCGCCCATCCGGACCGGTGACCGCATGCAGCGCGTCGAGCTGACGTTCGGACGCGTCGGAGAACAACGGCGCGGTGCTCGCAACGGTGAGAAACGCGCTGCCCTCGGCGATGCCGGTGGCTGCGATCGGCGGTCCGGTCTTGCGGCCGTCGACGAAGGCCCCCGTCGGGCTTGAGACGGCAGCGACGTCGGGAACGCGGGACAGTTCGGCGGCATAGCGCTCGACCTGGGCGGGGGTGAGCCCGTCGGCGTCGGGAATGACGGCGGTGACCGCGGTGGCGGAGTTGTCGGCGAAGTCGTCGCGCAGCTGATCGCCGACCTGATGCGCCGAGGCCGAGGCCGGTAACACCCGATCATCGGGGAAGCCCCATTTCACGCCGAGGAACGGTGCGCCGAGGACCAGCAGCAGGAGCACCACGGTCAGACCGAGCGGGATGGCGCGGCGCATCACGCCGTGTGTCCAGCGGTACCAGAACTGGTGCTCGACGGGTTTGGGCGTCCGGTCGCGTCGGAAGACGTTCAACGCGTCGAGGCGGTCGCCGAGCAGCCAGATGGCGGCCGGGGTCACGACGATGGCGGCGACGGCGGCGAAGGCGACGGTGGCCACGCCGGCGTAGGCGAAGGATTTCAGGAAGTACATCGGGAACAGCAGCATCGCGGCCATCGACAGCGCGACCGTCGTCGCCGAGAAGATCACGGTGCGACCCGCGGTGGCCATGGTGCGGGAGAGCGCCCGGTCTCGGGTGGCGCCGTCGGCCAGCTCGTCGCGGTAGCGGCTGATGATCAGCAAGGTGTAGTCGATGGCCAGTGCCAGCCCCATCGCGATGGACAGGTTCAGCGCGAAGATCGAGACGTCGGTGGTGAAGGTGATCAGCCGCAGCACCGACATCGACCCGACGATCGCGAAGACGCCGACCGCCATCGGCAGGGCGGCGGCCACCAGCCCTCCGAACACCCAGACCAGTACCAGGAAGCTGAGCGGGATGGCGATCGCCTCCATGCGCAGTAGGTCGCGTTCGGTCTGCGCGTTGATCTGGGCGTAGACCATGGCGGTGCCGCCGGAGCGCACGGTCACGCCCGGGCGGTCGTGTGCCAGTTCGTCGGACAGCGCCTCGGCGTACTTCTGCGCGTCGTTCTCGCCGCCGGTGATGCCGGCGGCGATCAAACCTGCAGTGCCGTCGCGGCTGAGCAGTTCGGCGGCCGCACCCGGCGGCGCGGTCCACGCCGAGTTGACCTGGGCCACATGTGGGGACTGTTCCAACCGGTCGACGATCTGGCGCGCGGCCGCGGTTGCGGCCGGATCCATGGCACCGGCGGGTGAGCTCACGGTGAACAGCAACTGCATATCGCCCTGGTCGAACTTCTCGGTGAGCAGCGCCGTGGCCGCCGACGACTCGGACGTCGGGTCCTGAAAGCCACCCGCGGACAGCGTCTTGGCGACCGGTACGCCGAAGATGGCGGCGGCCGCCAGCACCAGGGCGGCAAGGGCCAGCACCCGACGCGACGCCGTCATGGAGATGCGGGCGATGCGGTTCAACACGAGACGTCCTTCCCTTCTGCTATCGACGTTAAGTTAACAGCGATAAGTCAGGATTGGCAACGGGCCTTTCGGGCGAGACACGATGCCGGCGGGTCGGCGGTTCAGCTTCGGGGTTCGCGCTGTCGCCACGTCTGGACATACGTGGTTTCAGCCTGGTCGAGCCCCGCCTCACCAGGCTGAAGCCCGGCAGGTGTTTCCGCCCCGCGGGCATACGCCAGTTCAGCCGGGTGAAGCCGGCGCGAACGAAACTGAAACCAGGTAGATAGCGACCCAACCCACGGCGAGCCGGGGTGGCGATGCGGACCCAGCGGACCGGCGGGCATACGTGGCTTCAGCCTGGTCGAGCCCCGCCTCAACAGGCTGATGTCAGGTAGACATTCCGGCCCGCAGACCTACCTGGCGTCAGTCCAGCGACGTCAATGCCGACGAAACTGAAATCAGGCAGATGCCGCACGCGGGATCCGTTGACCCGAGTGCGGAACGCCAAGCTTCAGCTGGCACCCGGACATACGTGGCTTCAGCCTGGTCGAGCCCGGCTCCGGCAGGCTGAAGCCAGGTAGACATTCCGGTCCCCAGACCTACGTAGTTTCAGCCCAGCGAGAATGACACGCAGGCGACTGAATCCACGCACGAAGCCCACCCCTGACTAAGTCACACCAGTCTCATTAGTCACAAAAGTAACGCCCGTCACACGCTCACAGCGCAGTCGACCTACTGGTGAGTAAGAGTTTGCTGAGACACCCGTCGAAACCACCGGTCTCGGCAAACCCGAGAATTCGATGTTTAGAGTTGCGAAACACCGAAACCACGCAGCTCAGGCCGCATTTTGGCCGTCGCGAAATCCGATGTTTAGAAACTGCCAGCAGCGTCAACCTACCCGGCGGTAAGAATTGCCACGAAACTCCGAACCGGGCCTCAAGGAACCCTTAATCACCGGCCATACGCTTAATGTCATGTGGATCGACGACACCAGTGCCGATGTCATCAAGGTTGATTTCGACGCCCTGTACCACGGGGACGTCCTGGTCGAGGGTGACACCTCCGAGCAGTTTCCAGATCTCGCTGCCGCAGTCTGACAGCGAGGCCCTGACGCGGCCCATCCGGAGACGTCAGGCGCTCCAGACATAAAGAACCGCCCGATCGAACACCGCGAGTCTCTTCGCGGGCTCGACCGGGCGGTTCTTGTTTTCCGACCTATTCCGACCTAGGCGGAGGCCTGCTCGGGCTCGTCCAGCGAGACCATGTCGGCCAGCCGACCGGTGATGATGTCCTCGGCCTCGTCGACGATGCGGCTGATGAGCTCGTCGACCGTCGGGATGTCGTGGATCAGGCCCATGACTGTGCCCGCCGTCCAGATGCCGGCGTCGATATCGCCGTCATCGAACACCTTGCGCCCACGCACACCGGCGACCAGATCCTTGACGTCCTCGAACTGACCGCCGTCCTTGAGGATCTGCACCACCTCACGCGAGACGGCGTTGGAGGCCACCCGCGCGGTGTTGTGCAGGCTGCGGAAGATCAGTTCGGTGCCCCGCTCGTCAGTGGCCACGATGGCCTCCTTGACGTTCTGGTGGATGCAGGACTCGACGGTGCACATGAACCGGGTGCCCATGTTGATACCGTCGGCGCCCAACGCCAGCGCCGCCACCAGGCCGCGCGCATCACCGAAACCTCCCGAGGCGATCATCGGGATCTCGATCTCCTTGGCCGCGGCCGGGATCAGCACCAGGCCCGGCACATCGTCCTCACCCGGATGTCCCGCGCATTCGAAACCGTCGATGCTGATGCCGTCCACGCCCAGGGTCTGCGCCTTGACCGCGTGGCGCACCGAGGTGCACTTGTGCAGCACCTTGATGCCGTTGTCGTGGAACATCGGCAGATGCGGCGCCGGGTTGGATCCCGCGGTCTCGACGATCTTGATGCCGGAGTCGACGATCACCTGGCGGTACTCGTCATACGGCGGCGGGTTGATCGCCGGCAGGATCGTCAGGTTCACCCCGAACGGCTTGTCGGTCAGGTCCCGGGTCTTGGCGATCTCGTTGGCCAGGTCGGCCGGGGTCGGCTGGGTCAGCGCGGTGATGAACCCCAGACCGCCCGCGTTCGCGACGGCCGCGACCAGCTCGGCGCGACCGACCCACTGCATACCGCCCTGAGCGATCGGATGTTCGACACCGAAGGCCTCGGTGAACTTGGTAACCAGTGCCATATCAGTTCCTTTACCTGGGAGCCATACGGATCGCGCCATCCAACCGGATGACCTCACCGTTGAGCATCGGGTTTTCCACGATATGCACGGCCAGGGCGCCGTATTCGTCGGGGTCACCCAGGCGGGCCGGGTGCGGCACCTGCGCGCCCAGCGACTTCTGGGCCTCCTCGGGCAGCGAGCCCAGCAGCGGGGTCTTGAACAGGCCCGGGGCAATGGTATTGACGCGAATCAGGCTGCGCGACAGGTCACGGGCGATGGGCAGCGTCATGCCGACCACGCCACCCTTGGATGCCGAGTAGGCGGCCTGACCGATCTGGCCGTCGAACGCGGCGACCGAGGCGGTGTTGATGATGACGCCACGCTCCTCACCCTTGAGCGGTTCGGTCTTGGCGATCCGCTCGGCGGTCAACCGCAGCACGTTGAAGGTGCCGAGCAGGTTCACCTCGACGACCTTGCGGAAACCGTCCAGCGGGAACGGGCCTTCCTTACCGAGGGTCTTGATCGCGTTGCCGATGCCCGCGCAGTTGACGTTGATGCGCACCGGGCCGAGTGACTCGGCGATGTCGAGCGCCTTGGCGACGGCGTCCTCGTCGGTGACGTTGGCGGCGACGAACTTGGCGCGCTCACCCAGTTCGGCGACCGCTTCCTCACCCTTGAGGTCGATGACGACGACCGACGCGCCGGCGTCGAGCAGTCGCTTGGTGGTGGCCAGGCCGAGCCCGGAGGCCCCACCGGTGACGACCGCTACCGAATCCTTGATTTCCACGTGTTGTGTTCCTTCCTTGTTAGGTCGTTGCGGGCGCTATGCCCAGTCTTTGAGGACGGCCTCGTTGTCGGCGCCGACCAGCGGCGGCGGGCTGGGCACGTCCGGCTGGGTGCGCGAGAAACGCGGCGCCGGCATCGGCTGCAACCCGTGCTGGGTCTCGTAGAACGTCGAGCGCGCGGCGATGTGCGATTCGTCGAGCACCTCTCCGAAGGCCAAAACCGGTGTCGCACAGGCATCCGAGCCGGCGAACACCGCCGCCCACTCGTCGCGGCTCTTGGTCTTGAACACGTCGGTGAACGCGGCGCGCAGTTCCTCCCAGCGGCTCATGTCGTTCTGCGCGGGCAGATTCGCGGCGTCCAGGCCGAGCTTGTCCAGCAGCTCGGCGTAGAACTGCGGTTCGATCGCGCCGATGGCGAAGTACTTGCCGTCGGCGGTCTCATAGGTGTCGTAGTACGGCGCACCGGTGTCGAGCATGTTGGTGCCGCGCTCATCCGACCACAGCCCCTGCGCACGGAAGGCCCACATCATCTGGATCAGCACCGAGGAGCCGTCGATCATGGCGGCATCGACCACCTGCCCCTTGCCCGAGGTCTGCCGCTCCCACAGCGCCGACAGGATGCCCAGCAGCAGGAACATGGATCCGCCACCGAAGTCACCGACCAGGTTCAGCGGCGGAACGGGGCGCTCACCCTTGCGCCCGATCGCATGCAGCACGCCGTTGAGCGAGATGTAGTTGATGTCGTGTCCGGCCTGCAGGGCGCGCGGCCCCTGCTGACCCCATCCCGTCATCCGGGCGTAGATCAGCTTTTCGTTGACCTTCGCGCAATCCTCGGGCCCCAGACCGAGTCGTTCGGTGACGCCGGGCCGGAAACCCTCGATGAGCACATCGGCCTTGGCGACGAGATCGAGCACGAACTGGCGCCCCTCAGCGGATTTCAGATCCGCGGTGACCGAGCGCCGGTTGCGCAGCATGGCGTCCTTGATGGCGCCGTTGGTCGCCGTCGGGCGGTCGACGCGTACGACGTCGGCTCCCAGATCGCCCAGAATCATCGCGGCGTGCGGGCCGGGACCGATACCGGCCAATTCGACGACTCGCAATCCTTGCAGTGGTCCCGCCATGCCTACCGTCCTTCGTCGTTGAGTACTGAGTAGTTGACCGCCGACATAGCTTACTTGTATAACCAAGTCGACCGGCCGCGGGCAACCCACCCCGCCAGACCTGAGGGCGTACCCATGACGTATCGCAGCATCGATCAGTTGACCGTGGAGCTCGCCGACGGCGTGCTGTCGGTGACCCTGAATCGGCCCGACACGCTGAACTCGTTGTCGGAGGCCATGCTGACCGGTATCGCCGAGGCCCTCGAGCAGGCCGCCACAGATCCCGCGGTCCGCGTCGTGAAGTTGGCCGGCGCGGGCCGCGGTTTCAGCTCCGGTGCCGGGATCAGCGAGGAGGACGTCTCCGCCAAGTCCGTGAACGGACCCGAGGTCGTGCTCGACGCCGCCAACCGCGCCGTGCGCTCGATCGTCGCACTGCCCAAGCCGGTCGTCTCGGTGGTGCAGGGCCCGGCCGCCGGCGTCGGGGTGTCGCTGGCGATCGCGTGCGATGTGGTCCTGGCCTCGGAGAAGGCGTTCTTCATGTTGGCGTTCACCAAGATCGGCCTGATGCCCGACGGTGGCGCCTCGGCGTTGGTCGCCGCGGCCGTCGGCCGGATCCGCGCCCAGCGGATGGCATTGCTGGCCGAGCGGATCACCGCCGCCGAGGCCTACGACTGGGGTCTGGTCACCTCGGTGCACGCTCCCGACGAACTGGATGCCGCGGTCGACAAGGTGCTCGGCACGCTGGCCAACGGCCCGGCCGTCGCACTGCGCAAGACCAAGCAGGCCGTCAACGACGCCACCCTGACCGAACTGGAGGCGGCGATCGGGCGCGAGCGCGAGGGCCAGCTGATCCTGCTGACCTCCAAGGATTTCGCCGAGGGCACCAAGGCCTTCCAGGAAGGGCGCGCCGCGAAGTTCAGCGACGCATAATTCGGTGGACTGAGTGCCGCCGCTGCGCGACCATCGATTGCGTGAGTACGCAATTGGGCGGCGGTGGCTGGCGCGTACTCGCCCCCTTCCGGATCCGCGAGTACCGGCTGCTGATCGCGGCGGTGTCGCTGTCCATCTTCGCCGAGGGCATGTGGGCCGTGGTGATGGCGCTGCAGGTCATCGAGCTCGACAACGATCCGACCTCGTTGTCGATCGTCGCGACCTGCCTGGGCGTCGGTCTGGTGAGCTTCGTGCTGATCGGCGGTATCGCCGCCGACCGGCTCGACCAGCGCCGCATCATCATCGCCGTCGAGACGGTCAACGTCATCGCGGTCTCGGTGGTGGCGACGCTCAGTTCGCTTGACCTGCTTAAGGTTTGGCATTTGGCGGTGGCGGCCGGCACGCTCGGCATCGCGGCGGCCTTCTTCTTCCCGGCCTACAGCGCGATCCTGCCGCGCATCCTGCCGCCCGAACAGCTGCTGGCCGCCAATGGTGTCGAGGGCGTGGTGCGCCCGGTGTTCCAGCGGGCGGTCGGACCGGCAGTCGCGGGCATCGTGGTGGGCGCGACCATGCCCTCGGTCGGTGCCGTCGTGGTCGCCGTGCTGTTCGCGATCGGTCTGGCACTGCTGCTGGCCACCCGATCACCGGCCGAACCCGCCGACCCCGATGTCGAGCGCCCGCATGTGCTGCGCGATCTGCGCGACGGATGCGCCTTCGTGGTGCGCACGCCGTGGGTGTTGGCGACGCTACTGTTCGCCAGCGTCTTCGTGCTGGTGGTGCTGGGGCCCATCGAGGTGCTGCTGCCCTTCATCGCCCAGGAGCGGTTCTCCGACGGTGCCCGCAGTTACGGATTCATCCTGGCGTTCTTCGGTGTCGGCAGCGCCGTCGGTGCGCTGGTGGTGTCCTCGCGCCGACTGCCGCGGCGCTACCTGACGGTGATGATGGCGATGTGGGGACTCGGCTCGCTGCCGCTGGTGATCATCGGCACCACATGGTCATTCGGCTGGATGGCGCTGGCATCGTTCGCCGTGGGCATCACCGACGGCGCCGGCATGGTCATCTGGGGCACACTGCTGCAACGACGGGTGCCGCGCGCGATGCTGGGACGGGTGTCCAGCCTGGACTTCTTTGTCTCCCTAGCCTTCATGCCGGTGTCGTTCGCGATCGTCGGCCCGCTGTCGAAGGTGGTGTCGATGGAGGCCATCTTCATCGTCGCCGGCGTGGTGCCCGCGGTGATCGGGACGGTGGCGTGGGCCGCGGCGAAGATGCCCCGCGACGAGATCGCGCATCCGCTCGACCAGTAGCGCTCAGACGCCGAAGATCGGCGGCAACGCCAGCACCATTACCAGTCCCCAGAAGAAGTGGACCAGCATGGACGCCAGCACCCCGCCGGTGGCACGGCGCAGGAACGCACACACCGAACCCAGGATGATCGCGGCGAAACCGAGCATCGGGTTACCCGTGGTGGCCGCGGTGGCGATCACGTACAACACCGTCGACGTCAGCACGGGACGGTGCCGCAGCAGCGCCGTGTACACCGAGCCGCGGAAGAACATCTCCTCGGCGAGTCCGTTGATCACAGTGATGAACACGATCAGATACAGCGGCCCGGCGTTGGAGTACTGCAACACGTCCCGGATGTAGTCGTTGACCCCCGGGATCTCGCGCGCCACCAAGCCGCCCACCACGAACGCCGCGCCGAGGCCCAGCCCGATCGCGGTCCCGGTGATGACGGGACGTCTGGCGCGTCCGTGGAAATCGACCCGACCCATGTGCAATGGGCCGGACAGGTATGCGCCCAGGGCCCACACCCCGGCCAGCGCGAGGGTGAGCCAGATGAACGTGTCGTCTCCGGGCGGTCGACTCAACGAGTAGCCGAGCAACGCCGCGCCGACCAGCAGGACGGCGGCGACCACGAACTTCCTTCTGCCGACCACCGCGGGAGTCTCCTCGGAGGGTGGCGCCTTCCTGGCCGCGATCCTGCGCAGCTCGCCGGTCCAGCCCGTCGGAGAAGTCACGCCGGGATCACCTCGGATCGACCTTCGCCGCGAGATCGGCCAGCACGTCCATCCCGTCGCGCACCGCCGCCCGTGCGGGACCGGGCAGGGGGTTCAGCATGGTCAGCGCCGGCCGCGCGATCCACGGTGTCAGCTGCCGGATACGCGCGGTGTCCCCACCCGCCCAATCCGGATCGGTATCGGCGAGATGATGGGTATCCGCGAGCCGGTTCACCGGGCGGCGCGGATGCATGGCCAACGTCCGCAGCATCGCGTCCTCGACGGTGAGCAGCCCACCCTCGGGATCGGGCACCAGGTCCCGCAGCCCGTCATCGCTGGCCGTCATCGGATAGTCAAGGGAAGCAGTGAGATCCGCGGTCAATCCGCCCGGCACCGGCAGCACGGCCGCCGACACCATCGACACCAGGCCGGTGGGCACGTCGCCGACCGGGATCTCGAACTGGCGGTTACCGCTCAGCCGCGCGTAGGTGGCCAGCAGGTCCCGGTACGTGGTGGTCTCCGGTCCGCTGATGTCATAGGACCCGGCGGGCACCTGCTGCGGATCGGCCGCCGCGACCAGGTAGTGCAGCACATCGCGAATCGAGATCGGATCGATCGGGTTGGACATCCAACTCGGCAGCGGCAGCACCGGGAACCGGTCGCTGACGTAGCGCAGGATCTCGAACGATGTCGACCCCGCGCCGATGATCAGCGCCGCACCCAGCCAGACGACCTCGGCACCGCCGTCGACGTGCAGCGCCTCGGCGACCTCGGCGCGCCCGGCCAGATGGTCGGACAGGGTTTGCGCACCCGGCACGAACCCGCCCAGGTAGACGATGCGGCGCACACCCGCGTCGCGGGCCGCCTCGGCGACGTTGGCCGCGGCGCGGTTGTCGGATTCCCGGAAGCCCGATTCGCCGATACCGTGCAGCAGGTAATACACCACGTCGATCTGACCCGCGGAGGCGAAAGCGGCTGTCACGGAATCGGATTCCTTGGCATCCATCGTGATTGCCGTCACATCGCCGAACCACCCGTAGGCCGCCAGCCGGTTGGGATCTCGGCTGGTCACCAGCACCTGATGGCCGGCTTCGAGGAGTTCGGCGACGAGGCGTGAACCGATATAGCCGGTGGCACCCGTCAGCAGGATCCGCATAGCCCCAACGTACCCACGGCCTCGGCGATGAAAACGGCCTAGCGGTGCAGCTCGATCAGCCCCTGATACACCTGGGCATTCAGCGCGTTGCCCGCCTTCTCCTCATCGCTGAGCTCACGGCGCACCTTGCCCGGCACGCCCGCCACCAACGACCCGGGCGGCACGACAGTGCCCTGCGGCACCACTGCACCGGCCCCGACCAGGGACCCCGCGCCGATGACGGCACCGTTGAGCACGATGGCGCCCATCCCGATCAGGCAGTCGTCCTCGATGGTGCAGCCGTGCAGCACGGCGTTGTGGCCGACACTGACGCCCGAGCCGATGCGGGCCGGAAATCCCGGGTCGACGTGCACCGTGACGCCGTCCTGCAGATTCGAGCCGAACCCCACCTCGATCGGTTCGAACTCGGCACGCAGGGTGGCGTTGTACCAGACGCTGGCCTTCGCGGCGAGGGTCACCTGTCCGATGACGCTGGCGTTGGGCGCCACCCAGGATTCGGCGTGCAATTGCGGGGCACGGCCCTGGATGGGGATGATCAGCGGTTCAGGCATGGGCGTCATCGTAAACGCCGCGGTCAGGTTCCTTGATGCTGACGGCGGCGGGCGCCGGGTGGATCCGCGATCTTCAGGGCGAGTACGACCTGGCGTTTTACCTGGCGGCCGGGCTTTGCCTGCGCGCCATGGTCCTGTGCGCCGCCGTCCGCCACCCGGCGCAGCATTTGGCCTGACCGGCGCCGCCGCATACCATTCAACCGGCGCTGCGGGGACGCCACGACCAGTACACATTCGGTCAGCTGACGGTGAGCAACGCTGAACAAGCCGCGTTCCCGATGATGCGCGCCGAGCAACCCAGGGCACCAGACACCCTGTCTTGAGCGGAGGAAGAACACGTGCACGCTCGCACCGGAAAGATCTTCGGCGTCGCCGTCGCTTCGGCGGCCATCGTCTTCGCGGGAACCGCGGTCACGGCACAGGCCGAGGAGCCGACGACGCCGAACATGGTGATCCCGGAACCCAAGGGACCGGCCTGCGAGGCGGTCAAGTCCGTGCCGTCGGGCCCCGGATCGCTGGCCGTGCTGTCCAAGGCGCAGTCCTCGGTCGCGCTGGCCAACATCCCCGAGATCTCGACGTTCAGCCAGCTCGTGTCGGGGCAGTTGAACCCGGCCGTGAACGTGGCCGCGGTGCTCGACAACGGCCCGTACATCGTGTTCGCGCCCAGCAACGAGGCATTCGCCAAGCTCACCCCCGAGCAGCTGGAGACGCTGAAGACCGATCCGGTCAAGGCCACCGCGACGGTGTACTACCACATGGCGCTCGGCATCCTGACCCCCAACGACATCGAGGGCATCATCTATACCCAGCAGGGTAAGCCGGTGGCCGTCGAGGGCGATGAGAACAACCTGACGGTCAACGAGCAGGCCAAGGTGACGTGCGGCGGGATCGGTGCCGATCACATGCGCGTCTACATCATCGACACCGTGCTCGACCCGGACACCGCGCCGGCGAGCATCACCCCCTCGGGTACCTCGAGCACCTCGACGACGTCGACCACCGCGACGACCTCGGCCGAGAGCACGACCGCCGCACCGCCGAGCCCGGGCGCTGCGGAGACCCCGGTGACCGTCACGGTCACCGAGACCGCGGCCGGCTAGGCCTCACCGCTGCACGAAAACGGCGCCCACTCCCCCGAGTTGGGCGCCGTTCTCGTTGTGCCGGAAGCCTAGAGACCCAGATCGCGGCCGATGATCTCCTTCATGATCTCGGTGGTGCCACCGTAGATCGTCTGGATGCGGACATCGACGTAGTCCTTGGCGACCCGGTACTCGTTCATGTAGCCGTAGCCACCGTGCAGCTGCAGGCACTGGTCGATGACCTTCTTGCCCAACTCGGTGCACCACCACTTGGCCTTGGAGGCCTGCACCGCGGTGAGCTCGCCGTCGACCACGGCGCGCAGACAGCGGTCCACGTACTGCTCGGCGATGTCTAGTTCGGTGTCCAGCTCGGCCATGGTGAAGCGGCTGTTCTGGAAGCTGCCGATCGGCTGCCCGAACGCCTTGCGATCCTTGACGTACTGCAGCGTCTCGTTGAAGGTGGCGCGCGCTCCGGCGACACCGGCGATGGCGATCGACAACCGCTCCGAGGGCAGGTTCTCCATCAGGTGATAGAAACCGCGGCCCTCCTTGCCCAGCAGGTTGGCCGCGGGCACCCGGACATCCTCGAAGTGCAGTTCGGCGGTGTCGGCGGCATGCTGGCCCATCTTGTCCAGCTTGCGGCCGCGGCTGAAGCCCGGCATATCGCGCTCGACGACCAGCAGCGAGAAGCCCTTGTGGCCGGCTTCCGGATCGGTGCGGGCCACCACGACCACCAGGTCGGAGTTGATACCGGCCGAGATGAAGGTCTTGGAGCCGTTGATGATCCAGTCGTCGCCGTCGCGCACCGCGGTGGTGCGGATACCGGCCAGGTCGCTACCGGCGCCCGGCTCGCTCATCGCGATGGCCCCGATCAGCTCGCCGCTGGCAAAGCCCGGCATCCAGCGCTCGAGCTGCTCCTTGGTGGCCAGGTGCTTGAAGTACGGGCCGACGATGTCGTTCTGCAGGCTCACGCCCGGGCAGGCCAGGCCGAACTTGGAGAACTCCTCGACGATGACGGCGTTGAAGCGGAAGTCGTCGACCCCGCCGCCGCCGTACTCCTCGGGCATGTTGAACCCGATCAGCCCGTAATTGCCCGCCGCCACATAGGCTTCCCGGTCGACCAGACGGTTGGCCTCCCACTTCTCGACGTTGGGCAGGCACTCCTTTTCCAGGAACTGCTTGGCGGTCTCCCGGAGCTGCTCGTGCTCGGTTTCGAAAACCAGTCTCTTCACTCTTATTTCGCTTTCCAGACAGGCTCGCGCTTCTGCGCGAAGGCCAACGGTCCCTCTTGGGCGTCCTCGGTCTTGAGCAGCGTGGAGAACTCCCCGAACGTCTGCTTCCAGAACGGCTCGTCGGCGGCGACGACACCGTCGATGGCGCCATAGGACACCCGCTTGCTGGCCCGAACGGCCAACGGCGCGTTGACCGCAATGCGTTCGGCCAGCTCCAGCGCCGCGTCGACGACGGTGCCGTCGGGCACCACCTTGTTGATCAGGCCCCACTTGAGCGCATCCGCCGAGGACAGCGGCTCACCGGTGTACACCAGCTCCAGGGCCAGCTTCTGCGGCAGCTGCTGCACGATGCGGAACACCCCGCCCGCGCCGGCGATCAGACCGCGCTTCACCTCGGGCAGACCGAACTTCGCGCGCTCCTCGGCGACGACGAGGTCGCTGGCCAGGGCCAGTTCGGTACCGCCGCCGAGCGCGGTGCCGTTGACCGCTGCGATGGTCGGCTTGTCGACGAAGTGGCGCACGTAGCCGGCGAAACCCCATTCCGGGTGATCCGGGTGGAAGAGGTTCTCACCGCGCGAGATCGCCTTGAGATCGGCTCCGGCGCAGAACGATTTGTCGCCCGAACCGGTCAGCACGATGGCCCGGACCTCCGGGTCGTCCTGCGCGGACTGCAGGGCGTCGCCCACACCGATGGACACCGACGCGTTGACCGCATTCCGCGCCTCGGGCCGGTTGATCGTGATGATCAGTACGTTGCCGCGCTTCTCGGTGAGCGCGCCGGGCTGCTCGTCGCTCACATCAGCTCCAAGATGGTCGCGTTGGCCTGGCCGCCACCCTCACACATGGTCTGCAGGCCGTACTGAATGTCGTTGTCCCGCATGTGGTAGAGCAGCGTGGTCAGGATGCGCGCGCCGGAGCCGCCGAGCGGGTGGCCGAGCGCGATCGCGCCGCCGTTGGGGTTCAGCTTGCTCTCATCGGCGCCGATGTCCTTGAGCCACGCCATCGGCACCGGCGCGAAGGCCTCGTTGACCTCGAAGACGCCGATCTGGTCGACGCTCAGGCCGGACTTGGCCAGCGCCTTTTGCGTGGCCGGGATGGGCGCGGTGAGCATGATGACCGGGTCTGCGCCGGCCAGCACGGCGGTGTGCACCTTGGCGATCGGCTTGAGGCCCAGTTCTTTTGCCTTCTCGGCCGAGGTGATCAGCAGCGCGGCCGAACCGTCGGAGATCTGGCTGGAGTTACCGGCGTGGATGACACCGTCCTCCCGGAAAGCGGGCTTGATGCCGGCCATCGACTCGACGGTGCCACCGCGGCGGATGCCACCGTCTTCGAGGACCACGTTGCCATCTTGGTCCTTGATGCCGACGATCTGGTCCTTGAAGGCACCGGAATCCTGTGCGGCGGCGGCCTTCTCATGCGAACGCAGGGAGAACTCGTCGAGTTCGGTACGCGAGAGGCCCCACTGCTCGGCGATCATCTCGGCACCGATGCCCTGGTTGGGGGTCTTGTGGTCGTAGCGCGCCTGGAAGGCCTCCGGGTAGGGGTGCCCGCCGTTGGCCAGCGAGGAGCCCATCGGGGTGCGCGACATCGACTCGACGCCGCCGGCGACGACGACGTCATAGTGGCCGGCGACCACGCCGGCGACGGCGAAGTGCAGGGACTGCTGGCTGGAACCGCACTGCCGGTCGACGGTCACACCGGGGACGGTCTCGGGCCAGCCGGCCGTCAGCACCGCGGTGCGGGCGATGTCGAGTGCCTGCTCGCCGGCCTGCATGACGCAACCCCAGATGACATCGTCGACCAACGCCGGGTCGACACCGGCCCGCTGGACCAGGCCGTTGAGCACCTGGGCCGAGAGTTCGGCCGGATGCACTCCGGACAGGGCGCCGTTGCGCTTACCGACTGGTGAGCGAACTGCTTCGACGATGACCGCTTCAGCCATGGACTTCTCCTTCGAAGGTGGTTACGGCTATATATAGGTGAAGGTAGAGCACAAGGTTTACTAGGTCAACCTACTGGTTGGTAGAGCGCCGGCGAAACTCGCGTACCCGGGGTTCGCGCGGGCGAATCCACCCCGGGTACGGGGGTTTCGCCCATTCAGGTGAACACCAGGTGTCCAGCGACATGGTTTACTGAGTTGAATACCTGTTCGCACGTTAGCCAAGAGGAGCCGCACCGTGGCCGGCAGTACCCCGCTCTCACCGATGATCGGCCCGAACGCCGTGCCGTCGGTGGCCGGGTCGCCCATCCGCTCCCCCAAGACCGCCGAGCTGGTGGCCGGGACATTGCGCCGGATGGTGGTCGACGGCCAGCTCAAGGAGGGCGACTTCCTGCCCAACGAGGCCGAGCTGATGGCGCACTTCGGGGTGAGCCGCCCGACGCTGCGCGAGGCGGTGCGGGTGCTGGAATCCGAGCGTCTGGTCGAGGTGCGCCGCGGTTCCCGCACCGGCGCCCGGGTTCGGGTCCCCGGCCCGGAGATCGTGGCCCGTCCGGCCGGTCTGTTGCTGGAGCTCTCCGGCGCGACCATCGCCGACGTCATGACCGCCCGCGCCGGGATCGAACCGATGGCCGTGCGCCTGCTCACCGAGTCCCGCAACACCGCGGCGTTCGACGAGCTCGACACGATGCTCGCCGAGTACGTCCCGTCCGGCCGGGAGACCGGCCGGATGGCCGAGACCTCCGGAGACTTCCATCAGCGGGTGGTGGAGCTGTCCGGTAATGCGACGCTGACCATCATGGCCGGCATGCTGCACGAGATCACGGTGCGGCACACGGCCTTTGCCATGAAGGAGAACCGTCCGCTGTCCAAGTCGGACTACGACCTGTTGATGCGCTCCTACAAGCGGTTGATGACGCTGATGCGCTCCGGTGACGGCGAGGCCGCCGAGGCGCACTGGCGCAAGCATCTGGACACCGCGCGCGAACTGCTACTGAAGGGCATGGAGACCGTCAAGGTCCGCGACGTGATGGGCTGACGGCGTCAGCCACTCGCGTTTTCGCGCCCGGGACGCAGCGTCGGTGAGGTGACGACGTCATACACCGGCACCGTGTCATCCCAGGGCTGCCGCGTCACCATATCGGCGACCTTGACATGGCCGCGTTCGAACTCCCCGGTCGCGGCGTCGACGAGGCGGTACTGCTGGGTCTGCCGATGGATCGGCTGCGCGTCGAGCATGACGATGCGCACCTCGCCGGGCTCGAAATGACACCGCGACTGCAGGGCGGCGACCAACTGCTCGTTGCTCATGTGCCCGTCACCGAAGTTCCAGCCGATCGCGGTGGACACGATCCGTTCCCCGTCGGTCAGCGTGTAGTCGTCCTCGTTCTGCCCCACCATGGCGCGATGGGCCAGGGTGAACAGCGCGCGACCGTGGGTGTTGAAGGAGCGGAAGGCGTATCCCATGTACATCGGGATCTGCGCGGCCTCCTTGCTGCCGTAGAACTTCTCCAGCTGGGCGGCCGGCATGCTCGCGATCGCGACGATGCCGGCGGCGATCTTGGCGTCGGCCGACGGTTTGATGCACCACAGCGAGGTGTCCCAGTTTCCGGCGTAGTACCGCATGCCGGGCAGGAAGGAAACCTTGCGCGGGAACAGGTTTCCCAGCACGACGGTGCCGGCGACGACCGCGAACAGGAGGATCGGCCAGGGGCTGTTCAGATCGCCCAGACCGATCGGTGCCTGGCCGACGAACAGGGTCAGCACGCTGAACATCATGAAGACGTTCCATTCCAGCGGCACCCCCATCGGAATCGAGCTCAGGATGCCGAAGTGGAACACCAGCATGATGAACGCCGCGATCGTGCCCGCCCAGCCGCCGTGGCTGAAGAACAGCACCAGCGGGACCAGACCCTCGACGGCGGTGGAGAAATGTCCGATGAACCGCGAGCGCCATCCGGGCCGCAGATCGTCGGGGAAGTGCTCGAAGAACTTTCGTTTGATCGCCGGCGACCGGAAGATCGGGTTGTTGCTCATCATCGTCGAGATGACGAACGGGAAATGCTTGTTCAGCTTCGAGGTCGCCGCGCCCAACCAGATGACCAGGCAGACCAGCTTGGCCGCGATGATGATGTCGGCGCCGCTGAACAGGAAGCAGAACGCCAGCGACCCGTACACCTCGCCGCGGGCGGCCAGGAAGATCACCTTGTCGCGCAACCCTGCCAGCGCCAACAACCCCAGGATCGTGGCGGTCTGCCAGACCGGCAGCACACCGACGTCGGTGCCCAGTTCCGGGATGGGCCCGGTGCCCTGAGAGAACAGCGCGACGACGAGCATGACCAGCAGTGCGCCGTAGAGCACGACGTCGACGGGTCCGCGGCCGTCCCCCTTGGTCAGCGGGATGCGGTTGGGCCACGGTGGCAGCCGGATGGTGCCGGGACGCAACCAGTACAGGATGGATCCCATCGGCGGGAAGAAGCGGTTGTTCAGTGGCCCGAAGCCACAGCCGAGGCCGACGACCTCGAACAGCATCGTGTAGAAGACGACCTTCTGGTACAGGATCGGCTCGGCGTACCACGAGGTCACGTCGGTGAATCCACCGAGGCCGTCGGTCGTGGACAGCACCAGCACCCAGGCCACCAGAACGTAGGCGAGGATCTTGGCGACATAGAACAGGTGCAGGGCGACCGGCGTGCCGAAGCCGACCTCGGCCCAGTGCCGCGCCATCGGGACGATCCGCTCCGCGCGTGTGCCCTTGCTCCACTCCTCGAAATCGATCACCGGAGTGTTCTGCTTCAGGAATCCCATGCCGGTCAGATTAGAACGTGTTCTAACTCCCCTTGCGCGAACAGACGCAAAACTGTCGGATTTGCGTCGAAATCTGCAGTTTTGTGTCTGGTCGCGGGAGTACTACGTGGTCTTGGCCGGCGGCCGGAAGAAGATGACCAACTGTCCGATACCACCGGCCAGGCCCAGCCCGACGGCGATGGCCAGCCCGCTCCAGCCCGAGAGCCAGTCGGCCCCGGGGAACAGCAGGTGATCCAGGCTGTAGCGGCCCGGCCCCGTCCCGGCGATCGCCACCGCGGTGACCGCGAGGATCAGGTTGTACTCCCAGCCCTCCTTGACGATGAAGAACCCGTTGTGCCGGTGCACCGTCCAGGCGGCGACGAGCATCAGGGCGACGAACCCGGCCGCCGGGATCGGGGTCAGCAGGCCGAGCGCCAGCCCGACGCCCGCGGCGATCTCGGTGCCGGCCGCCACCCGGGCGTGGAACAGGCCGGGCTTCATGCCGATGCTGTCGAACCAGCCGGCCGTGCCCGGTATCCGGCCGCCGCCGAAGAACTTGTTGTAGCCGTGGGCGGCCATGGTCAGGCCGAGTACGACCCGCAGGACGAGGAGCGCTGTATCGGAAGCCACGTGACAGAATCTAGGCCATCTGTCACGTCGCTGCCCACCCCCCGTCCACGCTGAGCACCGCGCCGTGGATGTTGGCGGCCTCGTCGGACGCTAGGAACAGCACCGCTGCGGCGATCTCTTCGGGAGTGCTGATTCGCCGAGACGGGATGCGGGCCAGCACCGGAGCGACATGGTCGGCGGACTCGGCGGCGCGTTCGGTGGCGATCGGTCCGGGCGCCACCGCGTTGACGCGCACCCCGGCGGGCCCGTACTCGGCGGCCCAGGATTTGGTGAGCGAGTGCACCGCGGCCTTGGTCGAGTTGTACAGCGCCGACTTGTCGCCGCCGATCAGTCCGGTGATGGACCCGATGTTCACGATCGCGCCGCCACCGCGGCGGGCCATCGCCGGCGCCAGCGCACCGGTGAGCAGGAAGGGTCCGACGACATTGGCCTGATAGGAAGCCAGCAGCGTCGCCTCGGAGATGTCTTCGGTCGGTTCCGGGGTGGACCAGATGCCGGCATTGTTGACCAGGATGTCGACCTGTCCGGCCTGCGCGGCCAACGCGCGCACCGCGGCCTCCCCTGCGCCGAGATCGGCCGCGATGAAGCTCGCGCTGCCGCCCGCCGCGCGGATGTCGGCGACGACGGCGTCGCCCCGTTCGGCGTTGCGGCCGGTGACGATGACGTGCGCTCCGTCGGCGGCCAACGCGTGCGCGATGGTGACGCCGAGACCGCCGGTGGAACCTGTGACCAGTGCTGTGCGGCCTGCGAACCGCGTAATGTTTGGACTCATGAGTCCATATGTAGGCCGATGAAAATGGACCTGCAAGTCCAAAAACTCACCCGCAAGGGTGCGGCCACCCGGCAACGCATCGTCGAGGGTGCCGCCGCCCTGATCCGCGAGCGCGGCATCGCGTCGACCACCCTTGATGACATCCGGGCCCGCACCGCCACGTCCAAGAGCCAGCTGTTCCACTACTTCCCCGACGGCAAGGAGCAGCTGCTGCTGGAGGTGGCCCGCTACGAGGCCGAACAGGTCCTGTCCGATCAACAGCCACACCTGGGGGCGCTGAACTCCTGGGCCGCCTGGGGTCGCTGGCGCGACGCCGTCGTCGACCGCTATCGCCGACAGGGGCAGAGCTGCCCGCTGAGCACACTGATGTCCGAGATCGGCCGAAGCACACCGGGAGCCCAGGCCGTCACCGAATCGTTGATGCGCCGCTGGCACGGCGAGATTTCCGCGGGCGTGCAGGCCATGCAGGAGCAGGACAAGGTCGACGCGCGCGTCGACGCCGACCGGGCCGCCGCGGCGTTGCTGGCCGGCGTGCAGGGCGGGGTCGGAATCCTGATCGCCACCGGCGACATCAGCTATCTGGAGGCCGCGCTCGATATGGGCATCCACCACCTGCGCGGTGCCGCGTGAGTTCTGTAGCTACCCAGTGGCCAGTTGTTGCACGCGAACGTCACGAATGCGTGTGATAACCGGCCACTCGACGGGACTAGAGGGCGGCCTCCAAGCGCTGCACATACGCGTCGACATCACCGATCGCCGACTCCGCGGCGAACACACTGACGGTGATGGTGTCACCGACACCGGTCACACAGTGCGTCAGTCCGACCATCGGCGACAGCCCGGGGAATGCCGCGGCCATCCGGACCGGTCTGCCGCCGAACGCGAAGTCGGCGGCGCCGCAGTTGACGCTGGACACCACGGTGTTGCCGGTCACCGCCGCCGGGCGCGCCGAGGGATCGAATTGGCCGACGCCCCACCGCAACAGGGGTGCGGGCGTGCCCGCGAACGCCCGCTCGGCAGCGAGCATCGCCGGGTGCGCGGCGCGGGCGCGCCGATCGGCCAACGCGGCGGTGATGGCCGCTGATCGGTCCGCCGCGGCGAGATCGGGATGCAGGTCGACGCCGACGGTGCCGAAGTGGTTGTAGGCCCGCCGCGGACCGGATTTGGCCATGGTGACCTCGGCACCGAGCGTCGAGGTGTCCTCGCCGAGCGCGTCGAGGTGATCGGACAGGGCCTCGCCGATGGCGCTCAGCGCGCTGACCGTCACGGTGGCCCCCGCCATCCGGGCGCGGGACCGCACGATGGTGCGCATACCTCGCTCACCGGCCGGGGCGGCGTTGGTCCGTAACGGGCGGCGCGGCGCGGCGGCCGCCGGTACCCGACCGGCCTCGCTGTCCTGCACCAGCTTTCGGTGTGCGCGGGCCGCCTGCACGGTGTGCAGCGGTAACAACGCCGGGTTGCCGTACCGCGGTTGCACAGGTTCCACCGTCCCCGCCCGGCCGAACATCACCGCCGCCGGGCCGCAAGTGCGTCCACCGCCGCCCAGGGCATGGGTGATCTGCAGGACCGCGACGGTGGCCGGCCCGGCCACCGTCGGCACACCGTCGACACCGACGAACAGGTGCACGCGCCAAGGTGTTTGACGCGGATCGAGCTGATCGTCGACGAGTCGGCTCACCTGCGCCAGGCACTGCGCCCAAGACTGTCCCGCCCCGCGGACGGTGAACTGCGCCGGGCCTGCCCTGAAAGCAACCCACGCCGGGTACCGCAGCCGCGCATCATCACGGATCCGGCGCGAAAGGTCAGGACTGACAACGGCGTTGGCCACCGACTCGGCGATCGCCGCATCGAGATCCTCGGGCACACCCTCGAATGCGAACAGCAGGAAGGTGTCGTTGGGTATCTTGGCCGACATCCAGAAGCTCTGGGCGTCGGTCGCCGTCATCCGGTTAGCGGACACTTCCGATGAAGTCCAGGATGCGCGCGGCGGTGGCCTCGGGCCGGTCGAGCTGCAGGAAGTGCCCGCCACCGTCGACGATATGCGCGGCGCTGCCGGCCGGAAGTACCCGACGCACCCATTCGGTGTAATCGGCGGAGGCACAGCCGTCGTCGCTGCCGTGCAGGTACAACGTCGGCAGCACCGGCGCATCGAGCCAGTGCCGGTGCAGCTCGGCATAACGTGTCGGCGGACGGCTGTTGCGCACCGTCGCCCGGTAGTAGCCCAATGCGGCGCGCCAACGCTCGGGCGCACCGATCGCGTCGAGGACCAGACCCACGTCCTCGGCACCGTCGTAACCCGGAGACCAGTCGCGCCACAGTTTGGGCGCCACCCGTGCCGCGGACTGCTCGGGCAACCACGGCAGCTGGAAGAACAGGATGTACCAGCTGCGCCGCAACTGCCGCGGCAGCTGGGCGGCCAGCCGGCCGGCATCGGACAGGCCACCGGGTGCGCGGAATGCCGCCGATGGTGGCACCGACATGATGGCGGCCTTGCGGAAGGGACTGTTCGGCATCGCGGCCAACCCGGTCGCGGCGATGGCACCCCAGTCGTGGCCGATGACGACGTCACGCCCGGTGGGGCCGGCCGCGTCGAGCACCCGCAGCGCATCGTCCATCAGGGCGCCGATGTGATAGCTGCCCTCGGCCGACAGTGACGACGGCGCGTAGCCGCGCATGAACGGCGCCACCACCCGCCAACCGGCCTCGGCCAGCTTCGGTGCGACCTTGCGCCAGCCGTGCGCGGTATCGGGAAAACCGTGCAGGCACACCGCCACCGGCGCGTCGCTGTCGGTCCAGTCGCCCCAGGTCAACGTGCGCAGCGTGACATCGTCGGTGACGACGTCGACGGAATCGGCCATGTCCTAGACCGGATCGAATCCGGAGATCAGCCAGCGGTCACCCTGCTTCTCCATCGTCACCCGCACGCTGGAGGCGGTGTCGGTGGGCGCATCCGTGCCGACGACCACGGTCTGGTTGACGAAGACCAGCACGACGGCCTTTTCCGGGTCCGCCGACACCGATGCGGCAGCGGGAACCGTTGCCACCGCGGAGATCTGCTTCTCCTTGGCGCCGGGGATCACCACATTGGTGGTCAGATCGGTGTAGGCCGCGGCGAACTCGCCGGTGAGCAGGGCGCGGGCATCGGTGAGCTGTTGTTCGACGGTGTCCGGCTTGTAGGACAGCAGAGCGATGGTGCTGTCCTTGGCGACCTGTACCGACTCGTCGCGCGCCAGATCACCGTCGCGGATCGAGTTGTCCTCGAATTTCAGATAACCGGCGACCAGCGCCAGGATCAACGCCACCCCCGGCAGGATGCCATAGGCCAGCACGCGACCCCACTGGACACCGCGCTTGGCGGGTGCCGCGGCAGGTTCGGTCGACTCGACCGTGTCTTCGTCGACAGCCTCATCGATTTCCACGGCCGTCGGCTCGACGTCGGCGGCGGTGGTCTCTTCGGGCTCGGGCTTGTTCTCGGTCACGGGACGAACTCCACGTTGGCAACCTTCACCTGGTCTTCACCGATGTCCTGCACGGTGACCCGCATCCGCCACAGTCTCGGTTGTTGTTCGGCGGCACCGGCGTTGGAGGTCTGGACGGTCACCGCGACCAGCACGCGCGCTTCGGTGTCGGAATAGGTCTCCAGCCCGGCCTCGGTCACCGAGCCGACGGATTTCGACTGTGCCTGCTTGACGACCTCGATGAACGGACCGGCGCGCTGCTGGAAATCGTCGTAGAACGTGCCGGTGGCCGAATCGAGGATGCGCTGTACGTCGGCCTCGGCGCGCTCGAAGTCGATGGTGGTCAGGTTGATCGCGCCTTGCCTGCCGACCTGGAGGAACAGCTCCCGCTTGGCGTCGAGTTGTTGTGACTCATAGGTCCGGTACCCCATCCAGCCGACCAGGGCCGCCAGCGCGACGACCACGACGAGTCCCAGGATGGTGGCCAGCCGCACATGCGAGATTCCCGCACCGGCCGCGGCGGCCTCGGCCTTGTCGATGTCCTCGGCGTCCGATGTCGCGTCTTCCACGACACCGTCCTCGGTGCCGTCCTCGATCGTCGGTGAGGTTTCGGTTGCGGACTCGCTCACTTCCCCGGTGGGGGTAGCAGCATCGTCTGCCATGTTTGCTCCTCGTTCGCGGTGCGAGCCAGATTCGACTGGGTGTACACCTTGCCGTCCGGTCCAACGTACGTGCCGCTGGTCGGGTCGTACTCGGCGGCCGCGAGCGGCGGCGGTGCCGGCGCCGGCGCGGGTGCCGTTTCTGCAGGTGGCGGCGGCACGGTACCCGGTCGCAGCTGGGGGACGGCCTGTCCGGACAGCGTGGCGTTCGGGTCGCCCTTCCAGTTGTTGCCGTCGTTGAGCGGCACGTAGGTCTCGTCGCTCTCGCACATCGCGGCGCTGGGGGCACGCTTCCCCGGCACCGTGATACACGGCAGGTTCCGGGCGCCGCGGACGTTGTTCGGCGAGTCCTGCGGGATGCGGCAGTACAGGTCACCGGCCGGGCGGTCCGGGTAGTCCTCCAGCGACGGTGCACGCTGCTGCTGGGCGGGCAGGAAGCCGGTGGTACAGGTCGGCGGCAGATTCAGGTTCAGATTGAAGTTCAGGTACGCGCCCTTGTAGTCCTGCTTGGTGTGCCGGTTGGCGGTACCGGTCGCCTGCGTGGTCGCGGTGCCTTGCGGCAGCAACACCAGCAGTTGCTCCAGGGCCGGCTGATACGCGATCGCCACCTCGTTCACGTTCACCAGATTGGCCAGCACGATCGGCAGGGTCGGCTGCAGCCGATCCAGCAGCGCCCGGACCTCTTCGGCCGCACCGGGTCCGCGTTCCAGCAGGCCGCGCACCGCATCGTCGTGGTCGCGCAGTTCGGCGGTGACGGTGGCCAGATTCGACGCCCACGCGCGGATGGAGCCCGCGGTGTCGGTCTGGGTGTCCAGCACCGGCTTGGACTGATCGATCAGCGCGGTCAGCGGATCCAGGTTGGCGCGGGCATCGATGGCCAGCGCCGTGGAACCCTTGACCAGCCGGTTCAGATCCGGGCCCAGCCCGCCGACCGCGAGGTAGGCCTCGTCGACCGCGGTGCGCAGGTTGTCCCCCGGAATCGCCTGCAGGCCACGGTTGGTCGCATCGAGCAGGGTGTTGACGTCCATCGGCACCGAGGTGCGATCCAGCGGGATGACGTCGCCGTCACGCAGTTCCGGGCCGGCGCCACTGCGTGGCAGCAGTTCGACGAACAGCTCGCCGACCGCGGTCTGGCTGTGCACCTGCGCGTCCAGGTCGGCCGGGATCGGCACGTCGGACTCCAGCGAGAGCAACGCCTCGACGGTGCCGTTATCAGTCAGACCCACCTTCTCGACGCGGCCCACCTGCGACCCGCGGTAGGTGACATTGGCGCGCTCGTACAGGCCACCGGTCTCCGGCAGTTCCACGGTGACGCGGTAGTGCCCGGCCCCGAAGAGCAGATTCGGCAGGCGCATATAGCTGAAGGCCATGATGCCGATCGCGATGATCGAGATGGCGATGAAGACCGCCATCTGCATGAGGATTCGTCTGGTCAGCACCATGTCAACGCCCCTGATCCCAACGGTACGGCGCGACAAGCGGATTCACCGCGGTGTATGGGCTGGGCAGCTGGCCGATGGTGCGGCCCCACTGCATCTCCAGCTCGGTGAGGTCGCCCTCCCACCGAGTCCCGGTGAACAGACCCTGGTCCATCCGGCTCAACGTCAGGTCGACGACCAGGGTCAGGTTCGCGTAGTCACCGCGCATCCAGTTGGTGATCGTCTCCTTCGGGAACGGGTAGGTGGTCAAAAAGCTCAACCCGCGGGTCAGCGCCGGACCGGCATCGGCCAGCGATTCCAGGGTCGGGCCGAGGGCCTTGAGCTCCGCGACGAGCGCCTCCCGGGTCTGGTTCGTCGAGTCGGCGGCGAGCGCGCTGAACCGGCCGAGTTGCACGAGCGCCTCGGCGAGTATCTCGCGCTGGTCCTTGAGCACCTCCAACGCCTCGGGAAGCGTCTGCAACGCCTTGTCCACCACCGGTTTCTGTTCGGCAACCTGACCGACCAGAGAGTTCAGGCTCTCGGCCGCGGCGATGATGTCGTCCTTCTGATCGTTGTTGTAGGCGATGAACTTGTCGAGCTGCTCGATCAGGCTGCGCAGGTCGGCTTCCCGCCCGGTGAAGGCCTGACTGAAGGCCGCGGTGATGTCCTGCACGTTGCCCAGCCCACCGCCGTTGAGCAGCAACGAGATCGCGGCCAGCGTCTGCTCGGTGGTCGGATAGGCGCCGCTGTGCTCCAGCGGGATCACCGCACCGGCCTGCAACCGGCCCTCGGGCTCGGCGGGCGCGGCCAACTCGATGTGCTGAGATCCGAGCAGGCTGGTCTGACCGAGTGTCGCCGTCGCATTGGCGGGCAGCACCACATCGGCGTTGAGGCTCATGGTGACCAGTGCGTGCCAGCCCTGACGTTCGATACCGGTGACGTTGCCGACGGTCACATCGTTGACCCGCACCCGTGAGTTCGGAGACAGGTGGTCGATATCGGGCATCTGCGCCTGAATGGTGTATGAGCCGGGGCCGCGGCCCTCCACGCCCGGCAGCGCCACCGAGTTCAGGCCCTTCCACTCACACCCCGTCGCGGTGGCCGCGGCGGCGATCACCAGGGCCACAGCGGCGATGTCGGCGCGCCTCATGATCCGGCTCCCGGCGGCACCATCAGACCCGACAGCCCGTCGGCCGGATTCGTGGGTGCGGCCATCTCGGCCGCCAACGGCGGACCGGGCAGCGGCCCACCCGGATTCGCCGGCGGCGCGGCGGGCGGCGGCGGACCGGCAGGCGGGATGTAATCCGGCCGCAACCAATCCTCGCTCCAGGTCAGCTCATTCGGCCGCGCCGACGCGGTGACGCCGAGGTTCTGGCCGATCGGCAGGAAGTTGTACTGCCGGTTCTTGACGATCGGCGCAAGGTACTGCACGCAGAGTTTCGCCGACTGTTCTGCGCCCATCCGCGAGGCCGCCTGCACCGCACCGCACAGGAAGTTGATCGGATTGGCGAAGTTGTTGATCACCGGGACGCTGGAGACCGCGCCCTGAGCGGGTTGGTAGATGTTGATGTAATTCTGGAACGTCGTCGGTGCGACGTGCAGGAACTGCTTGACGTCGGCCAGGCTGTCGTTGAGCGCCTGGGTCACCCCAGCGAGCTTGTCCGATGTGGTGCCGAGGCTTTCGCGGTTCTCGGCGACAAAGTTCTGCACCAGGCCGACGGTGTCGGACAGATCCTGAATGGCGGTGCCGACCTCGTCGGGGTTGTCGGCCAGGGTGCCGGTGACCGAGGCGAGGTTCTGGTTCAGCGCTCGCATCACATCGGTGCTGTCCTGCAGCGCCGACACCAGGATGGACAGGTTCTTCACCGTGGCGAACACATCGGTGCTGTGATCACCCACCGCCGAGATCGCCTGGGACAGTTTGACCAACGTGGCGCGGATGTCGGCGCCCTGACCGCGCAGGTTGTCCGCGGCGGTGTTGATGAACGCCCCGAGCTCGCTGACGCCCCCGGGCTCGGTCGGCTGCAGCGTCTCGGTGATGCGGTGCAGCTGCTCGCGGACATCGTCGTATTCGACCGGGACCACGGTGCGGTCCTGGCTGATGACGGCGTTGTCCTGCAACACCGGTCCCTCGGAATAGGTCGGGGTCAGCTGAATGGCGCGCGAGGTCACCAGCATCGGCGACAGGATGGCTGCATTGACGTTCTCGGGCACCTTGTGGCTGCCGTCGTACCAGAACGAGATCTTGACCCGCTCGGGCTCGGGCTCGATCTTCTCGATCCGGCCGACCGGCACCCCGAGGATCACCACATCGTCACCGACGAAGATGCCGTTGCTGCTGTCGAAATAGGCGACGACGTTGACCCGGTTGAGGGTCTCGGTGGTGCGCACCACCAGATAGATGCCCGCGGCCAGGATCGCGACGAGCACCAGGGCCAACGTGACGCGTCCGGCGTTGTGCCGCGACGGTGCTGACGATGTGGTCACTGGCCTGCTCCCGGTTGTGCGCCGGTCCCGTGTGTGACGGGTTCACCGGGGGCGGGTACGAACACCGGCCCGGGCGGGGTCGGCGTGGACGCCAGACCCGGCGGGGCGATGGCCGGCGGGCCCGGCGGCGGCCCGCCCGGCGGCGGTGCGGGCGGCGGTTCGCGGTACGGGTAGCAGCCGGTCGGGCCGGGCAGCGGGATTCCCGGTGGGCCACAACCGAGATCGCCCGGGTTGCCGGTGATGGCGTCGGGCAGGGTCAAGCGCGGTTCGCCGCCCTGTCCGGTACGCGGGTACGGAAGCGGCATCGCCGGGGTGCCCGGCTGGCCGACCTGCGGATCGGTGCGCTCCGAGGGGAGCAGCACGTTGGGGTCCAGGCCCAGATCGGAGAACGCGGCGTCGATGAAGGGCTGCACGAACTGGCCGGGCAGCAGGTTGGCCACGTAGGACTTGAAGAACGGTCCGCCCGAGACGGATTCGCCCAGCGACATCGCGTAGTCACTCATCAGCTTCAACGACCGCTGCAACCGATCCTTGCGGTTGTCCAGCATGGTGAGTACACCGTTGAGCTTGTCGATGGCCGGCTTGAGGGTCTCGTCGTTCTCGGCGATCAGGCCCTGCAACTGGCGGCTCAGCGCCGAGATGTTGCCCGAGATCGCGTCCAGCGCCGCGGTCTGCGTGCGCAGTTCGGCCAGCAGCGCATTGCTGCTGCGCACCAGCGTGACGATCTGATCGCTGCGCTCGGCGAGCACCGTGGTGGCCTTGTTGGCATTGCCCAGCAGACTGCGCAGTTCGGCGTCACGTTCGTTGAGTGTCTCGGAGAACCGCGACACGCCCTCGATCGCCACCCGCAGTTCTGGCGGGGTCTCGGCGAAGGTTTCCGACAGCACCCGCAGCGAGTCGGAGAGCTGGTCGGTGTTCAATCCGCTGATGGTCGAGGCCAGATCGCCCAGGGCATCGGGCAATTGGTAGGCCGGCGTGGTGCGGTCCATGGGGATGGTGCCCTCTTGCCAACCCTCACCGCGCGGGGTGACCTCCAGGTACTTGGTGCCCAGCAGGCTCTTGGTCTTGACCGCGGCCTCGCTGCGGTCACCGATGCGCACACCGTTGTCGATCTTGAAGCTGACCAGCACCTGCTGGCCCTGCAACTCGACACCCGAGACGTGGCCCACCCGCATACCGGAGACCTGCACGGCGGCACCGTCGCGGATACCACCGGCTTCGGCGAAGAACGCCGAGTAGTCACGGCCGCGGTCCAGGAACGGCAGCTTGTCGTAGTTCAGCGCGCCCAGGATGATCGCGGTGATGACGGTCAATCCGATTGCGCCGACCACCATCTGGTTACGTTCAGCGAAGGACT
Organism: Mycobacterium sp. NPDC003323; assembly: GCF_053589535.1. Lineage (NCBI taxonomy): Bacteria > Bacillati > Actinomycetota > Actinomycetes > Mycobacteriales > Mycobacteriaceae > Mycobacterium > Mycobacterium sp. NPDC003323. The sequence goes on from NZ_JBSFSB010000002.1 coordinate 134,147, forward strand.
TCATCGCGGGGTGCACCTCCCGCTGTTCTGCCCGGCGGCCTTGACGTACACCGGCTGGCCACCCTTGCCATTGAGCTTGAGCACGATATCGCAGAGGTAGAAGCTGAAGAAGTCACCGTAGATGCCCTGGCGCGCCAACGCCTGGTAGGCGTCGGGCAGCGTGTTGATCAGGTTGTCGAAGTAGTCCGCGTCGGCGACGACGATGCCTGCGGCGCGGTCGGTTTCGGTGACGGTCTTGGTCAGCGGGGGCCGCGCCTGATCCAGCAGTTCGGCGATGCTGCCGGCCGCCTCGCTGACGTAGGCGACACCGTTGGCGATGTCGGTGCGGCGCGCGGCCAGCCCGTCGACCAGCTGGCTCAGTCCGTCGACGCCCTTGGCGAACTGCTCGTTCTGGTCGCCGAGGGAGCCCATCACGGTGTTGAGGTTGACGATGACCTCTCCGATCAGCTGGTCACGGTCGGCCAGCGTGTTGGTCAGTGCGGCGGTCTGGTTCAGAAACGACCCGATGGTCGCGCCCTGACCCTGCAGCGCGCTGATCAGGGTGCCCGACAGCGCGTTGATCTGATCGGGTTCCAGCGCCTTGAACAACGGCCGGAAACCACCGATCAGCGCGTCCAGATCCAGCGCAGGGGCGGTGCGCGCCAACGGGATCGTGGACCCGGGCTGCAACCGGCCGGTGTCCCCGGCGCCCTCCTGCAGGCCCAGGTACCGGCCGCCGATCAGGTCGTCGTAGCGGATGACCGCACGGGTTCCCTGGGTCAGCACCACCGACGAGTCGGCGGTGAAGTTGACCAGCACCGTGCCGTCGTCGCGGATGTGCATGTCGCCGACCTTGCCGACCTCGACACCGGCGATGCGGACGAAGTCGCCGGGCTCCATGCCGCTGACATTGGTGAATTCGGCCTTGTAGTTCTGTTCCGTCTCACCGAAGCGCAACTGCGAGAAGATCGCGAACAGCCCGAAGACACCCAGCAGGCACACTGCCAGGAAGATGGTGAGCCGCCAGATGGCGCCTCCCAAGTTGTCTTTCATGACGGGTTGTTTCTCCTAGTGCTGGTTCGGTGGATCAGGACGGCGGGCCGGGTGCGGCCGGAACTGGTAGCGGTTGCGGCGGCAGCGGGGTCGGCTGCACACCGGGGTTGGTCACGATGAACGGTTCCGAGCCGGGCCGCGGGCCGGGGTCACGCGGCGCCCCCGGTGGCGGGGCCGGCGGCAGTCCCGGCCACAGCGGGGTCCCGTCGGGCGCGTACAGCTGGGCACCGTAGGCCGGTGCGCCCGGGTACGGGATCGGGCCGATCGCCGGGCCGCCGAAGGTGTTGCGGATGCTCGGTGGTTCCGGAACCGCACGGGTGACGGGCAACCAGTTGCCGTAGAACGGGAACGAGATGCCCGGGTTGGGCCGCCAGTCGATACCGCTGCCGAAGCCGGTGTTGGTGACCAGCTGGCGCACCGGCCAGTTCTCGTCGACGTTGGGCAGCGAGCCGCAGCTGGGTTTGCCACCGGGGCCGCCCTTGGCACCGACGATCGGCAGATGCCGCGGGTAGGCGTACGGGTCGTCGCCCAGCATCAGCGCGGTGTCGAGGATGAAGGACTTGCCGTTGCCGCCGGTGGCGTCGTAACCACCGTGGTCGAGCAGGTACTTCGCGCCGGTCAGCAGACAGGTGTAGGTCGGGCTGTACTTGAACAGCAGGTCCGTCGTCGGCTGCAGCGTGTTGACGGCCTTGATCAGGTTGGCCTGGTTCGGCGCCAGCAGCTCGATGCCCTTGTTGGACAGACCCGTGGTGGCCAGCAGCAGCGCGTCGAGCTGTCGGGCGTTGCTGCTGATGGTGGTCGCGGTGGTGCTGGCGGCGTCCAGGGTGGCCAGGATGTCCTGTGCCGCAGCGCTGTAGGCGTCACTGAAGCCGGCCAGCGCCTGCCAGTCCTCGCGGATGGTGTCAGTGCGGGCGTTGAGCGCCATCAGCACCTGGTTGGCGTCGGTGGTGGCCCGGCCGATGGTTTCGCCGCGTCCGCGCACACCCTCGGCCAGCGCGGACAGCGTGCTGTTCAGCTTCGCGGTGTCCACCTGGTCGAGCACCCCGACGAGGTTCTCGAAGACGGTGTTGACCTCGGTGGTGACGTTCTGCGACTCCAGGATCTGGCCGGATTGCAGCCGTTCGGCGCTGGGGTTGTCCGGGTAGACCAGGTCGACGAACTTGGCGCCGAAGATGGTGGTCGACCGGATCCTGGCCTCGACATTGGCGGGGATGAAACGGATCTGGTCGGGATCGATGTCCAGGCGCAGCTTGACCGGTGACGCGCTCTCGGAGTCGCCGCCGCTGATCGCGGCGACCTTGCCGACCTGCACGCCCCGCAGTTTCACCTTGGCGTTGGTCTCCATCACCAGACCGGACCGGTCGGAGGTGAGGGTGACCGGGACCGTGCTGCGCAGGCTGCCTGTGAACAGCGAATACGACAGCCAGATCGAGGCGATGACGAACACCACCAGCAGCAGCGTCCACCAGCCGGGGGCGATTCCTGAGTTGCGTTTCGTGGCTGCCATGTCAACCGGCCAGATTGAAGTTGCCGGACTGTCCGTACACCGCAAGCGAAATCATCACGACGACGAACGCGGAGATCACCAGGGAGGTCCGCACCGCGCGGCCGACGGCCTCGCCCACACCGGCCGGGCCGCCGCTGGCGGTGAACCCGTAATAGGTGTGCACCAGCATGATCACGATCGCCATGGCGATGGACTGCACGAACGACCAGATGAGATCGATCGGGTTGAGGAACGTGTCGAAGTAGTGGTCGTAGACACCGCTGGACTGCCCATAGATCACGGTCGTACCGATCTTGGCCGCGTAGAACGACATCAGCACGCCCACGCAGTACAGCGGGATGACCACGATGACACCGGCGATGACCCGACTCGACGCCAGATAGGCGATGCTGCGGATGCCGATGACCTCCAGCGCATCGATCTCCTCGTTGATGCGCATGGCGCCCAGTTGCGCGGTCGCGCCGGCGCCGATGGTGGCCGACAACGCGATAGCGGTGGTGGCCGGTGCGATGAGGCGCACGTTGAAGAACGCCGAGGCGAAACCGGTCAGCGCCTCGACACCGATCTCGGAGAACTGGTTGTAACCCTGCACGGCGACCAGCGCACCGGTACTGACCGTCAGGAAGCCGACGATCGCGACCGTGCCGCCGATGATCGCCAAAGCGCCGGTGCCCAGCCCCATCTGGGCGATCAGCCGGATCAGTTCCTTCGGATAACGGATGAAGACGTCACCGATGGAGACCAGGGTGCGGCCGAAGAACTGCGTCTGCTCACCGACCTGATTCCAGGAATCGACGACACTGCTCACGCCCCGTTTGACCCGGTGCCCCACCATGCTCGTCACATCGTCGCCTTTACGCCCACCGCGGTCGCGACCACGTTGATGGCGAACAACGCCATGAAGGTGAACACCACGGTCTCGTTGACGGCGTTACCGACACCGGCCGGGCCACCGCCCACCGAAATGCCCTTGTAGCAGGCGATCAGACCGGCGGTCAGACCGAACAGGGCGGCCTTGACCAGCGCGATCATCACGTCCGACGGCCCGGTGATGAGCGTCAGACCGGCGATGAAGGCACCCGGTGACACGTGCTGGACGTAGACACAGAACAGGTAGGCACCGGTGAGCCCGACCAGCACCACTGTCGCCGACAATGCCAGCGACACGGTCGTGGCGGCAAGCACCCGCGGAATGACCAACGCCTGGATCGGATTCACGCCCATGACGCGCAGGGCGTCGAGTTCCTCGCGGATGGTGCGCGCACCCAGGTCGGCGCACATCGCGGTGGCGCCGGCACCGGCGATCACCAAAACCGTGACGATCGGCCCGATCTGGGTGACGGTGCCCAGCGCGGCACCCGTTCCGGAGAAGTCCGCCGCACCGAACTCAGTGAGCAGGATGTTGAACGTGAACGTCAGCAGGACCGTGTACGGGACGGTGAGCATCAGCGTCGGCAGCAACGAAACCCGTGCCACGAACCACGACTGGAGGATGTATTCCCGCCAGGCGAACGGCGGCCGGAACATCAGGGTGAAGACGTCCAGCGTCATCGAGAAGAAGCCGCCGAAGGACCGTACGGGCTTGGCAACGATGTTGGGGATTGCGTCCTGCGCAGCCATCAGCGGGTCGACCCCGCGCTGCGCGACATCCGCATAGCCATGCAATCCCTTCGACGATGCCCGCCGACGGCGGGGCCGGCGCAACTCACCCGGTCCGAACACGATATGACCACAGGCCCCGCTATGGATGCGGAAGAACGTACATAAGGAAACTCACAGTCACAACCGGGCCCTCCCCTTGCCGCGAACGCCGTCATGCGGTATCACCGCCGACGACTCCGAGGGCGCGCAGGGAGAATCCTTCGACCCGGGCCCGCGACACCGGGATCTGGGCGGGATCGAAGATCCGGGCCGACGTCAGCTCGCGGCTGACGAGCGCGGCGATCGCGATCGCATCGGATTCGGGATCGGTCAGCGGGAACGATCCGTCGGCCCGGCCGGCGGCCAGGATGGCCGCCAGCGACGACTCGCGGCGTGACCGCGACAGTTCGCGCGCCTGCCGGTATCCCTTGGCCGAGCGCATCTCATCGCAGTCCAGCACGGCCAGATACCGGTGCAGCGTGTGGTCGGAGGCCAGTGTGAACATCTGGTCCAGCCAGGCGTTGAGCTGGGCGACCGGATCCGGGGCGGCGGTGCCGGCGATCTCGTCGAGCCGGGCCGCCAGACGCTGCGTGACCTGGTCCAACATCGCCAGGAACAGGTCGTCCTTGGACTGGAAATACCGGTAGAAGGCGCGACTGGACACCCCGGCGCGGGCCAGGATGGCCGATACCGGGACGGGGCCCTCGTGCGGTTCGGCCAGACAGGCGAAGGTCGCCTCGACAATGCTGTCGCGCTCGTCGACTCCAGGATCCTCGGACGGCACGGTTGGCAGTCTAGAGACCGCCTTTCCGACCCAACCGACCGGTCAGTAACGTGAGTCACAGATCCCGTGTGGATGGCGAGAGGATGCCCGTGAGCACTGCCGACAGCGCACCGCAGACCGTGACGTTCCGTGGCGTCGACGACCTGAACCTCGTCGCCGACGAATGGAACGGCCCCACCGCGACAGAGGACGCCGGGCACACCATCCTGCTGTTGCACGGCGGTGGTCAGAACCGGCATTCCTGGAAGAACACCGGCACCATCCTGGCCTCCCGCGGCAAGCACGTCATCGCCCTGGACAGCCGCGGACACGGGGACAGCGACTACTCCCCCACCGCGAACTACTCGGTGGAGACGCTGAGCGCCGACACACTGCAGGTGCTCTACCAGATCGGCAGGCCGGTGGTGCTCATCGGCGCCAGCATGGGCGGGCTGACCGGCATCCTGGCCGCCCACGAGGCCGGACCCGAGATCGTCACCAAGCTGGTACTCGTCGACGTGGTGCCGCGGTTCGAGAAGGACGGCAGCGCACGCATCCGCGATTTCATGTTCAACCACGTGCACGGGTTCGATTCGCTGGAGCAGGCGGCCGACGCGGTGGCCGCCTACCTGCCGCATCGGCCGAAACCGCGCAGCGTGGAAGGGTTGAAGAAGAACCTGCGACTACGCGACGGGCGGTGGTACTGGCATTGGGATCCGGCCTTCCTCACCAAACCCGGCGATGACCCGTTCGCGCGGGTGGACATGCTGGAGTCCGCGGCCGAGAATCTGAGCGTGCCGATTCTGCTGATCCGCGGAAAGCTCTCCGATGTCGTCTCCGTCGAGGGCGTACAGGACTTCCTGACCAAGGTGCCCTCCGCGGAATTCGTCGAACTGTCCGATGCCGGCCACACCGCCGCCGGTGACGACAACGACGCTTTCACCGACGCCGTCGTCGCCTTCGTCGACAAGTGAGCGATATGACGACCGGTTGCTCGGGCTTTAATTTCCTGGAGCAGCCCGCGCTGCCCGCCCCGCAGATCACCGAAGACCAGGCCACTGAGCTGCTGGCCACCCATTACGCGTTTCGCAAGGCGGTGAGATCGCTTGGCAGTCAACAGGACTGCAACTTCACCGTGATCGAGGAAGGCGTACCGGTGGCGGTGCTCAAGATCGCCAACCCAGCCTTCACCGAGCCCGAACTCACCGCCCAGGACGCCGCGGCCGAACTGATCGCCCGCGCCGAACCGGACCTGCGGGTCGCGGTCCCGCTCGACACCGCCGATGGCCAGAAGTTCGCGGTCGCGGCCGACGGTTCGGGCGCCGGCCAGATCCGGCTGCTGCCCTACCTGTCCGGCGGCACCCTCAACGAGCGCGGGCACCTCCCGCCGCCGGCGGTGGCGGCGCTGGGCGATATCGCGGGTCGGGTCAGCCGGGCGCTGGCCGGGTTCGACCATCCCGGTCTGGACCGGATCGTGCAGTGGGACCTGCGGTATGGCAACAAGGTGGTCGACGAGCTACTGGCCCACGTGCCACGCCGGCACGCCGAGATCGCCGCCGCAGCCCACGCGGCGTGGGACCGGATCACGGCCGTGGCCGGCGATCTACCGCAGCAGGCCGTCCATCTGGATCTCACCGACGCGAACGTCATCGTGGGTCCCTCGGGCGCACCCGACGGCGTCATCGACTTCGGTGACCTCTCGCGGACCTGGGCGGTATCGGAGATCGCGATCACGCTGTCCTCGGTGCTCGGGCATGCGGGCAATGACGCGATGTCGATCCTGCCCGGGCTCAAGGCCTTTCACGCGCTCCGTCCGCTGCAGGCCGCCGAGGCCGAGGCACTGTGGCCGCTGCTCGTGCTGCGCACCGCGGTGCTGATCGTCAGCGGCGCACAGCAGGCCACGCTGGACCCGGACAACACCTACATCACCGACCAGTCCGAGGAAGAGTGGCGGATGTTCGCCGAGGCGACGGCCGTCCCGATGGACGTGATGACGTCGCTCATCCTCACCGAACTCGGTCTGTTCGGTGCGCCGAACCGGCCCGAGGTACAGTGCCGACTGATCTCCGATCTGGATCCCGATCAGGTTGTCGCGCTGGACCTGTCGGACACCCGCGATGACGCGGACGCGCTGGCCGCCGCGGCGGTACGCGACGACGCGAAACTGGTGCTGACCCGATTCGGCAGGCCGCGACTGGGCCGTGCCCCGCTGTTGTCATCGGTCAGCCCGGACGTGGTGGAAACCGGGATCGCCATGTGGCCGGCGGCGACCACCCGGGTGCTGGCACCCTGGGACGGTGAGGTCGTCGACCGTACCGATGACCGGATCACCCTGCGCGGCACCGAATTCGAGTTGACCCTGACCGGTGTCGCATCGAGCACCGCACCCGGACACCTGCACGCCGGAGAGCATCTCGGCGTGATCGGCGCCGACGGCTGGACCCAGCTGGCGGTGCGTCCGGTCGGGGCACCACCGGCACCGCAGTTCACCACCGCGGAGTTGGCGCCGGGCTGGTTGGCGCTGTGCTGTGATCCCAGGACGGTGCTCGGCCTCGACGCGCCGGAGACAGCCCCCGAGCGCGACCTGCTGGCCCGGCGCGACGACAGTTTCGCCTCGGTGCAGGAGCACTACTACCGCACGCCGCCGCAGATCGAACGCGGTCACCGACACCACCTGATGTCCACCGCCGGCCGGGTGTACCTGGACATGGTCAACAACGTCACCGTGCTGGGGCATGCCCACCCGCGGGTGGCCGACGCGGCGTCGCGACAGCTGCGCCGGCTGAACACCAACTCGCGTTTCAACTATGCGGCGGTGGTGGAGTTCAGCGAGCGCATCGCCGCCACCCTGCCGGATGCCCTGGACACCGTGTTCCTGGTCAACTCCGGCTCGGAGGCCAGCGATCTGGCGATCCGGCTGGCCACCGCCTCCACCGGTCGCCGCGATATCGTCGCGGTGCGCGAGGCCTATCACGGCTGGACCTATGCCACCGACGCGGTCTCGACGTCGACGGCGGACAACCCGAATGCGCTGTCCACCCGCCCCGATTGGGTGCACACGGTGGAATCACCGAACAGCTTCCGCGGTAAGTACCGCGGCGCCGAGGCATCGCGGTACGCCGAGGATGCCGTGGCCCAGATCGAGGCGATGGTGGCGGCCGGGCGTCCGCCCGCGGGTTTCATCTGTGAACCGGTGTACGGCAACGCCGGCGGGATGGCGCTGCCCGACGGTTACCTGTCGCAGGTGTATGCGGCCGTCCGCGCGGCCGGCGGAGTCGCGATCGCCGACGAGGTTCAGGTGGGTTACGGCCGTCTGGGCCACTGGTTCTGGGGTTTCCCGCAGCAGCAGGTGGTCCCCGACATCGTGTCGGTGGCCAAGGCGACCGGCAACGGGTATCCGCTGGGCGCGGTGATCACCACCCGCGCCATCGCCGAGGGGTTCCGGTCACAGGGTTACTTCTTCTCCTCGACCGGCGGCAGCCCGCTGTCCTGCGCGATCGGGCTGACCGTGCTCGATGTGCTGCGCGACGAGGGCCTGCAGGAGAACGCGCTTCGCGTCGGCGGGCATCTGAAGGAGCGGTTGCTGGGGCTGCGTGAGAAGCACCCGATCATCGGGACGGTGCACGGGATGGGGCTGTATCTGGGGGTCGAGATGATCCGCGATGCCGACACCCTGGAACCGGCCACCGAGGAGACCATGGCCATCTGCGAGCGGATGTTGGATCTGGGCGTGGTGATCCAGCCGACCGGCGAGCACCAGAACATCCTGAAGACCAAGCCGCCGTTGTGCATCGACGAGGCGGGCGCCGACTTCTACGTCGACATGCTGGACCGCACGCTCACCGAACTCTTCTGATCCACCGCGACCGTGCGCGTCTGCTCCCCGACACGCCGTCGCGCACCGGGAGTTCACGCACGCTCGCGGCCACAAGTCAGGCGTTCTCGGCCTCGGCGAGCCGCTGGTGCAACCGGGCCCGGATGTCATCGGGCGTGTAGGACTTGCGGATGCGTTGATCGCGGGCGACCAGCACGCCGCCGGCCACCACGCCGGCGACACCGGCCAGCCCGACCCACTTCCAGATGCTTCGCATGCAGCGATTGTGCCTAAGCTGCCCACGTGGACGCACACACGGTGGACTTGGCCCGGGCGCTGGAGGAGACCCGCACCGGTGACATCTGGTTGTTCCGGGGTGGCTCCGGACCGGACCGGGCCATCCAGACGCTGACCAACGCCCCGGTCAACCACGTCGGGATGACCGTCGCCATCGACGACCTGCCGCCGCTGATCTGGCACGCCGAACTCGGGCAGAAGCTGCTGGACCTGTGGACCGGAACCCATCACCGCGGGGTCCAGCTCAACGACGCCCGCGCGGTCGTCGAGCGCTGGGTGCACGAGTACGGGCAGCGCTGTTGGCTGCGTCAGCTGACACCACCGGCCAACCGGGAGCAGGAGGACCGGATGCTCAAGGTGATCGCCCGGATGAACGGCACCGCGTTCCCCTCGACGGCCCGGCTGACCGGGCGCTGGCTGCGCGGCCGGCTGCCATTGGTCAGCGACTTCACCCGCGGGCTGCCGATCATCCACCGGAAGGTCCGCGAGTCGGCCGAGCGCGACAAGGTCAGGCGCCGCTCGGCCGGCCTGGAAACGGCCTACTGCGCCGAGACGGTCGCCATCACCTATGAGGAGATGGGTCTGCTGACCACCGAGAAGCGGGAGAACTACTTCGATCCCGGGAAGTTCTGGAGCGGTGACCGGCTGACCTTGGCGCCCGGACACACGCTGGGCGACGAAATCGTCGTCACGGTCGACGGGCCGCCACCCGGCGACTCGATCAGTGCGCGGACATAGTCCCGATCGTGCGCGTTTCGGCCGGGTATAGGCGCCGGTCGTCGCGGGTACCCGACAGGCATGGCCGCGACGACACACCGAAGCGCCGAGGAGTTCCTGCCGGATTCCCGGGATCTGCGTGCGTTGGCCGACGCCGCGCGCAGCTGCCGCGGATGCGATCTGTACCGCGACGCCGATCAGACCGTGTTCGGGGCCGGTCCGGCATCGGCGCGGCTGTTGTTGGTGGGCGAACAACCCGGTGATCGCGAGGACCGCGCCGGCCGGCCATTCGTCGGGCCCGCGGGCCGGCTGCTGGACAAGGCGCTCGACGCCGCCGACATCGATCGCGAACACGTGTACCTGACCAACGCGGTTAAGCATTTCAAGTTCACCCGCGCGGCGGGCAACAAGCGGCGCATCCACAAGACACCCAGCCGGACCGAGGTGGTGGCCTGCCGGCCCTGGTTGTTCGCCGAACTGCAGGCGATCGAGCCCGAGGTGGTGGTGCTGTTGGGTGCGACCGCGGCAAAAGGTCTGCTGGGTAATGATTTTCGGCTCACCGAACAGCGCGGGCAGGTGCTGCGACCACCCGAGGGTGACTTCGAGGTGGTGGCCACCCCGCATCCGAGTTCGGTTCTGCGCGGTCCACCCGAGCAGCGGGACCGCGCGTTCGACGGCCTGGTCACCGATCTGGGTACCGCCGCGAGCCTGCTGTCGGGCGGCCGCCGCGGATGACGGTGCGCATCGGCACCTCGGGCTGGTCCTACGACCATTGGGCCGATGTGCTCTATCCACCGAATCTGCCCGCGGCGCGCCGCCTCGGGGTGTACGTGGCCGAGTTCGACACCGTCGAGTTGAATGCCAGTTTCTATCGGTGGCCCAAGCCCGCGACGTTCGCCCAATGGCGCGACCGCTTGCCGGATGGATTCTCCATGACGGTGAAGGCACCGCGAGGACTGACACATGCCCGCCGGTTGGGCTCCCCCGAGCAGTGGATCGAACGGATCGCCGCGGGTTGGACCGAACTCGGGAACCGGCGCGCGGCTCTGCTGGTGCAGTTGCATCCGGCACAGCAGCGCGATGACGAGCGCCTGGATCATTTCCTGACCGTCATGCCCGACGAGATCCCGGTGGCCATGGAGCTGCGGCACCCGTCCTGGGATGACCCGTCGGTCTATGACATGTTGCGCGAGCACGGCGCCGCGTACGTGGTGATGAGCGGCCCGGGGCTGCCGTGCGTGGAGGCGGCCACCGCAAAACTGGCCTATCTGCGCCTGCACGGACCCGGCGATCACGCCATCTACACGGGTAGCTACGACACCGCCGAGCTGCATCGCTGGGCCGCTCTCATCCGCGCCTGGGATGCCGAGGACCGAGATGTGTTGGTGTACTTCAACAATGACCTCGGTGGGCACGCGGTGTGCAACGCGCGGGAGTTGCGCTCGATGCTCAGACCGCCGTGAGGGTGGGCGGCGTCCAGCTGCCGTCGAGGATCTGCGGCCGCGGCCGATACAACCTGATGGTGTAGTTCCAGCCGTCGGGAGTGACGATGGCGTTCGGCGGCACGTCGCCGTCGGTCGGCGGCACGAATCGGACGGTGACCGAACCGTCTTCGTTGCGCAGACCGGTCACGCTGTTCACCGAGTACCGCCCCTGCGGGTTGGGCTCGAAGAACCCTTGACGGTTGTACACCGACACCGACCAGAACGCGTCGACCGGGACGTCGCGGAACACCATCTCGTAGACGCCTGCGGCGACATCCGGTTGGGCACCGACATAGGTGGCCTCCGATGTCGGCAACCCGCCCCAGCCGGCCGCGCACCCGATCAGGTGGCGCACGGGGTCGACCTCGTCGCGGCGCCCGAACATCTTGTCGTAATCGCCCAGCCCGACGGCGAGGCGCAGCAGTGCATCTCGGGTGTCGTCCATCGACGCGATGTCATAGTCGGGCATCACGAAATCACCGCTGCCGCCGCCGCTGAGTCGCAGCCCTTCCTGCAGCAGGGCGACCGCGGCCACATCGTCGGGATCGTTGGGGTCGACCAGGATCCGGATTCCGACCGCGACGTAGCGCGATTCGTATTCGCCAGCGGTGAGGACGTGCTCGCCGGCATCGTGGATGACCCTGTTGACGTAATGGTCCTCGTTGACGACCATCGCCGACAGGTAGCGCTGCCCGGGGTCGGGCAGCGTGAGGGTGACCGGCTCGACGAGATCCACGAGGGCGAAACTGTAGAGGGTGTCCCGGTTCAGCCGGATGACGGTCTGCGCGTCGATCTCGGCGGGCGTGCGGTTGTGGTGGAACCGGCCGAGACCGCCGGCGACCACCGCATTGTCGCGGAACATCCGGTGCGTTTCGGCGCGGACGAAGTTGTCGGTGTTCACGCGGATCGACATGCCCGCATTGTCCACCATGGGCATGAACCCTGCGGTCGAACCGACATCGCATCACCACGGCCGAGGGTCGGTTGGGCGTACGGTGCTCTACATGCCGTTGCGATATGTGGATCCCGAGAAGCCCCGTGGTTCCAAGTATCACGCCAGTGTGCGCTTCGGGCGCTCACCCCTCGGGCAGTTCGTCGCCCGGCACATCGCCCGCCGCACCGATCCGTATCTGTTCCGACTGACCGGCGGGCGGATCAACATGGGCCCCATCATCAACGCCCCACTGGTGACGACCGGAGCGAAATCCGGGAAGCGCCGCCAGGTGCAACTGACGTACTTCCACGACGGCGCGGATGTCATCCTGCTCGCCTCGAACTACGGCGGCGCCAAGCACCCGCAGTGGTATCACAACCTGAAGGCCAATCCGGACTGCCGATTCGGCATGGAACCGTTCACCGCCGCCGAGGTCACCGATCCGGATGATTACGAACGGCTGTTCGGCTTGGCCGAACGCGTGTACGCCGGGTACGACGACTACCGGGACAAGACGGCTCCGGCCGGGCGCACGATCCCGATCTTCCGGCTCACCCCACGCTGATCGCGCATCCGGTCATCTGACCGCCAGCGTCAAGCTGTCCAGCCGGCGGACCAGGATGCTGGGCAGCCACTGACCCATATCCTCGGCGTCGATCCAGTCGGTCTGATCCAGCAACATCTGCAGGACGATCTTGGCCTCCAATCGGGCCAGCGCCGCTCCGACACAGAAATGCGCGCCCTTGCCGAATGTGATGTGGCCCTTGGCGCCGGGCCGGTCGAGCCGGAACCGGTCGGGATCGTCGAAGTGCTGCGGGTCGCGGTTGGCGGCTCCCCACAACAGCAGCAGGCGCGAGCCCTCGGGCACCTGCACTCCCGACAGTGTGGTGTCTCGCAGTACGTGCCGATAGTGGCCGCGGAACGGCGACTCATAACGCAGCACCTCCTCGATGAATACGCCGAGCAGTTCGGGGTGCTCGCGGACCTGTCGCTGGATATCGCAGTGGTTCACCAGAATCGATGCCGCGCTGCCCAGCAGCGAGGCGGTCGATTCACCGGCCGCGCTGAACAGCGTGATCATGATGGCCAGCGCCGGTAGCTGTTCCAGTTCACCGGTGGCGCAGCGGGCCGCGAGGTCCCCCATCAGACCCGGCGCGGGATCGTCAACGGCCTCGGCGAAATGGTCCATCACATACCCGGAGAGCTCCATGGCCGCCACACCGGCAGCTTCCAGTTGATCCGCGCTGACGATTCCGTCGAGCAACGTCGTGGTGGCATAGCCCAATCGGATGAGCGTGTCGACGTCGTCGTCGGGCAGGCCGAGCAGCCGGGCGACGACCATCATCGGCAACCGGTTGGCGACGGCACTCATCCATTCGATGCGGCCGCCGGCCAGACCGGCTTCCCAGAGCTGGACGGCGGTGGCTTGCGCGAACTCTTCGATGACCCGTATCCGTCGTGCCGACAGGTGCGGCAGGAGTAGTTTGCGGTGCACGTCGTGGACGGGATCGTCGGCGGTGGCCAGCGCGTGTATCGGGTCTCCGGGGGCGCCCATGTCGAACGGGGTGACGCGGCCGTCGTCGTGGTAGACCATCGTCGCGGTCAGGTTGGACGAGAAGTCCTCGGCGCGACCGACGGCCTCGGTCACTGCGTCCCAGCCGCATACCGCGTAGAAGCAGGAGTCGCCGATCCGCTGGACGGGTGCGTCAGATCGCATCTGGGCGTAGAGCGGGTAGGGATCTTGCAGGGCCTGCGCACCGAAGAAGGCCGCGGCGTCCGCCAGTGGGGTCATGCGCCCAGCGTGGACACCCTCCGACGCGAGGTCAACGGTGCACGGCGAACACGAAAACCGCCGGGCTGCGAGCGTGCCGGCGGGGTTCTCATCGCACACTGCCGACCAGTGATTTCACTGAGAAAGGACGCCGCTTTTCTCTCACAGTGATAAATGTGCTGAATGGACTCGCGGCAGCGCACCACACGTCCCGATGACTGGTTGCTCGGGCGGGACCGTCACGACGAGGCGGCCGAGCGGATCTACGCCGCGGCCGCCGATCTGTTGACGCGGCACGGCTACGACGCCTTCAGCATCGACGCGCTGGCCGCCGCCGTGCACTGTTCACCGGCGACCATCTACCGCCACACCGGCGGCAAGGTGGCCATCCGTGATGTCGTGCTCACCCGGCACGCCGAACGCATCCTCGACTCCGTCCGCGGGGCGATCACCGACCTGACCGGCTCCGAGCGGGTCGTCATGGCGACGACGGTCGCACTGCGCCGCATGCGCGCCGATCCGCTGGCCAGGATCATGCAGTCGATGGTCACGCCTGCCGGCGATGGCTGGATCGTCGATTCGCCCGTCGTCTCGGACTTCGCGGCCGAGATGGTCGGACTGAGTACGCCCGATCCACTTGCCGCACAATGGCTGATCCGCGCATTCCTGGCGCTGTGGTACTGGCCGTTGGGCGATCCCGACGCCGAGGAGCAGATGGTGCGCCGATTCCTCGGACCCGCGTACGCGGACGGCTGACACGGCGCGCAATGTACGGCTGACAGCTTCGTTATCGATATATACGGTCAGCGACGCTGTCAGCCCGACATTGCGATCGGCCTACACGTTGAAGCGGAACTCCACCACGTCCCCGTCGGCCATCACGTAGTCCTTGCCCTCCATCCGGACCTTGCCCGCCGCCTTGGCCGCGGCCATCGAGCCGGCCTCCACCAGGTCGTCGAAGGACACGATCTCGGCCTTGATGAAGCCCTTCTCGAAATCGGTGTGGATCACCCCGGCCGCCTTGGGTGCGGTGTCGCCTCGGTGAATCGTCCACGCCCGCGCCTCTTTCGGGCCCGCGGTCAGGTAGGTCTGCAAGTTCAGGGTGTGGAACCCGGCCCGCGCCAACGCGTCGAGCCCACGCTCGGTCTGACCGATCGACTCCAGCAACTCGGCGGCCGACTCGTCGTCGAGCTCGATCAGCTCGGACTCGATCTTGGCGTCCAGGAACACCGCGTCGGCCGGAGCCACCATCTCGCGCAATTCGGCCTGGCGAGCCGGATCGGTCAGCACCGACTCGTCGGCGTTGAACACGTACAGGAACGGCTTGGTGGTCATCAGGTTGAGCTCGCGCAGCAGCGACACGTCTGTTCCGGCCGAGAAAAGGGTCTTGCCCGAATCGAGCACCGCCTGCGCGGCCACCGCCGCGTCGAGCACCGGCTTGCGGTCCTTGTTGTTGCGGGCTTCCTTCTCCAGCCGCGGGATGGCCTTCTCCAGGGTCTGCATATCAGCCAGGATCAGCTCGGTCTCGATCACCTCGATGTCCGAGCGGGGGTCCACCCGGCCGTCGACGTGCACCACATCGTCGTCGGCGAAGGCGCGGACCACCTGACAGATGGCATCGCATTCGCGGATGTTGGCCAGGAACTTGTTGCCCAGACCGGCGCCCTCGGACGCGCCCTTGACGATGCCGGCGATGTCGACGAACGTCACCGGCGCGGGCACGGTCTTCTCCGAGGAGAAGATCTCGGCGAGCTTGTCCAGCCGGGGGTCGGGCAGTGCCACCACACCTTCGTTGGGTTCGATGGTCGCGAACGGATAGTTCGCGGCCAAAACGTCGTTCCGGGTCAACGCGTTGAAGAGGGTCGACTTGCCGACATTGGGGAGTCCGACGATTCCGAGGTTCAAGCTCACGGACTCCAGAGTCTAGAGGGTGTGACGGGCTCGCCAGCGCGTGCTGGCAGCGGCCACCCAGCAACAGCCGGTACGGTCAACATGTGTCAGGTCTGCCCGAGCCGACGGAGTCGGTGTCCCACCGAACCGCGCTCCCCCGTATCCCGGGCTGGCCGTCGGGTTTGCTGCCCTGGTGGGGCGCGACCCTGGTGGCCGTCACCGCGACGCTGATCGGCTTCGCGTATCACGCCGGCGCCGGCAATCAAGAACTCGGCGCGGTGTTCGCGACGTTCTACGTGCTGGGCTGTCTGGCCGCCGTCGTGCTGGTCCGCCGCTCGGGAATCTTCACGGCCGTCATCCAGCCGCCGCTGATCCTCTTCGTCGCCGTTCCCGCCTCGTACTTCCTGATGCACAGCGGCCAGATCAACGGTCTCAAGGACATCGTCATCAACTGCGGCTACCCGCTGATCGAGCGGTTTCCGCTGATGTTCTTCACCTCGGCGGCGGTGCTGCTGTTCGGGGTGGCGCGCTGGTATCTGGACAAGCAGAGCGCCGATTCCGCCGAGTCGGGTACCACCGCGGCCGACCTGGCCGAGAAGGTGTCCCGCCGGTTGCGTCGGTCCACCGAGCCCGACGCCGAGGACGAGCCGCGCGCGGCCCGCAAGCCGCGCCGCCCCCGCGAGTCCGGTGCGCGCGAGGCACGGGCGCCGCGTGAACCTCGTCGCACCCGCGCCGGTGAACCGTCGCGTGCCCGGCACAACCGCCCGCCGGACTCCGATATCGCCGCCTCGGCGGCCGCCGCCGACCGGCGCGAGCGTGCCGCCGCGCGGGAGCGCTACCGCCCGCGACGCGATGACGAACCGCCCATGCCCGGCGAACGCCGCCAGCCGCGCCGCCGTGATCCGCGCGATCTGCGCGAGCCCCGGCGCCGGACACCGCCCCCGCCCCGGGGATACGACGGCCCCGACTACGACCGTGACCGTCGCGACCATGACCGCCCGCGCCGGCGCCCGACCCGGGACAGCTACGACAGCGGCTATGCGGACAGCTATGCCGATTACGAGCCCCGCTACCGCGCCCGCCCCGACGAACGCCGCCCGGAGCCGCCGCGCCGTAGCCGCGAGCCCGACGACAGCCACCTGCCCTACACCCGGGTGCGCTACCGCCGCGAGGACTGACGCCGCAAAAGCGTCCTAGGGCACCGCTCGCAGGAACCCGCCCGCCGCATCCACGGCCGGCGTCGAGCTGCCCGCATCGCTGACGAACACCGCCAGCGCCAAATCGCCCCGGATGCCGACGAACCAGCCGTGTGCGTGTGTGTCATCGATATATTCGGCGGTCCCGGTCTTGCCGAGCAGATCCGGGATGTCCTGCAGCGCGGTGGCGGTTCCGCCGGTGATCGTCTCGCGCATCATGGCCCGCACCTGTTCGTCGACCGACTGCGGCAACGGCTCCGGTGTGCGGTCGGCGACTCCCGGGGAGCCCTGCACGATCGTCGGCGACGGCACCGAGCCATTGGCCAGTGTCGCGGCCACCAGGGCCATCCCGAACGGTGACGCGGTCACCTTGCCCTGACCGATGCCCTCCTCCACCCGCAGCGCCGAGGTGTCGGCGACCGGCACCGATCCGGTCACCGTCGTCATCCCCGGCGCGACGAAGTCGATGCCCAGGCCCAGCTGGGCGGCGGCCTTGGTCAGGCCATCGGGCGGCAGGTTGACCGCCAGCCGGCCCATGGTGGTGTTGCACGACCGGGCGAACGCGGTGTGCAGCGGCACGTCACCGAGTTCGAAGTTGTCATCGTTGGGGATCTGCCGGCCCTCGATGTTCTCGGTGCCGGGGCAGGCCACGATGCTGTCGGGGGTGACCTGCCCGTCCTGCAGCGCCGCCGAGACGGTGACCGTCTTGAAGGTCGAGCCCGGCGGATACAGACCGGTCAGCGCGATCGGCCCCTGCGCGTCGGCGGGCGCGTTCTGCGCCACCGCGAGCAGGTTGCCGGTGGACGGCTGGATCGCGACGATGGCGGCCGGCGTGGTCAGCGGGGCCAGCGCGTTCTCGGCGGCCAGCTGCATCCCGATGTCGACGGTGCTGGCGATGTCCCCGACCGCCGCGGCGTCCTGCCCGCCGACCCGCTCGGCACCGGTGGCGGTCGCCGCGGACACCGCCCAGCCGGCGGCCTCATCGGTGCGCTGCTGCCACAGCTCCGACAGACCGTTCAGCGTCGGCGAGGTCAGGGCGCGGTCGGCCGCCAACAGCCGGGTCTGCGGGCGCAGGGTCACATTCGGCAGCGCGGCCAGCTGCTCCTGGATCGGCGCCAGATCCTCCTCGCGCAGTGTCACGGCGGTGACGGGTTGACCCTTGGCCAGTTCACCGCTGAGCCACTGCGGGGTGACCGTCGGGGCAACCGGATTGATCAGCGCGGCAACGGTATTGACATCCGCTCCGGGAGCGACGTCGATCAGCGTGACGATGTGCTGGGTCAGCAGGTCGGCACCGGTGCGGTCGAGCACCCGGGCGGCCGGTTGGGGGGCCAACGTGCTGTAGGACAGCGGTCCCTCGTCGAGGCCGGGAGCCACGGCGGCCGGATCCCACCGGATCGTCCAGTCGTCACCGGCGGCCTCGGCGTTGCCCTGGGTGGTGTAGGTCCACTCGTTGGCCTTCTCCGGGCCGAACTTCCAGGTCGCCGCAAGTGTGAACGTCGCCGTGTTCTCCTCGAGCCGGGACTCGGTCACCTCGAACCGCACGTCCTTGCCGAGGCTGGCGTACAGCTTGCCAAGAGTGTCGGCGGCCGCGGACTGGTCACTGGTCAGTGCGGCCGCCGCGGCGGCATCACCGCGACTCAGCGCATCGGCGAATCCGTCGGTGGTAGAGGTCAACCGGTCCTCGGCGTCACCGCAGCCGGCGAGCAGCAGGGTGACGGCAAGGAAACCGGGCAGGACACGTCGCAGTTCGGCCACGAGGCCCGAACGTACCTCGTTATCCGCGCGCCGGACGGATCTCCCGCGGCAGGGCGAACACCAGAGTCTCATTGGCCGTGGTCACGGGCTGCACAGTGGCGAAACCGTATTCGGCGAGTCGGTCCAGCACGCCGCGGACCAGGATCTCGGGCACCGAGGCGCCGGAGGTGACGCCGACCGTCGTCACACCGGAGAACCAGGCGGGATCGATATCGTCGGCGTAGTCGACCAGATGGGCGGCCTTGGCGCCGGCGAGCAACGCCACCTCGACCAGCCGCACCGAGTTCGACGAGTTCTTCGACCCCACGACGATGACGAGCTCGCATTCGGGGGCCATCGCCTTGACCGCCACCTGACGGTTCTGGGTGGCGTAGCAGATGTCATCGCTCGGCGGATCCTGCAGGGTGGGGAACTTCTCCCGCAGCCGGCGCACGGTCTCCATGGTCTCGTCGACGCTCAGCGTGGTCTGCGACAGCCAGATCACCTTGTTCGGGTCGCGCACGGTGACCTGGTCGACGGCATCGGGATTGTCGACGACCTGCACGTGGTCGGGGGCCTCACCGGCGGTGCCGACGACCTCCTCGTGGCCCTCGTGGCCGACCAGCAGGATGTCGTAGTCGTCGCGGGCGAACCGCTTGGCCTCGTTGTGCACCTTGGTCACCAGCGGGCAGGTCGCGTCGATGGTCTGCAGGTTGCGGGCCGCGGCTTCCTCGTGCACCGTCGGCGCCACGCCGTGCGCGGAGAACACCACGATGGCGCCCTCGGGCACCTCGTCGGTCTGTTCGACGAAGACGGCGCCGGCCTTGGCCAGCGTGTCCACCACGTAGCGGTTGTGCACGATCTCGTGCCGCACGTAGATGGGGGCGCCGTGCTTTTCCAGCGCCCGTTCGACGGTCTCGACGGCCCGGTCGACGCCGGCGCAGTATCCGCGTGGCTCGGCCAGCAGCACGCGCTTGCCGTCAACCCGCGCGGCCACCGCGCTCGTGGCACCGGGAATTCCCATGTTGACGGTTGGAGGCATACATCCAGGGTACTTACCGGCACCCCGGCCCGGCCAGCCGTAGGCTGACCACATGGCAACAGCACCATACGGAGTACGACTGCTGGTGGGCGCGGCGGTGACCGCTCTGGATGAGACGCGCAAGCTTCCCCAGACCATCCTCACCTACCCGATGACGGTGGCCAGCCAGCTGGCGCATCTGGTGATGAAGGTGCAGCAGGACGTCGCCGACCTGGTGAATCGCGGTGACGAGGCGCTCGAGGAACTGTTCCCGCCCAAGGACGAGCAGCCGGCGTGGGCGACCTTCGACGAGGACGAGGACAGCGACCCGTACCGCAACCTGTCCGACGACGATGACGACCAGGCGCCCGTGACGCGTCTCACCGAGGGCCGGTTCGCATTGTTCAGCGAGGGCGAGGGTTCCCCGGAGGTCGTCGAACCGACGAGCAACGGCAGCAGCGGCGCCACCCCGGACGTCGTCGACAAGATCGGTTACGAGACGCTGACCCTCGCGCAGCTGCGCGCACGCCTGACGTCGCTGAAGCTCGACGAGCTGGAGGCGCTGCTGGCCTTCGAGGAGGCCAACAAGGCTCGCGCCCCGTTCCAGACGCTGCTCGCCAACAGGATCACCCGCGCGTCGGCCAAGTGAGCGAACCCGGCCAGTCCCCGGAGAATCCGTGGCCGGTGCGCGCCGTCGCGACCCGGGTGGCCAAGTGGATCGATCGGCTGGGCACCGTGTGGGTCGAGGGGCAGATCGCCCAGCTGACCATGCGGCCGGGCTCAAACACCGCGTGGCTGGTGCTGCGTGACCCGGCGGCGGACATGTCGCTGTCCATCACCTGTCCCCGCGACCTGGTGACGAACGCCCCGGTGAAACTGGCCGAGGGTGTGCAGGTCATCGTGTTCGGCAAGCCGCAGTTCTACACCGGCCGGGGCACCTTCTCCCTGCGGGTGACCGATATCCGCGCGGTCGGTATCGGTGAGCTGCTGGCCCGTATCGAGCGACTGCGCCGGCTGCTGGAGGCCGAGGGCCTCTTCGATGCCCGGCTCAAACGCCCGATTCCGTTCCTGCCCAACACGATCGGCCTGATCACCGGGCGTGCGTCGGCGGCCGAGCACGATGTCGTCGCGGTCGCCTCGGCCCGCTGGCCCGCGGTGCGTTTCGCCGTTCACAACACCGCGGTGCAGGGACCCAACGCGGTCGCGCAGATCGTCGAGGCGCTCGAGGCGCTGGACGCCGACGCAGGCGTCGACGTCATCATCATGGCCCGCGGCGGCGGCAGCGTGGAGGATCTGTTGCCGTTCTCCGATGAGACGCTGTGCCGCGCCATCGCTGCGTGCACGACGCCGGTGATCAGTGCGGTGGGCCACGAACCGGACAACCCGGTCTGCGACCTGGTCGCCGACCTGCGGGCCGCCACCCCCACCGACGCCGCCAAACGGGTGGTCCCCGATGCCGCCGCCGAGCAGGCCGGTGTCGACGACATGCGCCGCCGCAGTGCACAGGCGCTGCGCAACTGGGTGCGCCGCGAGGCCCACATCATCGAGGGTCTGCGCTCACGACCGGTGCTGGCCCACCCGCTGCGGGCGCTCGATGTGCGCACCGAGGAGATCGAGCGGGCCCGGGCGACGGCGCGCCGCGATGTCAACCGGATGATCGCCGTCGAGACCGACCGACTGGAACACCTGTCGGCGCGGTTGAGCACGCTGGGGCCCGCGGCCACCCTGGCCCGCGGCTATGCGGTGGTGCAGGTGGTCGGGGACGGGCACGTGTTGCGCTCGGTCACCGACGCCCCGGCCGGAACACAACTCAGGGTGCGCGTCGCGGACGGTGCCGTCATCACAACCAGCGAGGGGTCAGATGAAGCCCATTAGTAAGTTGGGGTACGAGGAGGCCCGGGACGAACTGATCGAGGTGGTACGCCAGCTCGAACACGGCGGGCTCGACCTCGATGCGTCGCTCAAGCTTTGGGAAAGAGGCGAAGAACTGGCCAAACGGTGTGAGGAACACCTGGCGGGGGCGCGCCAGAAGGTGGCCGACACGCTCGCTGCCGGCAGCACCGAGGACGATTGACAACGCAATCAGGTTGTCGCTCGATCCGAGCCAGGGCTTCAAAACTGGAACACGTTTCAGTTATCCTGACCGCATGGGTGACCCTTCATTGCGCACTGACCTGGGCCGAGTCCTGGTGACCGGCGGCTCCGGATTCGTCGGCGCCAACCTGGTGACCACGCTGCTCGACCGGGGATTCGAGGTCCGATCGTTCGACCGGGTGCCCTCCCCGCTGCCCGGCCATCCCAGGCTGTCCACCGTCGTCGGCGATATCACCAGCGCCGAGGACGTCGCCACGGCCGTCGCGGGTATCGACACGATCTTCCACACCGCGGCGATCATCGACCTGATGGGTGGCGCCACCGTCACCGAGGAGTACCGCACACGCAGTTTCTCGGTCAACGTCGAGGGCACCCAGAACCTGGTGCACGCCGGCCAACAGGCCGGAGTCAAACGCTTCGTCTACACCGCCTCCAACAGCGTCGTGATGGGCGGCCAGGACATCGTCGACGGTGACGAAACCATGCCGTACACGGCGCGATTCAATGATCTGTACACCGAGACGAAGGTCGTCGCCGAGAAGTTCGTCCTGGCCCAGAACGGCGAGCACGGCATGCTCACGTGTTCCGTGCGGCCCAGCGGGATCTGGGGCCGGGGAGATCAGACGATGTTCCGCAAGGTGTTCGAGAACGTGCTGGCCGGTCACGTCAAGGTGCTGGTCGGCAGCAAGAACATCAAGCTGGACAACTCCTACGTGCACAACCTGATTCACGGTTTCATCCTCGCCGCCGAGCACCTGGTGCCGGGCGGGACGGCACCGGGCCAGGCCTATTTCATCAACGACGGTGAACCGTTGAACATGTTCGAATTCGCCCGACCGGTGGTCGCCGCGTGCGGCCGCAAGCTGCCCAACTTCCGGGTGTCCGGGCGACTGGTGCACAAGGCGATGACGGGCTGGCAGTGGTTGCACTTCAAGTACGGCATCCGCGAGCCCTTGGTCGAACCCCTTGCCGTGGAACGGCTTTACCTGAACAACTACTTCTCGATCGCCAAGGCGCGCCGCGACCTCGGCTACGAGCCGTTGTACACCACCGAGCAGGCCATGAAAGAGTGCCTGCCGTACTACACCGAGTTGTTCCACAAGATGGAGAGCCAGGCGCTCGCACCGGTGGCGGCCGCGGATTCCCCGTCGAAGGACTGATGCACGAGTTCCGCTTCGTCACCCGCGGCGACGTCCGCCTCCGCTGCCTGGACAGTGGCGGCGGCGACGACGCCGGCGCGCCCGTGGTGTTCGTACCGGGATTCACCTGTGTCGCCGACGACTACCTGGAGGTGCTGCCGCACTTCGGCCGACGCACCGTCGTCGCCGAACTGCGCGGCCATGGACACAGCGTGGCACCGCACGGCCCATATGACTCCGCGGCAATCGCGGCAGACGTCGCGGCGGTGGTCGATGCGGTGACCGCCGGCCCGGTCCATCTGGTGACCTTCTCGCGCGGCACGTGTTACGCCCTGATCTGGGCGCTCGCAAATCGCCGACGGGTGCGCTCGATCTCCATCGGTGATTATGTTCCCGAAGAGATCGTGCTGCCCGACGAGCATGCGGCCATCGTGCTCGACGGACGCTGGCGCGGCACGATGGTGCACCAACGTGTCGACCGCGCCGCAGCCGTCGCCACCTTGAGTTCCGCCGTGGCACAGTCACTTTGGGAGCCACTGGCGCGGTGGGCTCCCCCGCTGCTGGCGGTACGCAGCCCCAACGCACCGATCGTCGACGACGCCGCCTGGGCGCGCTATCACCGGTTGTTTCCCGGTGCACGCCTGCACGAGTTCGCCGACTCCCCGCACGACATCTTCCGACCGGACCGCGGGCGCTTTCCGCGTTTGGTGCGCGAGCACATCGAGGCCGTCGACGCCGATTACTGAATGCCCAAGAACTGGACAAGGCCGGTGGCGCTGTAGCGCCCCGGCCTCTGGCTTCCCGCGCGGCGTCTACAGTGCCGGGGAAGCTTGCCGCCAAGACTACGGCACCGAGCGCACGAAGACCAAACTCACCCCATCTCGCTGCGGGTCATCGGGTCTGCGCCGACAATCGCCCGCAGCCGGCGCACGGTCATCGATTGGGCAGCCTCCGACACCGCGGCCAGCAACCGCCGCGCGTCGTCGGTCGGTGTCTCCGGCGGCATCACCCACAGCAGTGCGGTGCGGGAATGCGTGCCCACCAGGTAGATCGTGTCGCGGGCGACCAGTGCATAGCGATCGACCGCGATCGCCGAGTTACCGCGGATGATGCGCGACGGCGCGGTCGGAAAGACACTGCCGTCATAGAGCACCCGGTGCACCGGTCCCAGCCACCGTCCCATGACCGAGACCAGATCCGGCAGCGTCGCGCGCAAATCAAGGTTCGGTGGCCACCACGCGCCGTCGACCGAGCCGTGTTGCTCGGTGCGGCCGCAGATTGCCAGTCGGGTGGCAGGGGAAGTGTCGGCATCGACCATCGGCGATGCTCCCGTCAGTATGCGAAGCGATCGCAGACGGCCACCGAATGCTCGGCGCGCGAGGAACCCACGACCATTTCAGGGTAGCCCGCCCACGGCACCGGCCACGGCCAGCCCCGCGCCGGCAGCTACCCCTGCGGTATTTGCCTGATGCACAAGGTCATTAGAAACAACGGCCGGACTGTGCCGAATGCTCCCCGGCATTCCGTCGAACTCCTACTATTTCCGGATAGGTGCTCGATCGAACGAGGGAGCCGCCATGCCCGACGGAAAGCCGAACATCCTGGTCATCTGGGGTGACGATATCGGGATCAGCAATCTCAGTTGCTACAGCGACGGCCTGATGGGTTATCGCACCCCGAACATCGACCGCATCGCCGACGAGGGCATGCGCTTCACCGACTCCTACGGTGAGCAAAGCTGCACCGCCGGTCGTGCGGCCTTCATCAGTGGACAAAGCGTTTACCGCACCGGTATGAGCAAGGTCGGTGTGCCCGGAGTCGATATCGGTTGGGCCGCCGAAGATCCCACCATCGCCGAACTCTTGAAGCCGCTGGGTTACGCGACGGGTCAGTTCGGCAAGAACCACTTCGGCGATCTGAACAAGTTCCTGCCCACCGTGCACGGGTTCGACGAGTTCTTCGGAAACCTCTATCACCTCAATGCCGAGGAGGAGCCGGAGAACTTCGACTATCCGCACGAGGACCGCTACCCCAGGCTGTACCAGCTGGCCAAACCGCGCGGCGTCCTCAAGTGCAAGGCCACCGAGGAGGTGTCCGTCGAGCCCGATGACCCGAAGTTCGGTCCGGTCGGCAAGCAGACCATCGAGGACACCGGTCCGCTGACCGCCAAGCGCATGGAGACCATCGACGACGACATCGCCGACGCGACCGTCGACTACAT
The DNA here is from genome assembly GCF_053589535.1 of Mycobacterium sp. NPDC003323. NCBI lineage: Bacteria > Bacillati > Actinomycetota > Actinomycetes > Mycobacteriales > Mycobacteriaceae > Mycobacterium > Mycobacterium sp. NPDC003323. The sequence goes on from NZ_JBSFSB010000002.1 coordinate 159,405, forward strand.
CAAGCGCCAACACGCCGCGGGCAATCCGTTCTTCGTCTGGTGCAATTTCACCCACATGCACCTCTACACGCACACCAAGCCAGAGAGCCGCGGCCAGGCGGGGCTGTGGCAGTCGCCGTACCACGACACCATGATCGACCACGACCGCAACGTGGGTACCGTGCTCGACGTGCTCGATGAACTCGGCATCTCCGAGGACACCATCGTGGTCTACTCCACCGACAACGGCCCGCACCGCAACACCTGGCCCGACGGCGGCACCACCCCGTTCCGCAGCGAGAAGAACACCAACTGGGAAGGTGCCTTCCGCATCCCTGAGCTGATCCGCTGGCCCGGGAAGATCAAGGCGGGCAGCGTCTCCAACGAGATCATCCAGCACCACGACTGGCTGCCCACCCTGCTGGCCGCCGCCGGCGACCCGGACATCTCCGAGAAGCTGAAGTCCGGCCTCACCATCGGCGAGACCACGTACAAGGTGCACATCGACGGGTTCAATCTGCTGCCGTATCTCACCGGTGCGGTGCAGGACAGCCCGCGGCGCGGTTTCTTCTACTTCTCCGATGACGGCGACCTGGTCGCGCTGCGGTTCGAGAACTGGAAGATCGTGTTCGCCGAGCAGCGCGCGCAGGGCACGCTGCGGGTGTGGGCCGAACCGTTCACACCGTTGCGGGTACCGAAGCTCTACAACCTGCGCACCGACCCGTACGAGTTCGCCGACATCACCTCGAACACCTATTACGAGTGGCTGTTACGCCACGACTTCTTCGTGTTCTACGCGACGGCCATGGCGACCAAATTCCTGGAGACCTTCAAGGACTTCCCGCCGCGCCACGCCCCGGCCAGCTTCAGCGTCGATCAGGCCGTCGACAAGCTGCATGAGTTCCTGGCCAAGGATTGACGCGCAGCGTTCACCCGCGGCGCTTAGCCTGTGCCGAAATCGCGATCTGCACACGGACACCTACGGAGAGGCGCAGACACCATGCCCGGCGGTAAACCGAACATCCTGGTCATCTGGGGCGACGATATCGGCGTCTGGAACCTGAGCTGCTACAGCCAGGGCATGATGGGCTACCGCACTCCCAATATCGACCGGATCGCGCGCGAGGGGATGTTGTTCACCGACTCCTACGGTGAACAGAGTTGCACGGCGGGGCGCGCCTCGTTCATCACCGGCCAGAGCGTGTACCGCACCGGCATGAGCAAGGTGGGCATGCCCGGCGTGGATATCGGCCTGCAGGCGCAGGACCCGACGATCGCCGAACTGCTCAAGCCCCTCGGCTATGCCACCGGCCAGTTCGGCAAGAACCATCTCGGCGACCTCAACAAGTACCTGCCCACCGCGCACGGGTTCGACGAGTTCTATGGCAACCTCTATCACCTCAACGCCGAGGAAGAGCCCGAGCACGAGGACTACCCGACCGAAGCGGAGGCACCGCTGCTGCGCAAGGCGCTGCTGCCCCGCGGGGTCATCCACTCCTGGGCCACCGACGAGGAGTCCGACGAGGTCGACCCGCGCTACGGGCCGGTCGGCAAACAGCGCATCGAGGACACCGGCCCGCTGACCCGCAAACGGATGGAAACCATCGACGACGAAACAACAGCCGCGGCAGCCGATTTCATCAGGCGCCAGCACGATTCGGACACGCCGTTCTTCGTGTGGATGAACACCACCCACATGCATTTCCGTACCCACACCAAACCGGAGAGCCAGGGCCAGGCCGGTCGCTGGCAGTCGCCGTACCACGACACCATGGTCGACCACGACGGCCACGTCGGGATCCTGCTGGATCTGGTCGACGAACTCGGCATCGCCGAGGACACCATCGTCGTCTACTCCACCGACAACGGACCGCACGCCAACAGTTGGCCCGACGGCGCCACCACTCCGTTCCGTAGCGAGAAGAACACCAACTGGGAGGGCGCCTTCCGCGTCCCGGAGATGATCCGCTGGCCGGGAAAGATCAAGGCGGGCAGCGTCTCCAACGAGATCATCCAGCACCACGACTGGCTGCCGACCTTCCTGGCCGCCGCCGGCGACCCCGATGTCGTGGAGAAACTGAAGGCCGGCCACCAGGCCGGGGACACCACGTTCAAGGTGCACATCGACGGCTACAACCTGTTGCCGTACCTGACCGGTGAGGTCGACGAGTGCCCCCGTCGCGGGCTCATCTACTTCTCCGATGACGGTGATGTGCTGGGCATCCGGTTCGACAATTGGAAGATCGTGTTCATGGAGCAGCGCCGCCAGGGGACGCTGGAGGTGTGGTTCGAACCGTTCACCAAACTGCGGGCACCGAAACTGTTCAACCTGCGCACGGATCCGTTCGAGCATGCCGACGTCACCTCGAACACCTACTGGGACTGGGTGATCGACCGGCTGTACCTGATGTTCTACGGTTCCGCGCTGGTCACCCGCTTCCTGGAAACCTTCAAGGAGTTCCCGCCGCGGCAGGAACCGGCGTCGTTCACCATCAGCAACGCCGTCGAGGAACTGGAGAAGTTCCTGGCGAACCGGGGCGGCTGATGCTGGAATCGTGGCGGGACGGCCCGACGAAGTCGGCGATCATCGACTTCGTCGGGCGAGCGGCAGCCGAGGTCCCGCTCGAGGAACGGGTGGCCGTCTTCGACAATGACGGCACGCTGTGGGTGGAGAAGCCCGCCTACGTCCAGTTGGACTTCCTGGTGCGGCGACTGGCCGAGCAGGCGGCGGCCGATTCCGCGTTGCGGGACAACCCGCCCTACCGGGCCGCGGCAGCAGGTGATCTGAACTGGTTCGGTGATGCCGTCACCCGGCACTACAACGGTGATGATTCGGCCATGAAACTGCTTGCGGGGGCCATCCTTTCGGCCTACGCCGGTTTGACCGTCGACGAGCATTCCGCGCGGGTGCGGGGGTTCTTCGACGATGCCCATCACCCCACACTCGGCCGCCCGTACACCGATTGCGGATACGCGCCGATGGTGGAGCTGCTGCGCTACCTGGAGGACAACGGATTCACCAATTACATCGTCTCCGGCGGTGGTCGTGACTTCATGCGGCCCGTCACCACCCGGATGTACGGGATTCCCCCCGAACGCGTGATCGGCAGCTCGGTCGGATTGGACTTCGTCGACGGGCATCTGCGCACCACGAACCGGCCGGAATTCCTCGACGACGGCCCGGTGAAACCGGTGCGAATCTGGGGCCGGACCGGACGGCGCCCGATCTTCGCGGCCGGTAACTCCAACGGTGACATCGAGATGCTGCAGTTCAGCCAGGCCGGCTCGCATCCGTCCCTACAACTGCTGGTGCGCCACGACGACGCCGAGCGTGAATTCGACTACGTCGCCGGAGCGGAGAAATCGCTGCAGCTGGCCGACTCCAGCGGGTGGACCGTCGCCAGCATCAAGCACGACTGGACCCATGTCTTCACTTCCTGACCCCCTTCCGCCCAAACGAACAAACGGGCCCCAAAGTGCGAGTGAAAATCACCAGAACGTCAAGTTCGGTGACGGATGGGTAGCGATACCCGCCCAGACCCTCCGGTTGGGTTCCGATGATCACTACCCGGAGGAGGCACCGGCCCACGAGGTCACCGTCGACGGTTTCTGGATGCAGAAGTATCCGGTGACCAACGCCGAGTACGCCGAGTTCGTCGCCGATACCGGCTACATCACCGTCGCCGAGCGCCCCCTGGACCCGGCGCAGTATCCGGGGGCACCACCACAGCACCTGGTCCCCGGCTCCATGGTGTTCACCCGCACCGCCGGCCCCGTCGACCTGCGCCATCTGAGTCAGTGGTGGACGTGGACACCGGGTGCGTGCTGGAGCCATCCGCGGGGTCCGAAATCCTCACTGCGCAACCGGGATAACCATCCGGTCGTGCACATCGCGTTCGAGGATGCCCAGGCCTACGCCGACTGGGCCGGTTCGGCGCTGCCGACCGAGGCCCAATGGGAAACCGCCGCCCGAGCAGGACTACCGCACGCCGCCTACACCTGGGGCGACGATCCCGAAGCCCCGGGCCGACCGCTCGCCAACTACTGGCACGGCGAGTTTCCCTACCTCCCGGACAAGGGCTACGGCACCACCACGCCGGTCGGCACCTTCCCCGCCAACGACTACGGCCTGTTCGACATGGCCGGCAACGTCTGGGAATGGACCACCGACTGGTACGGCGACGACCGTTCCGACACCCCGTGTTGTGCCGCCGACAGTCGCGATCCACAGTTCGGCATCCCACGCAAGGTCATCAAGGGTGGCTCGTTCCTGTGCGCCGACAGCTACTGTCAGCGCTACCGACCCGCCGCCCGAAGGCCGCAACAGATCGATACCGGGATGAGCCACATCGGTTTTCGCTGCGTGCGCTCCTGACGGTCAGTAGGCGGCGGTTACGGCATCACCGCCGATGCCGGTGGCTACCAAGGGGCGAACCCGCCGAACCGCCCGAATGATCCTCCGAATGCGGTGCAGGTTCGCTAGGGTTCGCAAGACGTCCTAACTAACTCATGGAGGGTCCATGCCCGACACCGTCCTGGTGACCGGCGCCTTCGGCCTGGTCGGATCCGCGACCGTGCAGCGATTGGTCGCCGATGGGCGTCGGGTCGTCGCCACCGATCTGGACAACGACGCCAACCGCAGGGCCGCCGAGAATCTGCCCGTGGGGGTCACCGTCCGGTGGGCCGATCTGACCGACCCGACGGCCGTCGGTGCCCTGATCCACGAGACGGCACCGTCGGCGATCATCCATCTGGCGGCGGTCATCCCGCCGTTCATCTACCAGCGCCGCGGACTGGCAGTAAAGGTCAACGTCGAGGCCACCGCCAGCCTGGTCCGCGCCGCCGAAAAGCTCTCCGATCCACCACGTTTCGTCCTCGCCTCCAGTATCGCGGTGTACGGGTCACGCAACCCGCACACCGTCGACGGCGTGCTCACCGCCGACACCCCGGTCAATCCGGCGGACGTCTACGGCGACCACAAGGTCCAGGCCGAAAAGATCGTGCGCACCTCGAATCTGGACTGGGTGATCCTGCGATTGGGCGGCGTGCTGACCGCCACGCCGGGCTCCTACATGAAGATCGACAACTTCTTCTTCGAGGCGATGCTGCCCACCGACGGCCGGCTGCAAACCGTCGACGTGCGCGACGTCGCAACAGCATTCGCGGCCGCAACCACCGCCGATGCGCTCGGTGAAACGCTGTTGATCGGCGGTGACGACGCCACCCACCGGCTGATCCAGGGCGATGTGGCGCCGGCCATGGCGGCAGCGCTCGGGTTGGTGGGCGGACTGCCGGCCGGCCTGAAGGGCGATCCGGGTGATGACGACGCCTGGTTCAACACCGACTGGATGGACACCACCCGGGCTCAGCAGGTGCTCAAGTTCCAGCAGCATTCCTGGCCCGACATGCTGATCGAGACGGCCGAGAACGCCGGGCTCAAGCGCCCGCTGCTGCGACTCGTCGCACCGCTGGCCAAGCAGATTCTCAAACGGCAGAGCCCTTATCACGGCAGCGGTCGCCGCTACGCCAACCCGTGGGCGGCCATCACCGAGAAATGGGGCGACCCCCGACCGGACGGAGCACAGGCATGAGGACAGCGATCATCGTCGGCGGCGCCTCGGGCATCGGCTGGGCGTCGGCACAGGCGCTCGCCGCCGAGGGATACCGCGTCGTCGTCGCCGACCGCAATGGTGACGGTGCCGCATCCCGCGCCGCCGAACTCGGCGCACCGCACACCTCGGCGACCGTCGACGTCACCGATGAGGCCTCGGTGGCAACACTTTTCGAGACCGCCGGTCCGATCGATACCGTCGTGAGCTGCGCCGGCTTCTCCAATATCGGACTCATCGTCGACCTGGCGGTACAGGATTTCCGCGACGTCGTCGACGTCTGCCTCACCGGCGCCTTCATCGTCGCCAAATACGCGGGCCGGCAACTGAGCGAGGGTGGCTCGCTGATCTCCATCTCCTCCCTCAACGGCCGCCAACCCGCCGCCGGGATGAGCGCCTACTGTTCGGCGAAGGCCGGCCTGTCGATGCTCACCCAGGTCGCCGCGCTGGAAATGGCGCCACGCGGCATCCGCGTCAACGCCGTCGCGCCCGGGTTCGTGCACACCCCGCTCACCGAGGGCGCCGCCCTGGTACCAGGCGTCGTCGAGGAGTATGTCGAGAACACCCCGCTGGGCCGCGCGGGCACTCCGCAGGACATCGCCGAGGCCGTCGTCTTCCTCACCAAGGCCTCCTGGCTGACCGGCGAGGTGCTCGATCTCAACGGCGGAGCGCACATGAAGCGCTACCCCGATCTGCTCGGACACATCATGAAGCTCGCGCAACAGTGACCGAACCTGTCAAATAGACCCGTGAAAACTGAGTTCACTCTCAGCCAGAAGCGGGCCCTGGCCATCGCGACGGTCATCGCACTGGCGTTCGGCGCGTACTTCCTGCGCGGATTCTTCATCCTCATCGTGGTGGCCGCGGTGGTGGCCTACCTGTTCGACCCGCTGTACGACCGACTGAACAAGCGGCTGAGTACCGGGCTGTCGGCGACACTGACGCTGCTCGCGGCGCTGGCCATCGTGATCATCCCGATCAGCGGGGCGATCGCCCTCGGCGTCGTGCAGATCACCACCATGGTGCGCAGCGTCGCCGACTGGGTGGGCCGCACCGATCTCAGTGCCCTCGGTGAGCGGTCACTGAAGGTGGTCAACGAACTGCTCGACCGGGTGCCGTTCCTCTCAAGCACCGACATCACCCCCGAGCAGCTGCAGAAGTGGGTCGTGACGTTCGCGCAGCGCGCCGGCGAATGGGGCCTGGAGTTCCTGCAGGGCGCGGCCGGTGGCCTGTTCGGTGGCCTGACCGCCGCCATCATCTTCCTGTACGTGTTCATCTCGTTGCTGGTCAACGGCGATCAGGTGCGACTGCTGATCCGCCGCCTCAACCCGCTGGGCGAGGAGGCCACCGACCTCTATCTGGCCAAGATGGCCGCCATGGTCCGCGGCACGGTCCGCGGTCAGTTCGTCATCGCGCTGGCCCAGGGTGTGGCGGGTGCCATCTCGATCTACATCGCCGGATTCCACGACGGGTTCTTCATCTTCGCGATCCTGTTGTCGGCGCTGTCGGTCATCCCGTTGGGCGGCGGCATCGTCACGATCCCGTTCGGCATCGGTCTGGCGTTGTTCGGCAACGTCATCGGCGGCATCTTCGTCATCGTCTTCCACATCGTCGTGGTGACCAATATCGACAATGTGCTGCGCCCGATCCTGGTGCCCAAGGAGGCCAAGCTGGATTCGGCGCTGATGCTGCTGTCGGTCTTCGCCGGCATCACCATGTTCGGTTTCCTGGGCATCGTGATCGGGCCGGTGGTGATGATCGTGATCGTCACGACGATCAGCGTCTATCTGTGGGTCTACAAGGGTGTCCCGATGGACATGGGCACCGAGGCCGAGGACGAGCCGGACAAGCCGAGCCGGCTCAAACAGTCGATTGCCCGCGCCCGTGCCGCACGTCATGCGCCGCCGAAGGCCGCGGCCCCGGTGGACGACGACGCGACGGTGCAATCAGAACGAGAAAACGGCTGAGAATTCGATCCGTGTGCACCGTCGGTGTACGGGTCAGCTCGTCGGCAGCGGTTCCTGGGTCTGCACGGCCTTCGCCAGCGTGCGGAAGTCCTCCGGGGTGCCCGCTCCGGTGATGGCCAGCTGCACCGGACCGGACAGCCGCGTCGTCCAGATCGGCTCACCCTCGCCGGACTCGTAGACCACCCAGGTGACACCGTCGATGTCCTGCGCACCGGTGGGCACGGCCTCGACGTCGATCGACCCGATCAGCCGGGCCTCGTCGGCGTTGCTCTGGGTCAGGCTCACATACATACCGGAGGGGGCCAGGTAACCGACCCGCGAGCTCACCGCCCGCACGGCCTGCCCGGTCGCGGGGTCGGTGCGTCCGCCCTCGATACCGCCGCGACCTCCGGAGTTGGCCTGCCACCCCTGCGGCAGCGCCGGCATCCGGACCGGCAACTTCAGCGTCTGCGCATCCGAGTTCAGCGCCGCGGGCACATCGAATGTCGGCACCTCGCCCTGACCTGGGCCGCTGGGCTGGAACGAGCACATCCCGAGCAGGCCGGCCAGCACGATGCAGGCCACCACCAGCGGTGCCATCGACCAGAACATGTCGCGGCCGTCGTGCAGGAGCCGGTCCTTGGCAGGGCGGGCCACCGGCACGACGACGGCGTCGTCGCCACCGGCGCCGGAGTCCGGTTCCTGGGTGCTCATGACAGCCAGTATCCCAGTTCCCAAACTTCGACCCGCTAATGGGACAATCTGCAGCCATGACGCCTTCGCGCCGGGAAGCACCGGACCGCAACCTTGCCCTCGAACTCGTCCGTGTCACCGAGGCCGGCGCCATGGCCGCCGGCCGGTGGGTCGGCCGCGGCGACAAGGAGGGCGGCGACGGAGCGGCCGTCGACGCCATGCGCGAGCTGGTCAACTCGGTGTCGATGAAGGGCGTCGTGGTCATCGGTGAGGGCGAGAAGGACAACGCCCCGATGCTCTACAACGGTGAAGAGGTCGGCAACGGCGACGGGCCGGACTGCGATTTCGCCGTCGACCCGGTGGACGGCACCACCCTGATGAGCAAGGGCATGCCGAACGCCATCTCGGTGCTGGCGGTGGCTGAGCGCGGCGCCATGTTCGACCCGTCGGCGGTGTTCTACATGAACAAGATCGCCGGTGGGCCCGATGTCGCCGACTTCATCGACATCACCTCACCCATCGCAGCGAACATCCAACGCATCGCCAAGGTGCGCAAGGCCTCGGTCGCCGACGTCGCGGTCTGCATCCTGGACCGCCCGCGGCACGCCAAGCTGATCGAGGAGGTCCGCTCGGCCGGTGCCCGGATCCGGCTGATCTCCGACGGAGACGTCGCCGGTGCCATCGCGGCCTGCCGCCCCGACTCGGGCACCGACCTGCTGGTCGGTATCGGCGGCACCCCCGAGGGCATCATCGCCGCGGCCGCCATCCGCTGTATGGGCGGGGAAATCCAGGCCACGCTGGCCCCCACCGACGACGAGGAACGCCAGCGGGCACTCGACCGCGGCCACGACCTCGACCGCGTGCTGACCACGACCGATCTGGTCTCCGGTGAGAACGTCTTCTTCTGCGCCACCGGCGTCACCGATGGTGACCTGCTCAAGGGTGTCCGCTACTTCGGTGGCGGCTGCACCACGCAGTCCATCGTGATGCGGTCCAAGTCCGGCACCGTCCGGATGATCGACGCCTACCACCGGCTGGCCAAGCTCAACGAGTACTCCGCGGTCAACTTCACCGGCGACAGCTCGGCCGCGTACCCACTGCCGTAACCACCGCACACCAACACGAACAGGGAGCCAATGTCCGACGACGCTGTCGAATACCGCATCGAGCACGACACCATGGGCGAGGTCCGGGTGCCCAAGAACGCGCTCTGGCGCGCCCAGACCCAACGTGCCGTGGAGAATTTCCCGATCTCCTTCCGCGGGCTGGAGCGCACCCAGATCCGCGCCATGGGGCTGCTCAAAGGTGCTTGCGCACAGGTCAACAAGGACCTGGGACTGCTGGCGGCCGACAAGGCCGACGCCATCATCGCCGCGGCCGCCGAGATCGCCGACGGCCGCCACGACGACCAATTCCCCATCGACGTCTTCCAGACCGGGTCGGGAACCAGCTCGAACATGAACGCCAACGAGGTCATCGCCTCCATCGCGGCGGCGGGCGGCGTCACCGTGCACCCCAATGACGACGTCAACATGTCGCAGAGCTCCAACGACACCTTCCCGACCGCCACGCACATCGCGGCCACCGAAGCCGCCGTGCGCCACCTGATCCCGGCGCTTGAGGTGCTGCACGAGTCGCTGACGGTGAAGGCCCGCCAGTGGCGCACCACGGTCAAGTCCGGTCGCACCCACCTGATGGACGCCGTGCCGGTGACGCTGGGCCAGGAGTTCGGTGGCTACGCCCGCCAGATCGAGGCCGGTATCGAACGCGTCAAGGCGACTCTGCCCCGCCTGGGTGAGCTGGCCATCGGCGGCACCGCCGTCGGCACCGGGCTGAACGCCCCCGACGGCTTCGGTGCCAAGGTGGTCGAGGTGCTGGTCGACCAGACCGGTATCGCCGAATTGCGCACGGCCAAGGACTCGTTCGAGGCGCAGGCCGCTCGCGACGGACTGGTCGAGGCGTCGGGCGCGCTGAAGACCATCGCGGTGTCGCTGACCAAGATCGCCAATGACATCCGCTGGATGGGTTCGGGTCCGCTGACGGGTCTCGGCGAGTTGCAGCTGCCCGACCTGCAGCCGGGCAGTTCGATCATGCCGGGCAAGGTCAATCCCGTTCTGCCCGAGGCCGTCACCCAGGTGGCCGCCCAGGTCATCGGCAACGACGCCGCCGTCACCGTCGGCGGGTTGTCCGGCGCCTTCGAGCTGAACGTGTACATCCCGATGATGGCGCGCAATGTGCTGGAGTCGTTCACCCTGCTGGCGAATGTCTCGAAGCTGTTCGCCACCAAGTGCATCGACGGTCTGGTCGCCAATGACGCGCGCCTGCGTGAGCTGGCCGAGTCATCGCCGTCGATCGTGACGCCGTTGAACTCGGCCATCGGCTACGAAGAGGCCGCCAAGGTCGCCAAGGAAGCCCTCAAGGAACGCAAGACCATCCGCCAGACCGTGATCGACCGCGGCCTGATCGGTGACAAGCTTTCCGAGGCCGAATTGGACAAGCGACTTGACGTACTCGCCATGGCCAAGGTCAAGCCGGGCGAATAACGCACACACCACACCGAATGGCCCCCAAAACTCCGGTTTCGGGGGCCATTCTCGTCTGCTGGGTGATGATGGCGGAATGACGCCCCGCCGCGCGGCACTGGCCAGCTTCGTCGGAACGACGGTCGAGTTCTACGACTTCCTCATCTACGGCACCGCCGCCGCATTGGTCTTCCCGAAGCTGTTCTTCCCCAGCGCCTCCCCCGCCGCCGGTGTACTGCTCTCCTTCGCCACGTTCGGTGTCGGATTCGTCGCACGGCCGTTGGGCGGCATCGTGTTCGGGCATTTCGGCGACCGGGTGGGCCGCAAGCGCATGCTGGTGTACTCGCTGCTGCTGATGGGCGGGTCGACCGTGGCCATGGGACTGCTGCCCACCTATGCGGCGCTCGGTGTGGCCGCGCCCGTGTTGTTGACGGCGCTGCGGTTGCTGCAAGGGTTCGCCGTCGGTGGTGAATGGGGCGGGGCAACCCTGATGGCGGTCGAACACGCCCCGGCCGACCGGAAGGGCTTCTACGGCGCCTTTCCGCAGATGGGCGCCCCGGCCGGCACCGCGATCGCGACGCTGGCGTTCTACGCGGTGTCGCTGCTGCCCGATGAACAGTTTCTGTCCTGGGGTTGGCGAATTCCTTTCCTGGCCAGCGCGATACTCATCGTCATCGGATTGGTGATCCGGCTGTCGCTGGCCGAGAGTCCGGATTTTGCTGCGCTACAGCAACAGTCGGCGGTGCAGCGGTTACCTATCGCCGAGGCGTTCCGGCGGCATGGGCGCCAGATCCTGCTGGTGGCCGGCGCCTACCTCTCCCAGGGTGTGTTCGCCTATATCTGCGTGGCGTATCTGGTCTCTTATGGCACCACGGTGGCCGGAATCGACCGCGCCGAGGCACTTTTCGGAGTCTTCGTGGCCGCGGTCGTCGCCGTGCTGACCTATCCGCTGTTCGGGGCGCTGTCGGATCGAGTGGGCCGCAAACCGGTGTTCATCGGCGGTGTCATCGCGATGGGTGCCGCTGTGGTGCCGACGTTCGCGCTGATCGACACCGGCCGGCCCGGCCTGTTCATGGTCGCGCTGATCCTCATCTTCGGTCTGGCGATGGCACCGGCGGCCGGTGTCACCGGATCGCTGTTCAGTCTGGTGTTCGACGCCGACGTGCGTTACAGCGCGGTGTCGATCGGGTACACGCTGTCGCAGGTGGTCGGGTCGGCCTTCGCCCCGACGATCGCCGTGGCGTTGTACAACGCGACCGGCACCAGCGCCTCGATCTCCGCGTATCTGATTGGGGTATCGGTGATCTCGGTCGCCGCCGCGGCCCTGCTGCCCGGAAGATGGAGACGTTCAGCATGAATGACGACCAACTGCGACTGCACGTCGGGGTCAGCGATCTGCTGACCACCTACCAGTATCTGGCCGATACCGGCAAGGTCGAACAGTTGGCAGGACTGTTCGCCCCGGACGGCATCCTGCAGATCGGTGAGCAGCAGTACACCGGACCGGATGCCATCCTGCGGATGTTCGAGGAGACCGCGGCCCGGTTCGCCGAGGCGGATTTCCTGCCCGCCCGTCACCACCTCAGCTCGATTCACGTCGAGCCGCGACCGGACGGCAGCGCCAAGACCTACGCCTGCTTCCAATTCATCGGCACCCGCGGTTTGGACCACTGGGGCACCTACCGTGACGTCGTGATCCCTGGGCCCGACGGCTGGCGGTTCGGCCACCGCCGGGTGATCACCGAGGGTTATGCGCCCGATTCTCGGTTGCGTCCGTAGCAGGCTCCTCGGCCCCGTTATAGGCCGCGGTGTTCACCGCGGTGCCACCGATACCCGCTGCGGCCGAGGCGATATCGAGCACCGAGGAGTGGTGGCTGGGCTCCGGTGGCGGCGGCGCGTCGGGCAGTTCCTCGTCGAGGCGGTAGTGCCGGCTCAGCCGATGGGCCTCCTCGGTGGTGATGCCCTCGTCGGTCCGCACGGCCGGTGCCTGCTTGACCGCGTCCTTGCCGACGACGACGGTGACCGCGCCGTTCTCGCGCCGCGATCCGATCAGCGGGATGATCGCGTGCGACATCCCCAGGAATCCGTGGCGCACCGACGCCCACCGGGGCTCGCGGGTCTTCCCGTCGACGAACAACTTGTCGATCTTGCCGATCTTGCCGCCCGACACGTCGTACGCGGTCGCGCCGACGTACTGCTCCACCAATGTCGTCATACCTTCGGGTATCCGAAGAACGAAATCGGTAAACGTCAGCGCAGCGCGTGCACCGCAGGGCCGTTGTCGACCGATCCGTAGAGACTGCCGGGGGCCCGGTCACCGAGCAGTTCGCCGGCCGTCACCAGGTGATAACCGTTGGCCTTCAACACCGGGATGAACTGTTCGACCAGGTCGACGGTCGAGGCGAAGATGTCGTGCAGCAGCACCACGGACCCGGGCGCGGTGTGCGCCATGAGTAGCTGCCTACTGGCTTCGATGTCGGGGTCGTGGATCCAGTCGTACGGGACGACATCCCAGTTCAGCACGGCCAAACCCTGCCGCCCGGCCTCGGCGAGCACCCGGTCGTCGACCTTGCCGAAACCGGGGCGCATCAGGTCGGGTTGCTGCCCGGTCGCCGCGATGATGGCTTCGGTGGCCCTGCTGAGCTGCCCGGCGATCTCGCCGTCGGGGATCAGCGTCAGATCGGGGTGGCTCCAGGTGTGGTTACCGATCTCCACCCCGGCCGCCGCGATCCGCGCGGCCCCCGCCGGGTCGGCCGCGACCTTGTCACCGATCAGGAAGAACGTCGCGCGAGCGTCGTTGTCGGCCAGCACCTTCAGCAGCCGGTCGGTGTGCGGAGCCGGACCGTCGTCGAAGGTCAGCGCCACGCACTTGACCACCGCGCAGTCGACGGTGTCGGCGTGCGCGCGCACCGGCGGCACGCTCACCGCCAGCAGCAGGACGACGGCCACCAACCGCACCGAGCACACCCGTGCGAGCCTACCCACCCTCGTGATTTCGGTGAGGATACGTGCGGCCAGCGCACGAATCCTCACCGAAATCACCGTCATGGCAGTGCGTTGGGGCTGATCTCCTCGAGCATCTCGGTGACCAGCGCCGCGATCGGCGACCGCTCGCTGCGGGTCAGCGTGATGTGCGCGAACAACGGGTGGCCCTTGAGCTTCTCGATGACGGCCGCGACACCGTCGTGCCGGCCGACGCGCAGGTTGTCCCGCTGGGCGACATCGTGGGTGAGCACCACCCGCGACCCGGTTCCCAATCGGGACAGCACCGTCAGCAGCACATTGCGTTCCAGCGACTGGGCCTCGTCGACGATCACGAAGGAGTCGTGCAGCGACCGGCCGCGGATGTGGGTCAGCGGCAACACCTCCAGCATGCCGCGCGAGAGCACCTCCTCCAGCACCGCCGGGCTGGCCAGCCCTTCGAGGGTGTCGAAGACGGCCTGCGCCCACGGACCCATCTTCTCGCTCTCGGAGCCGGGCAGGTAGCCCAGATCCTGGCCGCCGACGGCGTACAGCGGCCGGAAGACCACGACCTTGCGCTGGGTGCGCCGCTCCAGCACCGCCTCCAGGCCGGCGCACAACGCCAGCGCGGACTTGCCGGTACCGGCCTTGCCGCCGAGGGAGACGATGCCGACGGACTCGTCGAGCAGCAGATCGAGAGCGACGCGTTGTTCGGCGGACCTTCCCCGGAGGCCGAACACTTCGCGATCACCTCGCACCAACTGCACACGCTTGTCCGCGTTCACCCGGCCCAGCGCCGAGGAGCTACCACCGAGCAGCCGAACACCGGTGTGGCACGGGAGATCCCGCGCGGCGGGCAGCTCCAGATCACCGTCGGCGAACAGCGAGTCGATCTCCTCGGCCGACACGTCGAGCTCACCCATTCCGGTCCAGCCGGAGGTCACCACATCCTGGGCGTGGTACTCGTCGGCGGTGAGGCCGACCGCGCCCGCCTTGACCCGCAGCGGGATGTCCTTGCTGACCAGGGTCACCAGCTTGCCCTCGGCGGCCAGGTTGGCCGCGACGGTCAGGATGCGGGCGTCATTGCTGTCGTTGCGGAACCCCGACGGCAGCACCGTCGGATCACTGTGGTTGAGCTCGACCTGCAGCGTTCCGCCTTCTGTCCCAATCGGAATCGGCTGATCGAGCCGACCGTGGTCCAGACGCAGATCGTCGAGCAGGCGCAGTGATTGGCGGGCGAACCAGCCGAGTTCGTGATGGTGCCGTTTGGCTTCCAGCTCGCTGATGACGACGAGCGGGACAACCACCTGGTGTTCGGCGAACCGTGTAATTGCCCAGGGATCAGACAGCAGCACGGAGGTGTCGAGCACGTAGGTCCGGATCGGCGAATCGGTCACGAGGCGCTCCTAGAGCCTCCGCGAGCCCCGCGAAGGCGTTTCGGCGGGCACGCGCGGTACCAGGACCGGGGCCGGCCCCGTTCTCGTGATGAGGTTCGGTACCGCCCGGACAGCAAAGCAATTCGCTAGCCATCGACTTCGACGCTACTCCCGCTGCGCGGGGTCTGCCCGTCAGGCGCGCCGGATCAACCGGCACAACAGGTTACGCGCCGGTGAACTCTCGTAACTCTGGTGCCTCGGACAGCCCCCATTCGGCGATCAGGTCGGCGATCACCCGGCGCTTGGCGGCCTCGTCGAAGATGCCGGCCTCGGCCATCACGGCACGCTTGTCGGCGTAGGCGTCGATGTCACCGCCGACGACGTCGAGTGCGGCGGCCCGCGCGGCGATGGCGGCGATCGTCTCGTCCCGCTTGGTGGTCAGGCAGTGCGCCACCAGGTTCGTGAAGAACACCGTGTGGCGTTCCTCGTCGGAGGCGATCCGGCCCAGCAGACCCTTGAGGGTGGGCTCGGGGGTCTGGGCCTCGGTGTTGCGGGTGAACACGGCGTGCGAGCGCTCGAAGAAGGCCATGAACACCAGCGTCTCGATCTGGCTCAGCCGGTCGGCGCGGTAGCCCTTCATGACGTGCTCGACGCGGACGTCCTCGTTGGCGGTCGGGTCGACCTCACGGGTGACCACCAGGTAGTTGCGCAGCGCGACGGCGTGAAGGTGCTCCTCGGCGGTCCACCGGCCCAGCCATCGGCCCCACTGGTCCTCGAGGATGAAGTGCTCGACGAGTTCGCGGTGGTAGCCGGCGAGGTTGTCCTTGGTGATGAGCAGGATCTCGCAGGCGTCGGTGATCGGCTTGGGCAGCGTCACGTCGGACGGGTCCCAGTCCTTGCCGCCCAGGAAGGCGAAGTTCTCACCCTGGTCGAACGGCACGTAGTCGTGTCCGTACCAGGGCTCCTCGGTGGCGAGGTGGCGAGACAGGTTCTCACCGACGACCGGCTCGAGTTCGAGGGTCAGCGCATTGGCAACGGGTTTCTCAGCCATAAAGTAACTGTAACCCGTCGACACACGTTCCTCGAAATTGCGTGCCGCGTGTCACGCCGCGAACGTCTCTACAGCGTCAGCCCCGGGTACAGCGGGTTGGCGGCGAGGATCTCCGCCGAGGCGGCGTGCACGCGGTCGGCGACACCGTCGGCGGTCGTGTACTTGGCCTTGGAAGTGCCGTCGGGCTGGGTGTTGGACAGCACGTCGACCACCAGCTCGGCGACCTTGTCGAACTCGGCGGCACCGAAGCCGCGGGTGGTCAGCGCCGGGGTACCGAACCGGATGCCGCTGGTGTACCAGGCGCCGTTCGGGTCGGCCGGGATGGCGTTGCGGTTGGTCACCACACCGGCGTCCAGCAGCGCCGACTCGGCCTGCCGGCCGGTCAGACCGAACGAGGTGACGTCCAGCAGCACCAGGTGGTTGTCGGTGCCGCCGGTGACCAGCTGGGCGCCGCGCTTGAGGAAACCGTCGGCCAGCGACTTGGCGTTGTCGGCGACGGCCTGGGCGTACTCGCGGAAGGCGGGCTGGCGGGCCTCGGCCAGCGCCACGGCCTTGGCCGCCATCACGTGCGACAGCGGTCCGCCGAGCACCATCGGGCAGCCCTTGTCGACGGCCGGTGCGAATTCCTCGGTGGCCAGCACCAGACCACCACGCGGGCCGCGCAGCGACTTGTGCGTCGTCGTGGTGGTGACGTGCGCGTGCGGCACCGGATCCTCGTCGCCGGTGAACACCTTGCCGGCGACCAGGCCGGCGAAGTGCGCCATGTCGACCATCAGGGTGGCACCCACCTCGTCGGCGATCTCACGCATCTTGGCGAAGTTCACCCGACGCGGGTAGGCGGAATAGCCGGCGACCAGGATCAGCGGCTTGAACTCGCGGGCCGCGGCGGCGACGGCGTCGTAGTCGATCAGGCCGGTGGCCGCGTCGGTGCCGTAGCTGCGCTGGTGGAACATCTTGCCCGAGATGTTGGGCCGGAAGCCGTGCGTCAGGTGGCCGCCGGTGTCCAGGCTCATGCCCAGCAGGCGCTGGTTGCCCAGCTTGGCGCGCAGCTTCTCCCAGTCCGCCTCCGACAGGTCGTTGACATGCTTGGCGCCGAGTTCGGCCAACCCGGGGGCCTCGACCTTGGTGGCCAGGATGGCCCAGAACGCCACCAGGTTCGCGTCGATGCCGGAGTGCGGCTGGGCGTAGGCGTACGGGGCGCCGAACAGCTCGCGGGCGTGCTCGGCGGCCAGCGCCTCGACGGTGTCGACGTTCTGGCAGGCTGCGTAGAACCGGTGGCCGATGGTGCCCTCGGCGTACTTGTCGGAGAACCAGGTGCCCATGGTCAGCAGCACGGCCGGCGAGGCGTAGTTTTCGCTGGCGATCAGCTTGAGCGAATCACGTTGGTCGGCAAGCTCTTTGCGCGTCGCATCGGCGATCCGGGGTTCGACGGACTCGATCACGGCCAGCGCGGCGCGATACGCCTCGCTGGCGGTGGCGGCGTATTCGGTGCCGGGGGCGGAAATCGACGAGTCAGCAGTCATGGGGCAAGCCTAACGCCCTGCCCGCGCCCCTCGTTACCGCAGGCTGGACGGGATCAGTGGCTCGTCGAGCAGGCGGCCGAAACGCTCGGTCAGCGACACCTCGGCGGGCCGGGCGTCCAGCCATCCCCGCAACAGCCGGTAACCCTCGACATAGGTGCTGGTGTAGGCGCGCCACAGCGGCGAGGACAGGAAGCGCAGCATCTGCCGGGCACGTTCATCGGTGACCAGCAGCCACTGGCTCAGGTAGGCCACGACATCGTCGACGTCACGGTGCTCGTCGTGCAGCATCAGCGCCGCGTCCTGGCGGACGTCGGCCAGCGCGGCGGCGGCCTCGGAAACCGCCGCCGACCGCTCACCGTCGAAACGCAGACCCAGGTCGGCGTAGATCTCGGCGGCCCAGTCCCCCCACTGCGGACCCTGCACCGCATACAGCGCCAGGTCGGCCAGACCCTCGGCCATCAGGCACTGCGGGGTGTTGACCAAAAAGATGGTCTGCTCCTGCTGGTTCTGTCCGGCCACCAGGCCGGCCTCCTTGCGGCAGTGCTCGGTGTGATGGCCCGGGTAGGACTCGTGTGCCACCAACCGCGGCAGATTCGACATCTGCTGTTTGAGGTCGGCGTTGACGGCCACCGTGGATTTGTAGTCACCGACGTAATAGTTGAAACCCGACCACGGCTTGTCGGTGACGACCTCGTAGGTGATGGTCTCGCCGTCGGGCAGCGGCCAGGTGACGCGCACCGTGTCGCGCAGCGCCGAGGAGAACGCGTGGATGCACTCCTCCAACCGAGCCGGCGGGATCTCCTCGGTCTGCCGATAGGCCTGCAGCCGTTGGGCCAGCGGCCCGCTGCCGCCCACCGCCTCGTCGAGCAGGCGGTGCGCGTCGCGGTAGCGGTCCTGATCACCCTTGGCGATGTCGACGTCGAAGTATTCACGCACCTCCTCGACGAAGCCGACGTCCTCGCCGGCGAACTTGCGTCCCGCGCAGGCCAGCGCCTTCAGATGCGCGGTCAGATACTCGGCGCGCTGGGAGTCCAGTCCCTCGGCGGCCGGCACCTCGACCAGCAGGCGCTGAGCCTGGCGAGCCAGCTCGGCCGGATCGGGGGCCGGTTCGTCGGCCACCCGCCGGCGCAGCGCCGGGTCTCCGGTGAACGAGTCGACATAGCCCTCCTCGACCCGGTCGAACCGCAGACCGAGCAAGAGATATTCATCAATGAGGGTGCTGGCGTTCATACCGTCAACCGTAAATGCAAGACTTGCGATATGCCGCGGCCCAGCGAGCCGAGCCCATATGTGGAGTTCGACCGGACCCAATGGCGCTCGTTGCGCATGTCGACCCCGTTGAAGCTGACCGAAGCCGAGCTCGTCGGCCTGCGCGGACTGGGTGAGCAGATCGACCTGGCCGAGGTCGAGGACGTGTATCTGCCGCTGGCCCGGTTGATCCACCTGCAGGTCGCCGCCCATCAGCGACTCTTCGCAGCCACCGCGGAATTCCTCGGCGAGCAGAACCCGGACCGCCCGGTGCCGTTCGTGATCGGGGTGGCCGGCAGTGTGGCCGTCGGCAAGTCGACCACCGCGCGTGTGCTCAAGGCGCTGCTGGCGCGCTGGGAGCACCATCCCCGCGTCGATCTGGTCACCACCGACGGGTTCCTCTACCCCAACGCCGAGCTGGCCCGTCGCAACCTGATGCACCGCAAGGGTTTCCCGGAGAGCTACGACCGCCGGGCCCTGATGCGGTTCGTCACCGCGGTGAAATCGGGCGCCGACATGGCCTGCGCGCCGGTGTATTCACACCTGATCTACGACATCGTGCCGGGCGAGAAGCAGATGATCCGCCAGCCCGACATCCTGATCCTGGAGGGTCTCAACGTCCTGCAGACCGGTCCGGCGCTGATGATCTCGGACCTGTTCGACTTCTCGCTCTACGTCGACGCGCGCATCGAAGACATCGAGGAGTGGTACATCTCCCGCTTCCTGTCGATGCGGGCCGGCGCGTTCGCCAACCCGGCCTCGCATTTCCACCACTATTCGACCCTGACCGATGAGCAGGCGGTGTTCGCCGCCCGCGACATCTGGCATTCGATCAACCGCCCCAACCTGATCGAGAACATCCTGCCCACCCGGCCGCGCGCCACCCTGGTGCTGCGCAAGGATTCCGATCACTCGATCAACCGGCTGCGCCTGCGCAAGCTCTGAGAACCGACTCCAACGGAGCGCACCGGATGTCGAAGCGTCCGGCGACGGTGTCGAGGGTCTGCCGCACCCGTTCGCGCTGTGCGTGGTGGGTGCGCAGGAACTGTACGGTGCGCAGCATCCGGCGGTGCCACGGATACCACCGGTCGAAGTCCAGCCCGCATCCGGTGAAGACCTTGGTCGGCACGGCGTCGTAGATCAGGCTGAGGTTGTACTGCACCAACGCGAACATGACGCAGGGCAGCGCCGACTTGGATCGGTTCGCCAACTCCTGCAGATCCACCGCGTACAGCGGCAGCGTGTTCAGCTGGTCCAGGAACATCAGATGCGTCATGAAATAGCCGGTGTAGGACGTCAGGTGCAGCGTCATCGACCGCGGCTGCAGTGACAGCACCCGTCCACTCGGTGAGGTGTAGGGCTCATATGGGACATCGGCGCCCACCAGGTAACCGGTGCAGTTCACCAGCCAGCTGTCGGGCCGGATCGCCCGGGTCGCACCGCTGCGCAACACGAGCTCGGTCCCGTCGTCGCGATCGACCACGTCTTCGAGGTGGTCCATCACCACGTGCTTCAAACCCGCTGTGATGGTCCGGTTCTCGGCCTCGGAGAGCACACCCACCATGTAGTGGCCGGCCTGTGCGCAGGGGCCGGTGCCGTAGGCGGCGTGCAGCCAGCGCAGGGTCTGTTCTTCGTTGGTGCCGTCGAAGTGACGGCTCAGCTGCGGCGCGAGGGCACTGACCGGGGTGCCCGACCAGTAGCGCCTGAACCCGCTGGGGAAGAACTGCTCGCGGTTGGCGAAGAAGGTGCCGGTGCCGGCGACCATGTTCACCTCCCGCCCGGGGCGCGCGGTGATGAGGGTGTGGGCGGTGTCCATGGCGGTCTTGCCGCTGCCGATGATCCAGACCGGCGCGTCGCTGTCGCCGATCGCCCCGTGGCGAACGTCGCAGGAGTTCGGCGACACCGACCGTACGCGGGCGCTGGACACCGGCAGCGGCTCCTTCGGCGTGACACGCAGACCGTAGGCCTTGATCAGCCGGTCGGCCTCGATGATGCGCTCGGCGCCTGTCTCATCCCGACAGCTGATCCGCACCCCCGATTCGTCGAGTTCGCTGTCGGACTCGAACGTCCAGCCGAACCGCACGTCCACCTGGATGCGCCGCCGGATGTGATTCAGACAGTGCTCGAAATGATCCAGCACCTCGTCGCGGGTGGCCAGGTAGCTGCGCTCCCGGCCCAGCGTCCACGCGATGTCTCCGGCCGTGAACATGGGATGTGGCTGGTGCAGCCGCACGTAGGGATAGGTGTCCACCCACATGCCGCCGACACGGGGCCTGCGGTCGAGCAGGATCACCTTCTGTTCGGGCTTCAGGTACTGGCCGACCACGAAGAGGGCGTTCATCCCGGCCAACCCCGCACCGACGATGCAGACATCGCAGTTGTCGACGGCGACCATGGCAACCTCCTCGGACGTTGTCCACCACTGTCGCGCCGGAGCGCCGAACCGACGCGAGTAGCGCGCTACTCGAATGCGGTCCGGCGCGGCGACCTCAGAGCCGGCGCACGCCGACGTACTGCAACTCGGCCATCACCAGCGTGTACAGGCCGGTGCCGAGCACCAGCGCGATGCCGATCCCGGTCAGCGGAAAGACGCCCGCGAGCACCACGGCGACGGCGATGACGGTGCACACCAGGTTGGCGACGATGGTGCCGATACCGGCCGGGCGCACCCGCTCCAGCGCGGCGAGTGCGAGCACGACGACGCCGTACACCACGCTGAAGACGCCGACCCCGATCTCCACCGAACGCGGCAGACCGGTCAGCTCGGCGAACCAGCCGGCCGCGGCCAGCAGAACCACGCCGACGACGCCGACGATGATCGCGTCGGCGCGCATGGCCAGGCGCAGGAAGGAATCGGTCGATACGGCGGGGGCGGTGATCGTTGCGGACATGGTTTTCCCTTCGGCAGTCATGGATGGGAGAAGACCGGTGCGGGATCGCCTCGCAAACCTCGACACACGAGCACCTGCATCCCATGTGCGCTCGACTCCCCCGCACCGGCCGGCCGGACGAGCTTCTGACGCTTACGACCCTGCTCGCCGACCGCTGCCAGTTCGACGCCGAACGCTGCCAAACGCTGCCAACCGCAGGTCAGCGGGTATGCGCCACCGCGTGAGCGCCGCGCAGATCGGCCGCGATGACCCTCGCCGCGGCGTTCTGCCAGTTGTGCAGGGAGCGCTGCGGAACCTCGGTCACCAGCCACTGCCAGGCCTGTCGGGCAATGGGATCCAGCCCCGCCGCGGTGGCGTTCTGCGCGTACGCCCGCACGCCGACGACGTAGGGGAAATACAGCGCGTTGTAATGCCGCCACTGTTCGGTCGTGCCGAAGTCGGCGCCGTCGCGGGGTTTCAGCGCGGCGATCCGGTCGGCCAGCAGCGCGCGCAGTTCGTTGGCCCGTTCCAGCGGTTGATCCGCGGCGCCGCGGGCGGCCAACCGCTCGTCGATCACCGGCAGCGCGGTCAGCGGGCTGGCGACCAGTTTGGAAAGATCGCCGTAGTGGCCGAGCGCGCGGCGGGTCAGCCGGGCGAAGGTGTCGTCGTCGAGTTCGTGCAACGAATTGTCCGACCGCAGCGGCAGCGCCGCCTCGGTACTGCGCAGCGCCGCCCGATCGGCGCGCAGCGTCGGCGAGAACGTCAGCCGGTCGAGCAGGCCGGCCAGCGGATCGGCGAGCACGTTGATCGCGATGGCGATGGCCAGGCTGGTGAACAGCAGCACGCTGAGCGCGGTCTGCGCCGAGGTCCCGGCGACCGCCAGCCCGATGACGGCCTGCCCACCGAACAGGGAAGCGATCGCCGTCGTCCCGAGGAACGAGCGCAGCATGTCGGCCTTGAGCGCCTGACCTTCGTCGAACGCGTCCCACAGCGCGACCGCGATACCCAGCAGTGCCACGTCGAATCCGGTCGAGGCCAACGCCAGCCAGCTCGGCAACAGCCCCAGCGGGATGACCAGGATGGCATTGCCTAGAGCGAAGAACAGCGTCGCCACCAACACGAACCGCACCACCGGGACCGGCTGGGCCGGGCGCAGCATCGCGGTCACCATCGCCGCGAGTGAGGGCAGCGACACCGCGGCGAACATCACCCAGTGCCCGGCCCGCAGCGGTCCGTCGACACCGCCGGCCAGCGCCGAGCCGGTGAACGCGACGGCGGCCACCGCGATGACCAGGCCGACCTCGCCGACACGGCTGCGCCAGGTGTCGATCGGTCGGGACAGCTCGACGAGCACCGCGAACCAGAAGATGCCGGGCAATACGACCAGGAAAACCTCGACCTGGCTCAGCAGCGCCGAGCCGGTCACCACCCGGACGGCGTCGAGCGCGACCACCACCGCGAAACTGCACAGACCGGCCGCGGCCAGGACGAGCACCGGCTTGCGGGGATCACGGGCCAGCAGATACAGGCCGAGCCACCAGCTGAGCGCGAAGACGATCGCCGACAGGCCCGACATGATGCCTACAGTCCGTGTCTGCGGTGTCGCATGGTGTAGTCGCGCAGGGCGCGCAGGAAGTCCACCCGCCGGAACGCCGGCCAGTGCGCCTCGGTGAACCACATCTCCGAATACGCGCTCTGCCACAGCAGGAATCCGGACAGCCGCTGCTCGCCGGAGGTGCGGATGACCAGATCGGGGTCGGGCTGCCCGGAGGTGTACAGGTTCTCGGAGATGGCGTCGACGGTGACGGCCTCGATGAGCTGTTCGGCGGTGGCGCCGTTGGCCAGCTGCTTGCTCAGCAGCCCGCGCACGGCGTCGACGATCTCCTGCCGCCCGCCGTAACCGACGGCGACGTTGACCTGCAGCGCTCCCGGGCGTGCGGTGGTGGCCGTGCCCTCGGCCGCCTCGCGCAGCCGGCGTGCCGGTTCCTCGCCGAGCAGTTCGAGGTCGCCGACGGTCCGCACACTCCAGTGGTTGTCGGGTGCGCAGATCTGCTCGACGACATCGGTGATGATCTCGATCAACGAGCTCAGCTCATCCGGGTCGCGCTGCAGGTTCTCGGTCGACAGCAGATACACCGTCGTCAGCTCGATCCCGGCGGCCTGGCACCAGCGCAGCATCTCGGCGATCTTGGCCGCGCCTTTGCGGTAGCCGTAGCTCACATCGTCGAAGCCGGCATCCCGGGCCCAACGGCGATTTCCGTCACACAGCACGGCGATGTGGCGCGGGAGTTCGGATCTGGCCTGCGCCAATTCTCGGCGCAACCGCATTTCGTACAGCCGGTAGGCCGGCTCCTTGAGTCGCGGCGGAATGATCTCCACAGCCAACCAGACTACTGTGATGACCGAGCCATTCCGTGCCACTCAGGGGAGGTGACATGACGACTCCGATCGACTCCGGCCGGCCCTACCGGTCAGCAGCCGTCCGACCGGCGGAGGATCTGCCCGAGGCTTTCGCCGAAGGCGTCGCGCAATTCCTCGGCCGCCCGCGTGCCCGTGGCTGGATTCACGTGTACTCGGCGATCGTGGCGTTCATCGCCGGCGCGGCACTGGTCGCGGTGTCGTGGTCGCTGGAATCGACGCGCGCCGGCCTGGCCACCCTGCTGTACACGTTCACCATCGTGGCGATGTTCGCCGTCAGCGGGACCTACCACCGGGTGACCTGGGAGTCCGCGCGCGCCCGCAAGTGGATGAAGCGCCTCGACCACTCGATGATCTTCGTCTTCATCGCAGGCAGCTACACCCCGTTCGCGCTGCTGGCGCTGCCGTCCTCGAAGGGGATGGTGCTGTTCTGGATCGTCTGGGGCGGCGCCATCGCGGGTGTGCTGCTCAAGATGTTCTGGCCGTCCGCGCCGCGCTGGCTGGGGGTGCCGCTGTACATCCTGCTGGGCTGGGTGGCGGCCTGGTTCATCGGGCCGATCATGGAGGGCGCCGGTGTCGCGGCGGTGGTACTGCTGATCGTCGGCGGCGCGCTGTATTCGATCGGCGGGGTGCTGTACGCGCTCAAGTGGCCCAACCCGTGGCCGACGACGTTCGGGCATCACGAGTTCTTCCACGCCTGCACGGCGGTCGCGGCGATCTGCCACTACATCGCGATGTGGTTCGCCGTCTTCTGACCTTTCTCCCGCGAGCGTGCGAGTCTGCGGCGCAACACGCCGGGTAATCAGGCGAGAAAGCGCACGCTCGCCGTGCGTGGTGCGCACGTTCGACGGCGCATGCCCAAGATGGTTGCGCCGGTCACCCCTGACCCCGCGCGCGGCGAGCGTGCGCAAACTCTGCCGCAGAGGCGCGTGTTGCCCTGCAGACACGCACGCTCGCCGGGAACGGGAGATGCGCTCAGAGTTGGGTGATATCCGCCGGGCCCCAGTAGGCCTTCATCGACGTGATCTGGCCATCGCCGTTGAACGTCATGACCTCGATCGGCTCGATGCGCATGGCGCCGCCGACGGTGATGGCGAAGACGAATGCCGCCTCGGTGCCGCCGGCCCGAAACGACAGCAGCTCGGTCTTCACCTCGGCGCCCTCGACGTTCTTGTAGAACCCGGCGATGGCCTGCCTGCCGATGTGCACCTCGCCGCCGCCCACCGGATCCTCCAGCGTGGCGTCCTCGGCGTAGAGCGCGGCGACATCATCGGCGCCCCCGGTCGCGACGGTGTCGAGGTAGCGCTGGACGAAACCTTGCAATGCGTCGGGCTCGAAGCTCATGTGCGGCCACGCTACACGGAGCGTCGCAACGCGGCATCAAGATCGCCGACGGTCGTGACGGGCAGATCGCACGTCCGGCCGCGGCAGACGTAGGCCGCGTCGCTGCCGCGCACCCGGTCGCGGCCCATCAGCAGTTCACCGGAGTCCACCGCACCGCCGACGACCACGGATCCGCCGGGCGCCAGCATGCGCGCCGCGGCCAGCAGCTCCGAGTCCGCGGGATCGCACGCCACCGCGATCTGGATCGGCCCGCGGACCGCCGCCTCGGCGACGGCGAGCCAATGCCCGCCCGAGCGTGGGGCTTTCGCCAAGATGGCGGTCGCCGACGCAAGCGTGGCGTCCGCGGCGGCGCCGTAGCGGGGATCGGCGCTCAGGTGCGCGGCGAGTTGCAGCGCCTCGGCGATCGACGACGCTCCCGACGGCGTCGCACCGTCGAGGGGATCGGCCGGGCGCAGCACCAGGGTCTCGGCGTCATCGGCAGTGTCGAACCAGCGGCCCGGGTGCTGCGGGTCGGCGAAGTGATCCAGCGCGGTGTCGATCAGACCGGTGGCCACGGTCAGCCACGACGGTGTGCCGGTCATCTGATGGACGCCGCACATTGCGGTGGCCAGCGCCGCGTAATCCTCCAGGATGGCCGCACTGTCGCCGACGATCCCGCGGAGGCTGGCGCGGCGCAGCCGGCCGTCGACGAGGTGCACCGCCAACAGTCGGCGCGCGCAATCCATTGCCGCGTCGGCATATTCGGTCTTGTCCAGGGCCACCGACGCTTCCAGCAGTGCGGTGATCGCCAGGCCGTTCCACGCGGTGACGATCTTGTCGTCGCGTCCCGGCTGGGGGCGCTGCGCCCGCGCAGCCGACAGCACCGCGCGCACCCGCTCGTAACGGGCCGCGTCGTCGGGGTCGGCACGCAGCTGCAGCACGGAGCTGCCGTGCTCGAAGGTTCCCGCCTCGGTGACGCCGAAAACCTCTGCGGCCCAGTCGGAGTTGACACCGAGCGCATCTCGCAGCTGTGTAGGTGTCCACGCATAGGTCAGCCCCTCGACTCCGTCGGAGTCGGCGTCCAGCGATGAAATGAACAGTCCGTCCGCGCCCAGGCCGTCGATGATGAATCGCGCTGTTTCATCGGTGATTCTGCGCGCCAACGGATCCGCCGTGCGGCGCGCCCAGTGTGCGTAGAACCGCAACAGCAACGCGTTGTCGTAGAGCATCTTCTCGAAATGCGGCACCACCCAGTCCGCGTCGACGCTGTAGCGTGCGAACCCACCCGCCAGTTGGTCGTACATACCGCCGCGGGCCATCGCCGCACCGGTGCGCTGCACGGTCGCCAGCGCGGCCGTCGACCCGGTTCGCTCGTGGTGCCGCAGCAGCGCCTCCAGCAGCATCGACGGCGGGAACTTCGGTGCTCCACCGAATCCCCCGCGCAATGTGTCCTCGTCACGCAGCACCGCGGCCACCGCGTCGTCGCACAGTCGCACTTCCAGGGCCGGGCCGCCGGGCAGTCCGGCGCTCATCGCCCGCAGTTCGCCGGCGATATCGTCCG
This sequence comes from Mycobacterium sp. NPDC003323, assembly GCF_053589535.1. Lineage (NCBI taxonomy): Bacteria > Bacillati > Actinomycetota > Actinomycetes > Mycobacteriales > Mycobacteriaceae > Mycobacterium > Mycobacterium sp. NPDC003323. The sequence continues at coordinate 186,485 of NZ_JBSFSB010000002.1, forward strand.
AGGCCCGCTCGACCTCGGAGCGACGTTGCGTCCAGGTTTCCTTGACCGCCGAGACCAGTTGCAGGAAAACGTCTTTCGGGTAGTACGTGCCGCAGAAGAAGGGCCGGCCGTCCGGGGTCAGGAAGCAGGTCATCGGCCAGCCGCCCTGACCGGTCAAAGCGACCGTCGCGTTCATGTACACGGCGTCCAGGTCGGGCCGCTCCTCACGGTCGACCTTGATACAGACGAAATCGTCGTTGACGGCGGCGGCCACCTGTGCGTCGGCGAAGGATTCGTGTGCCATCACATGACACCAGTGGCACGCCGCATAGCCGATCGACAACAAGATCGGCACATCGCGGCGGGCCGCTTCGGCCAGCGCCTCGGCCGACCACTGCCGCCAGTGCACCGGGTTGTCGGCGTGCTGGCGCAGGTACGGGCTGGTCGCCTCGCCCAGGGTGTTACCCCTTGGTGTCACCCTTGAACTCACTCGTCGTGCCCTCGTCGACCGCCTGGTCGGGTTCGGGGTGTTCCGGGTCGAACGATTCCGGTAGCCGGTTCAGGTGCCGGTTCATCGACCACACCAGGGCGAACGTGCCGATCAGTAGCAAGACCACCACCAGCAGGCCGACGGGACTGGCCTTGCCGAAGTCGGGCCCGGTCTGACGGGGCCCTTCCTCGGCGAGCAGCGTGCTGGCGATCAGTAGCAGGTCGGTCATGGCTCGATTCCGGCGAAAAGGTCGGTTTCGGGCAGCTGCACCGGAACCCTGGACCGTGCGAGCTCGAACTCCTCGGTGGGCCAGAGCCGCTGCTGCCACTCCATCGGCGTGGTGAAGAAGAAGCTGTTGGGGTCGATCTGGGTGGCGTGCGCCAGCAGGGCCTCATCGCGCTGCTTGAAGTACTTGGCGCACTCGATCCGAGTGGTCACGCGCTTCTCGATGGTGTCCTCCTCGGCATCCCAGTTCTCCAGCCACTTCGCGAAGGGGCCTTCCTGACCATGCTTGTCGAACTCATCTTGCAGCACCTGCATGCGTTGCCGCAGGAAGCCGTGGTTGTAGTACAGCTTGGACACCGCCCAGGGTTCACCCGCATCGGGGAACCGGCGGTAGTCGGCCGCCGCCTCGTACGCGGCGACGGACACCTCGTGGCAGCGGATGTGATCCGGATGCGGATAGCCGCCGTTCTCGTCGTAGGTGGTGAGCACGTGCGGCCGGAACTCGCGGATCACCTGCACCAGCCGTTCGACCGGTTCCTCCAGCGGCACCAGGGCAAAGCAGCCCTCCGGCAGCGGCGGCAGCGGGTCCCCCTCGGGCAGCCCCGAGTCCACGAAGCCGAGCCAGCGGTGCTCGACACCGAGGATCTGCGCAGCCCGGGCCATCTCATCGCGGCGCACCTCGTGGATGCGGCCGTGTACCTCGGGGATGTCCATCGCCGGGTTCAGGATGTCGCCGCGTTCACCGCCGGTCAGGGACACCACCATGACCCTGGCACCTTCATCGGAGTATCGAGCGGTGGTGGCCGCTCCCTTGCTGGATTCATCGTCGGGGTGGGCGTGCACCGCCATCAAGCGCAATTCAGTCATCGTCTCTCATTCAACGAAGGCGTCCCTCTCGCGTATGCCCACCACCCCTATAGTTCCAGGTCTAAGACAAGCAACCGACCGACGGGGCACCCAAAACCGTGACCATCGACCGTCCCATCGCCCGCTACGGGCGCCAGAAGCTGTCCCGCAAGACCCGGCGATGGCTGGTGATCGGCCTGTTCCTGTCAATTGTGGCGGTCGGGGTGGGGGTCGCGCTCATCGCCTTCAACCGGTTCGGCACCGCCGACGTCCAGGGCGAGCTGGGCGGCTACCGGCTGATCGACGACGAGTCGGTGGAGGTCACCATCACCGTCACCCGATCGGACCCGTCCAGGCCGGCGGTGTGCATCGTGCGCGCCCGCTCCATCGACGGCGACGAGACCGGCCGCCGCGAAATCCTGGTACCGCCGTCGACGGCCGACTCGGTGGTCATCGACGCGGTGGTGAAGTCGACAAAACCGCCGGTAGTCGGCGATATATACGGGTGCGGCATGGACGTGCCGGGTTACCTGAGGACCCCCTAGGCGCGTCCGGACAGCGAACGGCGTCGGGCCAAATCGTGAAAATCCGTTGACCCGGCGGTGGTAGGCTCGGGTCATACACGGTTCCGAACTGGAGCCGTGTATTGCTGCATTTGCGCGCCCTCGGCGCCTGCAATCGCGGCGATACACGACCTTCCCACGCGACACAGCGCGAGAACGAACAACGACAGGAGCGCGAGGACATGACCGACACCCAGGTCACCTGGCTGACCGAAGAGGCCTTCGACCGACTGAAGGCCGAGCTCGATCAGCTGATCGCCAACCGTCCGGTGATCGCGGCCGAGATCAACGACCGTCGCGAAGAGGGCGACCTGCGCGAGAACGGCGGCTACCACGCCGCCCGCGAAGAGCAGGGGCAGCAGGAAGCGCGCATCCGTCAGTTGCAGGAACTGCTCAACAACGCCAAGGTCGGCGAGGCCCCCAAGCAGTCCGGCGTCGCACTGCCCGGCTCGGTGGTCAAGGTCTACTACGACGATGACGAGAACGACACCGAGACGTTCCTGATCGCCACCCGCCAGGAGGGCGTCAGCGACGGCAAGCTCGAGGTGTACTCGCCGAACTCGCCGCTGGGCGGCGCCCTGATCGACGCCAAGGTCGGCGAGTCGCGCACCTACACCGTGCCCAGCGGCAACACCGTCAAGGTGACGCTGGTCAGCGCGGAGCCCTATCACGCCTGACGTCGTCACCTAGTTGGCCTTGATCGCCGAGGATCTGCTGCTACTGCTCCTCGACAACGCCGCCGCCCGCCCCGGGCTCGAACGCTCACGCAGGGAACGGGTGCTCGGTGCCGCCGTGCTGCTCGACCTGGCCTGGGCGTGCCGGGTGCGGCCGGCAACCGACGGTGATCCGGTTCCCGGCGGCCGTCTGCTCGCGCTGGCCGGTGATACGCCGTCGGATCCCGTGACCGGGCCGGCGTGGACGCTGCTGGGGCGGCGGCCGTTGAAACCGGCCGCCGCCATCGCCAAGGTCGGTCGCGGTGTCGAGGACGCGTTACTCGGACAGTTGGAGTGCGCGGGCCAGATTCAGCGGATTCCGCTGCCGGGCCGGGATTTCGCGTTCCCGCTGCGTACCCGGGACCGGGTCGGGCCCGCCCGAGCGGCGCTGTTGTCCGCGCTGTTCGACCGCCGGCCGCCCACCGCGCCGACCGCCGCGGCGATCGCGCTGCTGCACGCGGTCGACGGCCTGGGCGCGGTGCTGAGCCTCAACGATCGCGGCTGGCGCTGGGTGCATGCCCGCGCCGGCGAGATCGCGCTGGGCAGCTGGATCGACGAGTCGCCGACGACGATGGCCGAGATCAACATGGCGGTCACGGTGTCGGCGCTGCGGCCCGCCCTCGGTTCCTGACCCCCGCGAGCAGACATAAAACTGTCGTCATCGGGCCGAAAAGCAACAGTTTTGCGTCTGCTCGGCGAGCGTCAGCGCAGCGCCTGCTCCAGATCGCCCAGCAGGTCGGCGGCCTCCTCGATGCCGACCGACAGCCGCACCAGATCCTCGGGTACCTCCAGCTGAGAGCCGGCCGTCGACGCGTGCGTCATAGCACCGGGATGCTCGATCAGCGACTCCACGCCGCCCAGCGATTCGGCCAGGATGAAGATCTCGGTCCGGGCGCACAGATCGCGGGCGGCGGTCAGCCCACCACGCAACCGCACCGAGATCATGCCGCCGAAGCCCGACATCTGCCTGGCCGCCACCTCGTGGTTGGGATGGCTGGGCAGTCCCGGGTAGAGCACGGAGTCGACCGCGGGATGTTCGGCCAGGAACTCGGCCACCTTGGCGGCGTTCTCGCTGTGCCGCTGCATGCGCAACACCAGCGTCTTGAGCCCCCGCATGGTCAGATACGCGTCGAAGGGACCGGGCACGGCACCGGCACCGTTCTGCAGGAAACCGAATGCGGCGTCGAGTTCCTCGTCGCTGGTCAGCAGCGCCCCGCCCACCACGTCGGAGTGCCCGCCGATGTACTTGGTGGTCGAGTGCAGCACGATATCGGCGCCCAGCGTCAACGGCTGCTGCAGCGCCGGGGAGGCAAAGGTGTTGTCCACCAACAGTTTCGCGCCGGTCTTGCGGGAGATCTCGGCGATGCCGGCGATATCGGCGATGGTCAGCAGCGGGTTGGTGGGCGTCTCGACCCAGATCAGTTTCGTCTGCGGTGTGATCGCGCCCGCCACGGCGTCGAGGTCGGCCAGCGCGACGGGGGTGTACTGAATCCCCCACTGCGTGAACACCTTGTCGATGAGCCGGAAGGTGCCGCCGTAGGCGTCGTCGGGGATGACGACGTGGTCGCCGGGACGCAGCACCGCGCGCAGCGCGCAATCGGTGGCCGCCATCCCCGAGGCGAAGGCCCGACCGAAATCGGCCTGCTCGACCGCGGCCAGCGAGGCCTCCAGCGCGGCCCGGGTCGGGTTGCCGGTGCGGGCGTACTCGAATCCGCCGCGCAGCCCGCCCACACCGTCCTGGGCGAAGGTCGAACTGGCGTAGATCGGCGCGTTGACGGCACCGGTCGCCGGGTCGGGCCGAAAGCCGGCATGGATCGCCCTGGTCGCCAGACCCTGCCACCGGTGTGCGTCGTGTGCGCTGCGCTGTTCACCCATGACGCCAAGGGTAGTGCCGTCGCGAAAACGAAACGGGGTGGGCCAGCCGGCCCACCCCGTTCGCGCTCGTTGTGCGCCTACGGCGTCAGCGGCGCCACCTGACCGCCGGTCAGCCGGCGGAAGGCGTACACCTGGAACAGGATCGCGATCGGCGCGGCCACCACCAGGCCGACGTAGCAGACGAACGATCCAACGGCCAGGATCACCGAGTACAGCAGCCAGGTCAACAGCACCGGGACGAAGTTGTTCTTGGCGATGTCGATGCTGGTCTTGATGGCCTCGATGGCCGACAGGTTGCGGTCCAGCAGGGCCACGGTCGTGAAGAACGCGAAGATCGACACGATGAGCCCCGGGATGTAGCAGGCCAGTGTGCCCAGGGCGGTGGCGAGGCCGACCAGCAGGGTGGCCACGATGACCGGGCCGATCAGGCGCGGCTTGAAGAACGAGCCGATGGTCACCGGCACACCGTTGGCGATATCGAGGATGCCGCCGATGTAGGCCGACGAGATGGCCGCCATCAGCACCAGGAAGAGCAGACCGCCGAGGATGAACACGGCGATGCTCGCCCCGCCGAAACCGGCGCTGTACTCGTAGCTGAATCCGGTGTCATAGGAGTCGTAGGTGGTGACCCCGCTGGGTGCCAGCGCGATCGCCAGGCCGTACACGATGCCGGCGAGCACACCGACGATCAGCGCGTACACCAGCGTCGGCACGATCAGCGCACCGGCGTTCTTGCTGAACTTGTTCCACGCCCAGGAGAACGCGTCACCGACGCTGTAGGGCGCCTCACCGCCCCAGCCCGCCGGCGGGTAGGCCCCGGGCGGCGGCGGCGCGAATCCACCCTGCGGCGGCGGCGGCGGGTATGCACCCTGCGGCGGGGGCGGCGGCGGATAACCGCCCTGCGGCGGCGGCGGTGGCGGGTAACCACCCTGTGGCGGCGGCGGATAGTTACCAGGCGGCGGGTATCCCCCGGCCGGCGGATTGTTCTCGGGCGGCGGCGGGAAGCCGCCGGGCGGGGTGCTGCCCGGCGGAGGAGGCGGTTGTGTCATGTCACCTTCTCGTGAGGATTGAGTACTCGCGTGCAGTGAGCCTAAGCCACGGCGACGACTGCGGGACCTTCAAGATCATGACGGATTTTCGTCGCTTCAACCCGCCGAAGGTGTCATGGCCGACTTGGTGAATCCTTGGTGTCGACGGCGGCCGGTGACCGCGGGGGTCAGAACGCGCTCGGCGCCTGCTCGGCGACGTAGCCGCCGGTCAATTTGCGGTAGGCGTACACCGTCACCAGAGCCACCACGGGATAGGCGACGAGCAACCCGACCAGGCACACCAAGAACCCCAGGATCGTGATGCCGATCGTGGTCAGCCAGGTCAACAGCACCGGACCGAAATTCGCCTTGGCGAGTTCGAAGCTGCCCGTCAGACCGTCGATACCCGACACGTTGCGATCGATGACGATCACGGTCGTGAACATCAGCACGGCCATCGCCAGCAGACCGGGAATGACGCACAGCATGATGCCGATCCCGATGAGGATGCTGGACAGCACCGACGCGATGACCACATTGGCGACATTGCGCGGTTTGAAGAACGAACCGATCTCGACCGGTCGACCGTTGGCGATGTCGAGCATTCCGCCGATATAGGCGGACTGCACGACTGCCATGACGATCGCGGTGACGATGGCGCCGATGATCGTCACCAGGATGGAGCCCATGCCGAGCGAATAGGCGGCAGCGAATCCGTAATCTCCGGAGGTCGACGTGCTCGCGGTGGCGAAACCGCTCGAGATCGACTGGATGACGAACTGCAGGACGCCGTAGATCAGACCGAGCACCAGGGTCGGGACGATGATCGCCACCGCGTTCTGGCTGAACTTGTTCCACGCCCAGGACACCGCCTGGCCGATGCTGTAGGCCGGCGCGCCGAATCCCGGGCCACCCGCCGGGTAGCCGGGTGCGGGCGCGAATCCGCCGGGCCCGGGCGGCGGCGGGTAACCACCGGGCGGCGGCGGCGGAAAGCCACCCTGGGGAGGCGGCGGCGGGTAACCGCCCTGCGGCGGCGGCGGAAAGCCACCCTGGGGAGGTGGCGGGTACCCGCCGGGAGGCGGCGGTGGGAAGCCGCCCTGCGGATTGTTCTCCGGTGGCGGCGGAAAGCCGCTGGGCGGATAGCCACCCGGCGGCGGAGGCGGTTGTGTCATGACACCTTCCCGTCAGTTCTGAGGTCTCGAACGCGCACCGAGCCTATGTCACAGCGGCACGCAGATGGTCTTGATCAGCTTGTCGGCGAGTGTCTGCCGTTTGGCATCCCACAGCGGGAACAGGAAACCGATGTAACAGATCACCGCATCGGCCGCGTGCGCCACCTGCCGCACGATCGACATGACGAATCCGATTGGCCGCCCGGTGTTCTCGCCGACGACCTTGAAGTTCAGCAGCCCTTTACCGAAGCTCGAACCCGTCGTCCCCTGCTTGTATCCGTAATTCCAGACGACGAAGACGACCGCCAGGACCCATGCGACCGCAAACGCCACCTGGCCCAGGGTCGAAGCCGCAGTCGTACACAGTTCGCCGCGGTCGTAGCCCGAATCACCAGCGGCACAAATTGTCTCACGGGTGCCGAGCAGCAATCCGTAACCGATGCCCTGCAGAGCCGCCACGGGAAGCAGGTCGATGACGAAGGCCAGCACGCGGTTGAGCCACGGCGTGTAGGCATCCGCGGGCCGTCCGGCCTCGGGCGACAACTCGGTCATGCAACCCCTCTGGTGAATACCGCAGGACCGCCACGGTGCACGTGGCCGACCGGCGGCGACGAGCGTCAGATCGGTAGCGCCACTGTCTTGATCACCTTGTCGACCAGTGTCTGCGCCTTCGGGTCCCACAGCGGGAACAGCACGGCGACCAGCCAGGGCAGGAAGCAGACCGCGTTGGCCACCGCGTAGATGAGCTGGCGCACGACGGACATGCCGAATCCGATCGGCCGACCGGTGGCTTCACCGACGATCCTGAACTTCATGATGGCCTTGCCGATGCTCGAGCCGGTGGTGCCCTGCCGGTAGCCGTAGTTCCACACGTAGAAGGCCAACCCGAGCAGCCCGAACACCGCCACCGACACCTGCCCCAGCGTGGACGCGCCCGTGGCGCAGAATTCACCGAGGTCGTATTCGGAAGTGTCGGTGAGACAGACGGTTTCCCGGGTGCCCAGCAGCAGACCGTAACCGATGCCCTGCAGGATCAACACCGGGATGGCGTCGATGACGAATGCCAGCACCCGGGTGAACCACGATGTGTAGGCCTGCTTGGGCAGTGCGGCGTCGGGGAGCGGGAATCCACCCGGTGGAGGCGGATAGCCCCCGGTCGGTGGGGGCGGCGGCGGATAATTTCCAGCAGGTGGTGGCGGTGGCTCGGTCATGAACGCCTTCCAGGTCAGGAAATTAGCTGGCTCTGCCGCGAGTACCCTACCCGAGAACCCGGCCACGAGGGCGTCACCGGCGCAATTGTCATCGCACCGGAATCCGGGCGCCGATCCCCTTGTTTGCCAACGCAATGGGCGCCGTCAGCGCCGGGCGGCACCCTTGGACAGCGACCCCAGCAGGTCGTGTCGGGTCAGCACGCCGATCGGCTTACCGTCCTCGACGACCATCACCGCATCGCAGTCCCGCAGAGTTTTTGCCGCCGTGCCGAGCAGCTCACCGGATCCGATGAGCGGCAACGGGGCACTCATGTGTTCGGCCACTGCGTCGGCCAACTTTGCCCGGCCCTCGAAAACCGCTGACAGCAACTCTCTTTCGGAGACGCTGCCGGCGACCTCACCGGCCATCACGGGCGGTTCGGCGCCCACGACCGGCATCTGGGACACCCCGTACTCCCGCAGGATGCTGATGGCGTCGCGCACCGTCTCCGACGGGTGGGTGTGCACCAGATCCGGTAGCGCACCCGACTTGTGCCGCAGCACCTCCCCGACCGTCAACTCCTCGATGGACCCGTCGAGCCGGCTGCGCAGGAAGCCGTAGGACGACATCCAGTTGTCGTTGAAGATCTTCGACAGATAACCGCGCCCGCCATCGGGCAGCAGCACGACCACGAGTGCATCGGGACCGGCCTGTTCGGCGACCTTCAGTGCGGCGACCACCGCCATGCCGCAGGACCCGCCCACCAGCAGCGCCTCTTCACGCGCCAACCGCCGCGTCATGTCGAACGAATCGGCATCAGAGACGGCGATGATCTCGTCGGGCACGGCCGGGTCGTACGCGCTGGGCCAAAAGTCCTCGCCGACGCCCTCCACCAGATAGGGGCGGCCGGTGCCGCCGGAGTACACCGAGCCCTCCGGGTCGGCGCCGATGATCTTCACCCGGCCCCCGGACACCTCCTTGAGGTAGCGGCCGGTGCCGGTGATGGTGCCGCCGGTGCCCACGCCCGCCACGAAATGGGTGATCTTGCCGTCGGTGTCGGCCCAGATCTCCGGGCCGGTGGTCTCGTAGTGGCTGGCCGGGCCCATCGGATTGGAGTACTGGTCGGGCTTCCACGCCCCCTCGATCTCGGTGACCAGCCGGTTGGAGACGCTGTAGTAGCTGTCCGGGTGATCCGGTGGGACCGCGGTCGGGCACACCACGACCTCCGCGCCGTAGGCGCGCAACACGTTGCGCTTGTCCTCGCTGACCTTGTCGGGGCAGACGAACACGCAGCGGTAGCCACGCTGCTGGGCCACCAGGGCCAGCCCGACGCCGGTGTTGCCGGAAGTCGGTTCGACGATGGTGCCGCCGGGCTTGAGTTCACCGGAGGCCTCGGCGGCGTCGATCATCTTGATCGCGATGCGATCCTTGGAACTGCCGCCGGGGTTGAGGTATTCGATCTTGGCCGCCACCACACCCGAGCCCGGTGGAACCACCGAGTTCAGCCGAACCAGCGGGGTGTTACCGATGAGCTCACTGATATGGCTGGCGATGCGCATGACACCTATCGTGTCAGGCTCCCTGCGAACTCACCACGTGGCCTCGCGAATGTAGTCACCGATCTGCCGCAGCGATCGTGTCGCCTCTCCGACGAAAGGTGAACACAGCTGGAATACGTGGATCTGACCGGGCCAGATGCGCACCTCCACCGGCACACCGGCCTCGGCGAGCATGCGGGCCGCCTTGCGCGCATCGTTGAGCAGGACCTCCGAGCCCGATACGTGGATCAGCGTTCGGGGCAGGCCCGGCTCGATGTGCTCCAGCGGCTCGTAGACCTGCTGGCCGTGCCGCTCGGCGGCCTCCTCGATGAGCGTGCCCAGCACCTCGATGGCCCGTGGCGGGAACATCGCGTCGGTGCGGGAGTTCGGGTGCTGCGCGCGGCTGTCGCTCTCGATCTCGAACAGCGGCGACATGGTGACGACGGCGGCGGGGGCCGCGCTGCCCTCGGCCTGCAGGCGCTGGGCCAGCGCCAGCGCCAGGTAGCCGCCGGCCGAGTCGCCGGCCAGCACGATGTGCTCGGGGTCGTAGCCGGTCAACCGCAGCCACTTGTAGGCGTCGTAGCAGTCGTCCAGGGCGCTGTCGATCGAATGCTTCGGGATCATCCGGTAGTTCACGACGAAGACCGGGCTGTCGGCGAACTTCGACAGTTCGGTGACCATCCGGCCGTGAGTGTTGGCCCCACAGGTCAGAAAGGCGCCGCCGTGCAGGTACAGGATGACCGACCGCTTACCGTCGGCCGGCAGCACGCCGGCGGCGCGGATCAGCTGCGCGGTGCAGTTGGGCAGCGCGATCGTGGCGCGCACGGTGCCGGGGGCGGGTTTGAGGACACGGGCGGCGAAGTCGAGCAGGCCGAACGGCCAGGGCATCCGCGGGGCGTGACTGGCGATAGCCAGCGTGGGCTTGATCGTCATCATGGCAACCAGCCCGGCCATCCGGCCGGCCAGGCCGGCACCGTCCTCGACGATCTCGACCGGCCGCCAGTCACCGACCGGGAAGCGTCGGGACTGACGCGCCCTAGCTGGGCTTATCGCTGCATGTGGGGCCCCTGAGACCCTACTTGGTGCCGTCATCGCCACCACTTCCTACGCCGTTGTAGTACCCGTTTGGCCGAAACTAGTTAGCCAGGCGGTTGAATTTAGCTTGCCTGCCGTCAATTTGTTCAACAATCCCTGAATCCGTTTTGGTACCGGCTTCGATACCCCAATGTGACCGCGCCCACTCGCGCGTCTGCTGACTTTGCGGAATGCGGACCTAAAATCGTGGCGTGGGTAGGCGACGTTCGACCTTCGCCCTGGCAATCGCGGCCGCGCTCGCATCGACGGGCTCGGCGTACGTCGGGGCCCGCAATCTGCTGAGCGGACAGGCCGACCAGGCCCGTCAAACGATCCCGAAATCCTGGGACGTTCCGCCCCGGGCCGACGGGGTGTACGCCCCGGGCGGCGGTCCGGTGCAGCGCTGGACCCGCAACACATCCTTCGACCTGCACCTGATGATCTTCGGCGACTCGACGGCCACCGGATACGGCAGCAGCTGCGCCGATGAGGTGCCCGGCGTGCTGCTGGCGCGCGGCGTGGCCGAGGAGTCCGGCAAGCGCATCCGGTTGAGCACCAAGGCGATCGTCGGGGCCACGTCCAAGGGGCTGTCCGGGCAGATCGACGCGATGTTCGTCGCGGGCCCGCCGCCGGACGCCGCGGTCATCATGATCGGCGCCAACGACATCACCAAGCCCAACGGGCTGGGACCGTCGGCGCGCCGGGTGGGCCGCGCGGTGCAGCGGTTGCGTGACGCGGGTGCGGTCGTCGTGGTGGGCACCTGCCCCGATTTCGGCGTCATCAAGGCCATCCCGCAGCCGCTGCGCTGGGTGGCCCGCAGCCGGGGGTTGCGGCTGGCCCGCGCCCAGGCCTCGGCCGTGCGGTCCGCCGGCGGGGTGCCGGTCCCGTTCTCGGACCTGCTGGCTCCGCACTTCTACCAGGCGCCCGAGGTGCTGTTCTCCCCCGACATGTTCCATCCGTCGGCGGCCGGTTATGAGCTCGCGGCCAAGCAGTTGTTACCCGCGTTGTGTAATGCGTTGGGCGAGTTCGTCTCCGGCGCACCGGTCGAGGCGGCGCTGGAATCGCGGATCGACGAGAGCGGCTCGCTGCTGTCCTGGATCGGCAATGTCAGCCGGCTCTGGCGGCGCTCCACCGGGGTCCCCGCGCCCATCGTGGTGCCCGCGGGCTAGCGTAGAGCCAACCAAGCACTTGTTCACGGAGGTCAACATGCCCGAAGCCGTCATTGTCGCCACCGCACGCTCGCCGATCGGCCGGGCAGGCAAGGGATCGCTGGTCACCATGCGTCCGGATGATCTGGCCGCCCAGATGGTGCGCGCCGCCCTGGACAAGGTTCCCTCGCTGGACCCGCGCGATATCGACGACCTGATGATGGGTTGCGCGCAGCCCGCCGGTGAGGCCGGCTACAACATCGCCCGTGCCGTCGCCGTCGAGCTGGGCTACGACTTCCTGCCCGGCACCACGGTCAACCGGTACTGCTCGTCCTCGCTGCAGACCACCCGGATGGCGTTCCACGCGATCAAGGCCGGCGAGGGTGACGTGTTCATCTCCGCCGGTGTCGAGACGGTGTCGCGCTTCGGGGTGGGTGCCGCCGACGGTGCGCCCAACTCGAAGAACGAGCTGTTCGCCGAGGCGCAGGAGCGCACCGCCAAGCAGGCCGAGGGCGCCACCGAATGGCACGACCCGCGAGAGGACGGCCTGATCCCGGACGTCTACATCGCGATGGGCCAGACCGCCGAGAACGTCGCCAACTTCACCGGCATCAGCCGTGAGGACCAGGACCACTGGGGCGTGCGCTCGCAGAACCGCGCCGAGGAGGCCATCAAGAGCGGCTTCTTCGAGCGGGAGATCGCCCCGGTGACGCTGCCCGACGGCACCGTCGTATCGACCGATGACGGCCCGCGTGCCGGCACCACCTACGAGAAGATCAGCCAGCTCAAGCCGGTGTTCCGCCCGAACGGCACCATCACCGCCGGCAACGCCTGCCCGCTCAACGACGGTGCCGCGGCCGTGGTCATCATGAGCGACACCAAGGCCAAGGAACTGGGCCTGACCCCGCTGGCGCGCATCGTGTCCACCGGGGTGTCGGGCCTGTCGCCGGAGATCATGGGCCTGGGCCCGATCGAGGCCATCAAGAAGGCGCTGGCCAATGCCGGCAAGACCATCTCCGATATCGACCTGGTCGAGATCAACGAGGCCTTCGCCGTGCAGGTGCTCGGCTCGGCCCGCGAACTCGGTATCGACGAGGACAAGCTCAACGTCTCCGGCGGTGCGATCGCCCTGGGTCACCCGTTCGGCATGACGGGTGCCCGCATCACCGCCACCCTGCTGAACAACCTGGCCACCCATGACAAGACCTTCGGCATCGAGTCGATGTGCGTCGGCGGCGGGCAGGGCATGGCGATGGTCGTGGAGCGGTTGTCCTGATTCTCGCGTTGACGCTGCGGTGAGGGCGTGAAAATGCGAGTGCACCGCGCCCTCACCGCAGAGTCATAGACTCCGTGCCGATGACCACAATCGGAACACCCCTGTCCCCGAACGCCACCCGGGTGATGCTGCTCGGCTCCGGTGAGCTCGGCCGCGAAGTCCTGATCGCTCTGCAGCGCCTCGGCGTCGAAACGATCGCCGTCGACCGCTACCCGAACGCGCCCGGGCATCAGATCGCCCATCACGCGCGCGTGCTGGCCATGACCGATGCGGACGCGCTGCGCGAGCTGATCGAGACCGAGAAGCCCGATGTGGTGGTGCCCGAGATCGAGGCGATCGCCACGCCGATGCTGGAGGAGCTGGAGGATGCCGGCACGGTGCGGGTGATCCCGACGGCACGGGCGGCCCGGCTGACCATGGACCGCGAGGGCATCCGCCGGCTGGCCGCCGAGACCCTCGGGGTGCCGACGAGCCCGTACCGGTTCTGCGATTCGCTGGCCGAGTTGCAGGCCGCGGTCGCCGAGATCGGCTACCCGTGCGTGGTCAAGCCGGTGATGAGCAGTTCGGGCAAGGGGCAGTCGAAGATCGACTCGGCTGATGGTGTGCAGGCCGCCTGGGAGTACGCCATGTCGGGCAGCCGGGTGAGCAACACCCGCATCATCGTCGAGGGGTTCATCGACTTCGATTACGAGATCACGCTGCTGACGGTGCGCAGCGTCGACGGAACCCAGTTCTGCGAACCGATCGGGCACAAGCAGGTCAGCGGTGACTACGTCGAGAGCTGGCAGCCGCATCCGATGTCCGCCGCGGCGCTGGACGAGGCACAGCGGATCGCGTCCGCGGTGACCGAGAACCTGGGCGGGCAGGGCATTTTCGGCGTCGAGTTGTTCGTCAAGGGCGATCGGGTGTGGTTCAGCGAGGTCAGCCCGCGCCCGCACGATACCGGCATGGTCACGATGATCACGCAGTGGCAGAACGAGTTCGAGTTGCACGCCCGCGCCATCCTCGGTCTGCCCGTGGACACCACGTGCAAGACCCCGGGCGCCAGCGCGGTGATCTACGGCGGCGTGGACGCCGAGGGTGTCGTCTTCGACGGGGTCGACGACGCACTGCGGGTGCCCCACACCGATATTCGCCTGTTCGGCAAGCCGGAGAGCTTCGTCAGGCGCCGGATGGGGGTCGCGCTGGCGTATGACGACGATGTCGATGTCGCGCGTGCCAACGCCGTCGAGGCGGCGAGCCGGGTCACGCCGCGGGTCCCCTAGCTGCCGCCGACGGTGCAACCAGACCGGGATTCCGGTGCGAATCTCGGTCTGAGTGCACAGCCGATGGCCACGCGCGCGACAGCCGACGCAGAACATCGGAACCGGTGTGGCGTTTGGTCGCGCGAATCCGATTCCAACCGAGTTCGACGAGATCCTCGGATCGCACGATGTCCCAGGCGTACTGCCCAGGATCGGTCCGGTGGTGGTCTCCGTCGTATTCGACGGCCAGCTTGAGGTCTTTCCATCCCATGTCCAAGTAGTAGCGCCGGCGGCCGTCGAGGCTGACCACCGGGATCTGGGTCTGCGGCCGCGGATACCCCGCGCGGACGATCAACAGCCGCAGCCACGTCTCGCGGGGTGACTCCGAGCCCGCGTCGTGCAGCTTGAGGGCAGCGGCGAACTGCCGCAGACCGGGCTTGCCGCCGTGCCGCGAACGCGCCCACGCGAGCACTTCCGGAGCGCGGAACCGTCGGGCATGACCCAACGCGTCGAGCCTGGCGACTGCGTCGTCGAGCGAACCGCGGCGACCCAGGTCGAACACCGTGCGTTCGACCGACGTCACCGGCAATCCCCATCGCCCTGCCTCGGTGATCTCGTCAGCGTGCAATTTCTGGTTGTAGGTGAGAATCCCCTGCGGGGGCCGCCGATTGGTCCAGATCAGCTCCACGGGCCGGGAGTCCTCCACATAGGACGCGCCGTGCAGCGCCGAGGCGGTGAGCCCGGCCAGGACACCGTTGCGGCGCGACCACAGCCACGCCGCCATGGCCCGCTGGTCGGGTGTCAGTTCTGCGCCGGGCTCGACGTACACGTCCGGGTGGATGGCTGCGAACCGAGTGGCGAGCCGGTACTTCGAGATACGTCCGGCGGCCACTGCCTCGCTACCGATGAAAGGTTGCGTCATGAATCGAGATTCGCGTCCCGACCGCACCAAGCACAGCCCCGCCGGAAGATCTGTGGATAAAGCGCTACCGACGGTGCACTCAGATCGACTTTCCGGCCCAAAAGTCGATCTGGACGCACCGTCGGCGTCGAACCGCAGAGTCAACGAAAAAGGGCGCCCCGTGCGGGACGCCCTTTCTCTGGCCGGACTGCTAGTCGTTGTTGAAGTAACTCAGCAGACGCAGGATCTCCAGGTACAGCCACACCAGGGTGACCATCAGGCCCAGGGCGACGCCCCATGCGGCCTTCTCCGGAGCACCGGCGCGGATCATCTGGTCGGCCGCGTCGAAGTCGATCAGGAAGCTGAACGCCGCCAGCGCGATGCACAGCAGCGAGAAGCCGATCGCGATGGCGCCGCCGTCGCGCAGGCCCATGCCCGCACCGCCGCCGACACCGAACAGGCCGAGCACCAGGTTCACCAGCATCAGCGCGACGACACCGAACAGGCCGGCGACGATCATCCGGGTGAACTTCGGGGTGACGCGGATGGCGCCGGTCTTGTAGACCACGAGCATGCCGAAGAACACGCCGAGCGTGCCGACGATCGCCTGCGCGATCATGCCGACACCGCCGACCGAGGCCAGGTTGGCGATGATGAACGACACCGCACCCAGGAACAGACCCTCCAGCGCCGCGTAGCTCAGCACGATGGCCGGGTTGTCCTGCTTACGACCGAAGGTCGCGACGAGCACCAGGGCCAGGCCGCCGAGCGCGCCGACCAGGGTGAACGGCGTCGCCAGACCGAGGTTCTGGCTCACCATGTAGTACGAGACGACGGCCACCGCGGTCAGCAGTGCCAGGCTGATGCCGGTCTTGGTGACGACGTCGTCGATGGTCATCGGCCGGGAGACACCGGCCTGCTGCTGATCGGGGTACTGCGCCGTATAAGGATCCGCATGCACCTGCTGCGCACCGAAGCTTGCGGCTCCGGTACCGAACTGCGCGTATCCGCCCTGCTGCCCCTTGGGCAGCGATCGGAATACCGGGTTGCTGCTTTCGCGCACCGTAGGTCCTCTCCTTCAGTACTGGTGGTTCGAGGTACGAACACACGATCAACGATCATGGCCCCGAACAGGTTCCCGCGATAGCCCTGCACTGAGAGTGTTCTCAGGTTCTGACCGGGTTGATCTTGAGCCAAACCCTACCCGTCGCACGTCACGCGTGGACTACGAACTAGATTGCAATCGTGGCAGAAAACGAGGACATCCTAGTAAGTGTCCGCAACGGCGTCGGAACCGTGACGTTGAACCGCCCGAAGGCGATCAACTCGCTCAACGACGTCATGGTCGCCGGCCTGCAACAGGCGCTCACGGACTGGGAGAACGACGACGCCGTCACGGCCGTGCTGCTGACCGGCGCCGGCGAACGCGGTCTGTGCGCCGGCGGCGACGTGGTCGCGCTGTATCACAGCGCCAAGGCCGACGGCTCCTACGCTCGCACGTTCTGGTGGGACGAGTATCTGCTCAACGCCCACATCGGCCGTTACCGCAAGCCCTATATCGCGCTGATGGACGGCATCGTGATGGGCGGCGGGGTCGGCGTCGCCGCGCACGGCAACGTCCGTGTCGTCACCGAGAAGACCAAGATGGGCATGCCCGAGGTCGGCATCGGCTTCATCCCCGATGTCGGCGGCACGTTCCTGCTGTCCCGCGCCCCCGGTCGGCTCGGCCTGCACGCCGCGTTGACCGGCGCCCCGTTCTCCGGCGCCGACGCGATCGCGATGGGTTTCGCCGACCATTTCGTCCCGCACGCCAGGCTGCAGGACTTCGCCGAAGCCGTCATCACCGACGGGCACGAGGACGCCCTGAACAGTTACGCCGAGGAGCCACCGGCCAGTGCGCTGCTGGCCCAGCGCGACTGGATCGACAGCTGCTACGCCGGTAACACCGTCGCCGAGATCCTCGACGATCTGCGCGGCCACGACGAGCAGGCCGCCCGCGACGCCGCCGAGCTGATCGCCACCCGCTCCCCCATCGCGCTGGCCGTCACCCTGACCGCGGTGCGCCGCGCGGAGCATCTGGCCACCCTGGAAGAAGTACTGCAGCAGGAGTTCCGGGTGTCGGTGGCCTCGGCGAAGTCGCATGATTTCATCGAGGGCATCCGCGCCCAGCTGGTCGACAAGGACCGCAACCCGCAATGGTCCCCCGCCACACTGGAAGCGGTCGACGACGCCGCCATCGACGCCTATTTCGCCTCCGCCGACCCTGATCTCACCTTCTGACAAGGATCATCATGACGACAGAGAATTACGAGACCATCCTGGTGACCCGCGACGGCCGGGTCGCCACCATCACGCTGAATCGCCCCAAGGCGCTGAACGCGCTCAACAGCCAGGTGATGCACGAAGTCACCACCGCCGCAGCCGAACTCGACGACGACCCGGGTATCGGTGCGATCATCCTGACCGGCAGCGAGAAGGCCTTCGCCGCCGGCGCCGACATCAAGGAGATGGCCGACCTGTCCTTCGCGGACGTGTTCGGCCAGGATTTCTTTGCCCTATGGGGCAAGTTCGCCGCCACCCGCACACCCACCATCGCCGCGGTCGCCGGTTACGCCCTGGGCGGCGGCTGCGAACTGGCCATGATGTGCGATCTGCTGATCGCCGCCGACACCGCGAAATTCGGCCAGCCCGAGATCAAACTCGGCGTGCTGCCCGGCATGGGCGGCAGCCAGCGGCTCACCCGCGCCATCGGCAAGGCCAAGGCGATGGACCTGATCCTGACCGGTCGCACCATCGACGCCGCCGAAGCCGAACGCAGCGGCCTGGTGTCGCGCGTCGTGCCGGCCGACAGCCTGCTCGACGAGGCCAATGCCACCGCGGCCACGATTGCGGGGATGTCGCGCTCGGCGGCCCGGATGGCCAAGGAGGCGGTCAACCGCGCCTTCGAGTCGACGCTGACCGAGGGTCTGCTCTACGAACGACGGATCTTCCACTCGGCGTTCGCCACCGAAGACCAGAAGGAAGGGATGGCCGCGTTCACCGAGAAGCGCGCGGCGAACTTCACGCATCGCTAAGGTCGAGCGGTGACCGCCACCGCCGAGCAGGACGTGACCCAAGCGCCGCCCAAGCGCGCGTGGTGGATTCGGCACTACACCTTCACCGGTACCGCGGTCGGCCTGATCTTCATCTGGCTGTCGCTGACCCCGTCGCTGCTGCCGCGTGGCCCACTGTTCCAGGGCCTGGTCAGCGGCGCGGCCGGGGCGATCGGCTACAGCCTCGGTGTGTTTGCCGTGTGGCTGGTGCGCTATATGCGTTCCAAGGACACCAGTCCGGCACCGCCCAAGCGAGCGTGGCTAGTGCTCATCGCCGTCGGCGTCATCGGCCAGGTCGCGGCGATCGTCTACTTCCACGTCTGGCAGGACGATATCCGGGACCTGATGGGCGTTCCGCGGCTGGGCTTCTGGGACCACCCGCTGACCGCCGTGCTGGCGATCGTGTTCCTCTTCCTGTTCGTCGAACTCGGTCAGCTGGTCGGCATGTTGATCCGTTACCTGGTGCGCCAACTCGAGCGCATCGCACCGCCGCGGGTCTCCGGGGTGGTGGCCGTCGCCCTGGTGCTCGCACTGGCCGTCGCGCTGCTCAACGGCATCGTGGTGCGGTTCGCGATGAGCACCATCAACAACACCTTCGAGACCGTCAACAACGAGGATGACCCCGACAACCCGGCTCCCACAACGGTTCTGCGTTCCGGCGGCCCACAGTCACTGGTCAGCTGGGAATCGCTGGGACATCAGGGCCGCAATTTCGTCGCCGGCGGCCCCTCGGTCGAGGAACTGTCCGACTTCAACGGATCCCCCGCCACCGAACCGATCCGCGCCTACGCCGGACTGAACTCCGCCGACGGCATCAAGGCCACCGCCCGGCTGGCCGCCGACGAGTTGCGCCGCACCGGTGGGCTCGACCGCGAGGTCATCGCGATCGCCACCACGACCGGCACCGGCTGGATCAACGAGGCCGAGGCGTCGTCGCTGGAGTACATGTACAACGGCGATACCGCGATCGTGTCGATGCAGTACTCGTTCCTGCCCAGTTGGATCTCGTTCCTGGTCGACCAGGAGAACGCCCTGCAGGCCGGCCAGGCGTTGTTCGAGGCGGTCGACGCCATGGTGCGCGAGCTACCCGAAGCCGAGCGCCCCAGGGTGGTGGTGTTCGGGGAGAGTCTCGGCTCGTTCGGCGGTGAGGCCCCGTTCCTGGCGCTGAACAATCTGATCGCCCGTACCGACGGCGCGCTGTTCTCCGGCCCGACGTTCAAGAACACCATCTGGAACACCCTCACCCACGACCGTGACGCGGGATCGCCGCAGTGGCTTCCGATCTACGACAAGGGTGAGAACGTCCGCTTCTCGGCAAGGGCGGCACAGGATCTGGGCCGGCCCGACGATCCCTGGGGCCGGCCGCGGGTGGTCTATCTGCAGCACGCCTCGGACCCGATCTCCTGGTGGAATCCCGATCTGCTGTTCGCCAAACCGGACTGGCTCAAGGAACCGCGCGGCTACGACGTGTCCGGACGCATGGAGTGGATCCCGGTCGTCACCTTCCTGCAGGTGTCCGCCGATATGGCTGTGGCGGTGGACGTTCCGGACGGGCACGGCCACGTCTACGTGCGCGACGTCGCCAACGCGTGGGCGGCGATCCTGCAGCCACCGGGCTGGACATCCGACAAGACCGAGCGGCTCCGTCCGCTGCTGCGCTCAGACGAGAGCAGCTGAACGCAGTTCGTCCGGCAGCGCGTGATAGCCGCCGATGACATCGGTGGCCCTGTGCAGGCCCAGATCCTGCAGTGCGGCGGCGGCCAGACTGGAGGTGTAGCCCTGCGAGCACAGCACGATCCACTCGACGTCGTCGCCGACGGCCTGCGGGATGCGCGCGTCACTGGTCGGATCACAGCGCCATTCCAGGACATTACGTTCGATCACCAGCGCCGCGGGAACCTGTCCCTCGGCGGCGCGCTGTGCGGCCGGCCGAATGTCGACCAGCACCGCCCCGCGTCGCAGCGCGGCAGGCACCTCGGCGGCAGGCATCCGGCGCAACCGCCTGCGGGCGGCGTCCAGCACGTCGTCGATCCTGCTCATCACTCCGGCACCTCGGTCAGTTCGGTCCGGTTGCGGCGCAATGTGTTCCGCCCGGTCACCGAGTAGTAGGACATGGCGGTCAGCGGCGGCGAGTAGGCGTGCACGCTCAGCGTGGGCATCGCCGCGCCGCCCACCGACACCGACTCGCGCGCCCACACCACGTCGTGCACCCAGCCCAGCGGGAAGGCGGCCTGATCGCCGGCGACCAGCCGACGCTCACGCAGCGCATCACCGTCCCATCTGGTCTCGCGCAGCGCACCGGACACCACGGTCAACGCGCCGAGCGACCCACCGTGGTCGTGCAGTTCGGTGGACTTGTCCGGAACCCAGCTGATCAACCAGATGTCGAGTTCCTCGTCGCCGTGCAGGCGCGTGTACCAACGCTCGTCCGTCGGCAGTCCACCGCCGTCCAGCAGCCGGTCGTGACGCCCGGAGAGGACATCGTCGGCGCAGCGGTCGGTGGCCGAGAGCAGATCAGGAAGACGCAACCGGGTCGGCGCGGACACGGCGGGCGGGGACAGCACAGGGGCGGCCATGAAAACTCCAGGAAAGGAAAGGGATGTTCGGGAACGCGCAGCTCAACGAGCGCGACAACAGTTCCTGAAACCGATCACCTGGGGCATGACCGCGAGTGTTGCATAGATTGGCCACATGCGCCGCTTCCCGATCACCGTGTACGCCGTAGCCGCCACCGTCCTGCTGGCCGGGTGCGGGTCCGAGGCACCGGAGTCCCCGAGCACTCCGTCGGCGGCCCCGACGTCGACCACCGAGGCGCCGCGGCTGCCCGCCGAGGCCGCTCCCACCGGCGGGGTGCGGGTGTCCCCGGACGGGGTGACGACGGTTGTCGATGTCCCGTCTGAAGCCACAGAATCGCAGTACGGCCAGGCGTGTCTTGCCGCCAAGCGCTGGTTCGATGAGCACCGCGAGCCGGTCGAGGCCTATCTGAAGACGGTGCAGGCCGACGGTGCCGTCGGCCCCGGCAGCTTCGATCAACCATGGGTGGAGCTCACGCCGGCGCAGCAGGCCGGGGTGATCATGGCCGCCAACGCCGCCGCCCGCGGCGAGTGCGGCTGAGTCTTTTCGATCACACCGAGCCGAAGTGGCGTCGGTGACCCGGCCGCCAACGCCGCGGGGCCTGGAGAATGGGAACCATGCGGATTGCGCTGGCACTGGGCAGCGGGGGTGCGCGCGGCTACGCGCACATCGGGGTGATCAACGAACTGCACGAGCGGGGCTATGAGATCGTCGGCGTCGCCGGGTCCTCGATGGGCGCCCTGGTCGGCGGCCTGCACGCCGCCGGCAAGCTCGACGAGTTCGCGGACTGGGCGGGGTCGCTGACCCAGCGTGCGGTGCTGCGACTGCTGGACCCGTCCCTCAGCTCGCCCGGGGTGCTGCGGGCCGGCAAGATCCTCGACGCGGTACGCGACATCCTGGGCGACGTCACCATCGAGGCGTTGCCCATCCCGTACACCTCCGTGGCCACCGACCTGCTGACCGGGAAGTCCGTGTGGCTGCAGCGCGGCCGGCTCGACGACGCGATCCGCGCCTCGATCGCGATACCGGGGATCTTCACCCCGCATGTGTTCGACGGACGGCTGCTCGCCGACGGCGGCATCCTGGACCCGCTGCCGATGGCCCCGCTGTCGGCGGTCAACGCGGATCTGACCATCGCGGTGAGCCTGTCCGGTGGTGATCCGGCGGTGCGGTTGAGCGATCCCGAGCCCCGGGTGACCACCGAGTGGCTGGGCCGGATGTGGCGCAGCACAACGGCTTTGCTGGACACGTCGACGGCGCAGCGGATGATGGACAGCGCCGCGGCGAAGTCGGTGCTCAGCCGGTTCAGCAGTTCGCTGGACGAGGCGCCGGAGGAGCCGACCGAAGGTGTGGCGGCACTTCCCCGGCTCGGCAGCTTCGAGATCATGAACCGCACCATCGATATCGCGCAGTCCGCACTGGCCCGGCACACGCTGGCCACCTACCCGCCGGATCTGCTGATCGAGGTGCCGCGCAACGCATGCCGAAGCCTGGAGTACCACCGGGCCGAGGAGGTCATCGAGATCGGCCAGGAACTCGCCGCGGTGGCGCTCGACGCAGTGCGGTGATCGGTCAGGCCAGAAACTCGGTGAGCGCGGCCGCCACCGCACGCCCCTGCGCGTGCCCGGCGCTCGCCGACGGTCGACGACATGCCGGGTCCAGCGGATTGCTGCCGAAGGCTGTCAGCGCGTCGTCATCGGCGAATACCGCGAATGTCGCACCACCGAACGCCTCGATCTCGGCGGCCGTGCCGTCACCGAACGGCGAGGGCGTGTCGACGCCGGCGGGTACCAGCACCACAGCCGCGTCGCAGTCCGCCGCGACGGGCATGTGCACGCTGCTGGCCACGCCGCCGTCCATGTAGCGGCGGCCCGCGATCGTCACCGGCGGCCAGGCGCCCGGCACCGCACAACTGGCGGCCACGGCGTCGACCAGCGATACCCCCGATTCGCGGGTGAAAACCACCAGTTCGCCGGTGGCGGTGTCGATCGCGGTGATGCGCACGTCCCGGTCGGGCCAGTCAAAAGCGGGTAGTCGGTGCTCGATCACCGCGCGCCGCACGCTCTCGGGCACGGTGTCGGCGGCCAGGGCGACCCGGCCGATGCGCCGCAGTCGGTCTCCCGTCCCGCCCGACCCACCGAGTGCATCGAGGAACACCGCGGTCAACTCGTCGATCGTGACACCGGGATCGATCTCGCGGGTGTGCTCGGCGCGCTGGCGCTCATACAGGTCCCCGATGGCGGTGCCGCTGCCGATCTGCGCCGAGACCGCCGACCCGGCCGAGGTGCCGACCAGTACGTCGGCCGCCAGCAGCGCGTCGGCGGTATCGGGTGCCTGCGCGGCTATCCCGGCGAGTACGCCGGTCTCCCAAGCTATTCCGGCTACCCCACCGCCGGCCAGCACCAGCGCGCGCCGCTTCATCCCCGGCGCAGCGACGGTGCGGCCTTGGCGCCGAACAGCGGCAGGTCCAGATAGGTGGCCACCCCCGGTGGGGCCGCACACACCGCGGGGATCGAGTTGACGCAGTGCGCGGCGGTTGCGACGACGCCGGGCTCGGGTCCCTTTTCACCGACCTGCCCCTGAAATCCGGTGATGGCGACCTTGAAATCGGGGTTGCCGCGGACCTCCATCTCGTACCGCTGCCCCTCGGGGCCGAAATCCCATGCCGGATCCAGGTTCTGCTCACCCATGAGCCAGTTGACCGTCACCCGCACCACCACCGTGTCCCCGACGAGGGCCTCCCAGTGGAACTTGCGGCCGGCCACCTGACCGGGCTCGATCGTGCCGATCGGTGATTCGATCGCGGCGGTGGCGACGGCGATCTCCTGCCGCGCAACGATCTTGGGATCGGCGGCGAACCCGAAGGAGTCGACGCACATCTTGACCGCCTGGATGAAGCCGCCGTCGAGCAGCTTCTGCATGGGACCCGACAGCGCCTTGTCCGGTGTCTCGCCAAAACCCATCACGTGCCGCACCACATCGGGGGCGTCATAGGTGCGCAAGTCGGAGAACTCCTCGGCGCGAACGAAAGTGACGCCGGTCGACATCACCGAGAACAGGATCGGAAACTTCTCGCTGATGCCACCGGGCGCGATACCGGTGCCATGCAGCGTCGCGTTGCCGGCCAGGCCGGCCTCGCGCAGCGGCGCGGCCTGCTTCTCACTCGGGTACACCCAACCGACCGGGGTGACGACGTTCTTGCCCGACCGCAACAACGCGGCCACCTGATCGGCGTCGGGCAGCAGGGGCGCGTAGATGACGGCATCTGCGTCCAGCGCCAGGATGTCCTCGACGCTGGAGGTGGCGCGGACGCCGATCGGTTCAACTCCGATCAGTTCGCCGACATCGCGACCGTCCTTGGCCGCCGAGTGCACCCAGCAGCCGACGAGTTCGAGGTCGGGATGTTCGAGCACCCCTTTGATGGCGGCCACTCCCACCCCGCCGGTGGCCCACTGCACGACCCGCAATGCCATCGTCACCCCTTCCGCAAAACTAGAACACGTTCTACCACTTTCCGGGCCGGCTCAGGCGGCATCCGGGCACAATCGTTGATCATGAACAGCGAGGGCCTGGATTTCGGGGTGCTCGGACCGTTGCAACTCACCGTCGACGGCGCCCCGGTGCCGCTGGGCACACCGAAACAGCGCGCGGTACTGGCGATGCTGGTGATGAGCCGGAACCGGCCGGTCAGCAGCGACTCACTGGCCGCCGCCGCCTGGGAGCAGTATCCGCCGCCGGAGCCCAAGGCCAGCCTGCACTCCTACGTGTCCAACCTGCGCAAGCTGATCGGCCGTTCCGGTGCCGACGGCCGCAGCGTGCTGGCCGGCGCGCCGCCGGGCTATCGACTGAGCGTCACCGAGGCGCAATGCGATATCGGCCGGTTCGCAGCGGCCAAGAACGCCGGCGTGCAGGCCGCCGCGGACGGCCGTTTCGAACAGGCCGGCATTCATCTGGCCGACGCCCTGGCGCAGTGGCGCGGACCGGTGCTCGACGATCTGCGCGATTTCGCGTTCGTCAGTCCGTTCGCCACCGCCCTGATGGAGGACAAGGTGATGGTGCACACCGCCCACGCCGAGGCCGAGATCGCCTGCAACCGCGGGTATGCCGTCATCGGTTCGCTGGAGGCACTGGTGGCCGAGCATCCCTATCGCGAGCCGCTGTGGACGCAGCTGATCACCGCGTACTACCTCAGCGACCGGCAGTCCGACGCGTTGGACGCCTTTCACCGGCTGCGCACCACATTGGCCGACGATCTCGGTATCGACCCCGGCCCGACGGCGCGCGCGCTGTCCGAACGGATTCTGCGGCAGGAACCGCTCAACGTGCGACAGGCCGCGCGCACCACCGCCGTGCACCAGATCTCGCGCATCGACCTGCGCACCGCGGTCGGGTCACCGCCGGCGCCCGCCCAGATCCGGGCCGCCACCGGCCGGGTCTTCCCGTTGGCGGCCGCGGCGACGCGGATCGGCCGACTACCCGACAACGACATCGTGCTCGACGATGTGAGTGTCAGCCGTCACCACGCCGTACTCATCGACACCGGGACCAGTTTCGTGATCACCGATCTGCGGTCGGCCAACGGGGTGGAGGTCAGCGGCCGCCGCATCCGCGGGACGGCCACCCTCAACCACGGCGACCGCATCCGGATCTGCGATCACGAGTTCGTCTTCGAGATCCTCGCGGCGGACTGATCTCCTGCGGTGAGCGGCCTGCGAACCGGTTAGGGTGATGGGCCGATGAGCTGACAGGGGTAGGTGGATGAGTGAGCCGACTTCGCGGGTCGGTACCGACTTCGGCCGGTACAGATTGCGCCGTCTCATCGGACGCGGCGGCATGGGCGAGGTCTACGAGGCCGAGGACACCGAGAAGGACCGCATCGTCGCGCTGAAGCTGCTGCCCGAGAGCGTGTCCCACGATCCGGTGTTCCGCAAACGACTGCAGCGCGAGGCGCATTCGGCCGGCCGACTGCTGGAACCGCATGTGGTGCCCATCCACGACTACGGCGAGATCGACGGTGTGCTGTACGTCGACATGCGGATGATCAACGGTGCGGACCTGCGCACGATCCTCAAGAGCTACGGGCCGATGACACCGGCCCGCGCGGTCGCCATCATCCGCCAGATCGCCTCGGCGCTCGACGCCGCCCACGAGAGCGGCATCATGCACCGCGACGTCAAGCCGGAGAACATCCTGATCACCCGGGACGATTTCGCCTACCTGGTGGACTTCGGCATCGCCAACGCCGCCAGTGACGAGAAGCTGACCGAAATGGGTACGGCGGTGGGCACTTACGCCTACATGGCGCCGGAGCGATTCACCAGCGACGAGGTGACCTACCGGGCCGACGTCTACGCGCTGACGTGCGTACTGCACGAGTGCCTGACCGGATCCCAGCCCTACCCGGGCGACAGCGTGAGCATGGTCATCACCGCGCATCTGATGCAGCCGATCCCGCTGCCGAGCCAGACGCGGCCCGGGATTCCGCCCGCGTTCGACCGGGTGATCGCCCGCGGGATGGCCAAGAAGCCCGTCGACCGCTTCGCCAGTGCCGGCGATCTGGCCGCCGCCGCCACCGACGCGTTGAGCATGCGCGACCAGGATCGGGCGGCGGATATCGGTATCCGGCCGGGCCCGATTCCGCCGCCTCCGTTCGGGGCCACGCCACCGCCGTTCGGCACGCCACCGCCGGGCGCGACACCGGCGCCGTTCCATGCCTCCGGTCCCACCTGGAACGCCGCACCCCGGCCACCGGGGCCCGCGCGGGCGGGAAAGAAGACGCCGTGGGTCCCGATCGCCGCCGCCGCGGCGGTGTTGATCCTGGTCCTCGGTGCCGTCGGGATCTTCCTGCTGGTGCAGCCCGATGACACCAGGACGGCCGCGCCGAGCACCAGTGCGTCGGCCGCCGCCGAGACCACCACCCCTACCTCGCGCACCCGTACCCCCGATCCGGCGGCCATGCAGGACCGGCTGTTCGGGATGCTGCCGCAGGGTTATGACCCCGGCGTCTGCCAGCCGGTGGTGCCGCCCGTCCGCGGCGCGCTGGCGACGGCCGATTGCGGCCAGTCCAGCCTGCCCGGCGGTCCGGCGGCATCGCGCTACTCGCTGTTCAGCGACCAGGGCACGCTGCGGGCCAACTTCGAGGACGCCATCGACGAGAACTCGGAACTGTTCGCCTGCCCCGGCAGCGACCGCGTCTCCCCGACCACCTGGCACTACACCGACACCCCGGGCACGGCCGAGGGGTCGATCGCCTGCGGCACGTACGACGGCGGCCCGGACATCACCTGGACCAGGAACGACGGACTGCTGCTGGGCAATGCGCAGGGCGGCACCATCGAGGAACTGCACCAATGGTGGCTGGCCTACGGCTGAGCCGCGTCCCAAGAATCCTTCAAGGACGTCGTTGGACCCTGTCGGCACACATTCGCCAGACACGGGAGAGAGCACGACATGTCCAGCACCACGCGCCTGCTCCAGCTGACCGGCCTCGCACTGGCCGCCGGCACGATCGGACTGTGCACGTCCGGCGTCGCGGGCGCGGTGACCTCGGCGGCCGATTCGGCCTTCCTGGCCGATCTACGTGCCGAGGGCATCGGCTACGAGTCGGCAGGCGAGGTCATCGCCAATGCCTATCAGGTGTGCAGTGAACTCGATTCCGGACTGAGCGCCACCGACATCGGACTGGACATCATCGACTACACCGGGGTCAACGCCCGTCAGGCCGCGGCGTTCATAGTCAATTCGGTGGACTACTACTGCCCGGAGCACGCCGGCGCGTTCGGCTAAGTTGACCTGAACCGCAATGTAGCGAAAGGGACAGCCATGCCGAATCGTGTGTTCGTCGTCGGGGTCGGGATGACCAAGTTCGAAAAGCCCGGCCGCCGCGAGGGCTGGGACTATCCGGACATGGCACGCGAATCGGGCACCAAGGCGCTCGAGGATGCCGGCATCTCCTATCAGCAGGTCCAGCAGGGCTACGTCGGCTACTGCTCGGGGGACTCGACTTCAGGACAGCGCGCGCTCTACGAGCTCGGCATGACCGGTATCCCGATCGTCAACGTCAACAACAACTGCTCCACCGGGTCGACGGCGCTTTACCTTGCCGCGCAATCCATCCGGGGCGGTTTGGCCGACTGCGCGATCGCGCTGGGCTTCGAGAAGATGCAGCCGGGGTCACTGGGTGGCGGGGCGCAGGACCGCGAATCGCCGCTGGGCAAGCACGTGAAGGCGCTGGCCGAGATCGACGAGTTCGGATTCCCGGTGGCGCCGTGGATGTTCGGCGCAGCCGGTCGCGAGCACATGAAGAAATACGGCACCACCGCGGAGCATTTCGCCAAGATCGGCTACAAGAACCACAAGCACTCGGTCAACAACCCGTACGCGCAGTTCCAGGACGAGTACACCCTCGACGACATCCTGGCCGCCAAGTTGATCTCCGATCCGCTGACCAAACTGCAGTGCTCGCCCACCTCCGACGGCTCGGGCGCGGCCATCCTGGCCAGTGAGTCCTTCGTCGATCAGCATGGATTGGCCGGGCAGGCCGTCGAGATCGTCGGCCAGGCGATGACCACCGATTTCACCTCCACCTTCGACGGCAGTGCGGCGAACATCATCGGTTATGACATGAATGTCCAAGCCGCGCACCAGGTGTACGACCAGTCCGGGCTGGGTCCGCAGGACTTCCAGGTGATCGAACTGCACGACTGCTTCAGCGCCAACGAGTTGTTGCTCTACGAGGCGCTGGGACTGTGCGCCCCTGGTGAAGCGCCGGCGTTGATCGATGACGACGACACCACCTACGGCGGTCGGTGGGTGGTCAATCCGTCGGGCGGACTGATCTCCAAGGGACATCCGTTGGGTGCGACCGGCTTGGCGCAGTGCGCCGAATTGACCTGGCAGTTGCGCGGCACCGCCGACAAGCGGCAGGTCTCCGGCGTCGAGGCCGCGCTGCAGCACAATATCGGCCTGGGTGGGGCGGCGGTGGTGACCGCCTATCAGCGCGCCGAGCGTTAGGGCTTTCCCCGGTTCGGTGTCTGCTGCGCCACCCCGTGGCGCAGCGGGGTCGTGCCCTGTGCGGCGGTCGATTCCTGAACCGGTGACCCTCCCGGCGTGCCTTCGACTCCCGGCGCGTTGGCCGGGTTTCCCGGCGACGGGGCGGCGCCCGCTTCGAGTTCGCGTTGCCGGGCCTCCAACACTTCGAGCACCGGCACCCGGGCGGCATGGCCCGCCTCATGGGTCAGCACCGCGGTGAGCTGTTCGAGGTCGAGCGCACGGATCCGGTGGCGCAGATCGCCGAGTGAGATCTGGTCGTAGTCCGGGATGGGCAGATTGTCCTCGCTCATGGTTCATCGCTCCTTCGCGTCACGTCTTCGACCACGGGGAACAGGGATTCGCCGTCCTCGGGTGCTCCGTCGATCTGGCCGTGATGCACCCCGGATGCGCCCTCGGCGACATCGCTGCCCTCGATCACGGTGTCCGCGCCGGCGGCATCCGCGGCGTCTCGGCTGTCGACGGCCTCGGGCACGACATCGGGTTCCTCTTCGGCCAGGCGCTGATCGAGCGTCTCGCCGGCACGTTGTTCCTCGGCGGACATGCCGAATTTGTCGACACCGCTCCAGTCCTCGGGCGGGTCGACGACCTCGTCACCGTCATCGTTGAGCACGTCATCGGAGTCGGTGGCTTCCATGGGGCTCAGCATGTCGTCGGCGCCGCCGAGATCGTTGGCGGATTCGGTATCGGCGTTGTCGGTAACCATGCCTCCTTGCATTGCCATCTGGCGCGGACCTAAACAGTGATGCAACGAACTCGGCGTCGACGACGATGTATCCAGCAGGTCGGGCGCGAGGAGTTCGCCATGCGCACGCTATGGACGATGACGATTGCGGCCGCGGCGGTGCTGCTTAGTCCGGTCGCCCCGGCCGTCGCCGACGAAACGGCCATCGAGACCATCGGCCGGCTCGAGGCGCAGGGATACATGGTCAATGTCGACCGGGTGGGCAGCGCGCCACTGGAGCGATGCGTGGTGACCAGTGTGCGCAACCCACAGCAGGTGACCCGGCTGGTCCGCGTCGAGGACGGCGGCTGGGGAAAACACGACTCCGACGATCTCGTCGAGATCGTGGTCAGTCA
The DNA here is from genome assembly GCF_053589535.1 of Mycobacterium sp. NPDC003323. NCBI lineage: Bacteria > Bacillati > Actinomycetota > Actinomycetes > Mycobacteriales > Mycobacteriaceae > Mycobacterium > Mycobacterium sp. NPDC003323. The sequence continues at coordinate 216,543 of NZ_JBSFSB010000002.1, forward strand.
GTCCATCTCGGTATCGCTGGACTGCACCCGCTGACGGGTCAGACCTGTGCGAGTTCCCGGACGTCACCGAATGCCGCCGCGTCGAACGGCGAGTACATCGGTGTCGGGGCGGGCACCCGCAGCGCGGTGATCTGGCCGTCGATGTCGGCCACATACAGCCGGTCGCCGGCGGTGCTCAACGCCGCGGCGGTCGGGCGGGTTCCGACGGTGATCGTCTCGACGATCTCGCGGGTGAGCGTGCACAGCACGGACACCTGGTCGTAGTCGACGATGTAGGCGCGCGCGCCGTCGGCGGAGATCGCCATCTGGATGGGCAGCGTGCCTGCGGCGAAGGCTCCGGTCACCGCTAGCGTCGCCGGATCGATGACCGTCATGACACCGCGGCTGTCCAGTCCCGAGGACAGCACGTAGACGGTGCCGTCGGCGGCGACGGCCAGGTCGCGGATCGGCGCGCCGATGGCGATGGATCGGCGAACCTGGGTGGTCTCGGTGTCGACGACCATCACTCGGCTGCCGACCGGAGTGGTGACGCCGACGTAGAGGCGGCGCCCGGCCGGATCGACGGCCAGGCCGTCGATCGAGGTGGCGGCGCCGGTCGCGATGTCGATGGTGCCCACGCGGTCTGCGGTGGTGTCCACCACGGCGATGTCGGCGTGGTCGTGTCCGGCGCGGGCGACGTAGCCCCGCTTGCCGTCGGGACTGGCGGCCAGCGCGGTGACGCCGAAGGCCAGCGGGTAGCTGCCGATGACCGAGTTGGTGCGGATGTCGACCACCACGAGCGCGTCCGCCTCGGCCGCGCTGGTGGCGACGAAGGCACGGTCGTCGGTCAGGGTGACGGCGAAGGGTTCACCGTCGATAACCACCGTCGACGGACCGGCCACGGTGTGCGGGCGCACGACGGTCAGGCTGTCATCGCCGTAGTTCGCCACCACAATGGTGTCGGCGTTGGCCGCCACGGCACCGATGGGACCGCGATCGACCGCGACCGAGCCTGCGAAAGCGGTTTGCGAGTCGTTCAGCGCAGCGGCGTTTGCACGCACGAAAACACTTGCCATCTCTTCAACACCTCCGCCGGGTGGCGACACCGGCACTTGATTACGCCAAGGCGCTCGACGTGAGCGCGTACTGAGCCGAGTGTAGCGACGAAAAACCGTACCGAAACGCTGATCTTGGCGCGCTACGAGTTCGCCGCCCGGCAACCTCTCAGACATCCCTCAGAAAAAGATTGTTATGCAGTTGTGACCTTCTTCTGGCAAATTGCCCGACCATCATCGAACAGGCCTTGAAGCCACATGGCTAACGTCATTCAGGCGCCGAACCTCATCTGTCCCACAACATTTCCTCAGTGGTCAGGCGCAAAGTGAGCGGCAGATCACAGCGGGCTGATCAGCAAATTTCGGCCGCGTCGCCGACCGGCGCGCTGCACCCATCCACCGGCCATCGTTGCTGGGGAATCAGCCCGAGCATCACGGCAACAGGATGTAGGACATTCCCGGTTGCGCCTTGACGGTGCGCCCGGACCAGATGCTCGATCCACTACCGGCAGCGTCCATTTCGGTGATCCGCAGATACACACCGTCCGCACGATCGGAGGTCGTATCGACCCAGGCGACGTGACCGGCATCGGGCGCGCCCAGCACGCCGGGCGGAATGATCACCAGTGACCGGTCCTGTGGCTCGTCGACCACGGTCCACCCTGCCGAGCGAGCCGACCGGGCAAGATCGCGCGGTGCTCCGCGCAGCGCGGGATAGGCCTGCTCACCCGAGGCGAAGTACCACTTCTCCAGCGCTCCCCACACCGCGGTGCCCTTGTCCCCCGGATTGGCCGTCGCCGTCCTGCCCGTCGCACGCGACTCGGCCACTCGCATCGACTCGGTGGCGCACGGTGGTACGACGGGATCATCGGAGCCGGTGTCCAGCATGGCGTCGGTGACGTAACCGCCGTCGGCGAGCCGGTTCCACAGGTCGGTCGACACGTCGTAGGGACCACCCGAGAAGACGGTGCCGCGCGCATGGCAGGTGATCACGACGCGCGCCCCGTTGCGCAGCGCACCGATCTTCTGGCTGTCGGCCGACGGCGCAGAACGCACGTTGAGATCTCGGCTGCCGGTGTTGACGGTGACGGTCACAGAATTTGCCTCGGCGGCCGATTGCGGCTCCGCGCCGACCGCGGGCACACCGGCCAGGAACGCCGCCGAGACGGCAAGAACGACCAGCGGCGGATGCCGCCGATTCATCAGCCCCGTCGTCTGCACAGCAAGCCTTTCGGACACCGGTCGCAGAAATCATAAATGCCGACCCAGGCATTTGCTGGGAAGCTGTTGGCCGTTTGCCGCGCGTGTGTCGCCCGCGCAGGCGCCCGAGGTCGCTTCGTTGCGCAAATGGGCTGCATCGTCGCTGAACCCCGCAATCTCAGCGCCACTGATAACGCGTCTTGGGCCGCCCCGCCTTCCCGTAATCGGTGTTGCGGGTGACGGTGCCCTCGTCGGCCAGGCGCTCCAGATACCGCCACGCCGTCACCCGGGACACGCCGACCTGCTTGGCGACCGCATCGGCGGTGACCCCTTCGGCGGAATCACGCACGGCGCGGGCGATCTCGTCATTGGTCCCCGGTGCGACGCCCTTCGGCGCGACCGTGCGCCCCGCGCCGACCCGCAACTCGGCCAGTGCACGGTCCACCTCGTCCTGGCTCGCGGCGTCGGTGCCGGCGGGAAGTGCTTGGCGGTAACGCTGATACCGCTGCAACCGGTCCCGGAAGGCGGCGAAGGTGAACGGTTTGAGCAGATACGCCAATGCCCCGTGTCCGACCGCGGCGCGCACCATCTCCAGATCGCGCTCGGAGGTGATGGTGATGATGTCGGGCGCCGGTTGTAAACCCGATAACGCCGAGGCCAGGGCGATGCCGCTGGCATCGGGCAGTCCGATGTCGAGCAGGACCAGGTCGACGGGGCGCTCGGAGGCCGTCGCGTCGGTGGCCACCCGCATGGCATCGCGTGCGGTATGGACGACCGCCACCACCGAGAACCCGTCGATCCGGCCGAGATAGGTTCTGTGTGCCTCGGCGATCAGGGGTTCGTCCTCGACGATCAGGACCTTGATCATGTCCGCGCCACCGTCACCGTCACCACCGAACCGTAGGTCACGTCCGCGGTCAGCGTCCCGTGGTGTTTCTTCACCACTTGCGCCACCAGCGCCAGACCCAGCCCGTGCGCCGCGACATCGTCGTCCGACTTGGTGGAATAGCCACGCTGCATTGCCTTTTCGAAGGTCTCGCCGTCCATGCCCGGACCGCTGTCGGCCACCCGGATCAGCAGGCGATCATCGTCCTGGTGCACCGTCACCTCGACCCACGGGTCATCACGGTCGCAGGCATCCATCGCATTGTCGATCAGATTGCCCAACACGGTGACCATTTCCTGGCCGTTGAGCAACAACTCGTCGGTGTCGGCCGGCAGGCCGGTGTCCTCGGTGACGGTCAGTTCGACGCCGCGTTCGTCGGCCTGCGCGGTCTTGCCGAGCAGCAGTGCCACCAGCGCGGGCTCCCCCACCGCGGCCGAGAGCCTGTCGACGAGTCGTTGGGACAGTTCCAGTTCGGCCGTCGCGAAGGCCACCGCATCCTCGGCCCGGCCCATCTCGACCATCGTGACGATGGTGTGCAGCTTGTTGGCCGCCTCGTGCGCCTGCGCGCGCAGCGAGTCCGTGAGAACCTTCAGCGAGCTCAATTCGCCGAGGGCGCCTTGTAATTCGGTGCGGTCACGGATCGTCACCACCTCGGAGCCGTTGTCATCGGACTGCACGGACGAGCGGTTGACCACGAGCACCCGGTCGTCGGTCAGGTGGATCTCGTCACGGGCCCCGGGGTTGTAGGTGCGCAGAAACGCCGGGAGGTCGGTCTGGGCGACGCGCCCCTCTGGCAGTCCCAGCAGTCGGCGGGCCTCGTCGTTGACCAGTGCGACCCCCTCGCGGTCGATCACGATCAAACCCTCCGACACCGAATGCAGGATGGCGTCGTGGTGGTCGTACATGATGCGCAGTTCGTCGGGCCGCAGACCGCGGGTTTGGCGCAGCAGCCGGCGCCGGATCCCCCACACCCCGAACAACGAGACGGCAAGCGCGCCAAGCGCAACGGTCGCGATGATGGGCCATTGAGCGCGCCACCGATCGGCCAGGCTGGTCTGCAGGATTCCCGCGGCCACCAGTCCGATGACCCGTCCGTCGCCGTCGTGGACCGGCGCCACCGCACGGATCGACGGTCCCAGTGTCCCGGTGTAGACCTCGGTGAACGATTCACCGCGCAGCGCAGGCTCGATGGTGCCGATGTACTTGCCGCCGATCTGATCCGGGTCGGTGTGGGTGTACCGGGTTCGGTCGGGGGCCATGATGGTGATGAAGGCGATGTCGGTATGCCTGCGCACCAACTCGGTGACCGGTTGCAGGGCCGCGGTGGCGTCGCCGTCGACGATGGCCTGCGCGGTCGACGGCGAATCGGCCAGCGACGTCGCGATACCCAGCACCTGCTGTTCGGCGGCGGCATCGCCGTCGCGGCGCGCATCGAACACTGCCAGCGCGCTGCCGGCGGCCACGATCAGTGCGATGACCAGCAGTTGCAGGGCGATCGCCTGACCGGCCAGCGACCAGCGCGCAATACGGCCGGCCACCATCGGTGCACACCTCCCGTGAACGAAATGAACTAAAACGTGACCTGGCTCACCCCCTGGCCGACCATCCTTACATGACCAACCCACAAACTGCGGCGGCCGACGACGCCGCGCCGCCGAAGAAGCGCGACCGCACCCACTGGCTGTACATCGCCGTCATCATCGCCGTTGTTGCCGGCGTGGCCGTCGGCATCCTCGCCCCCGAGGTCGGCAAGAGCGTCGGCGTGCTGGGCGCCATGTTCGTCGACCTGATCAAGATGATGATCGCGCCGGTCATCTTCTGCACCATCGTGTTGGGCATCGGCTCGGTCCGCAAAGCCGCGACCGTCGGCAAGGTCGGCGGCCTGGCCTTCGTGTACTTCCTGGCGATGTCCACCTTCGCGTTGGCGATCGGCCTGGTGGTCGGCAATCTGCTGCATCCGGGCACCGGCCTGAACGTCACCGAGACCGCAGGCAAGGGCGCCGAGCTGGCCGACAAGGCCCATGAGGCCGGTGGTCTGATGGACTTTGTCCAGGGCATCATCCCCACCTCGCTGTTCTCCTCGCTGACCGAGGGCAGCGTGCTGCAGGCCCTGTTCATCGCCTTGCTCGTCGGCTTCGCGATCCAGGGGCTCGGCTCGGCCGGCGATCCGATCCTGCGCGGTGTCGAGCACCTGCAGCGGCTGGTCTTCAAGGTGCTCGTGATGATCCTGTGGCTGGCCCCGATCGGCGCCTTCGGCGCCATCGCCAATGTCGTCGGCCAGACCGGCTGGGCCGCCGTCGCCCAGCTGATGGCCCTGATGCTCGGCTTCTACCTGACCTGCGTGATCTTCGTGTTCGGCGTGCTCGGTGTGCTGCTGCGGGCGGTGGCCGGTGTATCGATCTTCAAGCTGGTGCGCTACCTGGCCCGCGAGTACCTGCTGATCGTGTCGACGTCCTCGTCGGAGTCGGCGCTGCCGCGACTGATCGCCAAGATGGAACACCTGGGCGTGGACCGCTCGACCGTCGGCGTCGTGGTGCCCACCGGTTACTCGTTCAACCTGGACGGCACCGCGATCTACCTGACGATGGCCTCGCTGTTCATCGCCGGCGCGTTGGGTGATCCGCTGAGCCTGACCGAGCAGATCGGCCTGCTGGTGTTCATGATCGTCGCCTCCAAGGGTGCCGCCGGCGTCACCGGCGCCGGACTGGCCACCCTGGCCGGCGGTCTGCAGGCGCACCGCCCCGATCTGCTCGACGGTGTCGGACTGATCGTCGGCATCGACCGGTTCATGTCCGAGGCGCGCGCGCTGACCAACTTCTCCGGAAACGCCGTCGCGACGCTGCTGGTCGGATCCTGGACCAAGACCATCGATCACGACAGGGTGGACGCCGTACTGGGCGGAGAGGCCCCGTTCGACGAGCTCACCATGCTCGATGATCATGGGCCGCGCATCGAAGAACAGACACAGCAGAAAGTTCCTGTGCCTGCATAGGGTGTGCGAAACTGCGGCGCCGGACCTTCCCCTGGGTCCGGCGCCGCAGCCTTTTTCAGCCGGCCACCCGATCACCTGCCGATATGCGACCATCGCGGTATGAACCCGCAGGACGATCCGGAGGCCCGGATCCGCGCGCTGGAACCGACCGAACTCGGTGCCGAGCAGCCGGCGCAATATCAGTACGGGACGGGCTATGACGCGCCGCCGCTGCCGCCGCCCACCCAGCAATGGAACTACCAGTCCCCCTATGGCGAATCTCCATACGGCCAATCCCCGTACGGCGCCGAGCCTTATCAGGGCGGGTACGCGACCCCGTATCCCTCGACATCCCCGGGTTCGGGCTTCCGTCCGTGGATGGCGATCGTGCCGATGGTCCTCGTGCTGTTCCTGTTCGCCGCCGGTGCCGTCGGCTTCTGGCTCTACAGCAGCAACTCGACGACGCCCGGAACCTCCGGCGGCGGTGGCGTCCTCACCGATGACACGGTGATCCCCGAGCTACCCGAGCTACCGCCCATCGTCGTCGATCCGGGCGGCCCGGACACCCCGGCGGAGGCCGGCGGCACGATCACCATCACGGGCATCGGCTCCCAGCGGACGGTGGCCTGCGATGACAACGTCCTGATCATCAGCGGGGCCAACAACACCGTCGAGGTGACCGGCCACTGCACGGCGATAACGGTGTCGGGATTCGAGAACGCGGTAACCGCGGAATCCACCGGCGAGATCACCGTGTCGGGATTCGAGAACCGGGTCACCTACCGGTCAGGATCGCCGGTCATCAGTCAGTCCGGCAGCGGTAACACCATCGAACAGGGCTGATCGCCGCAAGTTCAGCTACCGGACCCACCGCAGCCCGCCGGACTGTCATCCACTGACATTTGCGCCGACGAGAACTTGTCGCAAACTGTGAACAAGGCCGCTCGCCTTTCGCCGGCGCAAGTTAGCTAAGGCTAAACATATCTGCTAGCTTGTGCGTGTTATCGGTCACGCGGTTTTCTCATGTGACTCACAGGTGCTTCTAGGAAGTAAGGGTGTTCTCGGGGATGCGCATCGTTTCGTTCGGCTTCCAGACATGGGGAGTCAAGACCCTTCAGGCCCTGCTCGATCTCGGCCATGACGTGGCCCTGGCGGTCACCCATCCGGCCAGTGATGACTCTTACAAGGGCATCTTCTCGGACTCCGTCGAAGAATTGGCGCGCGAGCGCGGCATCCCCGTTCATCTGACCGAGCGCGTCGACCACAAGACCATCGACCTGGTCAGGAGCGCCGAACCGGATGTCATCGTGGTCAACAGCTGGTACACCTGGATGCCCCCTGCGCTGTACAACCTGCCGCCGCACGGCACGCTGAACCTGCATGATTCGTTGCTGCCCAAGGGAACCGGATTCTCCCCGGTCATCTGGTCACTGATCAGCGGTGAGGCGCAGATCGGTCTGACCGTGCACCGGATGGACGAGGATCTGGACACCGGCGACATCCTGGTTCAGCACTCACTGCCGATCGGCCCCAAGGACACCGGCACCGAACTGGTCGAACGCGGGATCGACCTCATCCCCGGAGCCCTCAAGGAGGCGCTGACCGCGTTGGAGTCCGGCAACCCGCAATGGCGTCCGCAGAACAAGGCGACGCGCACCTACTTCCACAAGCGCTCCGAGCGCGACAGCCTGATCGACTGGTCATGGCCCGCCGAAGATCTCGAGCGTCTGGTGCGTGCGCTGTCGGCGCCGTATCCGCGTGCGTTCACCTTCTACCGCGGTGAGCGGATCGAGGTGCTGGAGGCGCACGTCTCGGAGATCCACTACGGCGGCACGAACGGACGCGTCATCGTGCAGGAGGGCGGCGGCGCCGTCGTCTGCGGTCCGGCGGCCTACCGTGGCGGTAACCTCGGCCTGGTGATCACCCGGGTCCGCGCCGCCGACGGCGTCGAGCACGCCGGCAAGGATTTCTTCCGCCGCGGCGGATATCTGACCGCCACCGCCGACTGACCTCGGCGCCCGGTCACACCAGACGCAGTCGCAGCGCGGCCGCCGTTGCGGGTCCGACGACACCGTCGGATCTCAATCCGACCGTGCGACGCTGGAATTCGCGCACCGCGGCTTCGGTCTGTACACCGAAAATCCCATCGATCTCGAGGTCGCCGGCGTAGGCGGCGTAGGCGTACTTCAGTCTGCGCTGCAATTCGGCCACCTGCGGCCCGCTGCTGCCCCGGAACAACAGCACATCGGCGTACTCGCCCACCGGCACCGGCGGTCGGGGTGTCGGCCCGGCTTCCACGGTGCCGATCTGCTCGGCGATATCGCGGCGCAGCACCGTCATGTCGATGGCGCCGGGATCCCACTTGCCCTGCGATCGACCGGCGTACTCCCGGTGCCCGATGGTGCGCGCGGCCGTCTGGCCGAGCCGCCGGTTGATCGCCGCGCAGCACCGCACCAGCGCCAGATACTGTGCGTCCGGCCAGTTCTGGCGATGCGGCGCCGACGGGCTGGTACCGCTGTTGGCGCATTCGATACCGATCAGGTGCCAGTTGCCCATGTTGACCGGGACCCACGGGTACATCCCGGTGCCGGCATGCCAGGCCACACCTGCGGCGACCACCGTGACCGTACCGTCGCGTGCGATGTGCAACTGGGACAGCGGGCCCGCCAGGTCGGGCCTGCCGTAGGCGATGGAGGCGGCATTGGCCGAGTCCGACCCGGTGTGGTGAACCATCACGCCGCGGATGTCCTTGAAATCACCGTGGCCGCGCGAACGCCAGCCCGGGAACTCGACCGGATGCACGCCTTCGTCACGCAGCACGGCGGGCAGCCAGACCGGATCACCGGTCCAGGGTTTGTTCGCAGGCACCGCCCCTCAGAGTACCTTCGACAGAAACTCCTGCAGCCGGGGATGTTTCGGATTGTCGAAGAGTTCGGCGGGCGGACCCTCCTCGACGATGTGGCCGTCGGCCATGAAGATCACCCGGGACGCGACCTCGCGGGCGAAGCCCATCTCATGGGTCACCACCACCATGGTCATGCCCCCTTCGGCGAGCTCTCGCAGCACCGCCAGCACATCGCCGACCATCTCGGGATCGAGGGCACTGGTCGCCTCGTCGAACAGCATGATCGACGGGTTCATGGCCAGCGCCCGCGCGATGGCCACGCGCTGCTTCTGCCCGCCCGACAGGGTCGCCGGTTTCACGTCGGCCTTCTCGGCCAATCCCACCTGAGCGAGCAGTTCACGCGCCTTCTTCTCGGCGGCGGACTTGTCCATCTTCTTGGTGAGCAGCGGTGCGAGGGTGACATTGTCGAGCACCGTCATGTGCGGGAACAGGTTGAAGTGCTGGAACACCATCCCGATGTGCTGGCGCACCTTGTCCAGGTCGATCTTCGGGTCGGTCAGATCGAAGCCGTCGACGACCACCTTGCCGCCGGTGATGTCCTCCAGCTTGTTCAGACAACGCAGAAACGTCGACTTGCCCGAGCCGGACGGGCCGATGACGCAGACGACCTCGCCGTGGCTGATCGTGGTGTCGATACCGTCGAGCACCACCAGATCACCGAAGCACTTCTTGAGCCCTTCGATACGGATCTTCACGGTGCCCGCGGGTTCGGTGGCCGCGGCATCGGTTATCAGTTCACTCATTTCACGAGCCGCCTCTCGAGCCGGTCGGACAGTTTGGTCAGCGCCATGATGACGATGAAGTAGATGATGCCGACGATCAGCCACATCTCGAAGGCCTTGTAGTTGCCGGCGATGATGATGCGTCCACTCTGGGTCAGTTCGGCGATGCCGAGGACCGAGAGGATCGAGGTGTCCTTCAGCGTGATCACGAACTGGTTGATGTAGGACGGGATCATGGTCCGGATCGCCTGGGGCAGAATCACCTTGCGCATGGTCGGCAGGTAGCCGATACCGAGGCTGCGGGCAGCCTCCATCTGGCCCTTGTCCACAGAGAGGATGCCGCCCCGCACGATCTCGGTCATATAGGCACCGGCGTTGAGCGACAGCGTGATGATGCCCGCGGTGACGGCCGACATCTGGAAGCCCAGCGCCGTCGGGATGCCGAAGTAGATGAAGAACGCCTGCACGATCAGTGGCGTGCCGCGGAAGATGTCGACGAAGGTGGTGCCGATGGCGCGCAACCAGATCGATCGCGACACCCTGGCCAACCCGAAGATGACACCGAGGATGAGCGCGAAGAAGATCGACGACACGGTCAGGATGATGGTCATCTTCAGGCCGGCCAACAGCATGGGCGTCGTGCTCTTGATCAGACCGAAGAACGAGTTGTCGCTCGTGGCCGCGCCCTCGCCGAGATAGGTCGCCAGGATCTCGTCGTATCGGCCCGAGGACTTCAGACTTTCCAGCCCAGCGTTGAACTTCTGCAGCAGTTCGGCGTTCTGGCCCTTGTTGACCGCGAAGCCGTAGCCGGTCGGATCCTCCTTCGGGGTGACCGTCTTGAAGCCGTTGCCCTGTTGGATGGCGTAGAGCAGCACCGGGTAGTCCTCGAAGGCGGCCACCGAGTTGCCGGTCCGCACCTCGTCGAACATGGTCGAGGAGTCGGCGAAGGACACCACCTCGAAGCCGTACTGGTCCTTGATCGAGTTCGCGAAATCCGCACCCTGCGTGCCGTTCTTGACCGAGACGCGCTTACCGCGCAGATCCTCGTAGGACTTGATGTCCTCATTGTCCTCGAGCACCGCCATCTGGATACCGGACTCGAAATAGGGTTCGGAGAAGTCGAAGACCTTCCGGCGTTCGTCGGTGATCGACATGCCGGCGATGACGCCGTCGACCTGGTTGGCCTGCACCGCTTGCAGCGCGGCGTCGAAGCCCAGTGGCTTGATGTCGACGTTGAACCCCTGATCCTCGCCGATCGCCCGGATCAGGTCCATGTCGATGCCGACGAATTCCCCACTGGCATCCTGGAATTCGAACGGTGCGAAGGTGGTGTCCGTCGCGATGGTGTAGGTCTCGCCCTCGGCGGCGGCGCTCGCGGGCATCAGCACCACGGCCCCGAACAGGGCCACGAGCAGACCTGCGATCAGCCCCCTGAGCCGACCGGCCCGACCGGCGCGTGGTTCGGGCCTACCGCCCGGGGCACTTTCGGCTCGCATGGTGTTCTCCCGTCCAAGTGTGACGCGCACAACGCTAGCGCCGCAGGGCGGCTTTGCGCGGGAGGTCCAGACAATCACGGACACCTCGGGCACCGGCACACCGGTCCGGCGTGGCCATCGGAAGTGCGTCCGTGATAGGTGGTCGATGCAGGCAAGGCATGCCTCACCTAACAGAGGTGAGTACGGCTAAACTTTGCACGGTTCGGGCTATCGCATCGACATGACAGGCGTCCCGAAACCATGGCCGAGCAACGAAACCAGCACACCAGAAGTAGGAGCGATGACGCAGTTCAGCCGGGCCGTCGGGCGTATCAGCAACGCAAGGCTCGACGCAGGCGACACTCGTCGACAACGCCGCCTCCGGCGCGCGCGGACGATCGGCACGGCACTGGGGGTGGGCGCCGCACTCGCAGTAGGCGCCCGGCGGGTGACGCGGCGGCGCTCCCCCGTCGAGGCCGGCACCGACACCCCCACACCGCCGACCGGTCCCGTCCGGCAGGCCCCCGCACTCGGCGACCGTGCCCTCGAACACCCCTCGGTGCCGGCCCACTTCGCCGCCACCGCGCGGCAGCGCGGTGATCAGATCGCGATGCGTACGGCCACCGACGCGGTGACCTATCGCCAATTGCTGCAGGCCGCAGCGGCTTCGGTCCCCACCGAGCCGGCCGGACCGCACACTCCGGCCGCCCTGGTCTCGGCACCGCTGACCCCGGCCACCGTGGCCACGGTGCTCGGCTTGTTCGCCGCGAAGACACCGGTGGTGGCGCTGGACCCCGCGATGCCGGAGAACCGCGTCCAGAAGATCACCGCAATCCTGGCCGAACACGGGTACGGGCCGGTGCCGGTGGAGGTGCCGACGCAACTGACCGAGGGAATGCCACCGCCGGACTTCGGCGCCGGTGTGACGCACGACGATGTGACAAGCATCCAGTTCACCTCGGGCTCCACCGGCACGCCCAAGGCCGTCCTACATCCGAACGGTCTGTGGCAGTGCGACGCACAACTTCTCAACGACCGCTTCGGCCTCGGTGACGGCCGCAGGGTTGCACTGTGTATGCCGATCAGTTTCGCGGCAGGGCTGAACGTGTTGATCGCCGCACTGCTCGGCGGGGCCGAGATCGTCGCCGTCGATCCGCAGGCGACATCGGCCGCTGACGCCTTCGACCGGATCCTCGAATCGCGGGCACAGGCCATCGCCTGCACGCCGGCGTTCGTCGATGCCCTGCACCGGGCCGCCAAGGGGCGGACCCTGCCCAGCGTGGAACGCATCGTCACCACCGGCGAGCCTGCACATGCGCGCCACGTCCGGTCGGCACGCGAACTTGCCCCCGATGCCGTCTTCACCAACTGGGCCGGTTCGACCGAGACATTGGCGATCGCCAGCTACGACATCCCGCCCGGCGCTGCACTGCCCCAGGGTGTCATCCCGGTCGGAGTTCCCGCGCCGCACAAGCGAATCGACATCGCCGCCGACGGTGCGGTGTCGATCACATCCCGGCACCTGGCCCTGGGGTACCTGGATCAGGTCGCATCGTCGGCCACCTTCAGATTTCACGGCGACGGATCGCGCACCTACTCCGGTGGCGATATCGGCCGTCTCGACGAGCACGGCAACCTCGTGCTGTCCGGGCGTGCGGGTTCCACGCTGAAGATCCGCGGCTACCTCGTCGAACCTGCCGAGATCGAGTCGACGCTGCTGAGCTATCCGGACGTGGTCGAGGCGGCGGTACTGGCCGACACCACCGATACGCCCACCTTGGCCGCGTATGTGGCGGCCGACCCTGACGCCCGTACACCGGCGGTGGCCGAGCTGCGGACCCGGCTGCACCGCGACCTGCCGCCCTATATGGTGCCCGCCCATATCGTGATGCTGAGCGCGCTGCCGCGCGGCGACCGCGGCAAGGTCGACCGCACGGCGCTGCCGCCGGTGGGTCGACCATCCTTCGATCCGCCACGCGGAGAACACGAATCATCCATCGCGACACTGTGGGCCGAGGCACTGCACGTCGAAAGGGTCGGGCGCACCGATGGGTTCTACGCCCTCGGCGGGGACTCGCTGACCGTGACCGCGATGCTGTCCCGGGTGCACGAAGTGCACCGCGTCAAGCTGAACCCCTCCGATCTGGCCGGCGCACCGACGGTCGCCGAGTTCGCCCGCAAACTTGCCGGCTCGACCGGCGCAGCGGAACTGCCGCCGACCACAGTGGCATTGCGTCCGATGTCCGCGAACACCACCGGCGCACCGCTGTTCTGCTTCTCCGGGGCCGGCGCCTCGTCGCTGTGCTTCGTGCCGTTGACCGAAAACGTCGGCGACCAGACGGCGGTGTACGCGCTGGAGCCCAAGGGCCTGGAGAAGGGTGCCATCCCGGATCTGTCCGTCCGCGCCTCGGCGCGCCGCCACGTGCGCAATTTGCGTCGCATCCAACCGCACGGGCCCTACATACTGATCGGGCACTCGCTGGGCTCCCATATCGCGCTGGAGGCCGCACGCATTCTCGAAAGCCAGGGCGAGACAATCGAACTGCTCGTCATGCTCGACCCGTGGTTGTCACCGCTGGCCGCCAAGAAAGCCCGCCGCGATCTTCCTGACGTCACGGTCACGCTGGAGTCGAACATGCAGACCGACGCCAAATCCTGGTGGCAACATCAGAAGGAGTTCAAGCTCGCCGGCCTGTTCCTCGACGACCTGCAGCGCAAGACGGTGGCGATCGAGGAATGGGGCATGATGATCGGCTTGCGCTACGCCCCGGAGCCCTGGGCAGGCCGAGCGCTGTTGGTACTCAGCCATCTCAACAAGGACGACCCGCGGTTGTGGCCACGCATTCTCACCGGCGATCTGACGGTCCGGCACTTGGAGTGCACGCATATGTCGATCGTCCGCGAACCGCACATCAGCGCCGTAACGTCCTTCATCGCCGAGGTTCGCGGCGGGCAAGAAACGATCCGGCCGGAGTAGCAGCCTGCGCTGCCACCCCGGCCGGATCCTCGATTCAGCGGTCGAACAGGTTGCCGATGTTGCGGGCCAGGTCGTTGCCGGCCCGATTGGCGTTCTGCACGAGGTTGTTGGTGAACGTGCCGCCGTTGACCAGCAGGTTGGTTCCGACCCGCCCCAAGTTGCGCTGCAGGTTGCTGCCCACCTGACCGGTGTTCTGCTGGAAGTCGCTGCCCACCTGACCGGCATTGCGCTGCAGGTTGCTGCCGAATCGGCCGAGATTGCGCACCAGGTTGTCGCCGAACTCGCCGATATCCTCCGGCGTCAGACCGGCGGCACGCTGCTGCGCGGCGACATGCGCGTCCGCCGCCGACGGCTCTGCCGATGCCGCGCCGGCACCGGCCACAGCCATGCCGAGGCACATCGCCCCCGCGGCTCCGGTCAGCACCATGCCCCTGATCAGCTTGGGCTTCCCCCACCCGTTGCGATCCATGATTCGTCTCCCTCCAGCAAAGACCAAACGAACCGCCTGAAGCTAACACGGTTTGTGTGGTGCAGATCATATTTGACGCCAGTGATGTGCCCGATCCGCGGACATCTCAAACCATGATCTGCTTTGCTGGTCAGGGCGGAAGTCACCAGCTACGCCGAACGCCCACGAAACGCACCCTGCGCTTCTGACCAGCGATAACGCCGATCATGAAGAACAGCAAGTTTTTACGGCAGCGATAATAGATGAGTTATCAGGGTATTTGGCTTCGAAATCAGCCGACAGCACCGGCAGCGATGCGGCGGCGGCGGGGCCCGCAAAGCCCGGGTCCCCCTGGTCGCTCGCCGCACAGCAAACACTGGGAGCTAAAGCTGGGCGCCGCGGACCGGCATGACGCCGACACTCCGGCGCCGTGACAGACGGATGGCCGTGCCGAGTGAATCGGCACGGCCATCGCATCAGCTCGGAGGTGAGCTCAGCGGGGGTCAGCGGAAGAGGTCACCGATGTTGTCGACCAGATTGCTTCCCGCCTCACCGGCATTGCCGACCAGATTGCTTCCCGCCTCACCGGCATTGCCGACGAGGTTGCTTCCGGCATCACCGGTGTTCTCGACGAGGTTGCTTCCGGCATCACCCAGGTTCTCGCCCAGGTTGCTGCCCGCATCACCGGCATTGTCGACCAGATTGCTTCCGGCATCACCGGCGTTGTCAACGAGGTTGCTTCCGGCATCACCCAGGTTCTCGCCCAAGTTGCTTCCGGCATCACCCAGGTTCTCGCCCAAGTTGCTGCCCGCATCACCGGCATTGTCGACCAGATTGCCGCCGGTTTCACCGACGTTGTCCACCAGGTTGTCGGCTGCGGTACCGGTGTTGATCAGCGTGTTGGTGCCGGCCGTGCCGAGTTGCTGCTGAAGGTTGGTTCCGACCTGGCCGGCATTCTGGGACAGATTGCTGCCGAAGTTGCCGAGGTTGCGCACCAGGTTGCGGCCGAAGTCCCGGGGATCGTTCGTGCTGCCCGAGGCGCTGCTGGCGCTCTGCCGCGCAGTGGTGCTGCCGTTGTCGTCGGTGTCGGCGGCAGCGGTCCCGGCGCCAGCCACAGCAATACCCACGGACACCGCCGCGGCCGCACCTGCCAGTGCCACGCCCTTGAACGGAGTCGGTACGCCTTGGCCCTTGCGATCCATGATCTTCTCCCTATAGCAAATCGGTTTCGAGTCATCTTCACGCTTGTCGCGCATCCGTCGCATACCCCTGACGATTTTCGACCAAACCGATCGGCAACGAAAAATTCATTTGCTCCGCTATCAAGGAAAGCATGAGCAATGCCGCTCAGCCACATCACGAACCACTCCGGCGTGCGGCGCCGCGGCTTCAGAACTTCGTCAGCAACACGTTGTCCTGCTGACGAATTGGATTCGACCAGTGGTTTTGAAGATCAGTCGGCAATCACAGCGTCATCGCATGCGGGGCGGGCCATCCGTCCCACACGGCGGCCTGTCGAATTAGCTGCCGATTATGGCAAAGCGCTTCCTAGAGCCTCATCGGAACCAGTCCAGATAGATCCGCACCGTACCCTGATCATCCCGCAGCAAACAGGCGGATCGCGCAGCATTTCGCACCTGGGACTCGGCACGAACACGACGGCGGGCAGCGGGGATGATCCCCACTGCCCGCCGTTGCGGTGTGCTCAGCGACCGAACAAGCCGCCGATCGCTTCGAGGGTGTCGGTGCCGACCTGACCCAGCTGTTGCTGCGCATCGCTGCCCACGGTGCCACCGTTCACCAGCACGTCCGTGCCCA
>NZ_JBSFSB010000002.1:233076-549717 GCF_053589535.1 Mycobacterium sp. NPDC003323
CACCTGACCGAGCTGCTGCTGCGCATCGCTGCCCACGGTGCCACCGTTCACCAGAACGTCGGTACCCACCTGACCGAGCTGCTGCTGCGCATCGCTACCCACGGTGCCACCGTTCACCAGAACGTCGGTACCCACCTGACCGAGCTGCTGCTGCGCATCGCTGCCCACGGTGCCGAGCTGGCGTTGCACGTGTGCTGCGGCGGCGCCGCTGTTCTGCTGCAGATCGCTGCCGAACTGGCCCAGCTGCTGCTGCGCATTGCTGGCAGCTGTGCCGCCGTTGATCTGCAGGTTGCTGCCGAACCGGCCGATGTTCTGCGTCAGGTTGGATCCGAACTTGCCCAGCCGCTGCAGCGGGGACTTGTTTGTGCTCTGTTGCGACGAGGTTTGCCCCGTCTCGGCGTGTGCGGTGCCGGCGGCCACCGTGGCCGCGCCCATGCCCAGCGCGATGCCACCCCCGGCCACGAGCGTCGCGGCAATCATCCGGACGGAGGTTCCTGAACGACGGTCCATGTTGATTCTCCCTTTCAGCAAAGTCCCCAACCAACACAGCGAAGCTACCACGGCGGTTGCCCAGCGGGAAAGACCTTCGCTCAAAGCACGGTCCGGCCCCTAGCATGCCGTGGCGGCGGTATTTGCCGGCGACTGTGGTGAGAGCGCTCGACTTACACGATATACGCTCTCAATCAGCGCTTTCGCCAGCGTTTCCGCACCAGGGCACGCGTTTGAGTGCGATAGCCGCACATTGCCCACCCAGCCCCTGGCGACCCCGTAACAACCTTTGCCAGCACACCGATTTCAAGATCACGTGAATCGATATAGCAAAGTTATTGTCAACGAGGCGCAAAAGTTGTCCACTCGCCGCAGCAATCGTCGACGGCACCAGTGGTCGATCCGCCGACTGCGGGTGACAAACATTAGAGGCGCATTCCGGCCGGCGCCATGGCGCCGTTGCTGCCGGCTACTGCGTGAGGACCACCTTGACGCCGACCCATGGCACCCAGGTCATGTGGCCGCGCTGGAAGTCGACCCGGGTCCCCCGATAAGTCCACCGCTCTGAGGACGTCGCCAGGCCGAGTTCGGGCACCCACTTCTTGGCGAACTCCATGCTGGCGGTGTGCAGCCCTGTCTCCGGCGAGTACCAGACCCGGAACGGCTGCCAGCCGCCGAAATCCTGATAACCGTCCTTGAAGCTCGTCTTGGGCAGCATGTTCCGCTTACGGACCAGGTCGGCGACCGCCGTCGGAGACGCGATGATCTTGCCCGGCGATACCTCCCACAACGTGCCGAGCGTGCGCAACTGCGTCGGCACCTTGAAGGGGCCCGTGTAGACCGGACTGAGCACTTCACCGAACATCGGATCGGTGAACGCGGTGAACCGTTGAAAGGCCGCATTGGTGCCCGGTGGGGATGCCACGATCTGCTGGGCGGCCTTGGGCACCCAGTTCGACCGGTACAGACCGAAACGGTCATCATCGGAGTTACTGGAACTGTTGAGATCCCTTGTGGTGTACAGCATCAACGGTCCGGCGTACGGAAGTTCGCGCCACGTGCTGATCATGTCCGAGATGAACGCCGCCTGCGTTGCCTCGCTGACCCGATTGGTGGGGGCGCCGTACTCGGACACCCAGATCTTCTTCGGGCCGTCGCCCTGTTCCAGCATCACCCGTCGCATCCGGACCAACTGCTCCACCGGGGAATCCCGCTGCAGCATGCCCTGTGAGAATTTCATGGTGTAGCTGTAGGGGTGATAGGACAACGCGTCGAAGAACGGTTTGGCACCTGCCTTGTACATCCGAGTCAAGAAGGTGACCGGATCGATCGTCCACGAGCCCCACGTCTTGCCGGACCCCAGCACCCCGCCGATGACGATGGCGGCCGGGTCGACGGCCTTGATTCGCGGATAAGCGGCCTTCAACAGGTCGGTATATCCCGCCGGATCGGGAGCCGGGTGATAACCGAATATCCCGTTCGGCTCATTCCAGATCTCGTATGCCGCAATTCTGCCTTTGTACCTTTCGGCGACTTTCGCGGTGAATTTCCCATACTGATCGGGCGAGGCCGGCCGGCCGTGCGGCGGCAAGGCATTGTGCGCCTTGGCCCACCACGGACTGGAGGTGATGGCGCAGATGATCGAGATGTTTGCCGCAGCTGCGGCAGCGACCACCCGGTCGGACCGCGACCAGTCATACCGGCCCTGCCAGGCCTCGACACCTGCCCACGGAATTCCGATCCGCACGGTGCGGATATTGTTCTGCACCCATCGCTGCACCGTCGCGGCGACCTCGGCGTCGTCGTAGAAGTAGACCTGCGAATCGGCGAAACCGAGAGTGGTCGCTGAATTGCTCAGTGCCGTCAGATCATCGGTGACCACCTGACGGTGCCGCTGCGAGGTCGGGGTCGTGATCAGAGCCACCACACAAAGCCCGGAGACAATGGCACCGAGAGCCGCGCGTATTAATTTGCGACGCCGGAATATCCGTCCGCCGCGCACCGTGCTCACATTCAGCCCCGACCCTTCTCGAATTTGAGTCATTTGTAACGGAAAGGGCGTCGGAACCATGGCAGCCAATTCGGCGTGTCGAAAACCCCCGGTCACGGTACGGATACGGCCGGCGGGGCCGTCGGGCATGCTGGGCACATGCGGATCGGGGTGGTGTTCCCACAGACGGAACTGGGCGGTGACGCGGGAGCGGTGCGCGCGTACGGACAGCGCGTCGAGGAACTGGGCTTCACACACATCCTGGCCTACGACCATGTCGTCGGCGCCGACCCCGAGGTGCACACCGGGTGGAACGGACCGTACGACGTCCACACCACGTTCCACGAGCCTTTGGTCATGTTCGGGTATCTGGCTGGGGTCACCCACGCCGTCGAACTGGTCACCGGCGTCATCATCCTTCCGCAGCGCCAGACGGTGTTGGTGGCCAAGCAGGCCGCCGAGGTCGATCTGCTCAGCGGCGGCCGGCTGCGGTTGGGTGTCGGGATCGGTTGGAATGCCGTCGAATACGAGGCACTGGGTGAAAACTTCGGTGACCGCGGCAAGAGATCGGGTGAGCAGATCGAGGTCCTGAGACGGTTGTGGACCGAGCCGACGGTGACCTTCACCGGCGGCCACCACCGCATCACGGGAGCCGGGTTGGCGCCGATGCCGGTGCAACGGCCGATCCCGCTCTGGATCGGCGCGGCGTCCGATGCGGGCTACCGCCGGGCCGGCCGGCTCGCCGACGGCTGGTTCCCGATGATGGCGCCCGGCCCCCGCCTGCAGCAGGCCCGCTCGGTGGTCGATCAGGCCGCGACGGCCGCGGGCCGGGATCCGGCATCGCTCGGAATGGAGGGCCGCGTCGCGTGGAACGGTGATGACGACGCGGTTCTGGCCGACGTCGCCGCCTGGTCACAAACCGGGGCGACGCATCTGTCCATCAACACGATGGGCGCCGGACTGACCACGGTGGACGCTCACCTCGCGGTGCTGGAGCGGCTGGCCGCCGGGCTCTGAGCCGCGCAGCGCCGCCCGTACCCTGGTGGGACCATGCGTGCGATCCCCGATGCCGGCCCACGCAGAACGGCACGGGTGGCCTCGCTCACGGGTCTGCGCGCTCCGGCCGCTCTGCTGATCGTCGCCACCCACGCCGCCTACGGAACGGGCCAGCTGACCAACGGTTATCTGGGCTCGTTGTATGCGCGTCTGGAGGTGGGCGTGCCGATCTTCTTCGCCCTCTCCGGTTATCTGCTGTTCCGGCCCTGGCTGGTCGCCCTGCGCGACGGCACCGCGGCACCCTCGGTGCGACGTTATGCGCGGCACCGGGTGCGGCGGATCGCGCCGGCGTATGTCGTGACGGTGGTGATCGCCTACGCGGTCTACGAGTTCCGCGACGCCGGGCCCAATCCCGGACACACCTGGTTGGGTCTGGTGCAGCATCTGACATTGACCCAGATCTATCCGCCGCTGGCGGTCCTGCATCAGGGCCTGACCCAGATGTGGAGCCTGGCGGTCGAGGTGGCGTTCTATGCGGTGCTGCCGCTGCTGGCCGGTCTGCTGCTGACGGTGTTGTGCCGGCGGCGGTGGCGGCCGAAGTTGTTGTTGGCCGGGCTGGCCGCCCTCGGCGCGCTGACCCCGCTGTGGCTGTGGATTCAACACGCCACCGACGTGCTGCCGACCTCGGCCAATATCTGGTTGCCGGCCCAGTTGATCCACTTCATCGGCGGAATGGCGCTGGCGGTGCTGCAGGTGGCCGGGGCGCGCTGCCGCGGATATCTGATCTGGCCGGCCGCGCTGATCGCGCTACTGGTGGTGGCGCTACCGATTGCCGGTGAGGTCACCGCGACCGTGGTGCAGCCCGGACAGGCGGTGGTGCGATCCACCCTGTATGCGGTGGTGGCCGTCGGTCTGCTGGCGCCGTTGGTGCTCGATCCCGGTGGCGGTCCGGCCCGCGTGTTGGGTAGCCGCCCGGTGGTGTGGCTGGGTGAGATCTCGTATGAGATCTTCCTGGTGCACGTGATCCTGATGGAGATCGCGATGGCGTCGATCCTGGGCTGGCCGGTGTTCACCGGCTCGATGCTCGGGCTCTTCGCGACCACGCTCGCGCTGTCGATTCCCGTCGCATGGCTGCTGCACCGCTGGACCCGGGTGCGCCCCGATCCGGTTGGCGCACAACCCCGTCAGCTGGTCTGAGGTTGTTCCCGGATCCGTTGCTGCCAGGGCCAGCGACCGCTGATCTCCAGTTCCAGCGAGAAGCTCAGGAACGTACGGATCAGGACGATCACCGCGAGCACCGCGACACTCTCCCAGGTCGGGGTCAGCGCGACGGTCCGGATGATGTCGGCGGCGACCAGCAGTTCCAGTCCGAGCAGGATGGAGCGGCCCAACCGTTCGCGGAAGAACCGGTACGCGTCACCGGATTTGCCCACCAGGCGGCGGACGGTGGCCGCCGCCGCGATCAGCGCACCGATGGCGATGACCGCCACGCCGATGCCGTCGATTGCCTTGCCGACCGTCTCGATGACCTCGTAGAAGCTCATGGCGCAACGTTATGCCCCACGAGTCGTCAGTCGCAGCACGATCGCTGCTGCGGAACTGGGGCGCAGCAGTTTTCACCGCGCCACGCCTGCCTGCCCTCCTTGACCGCCACGGCGGCGATCACCAGGGCCGCGACCGGGTCGGCCCAGGACAGCCCGAAGGCGCTGTTGAGCACCAGACCGACCAGCAGAACCGCCGACAGGTAGGTGCACAGCAGTGTCTGTTTGGAATCCGCGACGGCCGACAGCGATCCCAGTTCGCGACCGGCCCGGCGCTGCGCCCAGGACAGTACCGGCATGATCACCAGGCTGAGTGCGGCCAAACCGATGCCGATCGACGAGTGCCGGGCCTCCTCGGCACCGGTCAACGTGCGCACGGCATCCACCGTCACGAACAGCGCCAGACCGAAGAACGAGAACGCGATGATCCGCAGCGCCACCTTCTCCCGCGCTTCCGGATCGGAACCGGAGAACTGCCAAGCCACCGCGGCCGCCGAGGCGACCTCGATCGTGGAGTCCAGGCCGAACCCGATCAGCGCGCTCGACGACACCCGCGCGCCCTCGGTGATCGCCACGAAGGCTTCGACGATGTTGTAGGTGATGGTCATGGCGACGAACCACCTGATGCGTCGCGACAGCACCGCGCGTCGCGCCTCGGTCACCGGGGCGGCCATCAGCAGCACACGCAATCGGTGCAGCAACCGGGATCGACCGCCAGGACGAGGCCCATCAGGTCGCCGAGTGCCCGACCGATGCGGGCATCGGCCAATTCGTAGCGGGTGCGGCGCCCCTCAGGAACCGCGACCACCAGACCGCACCCGCGCAGGCAGCTCAGGTGGTTGGACAGGATCTGACGCGTCACGCCCAGTTGCTCGGCGAGTTCGGAGGGATAGCCCGGTGCCCGATCGAGGCTCAGCAATATCTGTGCGCGGGTGATATCGGACAAGGCGTGACCGAACCGGGCCAGCGCATCGGTGTGGGTCAACGTCTGCACACACCAGATAGTACATCGAAATCTGTACTGATTGTCGCCGGTTCATGATCGAGCCGCACCACATTGGGGTATACGACGCGCCATGATCGTCACCGGGGCGCTGCTGGCCGAGTCGGCGGTCGTCGTCGACAACAAACTCGACATCGTCGGCGGCGTGGTCGACACCTGCCGGCCCGGCTCCGATCGCACGGCCCGCGTCACGCTGGTGGTGCTCATCGCGCCCGAACCCGGCGATGCGTCACCCACGATCGACATCCGGTTCACCGATCCGACCGGCACGGGAATGGACCTGCGCCTCGACGTTCCGCCGTCGAGCCTGGGCGGCGAGATCGGATTCGCCTACTACCCACTGGCGCTGCCGGTGCCGGTCGGCGGGCGGTATCTGCTGACCGTCACCAGTCGCGGCGGGTTCGTCTCGCTGCCGCTGAAGGTGCTCGGCTGACCTTTCCGATCAACGGACTTACGTCGTTGTCATGGAAAAGAAACACATCGGCGCCGCAGTCCTGCAAGCATGAGCACACCCGCACGACATGATTGGAACGCCACTGGTGACCGAATTCCTCAGTACCGTCAACAGCTACATCTGGAGTAACGCCCTCGTCTATCTGTGTCTGGCAGCCGGCATCTACTTTTCGATCCGCTCCCGGTTCGTACAGGTTCGGCAGATACCCGAGATGGTGCGGTTGATGTTGCGCGGCGAGAAGTCGCCCTCGGGTGTGTCATCCTTCCAGGCGCTCACCATGTCCCTGGCCGGCCGCGTCGGCACCGGCAACATCGCCGGTGTCGCGACCGCCATCGCCTTCGGTGGACCCGGCGCCCTGTTCTGGATGTGGACGGTGGCTTTCCTCGGGGCGTCCACCTCGTTCGTCGAGTGCACGCTCGGTCAGATCTACAAGGTGCGCGACCAACTCACCGGCGAGTACCGCGGCGGACCGGCCTATTACCTCAGCCGAGCATTGGCACACACCAAGGCGGCACCGTTCTTCAAACTGTATGGGCTGCTGTTCGCCGCGGTCACGGTGCTGGCCTGCGGCCTCCTGCTGCCCAGCGTGCAGTCCAACTCGATGGCCTCGGCGATGAGCGGTGCATGGGGCGTGTCGACCTGGTGGGTCGCCATCGGCACGGTGATCCTGCTGGCATTCATCATCATCGGCGGTGTCAAGCGCATCGCGACGTTCGCCTCCGTGGTGGTGCCGTTCATGGCGCTGATCTATATCTTGCTGGCCTTGATCATCGTGGCTGCGAACGCTTCCGAAGTACCCGGCGTGATCAGCATGGTCATCTCGAGTGCGTTCGGTGCCGATGCGGCGTTCGGTGCGATCCTAGGTGCCGCGATCATGTGGGGCGTCAAGCGCGGTATCTACTCCAACGAGGCCGGACAGGGCACCGGTCCGCACGCCGCGGCCGCCGCAGAGGTGTCACATCCCGCCAAGCAGGGTCTGGTGCAGGCATTCGCGGTGTACGTAGACACGCTGTTCATCTGCAGCGCAACCGGGTTCCTGATCCTGTCGACCGGAGCGTACCGGGTGTACGAGGGTGAAAGCGCCACGGGGTCGGTACTGGCCGACGGCGGCCGACTGCCCGCCGACGCCGAAGTGGGTCCGACCTTCGCCCAGGTCGGCTTCGACACGCTGTGGGCCGGCGGCGGTTCGACGTTCATCGCGGTGTCGCTGTTCTTCTTCTGCCTCACCACCATCATCGCCTATTACTACATGGCCGAGACGAATCTCCGTTTCCTGCTTGGCAAGTCCGCAACGGCCACCGTCCCGTTCCTGCGCGGCAGCGTCGGTCGCACGTCCACCATGCTGCTGCAGGCACTGATCCTGGTGTCGGTGACCATCGGCGCGGTGTCCACCGCCAGCGACGCCTGGACCCTCGGCGATATCGGCGTCGGGTTGATGGCGTGGCTCAACATCATCGGCATCCTGATCCTGCAGCAACCCGCCTACAAGGCGCTGCGCGATTACGAGCGGCAGAAGAAATCCGGGCTCGACCCCGCCTTCGACCCGGTGGCACTGGGCATCGTCGGCGCGACGTTCTGGGAGAACTACGACCCGAAGACGGGTAAGGATCGGGTACCGCCGGTGACGACCGGTCCCAGCAGCGGATAAGCCCCGGCGCCAATCACTTCCACTCGCGGAAGGCCGCCAGCAACCGGTCCCGGAAGGCCGGGTCGAGCTCACCGGAATCGACCCGGCCCAGGGTGTCCACCGTGGTCTGCAACTGCTGCAGGTAGTTGTCGCAGCCGTCGCACTCGGTGAGGTGGATGTCGAACCGCGCGCGGGTGTCCAGATCGAGGGCGCCCTCCAGGTAGGCGGTCACCAGCTCCACCAGTTCGTTGCAGTCCATCGATTCCGCGCTCATGCGGACTCCTTCAGATAATCCTCAAGTGCCTGCCGCACCGCGGCACGACCGCGGTGCAGCAGCACGCGTTGGTTGGCGACGCTGATCTGTAGCAACTCGCACACTTCGGCGGCATCCATGCCGAGCACATCTCGCATGGTCACGACCTCCCGCTGCCGGACGGGCAGTTTGTCCAGTTCCCGGCGGGTCACGTCCAGCAGCTCATCCCCGAGCACCGACCCCTCGGGGGTGTCGGGGAACGGCGACGGCGCCTCGCTGTCCTTCCAATGGCCGGCCCACTCCTCGCCGGCGTCGCGAAACCGTGCCGGGTCGACGGTGCCCTCGGTGAACGCCAGTACCTGCACCTCGGTGTCACGCCGTTCACGCAGTCCGCGCGCCTTGGCGATGTTGACCATGATGGTGAAAAGCCATGTGCGCAACGATGATCGGCCCTCGAATCGGTCGATGCCCTTGAGCAGCGCGATCCAGGTCTCCTGGACGACCTCCTCGGCGATCTGGTGATTGGGCACGTAGCCGGCCGCGATCCGCAGCATGGCCGGAGTGTGCTTTTCGACCAGGGCGGCGAAGGCCGCCTCGTCACCACCGCGCAGGGCGGCGACAAGGGCGGCCTCCTCCGTTGCCGATGTGATCATCGCCGGACCATCGTAGGTCTCAGCGCAGGTCCGCGAGGTCACTTCGGCTGCGGACCGCGGCCAGCGCATCGGCCACCAGCCACAGTGAGATCCCGATCAGGGCAACATCTTTGATCAGGAACTGGCCGGTCATCGACAGTACCGGGAAGCCGCCCGCGGTGGCCTCGCCCACCCCGGGTGTGGTGAACAGGAAGCTGATGGTCGCGGCGAACAGCCCCACCGCGATCACGCCGCCGGCCACGGCCACCCGCGGCAGCCACGGCTTGACGGCCAGCATGGCGGCCGTCGCGAGTTCCAGCACGCCGAGCAGCGCCGAGAAGCCGGTCACCGAGAAGATGTCGTATACCCAGCTCATCAGGGGTGAATTGGCGACCAGCGGCTCGATGCCGTGGGCCTCGTAGGAGGTGAACTTCAACGCCCCGATCCACCCGATCACCACCACCAGGCCGTAGCGGGCGACGTGCCCGCCGATGGTGGCGAGGGTGGACTGAGCCGAAGCGATGGGGTTTTGCTGGATGACGGTCATGACTGACTCCCTTGTTCGATGGATATGCAAGGGAGTGTGTCGTTCGGGGCCTACCGTTACAGACCGTCGCCGATCACCGCCGCGACCGCATCAGCCGGCGATGCGGATGAGTTTCTTGTTGACGAATTCGTCGATGCCGAAGCGGCCCAGTTCGCGGCCGAACCCGGAGCGCTTCACCCCGCCGAAGGGCAGTTCGGCGCCCTCGGCGCCGACGGCGTTGACGAACACCATGCCGGCGTCGATCTTGTCGGCGACGCGCTTGGCCTGCTCGGCGTCGGTGGTGAAGACGTAGGAGCCCAGGCCGAACGGGGTGTCGTTGGCCAGCGCGACGGCCGCGTCCTCACCGGAGACCTTGTAGACGGTGGCGACCGGACCGAACAGTTCCTCCTTGGCCGACGGCTTGTCCGGCGAGACACCGGTGAGCACGCCGGGCGGGAAGAACGCACCGTTGCGCTGACCGTCGGAGGTCAACGTGGCGCCGTCGGCGACCGCGCGATTGACCTGATCCTCCAGCCGTTCGGCAGCGGCCACCGAGGACAGCGGCGCCAACCCGTCGCCCTTGGCCAACACCTTGGCGGTGAACTTGTCGATGAATTCGTCATAGACGCCCGCCTCGACGATGATGCGCTTGGCGGCGTTGCACGCCTGCCCGGTGTTCTCGAAGCGACCGTCGACCGCGGCCTCCACGGCGGCGTCCAGATCATCGGCCGAGAGCAGGATGAACGGATCCGACCCGCCCAGTTCCAGCACGACCTTCTTCAGGTTGCGGCCGGCGATCTCGGCGACCGCGGCGCCGGCACGCTCGGAACCGGTCAGCGACACGCCCTGCACGCGCGGGTCGGCGATGGCCTCGGCGATCTGCTCGTTGGTGGCGTAGACGTTGACGTAGGCACCCTCGGGGTACCCGGCGTCGAGGAAGATCTGCTGCAGCGCGGCCGCGGACTCGGGGCACTGCGGGGCGTGCTTGAGCACGATGGTGTTGCCCAGCACCAGATTCGGGCCGGCGAAGCGGGCCACCTGGTAGTAGGGGTAGTTCCACGGCATGATGCCCAGCAGCACACCGACCGGACTGCGCCGGATGAGCGCGCTGCCTTCGCCTTCGAGCAGATCGATGGGCTCATCGGCCAGGAACTTCTCGGCATTGTCGGCGTAGAACTCGTAGATGGCGGCGCTGAACTCCACCTCACCGACGGACTGGTCCAGCGGCTTGCCCATCTCGCGCTGGATGATCTTGGCCAGTTCGTCCTTGCGCTCGTTGTGCAGGGCGGCGACCTTGCGGATCAACTCCGCGCGTTGGGCGACGGTGGTGGTCTTGGACCAATCGCCGAACGCCTGGGCCGCAGCGGCCAGCGCCTCCTCGATCTGGTCATCGGTGGCGGTCGGGTACTCGCGCACCACCTCGCCGGTTGCCGGATCAACCACTGCGTAGAGACTCATGTGTCGGCCTTTCTTCGATGTCGTTCGATCACAGCATGTCTGGGCGCTTCAACGGCGCGCCATGACGTTCGGGATGACGCGTTGCAACGCACCCGACGGCCAGAGTCTGCGTCCGACGCACGGCTTCCACACCGGGGCGCGGCATCGGTTCTCCTGTCGGCAGATCTGGGCGGTCAACCCGATCGTACAAGCCGAACAACCGGCCGTCCGGCCGATCCGACGGAACTCGTGCATCGCCGATGCAGGTACGTGTTCAGCCCATTCATCGGACTCGACGAAATCCGAGGCGGGCGTCAAGAGAGGCGCTCGTTTCGTCAAACACACTGTCCGACAACGGGTTGATCGACACGTATCGGTTCCCGGCGCGCAGGGCTGCCGCCCTGCGCGCCGGTGTGAACGGTGGACTACAACCGAATCCACTGCCCCAGGAACCAGAAGCCCCAACCGTCGCCGTTGCCGGCGCGCAGCGGTTCCACCCGGTGCCCGTTGTACATGAAGGGCTGATGGTCGTTGCGGGCCTGATCCATACCGCGTTGCTGCCAGTTGTTGTTCTGCGGAGCGGGTGCGCAGGCTGCGGCATCCGGACCCCCGCAGGGACGGCCCGGGTCGGCGCTCGCGGTGCCCATCCCGGCTCCGAGCAGGCCGGCCACCGCGATACCGCCGGCCAGGATCGGGGCGGCGGCGCGACGCGTGAGCTTCATGGGGACTCCATTCATCCGTGTGTGTTCTCGCGGCACCTCACCGCCACACGGATCAGCACGCTATGGCCGCCCGTTGGGCGGCCACTGTGGCGAAGTTAGGCGCGCGCTGTGCGTCGGATAACGAATCGGAACAGTTACCGGCACAGAACTATTCGACACCGGACACGATCAGGTCGGCCAGCGCGTCCAGGTAGCCGTCATCGACCTCTCGACCGTGGGTCAGGCGCCAGAAGACCGGCGCCGCCATCAGGTCCAGGATCAGCTCGATCCGCCCCGCAGGCACCTGCGCGCGTTCCAGTGCGGCGCGGCCCCATTCCCGACGCGGGCCGCCGATATGCGTGGCAGCGGCCTCGGCCAGGGCCGGATTGCGGTCGTACTCGGCGATCAGACTGGGCAGGATGGCGCGGATCCGCGGGTCGCCGAGCCACTGGGTCACCGCGGTGAGCATGGCTCGGACATCACCGCGCAGGGATCCGGTGTCGGGGGCCGGATCCTGCGGGACGCTGAGCCGCGCGAGCACCTCGGTGACCAGGTCCACCTTGGACGGCCAGCGCCGGTACAGCGCATGCTTGCCGACCCCGGCCCGCCGGGCCACCTTCTCCATGGCCAGTTTGGCGTAGCCCTGCTCGACGAGTTCGTCGATGGCGGCGTTGGCGATCGCCTCGGTGACGGCCGGTCGCATGACGGCGCCGCCGCTGGGTTTACGCCGGGGTGCCGTCATGACCGCAGCCTATCTCCCCCGAACGACACGGTGCCGTCCGGTATGTAGTGTGAACGGCACGGGTCCGTTCCATTCATGGAGGTGTTCAGATGAACGATGCCCAGCGCGCCCACACCAATGCCGTCATCGACCGGGCCTTCGAACTGCTACTCAGCCAGGACATGGCCGCCTTCGCCATGTTGTGGGCGCCCGCCGGAATCATGGAGTTTCCGTTCGCCGGCCCCGGACAGCCGCGCAGGTTGGACGGTCGCGCGGCCGTCACCGACTATCTCGCCGGTTACACCGACATGCTCGATCTGCGGGCCATCCCCGTTCAGACGCGGCACCAGACGCTGGATCCGCAGACGGTGATCGTGGAGTTCGAGGCCGAGGGGATCGCCGTGGCGGCGCAGCGGCCGTACCGCTTGGGCTACATCGCCGTGATCACAGTGACCACCGACGGCATCGCGTCCTATCGGGACTACTGGAGTCCGGCCGCCGCGGCCGAGGCGCTGGGATGACGCCGGTTCTGGTCACCGGCGCGACCGGCAACACCGGGTCGCTGGTATGGCGTGAGCTCGCCCGGGCCGGCGTCGTGGTGCGTGCGGCAAGCCGCGATCCCGGCCCGTCCGGGGTGCGCTTCGACTGGGCCGACCCGGGCACCCATCCCGCGGCCCTGGCCGGGGTGGAACGGATGTATCTCGTTGCGCCGGTGGGCGTCGCGGAACCGGCGCCGATCGTCGGTCCGGTGTTGGAGCGGGGTCTGCGCGACGGCCTGCGGCGGGTGGTGCTGCTCAGTTCGTCGGCCACCGAGCCGAGCGACACCGGCCTGGGTGCGTTGCATCGGCTGGTGACCGAACTGGTGCCGGAATGGGCGATCCTGAGACCGTCCTGGTTCATGTCGAACTTCGTCGGCGACCACCCCGTCGCGACCGGCCTGCAGTCGGGCACGCTGACCACCGCCACCGGTGACGGCCGGGTCGGTTTCGTCGACGTGGCCGATATCGCCTCGGTGGCAACAGTATTGCTCCGCCGGGATGCCGCTCCCAACGACGAGTTCATCCTGACCGGGCCGCAGGCGCTCAGCTATGCCGAGGTGTGCGCGACCTACTCGTGCGTGACCGGCCGCGCGGCCAAGCATGTGAGCGTCACCGCCGCCGAACGCATCACCCAGCTGATTGCATCTGGGTTGTCCCCCGACTTCGCGCAGATTCTCGCCGGCATGGATGCGAGCATCAGCCGTGGGTCCGAGGACCGGGTGACCGACACAGTCCACCAGATCACCGGCCGCCTACCGCGTTCGCTTGAGGAGTTCCTGTCGCATCGCTTTCGTCGATCGGGACGACCGAACTGTCACCGCTGACAATGGGCCGGGCAAGCTGCCGTCCGCAGGTGATCGCGGCCAGTTCGGACCCAACCCAACCACATTTTGATATCGCTGACCGGGCGACACGTACCGTCGTAGTCATGGTGCTGGAGCGGGAAGTGGGTGCGATCCGGGACGGTTTGGGTCGCGCGTTGTTCGGGTTGGTCGCCGGACCGGACGGGCCGGACAACCGGGCCCGGATCCACGAGACGCCGGGACCCCGGTGGTTCGCCGAGGATCGGCCGATCCGCCGGGTCCATGCCGACGCCTCGATGTTCGTCGGTGGGTTGCGCGCGCTGCTGTTGCAGTCGCTGCATCCGTTGGCCATGGCCGGCGTCGCCGAGCACTCCGACTATCGCGGCGATCCGTGGGGACGCCTGCAGCGCACCAGCACCTTCCTGGCGGAGACCACGTTCGGGCCGGCCACCGACGCCCAGCGTGCCGTCGACAAGGTCCGTGGCATCCACCGCCGCGTCCACGGGGTGGCACCGGACTTCACACCCTATGCAGCCTCCGACCCGCACCTGCTGGAGTGGGTGCACATCGCCGAGGTCGACAGCTTCCTGCTGGCCCATCAGCTCTACGGCGCCCAACCGCTGGACCCGGCCGGATGCGACGCGTACGTCGCCGATACCGCCCGCGTCGCCGAAGCACTCGGCGTGCCGGATCCGCCGCGGACCAGGCACGAGTTGCGCGAGCGCATCGAGGCCTATCGGCCGGAGCTGCGCAGCACCGCCGCGGCGCGCGAAGCCGCCCGTTTCCTGTTGCTGACCCCGCCGTTGCCGTTGCCGGCCCGCGCACCGTATGGGGTGCTGGCCACGACCTCGGTGGCGATGCTGCCGAGCTGGGCGCGAAAGCCGTTGTGGCTGCCCTACTTTCCGCCGCTGGAGGCGACGGTGGTGCGGATGTCCGGCCGCATCCTGGTCGGTGGCATCCGGTGGGTGTTGACGGCGCGGCGCGCTGAACAGGAGCAGACAGCGTCGGCCTGACCAGAGGTCCGCGCCCAGCCGAAACACCGGCGAACGCATGACTCGCACCACAACGGGGCATCCCGATTAGGTGACGACGACACAACGACCCAAGGTACTGATCATCGGCGGCGGGTTCGGCGGGCTGTTCTGCGCGCGGCGACTCGCCCGCCTCGACGTCGACGTGACGGTGCTGGACCGTTCGGCGAGCCACCTGTTCCAGCCGTTGCTCTACCAATGCGCGACCGGCAAGCTGAGCATCGGGCACATCAGCCGACCGCTGCGCGAGGAGTTCGCCCGCCACCACAACGTGCGGGCGCTGCTGGGCGAGGCCATCGAGCTGGACCCCGACGCGCACACCGTCACTGCCCTGCGACCCGACGAGACGGAGTTCACCATCGACTACGACGTGCTGGTGCTCGCCGCCGGCATGCGGCAGTCCTATATGGGCAACGAGCGCTTTGCCGAATGGGCGCCGGGAATGAAGACGCTCGACGATGCGCTGGAGATCCGTCAGCGGGTGCTCACCGCGTTCGAGATCGCCGAGACCCTGCCACCGGGACCGGAACGGACCAGCTGGCTGACGTTCGCCGTCGCAGGCGGCGGACCGACCGGTGTCGAACTGGCCGGCCAGATCCGCGAGATGGCGACCCACACCCTGGCCCACGAGTTCCACAGCATCCAACCGCGCGAGGCCCGGGTGCTGCTGTTCGACGGCGGCGACCGGGTCCTGAAGACGTTTGCCCCGCAGCTGTCGACGAAGGCGCAAGACACCCTGCAGGGGCTCGGCGTCGAGATGCACTTCGGCGTGCACGTCACCGATGTGCGCCGCGACGGTGTGACCATCACGCCGAAAAAGGATGGCGAGTCAACGGATTTCGCGACGCGCACGGTGTTCTGGACCGCGGGGGTGGAGGCCGTGCCATTCGCCCGCCATGTCGCCGCGACGCTCGGCGCCACGACCGACCGCGGTGGCCGCATCGCCGTCGAACCGGATCTGACGATCGCCGGGCATCCCGAGATATTCGTCATCGGTGACCTCGCCGGCCGGGACAAGCTGCCCGGTGTCGCCGAGAACGCGATGCAGGGCGGCTGGCACGCCGCGGCATGTATCCGGCGCGATCTCGAAGGACGACCCCGGCGCGCCTACCGCTACCGCGACCTCGGATCGGCGGCATACATCAGCCACCGCAACGCGATCCTGCAGGTGGGGCCGCTGCGGGTGGCCGGTGCGCCGGGCTGGCTGGCGTGGGGGCTGATCCACATCGCGTTTTTGACCGGTGTGAGCAACCGGATCAGCACCGTCGCGACCTGGCTGGCCTCGCTGGCGCGTCGCGGCCGCTATCACCGGGCCTTCATGCTCGGCGAGCACGACCGCCCGCAACAGCGCTACACGTACGCCAACTGGGATCCCGAGGAACCGTTCCGCCATATCCGCGGCAACGTCGCGCAGTGAGGACCGCGGCCCACCGGCATCCGATCCGACCCGAGTAGTCCGATACTCACACCGCCCGGCCCCGCTACCAGCACAATGCGAACTCAAGTGCTGGAGTTCGACACGGGCTGCGGGGGGATCATGAGTAACGGGCTGGGCTTCGGATTCGTACGGTCGGCCGTCGTGGCGCTGACGCTGTCACTCGGCTTCTGGCTGGTGGCACCTCCCGGTTCCGCCGGGGCGGTCACCGCGCTCATGATGGGCGGCACCACCCAGCCCTATCCCGATCGGGTGAACGGCTACATGGACACGACGTCCCGTCGTTACCTCGATCCGGTGTCGCCGTGCAAGGTGAGCACGTGCACGTTGCAGCCGGTCTACATCCCGAATGAGGCGTCACCGATCTACACCGACGGGATGGCATTCGGCCCGTCGGTGGTCGTGGGGACGGGTTTGCTCGAGGCCGCCGTGCGGTTGGCGCTAGCCCAGACCGACGAGCAGATCGTGGTGTTCGGCAATTCCCAGAGCGCGACGGTGGCCACCGAGGTGAAGCGGCTGCTGGGCGCCGACGCCACCGTCGACAAGAGCCGGCTCAGCTTCGTGATGATCGGTAATCCGAACCGGCCGAACGGCGGTTTCATGCAGCGGTTCTTCCCGGGCGAGGTCCCGATCTTCGAGTACGTGCCCAAGGGCACGCCGGCCAACGACACGGGGATGACGACCACCGATATCGCCTTCCACTACGACATCGCCGCCGATTTTCCCCGGTATCCGCTCAATCTGCTCGCCGTGCTGAATGTGTTCGTGGGCATGGCCGTTCACGGCGCCTACGACGACAAGGTGAATCCGAACGGTTACACCGAGGAGGAGCTGCAGGCTCAGATCAACGATCCGAAGAATCGGATCGTCATCGGCGACACCACCTATGTCACCATCCCGACCAAGGTGCTGCCGCTGGCACAGGCGATCCGCGGAATCGGTCACAGCACGGGCACCAGCGCGATCCTCACTCCGCTGGCCGACCTGCTGGAGCCGGTGTTGCGGGTGCTCGTCGAGCTGGGCTATGACCGCAGCACCCCTGCGGCGGTGCAGCGGTCCTTCGGCCTGTTGCCGGCCGTCAACCCGTTGAAAGTGCTCAAAGATCTCGGCGACGCCATCGGCCAGGGCGTGCACGACATGGTGACCAATATCGCTGCGCGTCAGCGTGGTACGTCCGGCCAGCAGCCGACAGAGCCCGCTACCACTGCCCCGGAACCGTCGGCGGCGCTGCAGTTCTCACCCCAGGCAGAACTGGAGCCCGCTTCGCGGCGCGCCGACTTGCAGACCCCGACGATCGATGACGACGATGCGGACGATCGAGAGCCGATCCGGACCCTCGATACCGAGGACCGGAACACCGACCTGCTCGACGGCTCGGACGATGACGGCGATACCGCGGTCGATCTGCTGACCGGGTCGGGTGCCGGTGACGACGACGCGTCCAACTCGCCGGCACGCGATGACGACGAGACCGTCACCGACGGCTCCGACGACGACTCCCCCGAGGAAGCCCACGGCGACGATGCGGACGCAGACGGGGGCACCGGCGGCGACGACGAGCCGTCGGAGGCGACCCCGTCGCAGGAGTGACCGCAAGCCGCGGATCCGATCCCGAGGCAATCCGCCGTCGGGCAAATGTGCGAACACACGCCCCGTAGCGGATAGAGTCTGCCCATATTGACGAGGGGGACAAATCGTGACGGGACACAATCCGATCCGCGCTGCGAAGCACCGACGGCCGGGACGCCGGCGGGCTGAGGGCCTGCCGGTCAGGTATTGGCTGGCAGCAGGCGCTGCGTCAGCCGGGATGACGGCGACACTGTGGGGCCTGACGCTTGTCGGTCCCGAGATTGCGGTCGCCGCCGCGGATGACGGTGTCTCGTCGAGCTCGAGCAGCACCGGCGGTGCGGACTCATCCGATAGCGGCAACGCCGGACCATCCGCCGATGAAGGTAGTTCCTCCGGTGGGGATGACGACCGAACGGCCGCGCCGGGGTCGGGCACCGCGCAGACCGACGACGAATCCGACGACGAATCCGACGCGCCCTCGGTCTCGAAGGACGACGAGGACGAAGACGGCGACGAGGGCGGTATCGCCGAGCCGGAGTCGCGCCTGGCAACCGCATCGACGGACCCGACGCCGCGGCGCTACGCGGCCGCGCCGGCCGACCGGACCGAGGACATCGACACCGAGGCGCAGCCCCACGCCACGGTGAGCGACGCCGCCGCCGACCCGCAGCCGGAACCGGCCGCGTTGGCCACTGCTCCCCCGGCCGAACCGGTGCCGGCGCCCAGCGATGTCGAGACGGTGACCCCGACGCACAACGCGGTCGTCGCACTCAACCGGCCCAGCTTCGGGCGGCAGTTGGTGGCCAACCAGATCTCGGCGTTGATGGGCACCGGACGAACCCTGATCTCGATCCTGCCCGTCGCCAATCCGGTGAAGGACTGGCTCAACGACTCACTCAACGGGACGCGCCGCACGCTGTTCAACCAGGCGCCGTGGCTCAGCCCCTTCCAGGTCAATGCGCAGGGATCGGTTCCGATCGTCGGCTCGCTGGGTGCTGTCGACCTCGAGGGCGATGTGATCCGGTACAAGGTCGTCACGGCACCGCTGTCGGGCACCTTGATCATCGAGGATGACGGGACCTTCACCTATACGCCGCATGAGGGGTTCACCGGCGTCGACAACTTCGTCATCTCCGCGAGCGACCTGGGCAACCACATCAACCTGCTCGATCCGTTCCGCAGCGCGAGCACGCGCGCCTCGCTGCTGGTGAATCAGAACGCGGTCACCTTCGTCTTCAACTACACCAGGGGCTCGCAGTACTGGACTCCCGAGGCGCGCAGCGCCTTGCAGCGGGCGGCCAACAATCTGATGGGCCAGTTCATCGTGACCACCCCGGTGGTCATCGACTACGACATCATCGGCGAGAACTCTTTCGACACAGACAATTTGGCGTCCGCGGGTAGCCCGCTGATCGGGTCCGGAGCGGGCTTCTTCCCCACCGTGGTGCAGCACAAGTTGCTCACCGGGGCCGATGCCAACGGTGCGGCGGCCGACGGCGAGATCAACTGGAACTTCGCCTATCCGTGGGCCTTTGGCGATTTCGTGTCCAGCTTCCAATACGACTTCACCACCGTCGCGATGCACGAGTTCATGCACTCGCTGGGCTTCATGTCGTATGCGCAGCCGTCGGAGGCGGGTACGCAGCGACGCTGGACGCTCTACGACAAGTTCCTGCGCACCGCTGATGACACCAGCCTGATCGGCACCGACTTCCGGATGGATCCGGCGCTGGCCGCCAGCCTGACCGGGGCGCTCGGTGGCCTGTACTTCGGCGGCGCCGGCGCGGTGGGCGCCTACGGCACTTTGGTTCCGCTGTACGCGCCGTCGTCGTGGGTAGAGGGCAGTTCCGTCTCGCATCTGGACAGCACGGTGTTCACCGGGTCCAACCGGCAGTTGATGAACCCGCAGGTGCCCACCGGTACCGGGGTGCGGGCCCTAAGCGATATCGAGCGGGCCATCATGGAGGACCTGGGCTACACCCTGGCGCCGATCAATGTGACCTCGGCGCTGGCGCTCGTCGGCTTCGTGTTCCTGCGGCGCCGGCGGACGCTGGACTGACTGCCCGGGGACCGGTCGCAATCATCTCCTAAGCTCGGGGCGGTGGCGTCGGGCAGCGGGCGATGGGGGCCTTGGTCAGGGGTGTCACGATCGGCCCGGACTGCGCGCTCCAAGCTGTACCGACAAGGATCGGCGATCTTCGCGATGCTGCCGCATCCGGTGCAACAGACCTGCAGACTAGCCGACGGCACCGTGCGCGGGGCGCTCGACGACCGGGTGCCCGGGCTGGCTGCCGAAGCCGCGCTGTTCACATTGATCTCGCTGCCGGCGCTGCTGCTTGCCATCATCGGCTCGTTGGGATTTGTCGCCGAGGCGCTGGGGCCGGCGGGTACCCGCGAGTTGCGGGAACTGGTGTTAGAGATCCCCCGTCCGTTTCTCTCCGCTGCCACCTACGCGTCCTATGAGAACCTCATCGACACCGTGCTGGCCCACACGCGCGGCGGAGTTGTCTCGGCCGGCCTTCTGCTGAGCTTCTGGACCGGATCCCGTGCCACCAATCGCTTCCTCGAAACGATCACCATCGCCTACAACGTCGACCCTCCATCCAGCTGGCGACGTCGGCTGTTGGCACTTGGACTGACCTTCGGCGGCCTGCTCGGCGCCGTCGCGATCCTGCCGCCGATGGTGCTAGGTCCGCAGCTGATCAGGTCGATGTTGCCGGACGCGATTGCCAACTCCACGTTGCAACTGTTCGATCACTTGTTCTGGCCGATGATGGCGGTGCTGGTGCTGGCGGGCTTGGCCACGCTGTATCACGTCGGCGTGCCGTGGCGGACACCGTGGTTACGCGATCTGCCGGGCGCAGTGCTGGCGATGGCGCTGTGGCTGATCGCGTCCGCCGGGCTGCGCGCCTATCTGGCGTTCAGCGCGCGCGATGACGCGATTTTCCGGCAACTCGCTGTTCCGCTGGCGGTGGTGCTGTGGCTCTATCTCACCGCTTTCGTGGTGCTGTTGGGCGCCGAGCTCAACGCGGAGATCGAGCGGATGTGGCCACACCGAGAACACCCGTGGCGGATCCGCCGGTTGCGCCGCACGGGCTCGGACAACCCCAGCTGAATCCTGTCGTTGGCCGTCCCGGCCCAGTGCCCCCAGTCGGACTCGAACCGACACTTGGCGGATTTTAAGTCCGCTGCCTCTGCCAATTGGGCTATGGGGGCTTTGCAGCTCAGAGCATACTTTAGGCCGTTTCAGCCTTCCTCTGACGTCCCGAATACCGCAGCGATACCGCAGTGCTGTCGATGGCCTTGCCCAGCGCATCAGCCACACCGCTCAAATCGTCGTTGAGCAGGTGCCCATAACGATCGAGCGTCATGGCCGCCGTTGCATGCCCCAGGAGTCTCTGCACGACCTTGACGTTAGCGCCTGCACTGATCGCCAGTGACGCCGTGGTGTGTCTCAGGCCGTGCGGTACCAGCCCTTCGATGCCGACGTCTTCACACGCGTTGTCGAATGCCCAGCGGTACTCACCGAGTGGCAGGAACCCGCCCTTCCGACTGGGAAACACCAGCGCATTCGGGTCGGCGGGCAGCTCAGCCTTGAGTTTCTTCCAGACAGGTTCGGGCACGGGCACGTGGCGATCCCGCTTCGTCTTGGTCGTCGACTCCACGATGCCCTTGCCGGTGACCGCCGTTGCAGACGAGCGCACCGTCAGCACCCGGTCCCCCACATGCCGGCGCCGCAATGCAACGGCTTCGCCGAACCTCAATCCGCAGTACCCCAGGACCAGCGTCAGCGTCTCGAACCGATCGGCAGCCTTGGCCAGCATCAACAGCTCGGAATGGCTCAGATATCGCCGCTCACGCTCCGCTTGCTCGGGAAGATCCTCGTCCCGCTTGATCTCCAACGCGACGTTCTTCGCCACCTTGCCAGTCCGTTGGGCGTACTTCAGGACAGCACCTACCAGCTGATGCGCTTGGTTGATCCGACTTGCCGATAAACCTGCTCCGCGTTGCCCACCGTCGACCGACAGCGACCCCAACCAGGTTGAATAGGACTCGTAGTCAAGCCTTTTCAGCGGAACACCTTCCCACTTCGGCAGCACCACGGTGTCGAGCAACGAGCGATATCCTGCGACGGTTTTCGGCTTACGGTGCTGTTTGGTGGCGAACCACTGCTCGGCCACTGACCCGAACGTCTCCGCGCTCTTCCTCGGGTCAACATACTCACCGCGCTGAAGATCAGCGGTCAGGCCGTTGAGGTACGCCTGCGCATCCGGCTTGCGCTGGAAACTCTTGGTGCGTTCGGCACCTGTGCTGTCGACCCATCTGACGCGCCAGCGCGAGACCTTGCCGTAGACCGCAGACCGCTCCGTGCGCATCGTCCCGTTCGGGTCCTTGACGCGCTTGCGCCAGCGGTCGTCGATTCCTGCCCGTTCGTTCCGGGTGATCACGAAACAACCGTACCGCAGCGATCCGTCGTTGTGATCCGCTTTGCAATCCGCAAGCAGGTGTCTTCGTCGGTTGGGCCCGCCCGATTCGGACAATTTTTCTACGGATGTGCTTGCGGTGGTGGACAGCTCCTTTGTACCCGGTCACTGTTGGCTCAGCTAAATCAATCGTGATTCAGGAGGAATCTCATGGAACTACTAGGAGCTAGGGAAGTCTCAGATCTAACCGGCGTGCCAGTTGGGACGCT
Organism: Mycobacterium sp. NPDC003323; assembly: GCF_053589535.1. Taxonomy (NCBI): domain Bacteria; kingdom Bacillati; phylum Actinomycetota; class Actinomycetes; order Mycobacteriales; family Mycobacteriaceae; genus Mycobacterium; species Mycobacterium sp. NPDC003323. The sequence goes on from NZ_JBSFSB010000002.1 coordinate 255,517, forward strand.
GCGATACTGGCGCCATTCGGATATCGGTCCGGCGAGCTTCACATTGGGCCGCCGGGTCGTGTATCGACGCGATGAGGTTCTGCGATGGATCTCCGAGCGGGAGACTGCAACCCGCCGCGGAGGCGGCGACGCCGCGTGATGCTCACTCGTTAGAAAGACCTCGGGGTCTAGCCCGAGGTCTTTCGTTCGAACCACCCGATCGCTCAACCGGAAGTTCCCCATGAGAATAGCCCGTCATCCCCGCCTACAGAAGCACCGCACGCGGGAAAACCCATGAGCGCCAACCACGAGAGCGACAAGAAGTCAGTCGCCGCGCGCCTGGTAGCCATGGCTCAAGAACGGTATCTCCTCGGCGTCTCCGAAGACGGAGAGCCTTTTGGCGCTGACCGTGCCCGCCCTCATATGGCGATTCTGCTGCGTGCGGGAAAGTCGGGGCTGCGCGCCGAACTCGCCTCCCGCTATTTCACCGAGACCGGAACGGTCGCCGGCGGCCAGGCCCTCAGCGACGCCACCCTGGTTCTTGAAGGTCTGGCCGCCAACCAGCCACCCGAGAGGCTGCATCTCCGCGTCGCCGAACTTCACGGGACCAGCTACATCGACACCGGACGAACCGACGGGAAGGTCATTCGCGTCCGAGCAGGCACCTGGTCGGTGATCGACACCGCCCCGGTACGGTTCCTGCGCACCAAGCTGACCGCGGCCATGCCCCTACCGCCCCCGGCCGGGGACCTGTACCGGTTGTGGGATTTCATCAACGTCGCCCTCGCAGACCGTCCCGTGCTGCTCGCGGCACTCACCGCGGCACTGGTCCAGGGCGATGTGCCGCACCCAGTGTTGGCACTTTTCGCCGAGCAGGGCAGTGCAAAGACCACGACGACGCGCATGTTGGTCGACCTCATCGACCCCTCCCCCGTTCCGCTGCGCCAGGCGCCGCGCGACGCCGACTCCTGGGTGACCGCCGCCTCCGGCTCCTGGGTGGTCGCTCTGGACAACCTCTCAGCGATCCCGCCTTGGTTATCGGACTCGCTGTGCCGCGCCGCCACCGGCGACGGCAACGTCAAACGTGCGCTCTACACCGACGCCGACCTCGCCGTGGTCAAGTTCCGCCGCTGCATCATCATCAATGGCATCGACGTCGGCGCGGTGCGTCCCGACCTCGCTGAACGCATGGCGATGATCGATTTACGACGCATTGACCGCCACGTGCGAAAGCCAGAGGCCACGATGCGACAACAGTGGGAGGAAGCTCGACCAAGCATTTTGAGCGGGCTTCTCGATTTGGCTGCTCGCGTGCATCACCGTCTAGAGACCGTCCACCTCGACGATGCGCCACGGATGGCGGATTTCGGTCGCGTGCTGGCATGCGTCGACGAGATTCTGTTCTCGGATGGCCTGCGTCGCTATATGTCGCGTGCGGACCAGCTGTCTGAGGACAGCCTCTCCGCCGACCCGTTCGTCGAACGCCTGCGCCACCACACCCGCGAACCGTTGTGCGGGAAGTCCGGTGTCGACCTGCTCGCGTTGATCACGCCGATGAGCGGTGACTGGCGACGACCCAAGGAATGGCCCAGGAACGGCCGCGACGTCACGAGCCTCCTCCGAAGGCACGCGCCGGCGCTGCGGAAACTCGGATGGGCGATCGAGGACGACGGGGCACGCAACCACCGCAACGTCCTGCAGTGGACCATCTACCCCCCACCCAAAGACGTGGCTGCCCACCAAGCCTCGCAACCCTCGCGTCCCTCGCTGCTGCGGCCCGGCCCTTCAGCAGGGCCCGGGACCGAGCACCCAGCGACCTCGCTAACCGACGAGCACCGCGACAACCTCTCCGCATAGCGGCACACTGCTCTCGAAGATTCGACTTGTCGGTGCCTGCAGGCAGTATCAGGACAGCCTGGAGGGAGCAGCTGTCATGAGCCTGCACGACGACCTGGAGAACTTGGCCACTGCCGCGGTCAGCGATTGGCCCGAGATCAGCTTCTCCGGCCAGCTCGATGCCGCAATCCGCGACCTCTACCGAACACATCTACCCTTCCCGCAGTTCTGGACCCTAGAGGAGCGCGAAGAGTACGTCGAAGAATGGGCCAGTTTCGATTATCAACGGTTGGCCACGCAGTTCGACGACGCCAGCGACATCGTGATCGACCGGTTCGGCCGGCAGAACGGATATCTGCCGCAGTCTGAGGACGCGGCAGAGATGATCGCCGAAGCACGCAAGGAAGCCGTCTACGAATTGGACGCGAGTATCGCCTACCTTGCCGAAGACCTCGCCCAGAAGGCGATCCATACGGCGGGCCGTACCGTCTCGAGCATGACCGGGTGCAGTCCGACCGCACGACGTTCGCGAAGAAAGTCAAAACGCAGGCGTCGCCGGACCAGGTGATTATTACCAATCGCGGTGCGGATGAACGGCATTGGATAGCTCCCGCGCAGCCGTCAGTGTCGCACGGTCAAGCTTCTTGAGCCGAGCCTGCTCCACCAAGCGTGCAAGCAACCCGCGTAGGGCCTCGCCGTCGTCGAGGACTTTGTTCGCGGCGTCCATCGGTGCGACGGCCCCGCGCGGCTCGGCTGTTTCTGCCGAGCGCTGCTGCGGAGCTGCGGCTTTCGGTACTTCGATCACGCGAATCGGCGCCCCATATCGCTGTGCGGCGTTGCGTGCTGCCGATGCGTCCCGACGACAAGTATCCGAGCAATATAGCCGGCGACGGCCGCGTCGAGGAGCAGCGTCTTCATCGAGCATGGCTGCATCACAGCGGATGCACCGGGTCGGATCGTAGGCACCAGTGCCACCGCTTGATAATCCCGCCGCCGCATCTTCTGAGCGCGGATCGAGGCCGATCGGGTCGGGATCGGATCGTCCATTCGCCCCCGACGACGCTGATCGGCCTTGCCTGCCCGTATCACCGGATCGCGCCCGCCGCAGCGCGGTCTGAAGCTCGCGACCGTCCACGCCGGCGAGTTCTGCGATCTGCGCCAAATTCTGGCCGCGAGCCCGCATCTGCTCGATGACGATTTGAAGTCCGCGGAAGTGACAGGACCGCCTCTTCACCGCATCAGCGCGGATGCTCTCGGCAGCGTGGTCGAAACGCTTGCGTTCCCAAGTGTCGACCGCACCAACGCGGTGCAGAATTGCCCGAATCTCCTCGGCTCCGGCCGCATTGGCTCGATCACGCCGAGCCCGCTCTTCGTTCTTCTTGCGCTGCAGTTCGACCGCTCGGTACCGCGCCCGCAGCTTCTCGTTCGCGCTCATGCCTCGAACGTACGAAGCTCCGGGCGAAATAGTCCACCACCATAGTCATATTCGCGCATATCCGGGATATCGCGCGTACACCAACCGGCGACGAAAAATGCCTCTGGAACCGCGGATCAACGCGCGTACGACACAGCCAGCCGAAGTTCATTTGACCGCGCTCGCTGAAATTCCCCACTGAGGCTCATCGAAATTCCCCACCTGTGTGGCTCCGCCGAGAAGGGCGGGCCTCCCTCGATGCTGCTGGTGTCTGACGCCAGTAGCTGTGTCGAAGGAGGCCCGCTTTCTCATGCTCACATGGGAGGACGACATGGAAGTACACGCCCTACGAAAACGTGGTTGGTCGATCTCTGCGATCGCCCGTCACACCGGCTTCGACCGCAAGACGGTCCGCAAGTATCTGGCCGGCGACACCGAGCCCGGGGTGCGGGCCCGGCCGGGCCCTGACCCGTTCGAGCCGTTCGTCGACTACGTGACCGCCCGACTGGTCGAGGACCCGCACCTGTGGGCCCGCACCCTCTACGACGAACTCGAAGACCTCGGCTTCGGGCTGTCGTATCAGAGCTTGACCCGCAATATCCGCACCCGCAGTCTGCGCCCGGCGTGCGAGGCCTGCCGCACCGCGGCAGACCGGCCCAACGCGGTCATCGCGCACCCGCCGGGTGAGGAAACCCAATGGGACTGGCTGGAATTGCCCGATCCACCCGCATCCTGGGGATGGGGCAAGAATGCGTTCCTGCTGGTCGGCTCGCTGGCGCATTCGGGCAAGTGGCGGGCGGTGCTCTCACCGTCGATGGATCAACCGCACCTGGTGGCCGCCATCGACCGCATCGTGCGCGGCCTGGGCGGGCTGACCCGCATCTGGCGGTTCGACCGGATGGCCACAGTCTGCGACCCAGGCTCGGGCCGGGTGACCGCCTCGTTAGCCGGGGTCGCCAAACACTACGGCGTCTCGGTAGCGATCTGCCCACCGCGACGCGGCAACCGCAAGGGTGTCGTGGAGAAGGTCAATCACACTGCCGCGCACCGCTGGTGGCGCACCCTGGCCGACGACCTGACCGTTGAGGCGGCCCAGGCCAGCGTGGACCGCTTCGCACGTCTGCGAGGTGACACCCGGATCCGGGCCACCACCGACGGGCGCTCCTCGGTCGCCATGGTCGCCAAAGCTGAGCCGCTGACCCCGGCACCAGTGACGCCGTATCCGGTGATCGTGTCCGAGGCCCGAACCGCGTCACGCCAAGCCCTGGTGTCCTACCGCGGCAACCGCTACTCGGTGCCACCAGAGTTGGCCGCCGCCCAGGTCACCGTCAGCCACCCCTTCGGTGGCCAGTACATCGACATCGCCACGATGACCGGCATCGTCGTGGCCCGCCACCACCGCGCCACAGACGGCCTCGGACTCATGGTCCGCGACAGCGGCCACATCATCGCCCTGGACACCGCGGCCATGGCCACCGCCACGACCGGGCGACCGCACCGCCGCAAGGAACGCATCCAACCCGGTGCAGCCGCCAAAGCTGCTGCCGCCCAACTACTCCAGACCACCACCGCCAACACCGTGGCCGCCGAAACCGCGGCTTCGGCAACCGATTCCACAGTCATCGACCTGTCCGCCTACGAGCGGGCCGCCCAGCGAAGGACCATCCAATGACACCCGCCCCACGCACCCCGAAAACCACCGCCACCCCTGAGGGCCCGTCGGCGGCGGCCAGCCGCTATCAGCAGTTGCGCTCGCACCTAGCCGAACTCAAACTGCACGCCGCCGCCGAAGCCCTGCCTGCAGTCCTGGACCAAGCCAGCGCCGAAAACCTCTCACTCACCGTCGCCCTGGAGCGGCTGCTGGCCGTGGAAGTCGACGCCAGCACCGCACGAAGGCTGGCCGGACGGCTACGGTTCGCCTGCCTACCCACCCCGGCCACGCTGGCTGACTTCGACGTCGATGCCGCCGCCGGCATCGACCGCAAGCTCATCGACGAACTCGGCACCTGCCGCTACCTGGAATCAGCGACCAACATCCTGCTCATCGGCCCACCCGGCACCGGCAAAACCCACCTCTCGGTCGGTCTGGCCCGCGCAGCCGCCCACGCCGGCTACCGCACCTACTTCACCACCGCCGCCGACCTGGCCGCCCGCTGCCACCGCGCCGCCATCGAAGGACGCTGGGCCACCACCATGCGCTTCTACGCCGGCCCCACACTGCTGGTCATCGACGAGCTCGGCTACCTGCCACTGCCCGCCGAAGCAGCATCGGCACTGTTTCAGGTTGTCTCCCAACGATACTTGAAAACCAGCATCGTCATCACCACCAACCGCGGAGTCGGCGCCTGGGGCGACATCCTCGGCGACACCACCGTCGCCGCCGCCATGCTCGATCGCCTCCTGCACCGATCGGTAGTCATCAACCTCGACGGCCAGTCCTACCGACTACGCGACCACCACGACGCCGCCGAAACCCTACGACGCACCACCACCGGCACCCGCCAACCACTACACTGACCGCTGCTCACAGGTGAGGAATTTCAACGAGCACACCTGGGGACTTTCGATGAGCGCCGTCACATTGACTTCCATGCTCGTGAGGTGGGCGATGTCGTCCAACGAGCTTCCATATTCGAGCATGCGCTCGACCTGCTTGCCGTACGTACTCAGAGCCTTGGTGAGTTCTGCCGAAGCCTCGGCGCGCTCAAGCTCGTCAATGTCGTCGCCACCCGCCGATAGCGTCTCAAGCTTCGACACCTTCACCTCGGCAATACCGGCCAGTGCATGTGTGAGAATCACGCCATCGGCCATGTTCGCCAGCGCTCGCTCGGTTTTCGAATTGTGGGTTCGCGCTTTTTCAACCATGGCCGAACCATAGAACCCCGCCCGCGTTTTCGGCCACCACCGCAGCCACATTCGCCCGCAAGTCAAACGAGTCGTCGACACGCTGGCTTCACGCGGTCACGCGCACTTGGTTCCGACCGACATCCTCTCCCCACCTACAAGAACATCGCGGCTGTCGCCTGCCAGCACCAGACGAAGCACACACCTCTTGCACTCTGGGGACGAAGGTCGCGAATCAACCTGAAGTTGACGCGTATATCTGGCGCATGGGACCAGCGCCGGATGCGCTTCATTGAACCACTTTCGTGTTCCTCCTGGTAGACGGATTTCGCTCGCAGGTGTGGTAACTTGCGGTTGTCATTGACAACTCTAAGTTGACGATAGATGGAGGTTCCCTTGTGAGCGTTCCGGGGTCGGCGCACTTGGTTCTTGCCTCGGGCGTGGTTCACCTGGACGAGGCCAGCGCAGTCTTCGAAGCGATGCTGTCTGGGTGGGGTCGTCAACAGGCGTCTCGGCTACTCGCTGCTGAGGCCACGATCGAGCCGCGGCTGGCGTTGGTGCGGCGGTTCGCAGAGTTCGCCGGGGCGCCTCCGTGGGACTGGACTGCCGGCGATGTCGAAGACTTCACGGCCGCTTTGATGTCGGGCCCGGAACGCAAAGCACCGTCGACCATTCGCGGCTATCACATGTCGTTGCGGATGTTCTGCGACTACCTACTCGATAGCCGCTACGGTTGGATCGCGCAATGCGAGAACAGGTTCGGACGGATCCCATCGCAGGTCTGTCACGACTACAACACCGCCGCGCATCTGGTCGACTACGAGGGCAAGCCCGCGCGTCGCCCGTTCACCTACGACGAACTGGAAACATTGTTCGATTTCCTCGATGATCGCGTCGATGTTCTCGCTCGGTCCAGGAACAAAGGCGCGTTCGCGGCGCTGCGCGACGCACAGATGATCAAGACGGCCTACGCCTTCGGTTTACGCCGCCGCGAGCTGTGCTATCTCGATCTCGCCGACCTGCGTCCGAACTCGCGGATGCCGGCCTGGGGCACGTTCGGCGCCGTCCACGTTCGCTACGCCAAATCACGTCGCGGCAGCTCTCCCAGGCGTCGCACCGTGCTCGCCGTTCCGGAGTTCGACTGGGTGATCGACGGACTGCGCCAATGGGTCGACCACGGCCGCCCACTCCTCAGCCCCGGGAACCGTCAAGAGCTCTGGCTGACCGAGCGTCGACGGCGCGTGGCGACCAAGACCATGGATAGGCGATTCGCCGTCGCACGGGTGCAAGCGGGACTGCCTGCCGAGCTCACCTTGCACTGCCTGCGGCACTCCTATGTCACCCATCTGATCGAGTTCGGTTATCCGGAGCGGTTCGTCACCGAACAGGTGGGGCACTCGTATGCCTCGACCACCGCGATCTATACCTCGGTGTCCGACGACTTCAAGACCAAAACACTGCAGGCGGCGCTGCGCCGCGTCTACGGATCATCCACGACGACAGGTGAAGGCGGAGATGAGCACTAGGACCGTGCTGCGGTGGAACCTGCGTCAGCTGATGGCCCAGAACGGAATGTTCGCCACCACCGACCTTGTCGCACCGCTGCACGAGCGTGGCGTGGAGATCTCCCGACAGATGGTGCACCGGATCGCGACCAAGCCCCCGCAGCGCATCAATCTCGACCTGCTCGCCGCCCTCTGCGACATCTTGTCGTGCACGCCCAACGACCTGCTCGAGCTCGTCGCCGAACAAGTCCGTGAGGCGCCCGCGGTCAACGACAGCGGACCCGGCATCGGCGACCTGCGACCCATCCGCGCCACCATCCGCCGCCCCCACGACAACCAGTGACTCAGCGGGCCTGCTGGGAGTGTGCAAGCACCATCCGGCTAACCCCACTGACGCACGGGCGTCGCATCTGTGTCGCATGCCGTCGCAGACGGCACTATCACCCCGAGAAATGCCCGCGGTGTAAGACCGTGCGGCCACTGGCGTGGCAGCTCGACGATGCCATCGTGTGCGCCTCCTGCGCCGGTGTCGCATCGATCTTCACCTGCAGCGAATGCGGCCGCGAAGAACACCCCTACGGGTTCTACCGATGCGCCCGCTGCTTCCTACGCGAGCGCCTCACCGAGCTGCTCACCGACCCGATCAGCGGCACGATTCATCACCGACTACGGCCCGTGTTCGACGAACTGATCAACGCCGACCGCCCACAGACGGTGCTCTGGTGGCTGCGAAAGAAGCCCGGTACCGGCCCGCAGCTCCTTCGCGACATGGCCTGCGGAACGCGTGAAATCAGCCACGACACCTTCAGCGATCTTCCCTCGGACCGAGCCCACGATTACTTGCGCAGCCTCCTGGTCGCGGTCGGCGTTCTGGGCCCGATCGACATCCGCGTCGAACGGATGCTGCCCTGGATCGAGGACGTTGTAGCCGAGCTTCCGGCCGAAGACGCCGCCATCGTTCGCCGATTCGCGCATTGGCATGTACTGCGCCAGATGCGCAAGGCCTCCCACGAGAACCGGCTGACGAGATCGATGACCGATGCCTGCCGTCGTCGCGTCCGCGTGGCGATTCAGTTCATGGCGTTTCTGCACACCCACGACGCCACTCCGGCGACAGCGACACAGGAGATGCTGGAGCGCTACCAGGCGCTCCACCGGAGGCCGCTCACTGCCGAGTACGCCTTCCTCGTCTGGCTACGCCAATCCCGCATCAACACCACACTGAGGGTCACCGATCCGCCACGGTCACCTCCCTCGGTAACCGTCTCGGATTCCCAGCGGTGGGCCGCCGTCGGGCGGCTGCTGCACGACGACACAATCCGCCGCAAAACCCGCATCGCGGGACTGCTCACATTGTTGTTCGCCCAACCTCTTTCGCGCATCGTCGCCCTGCGATCAAGCCAAATCTCGATCTCCGACGATCACGCCGTGCATGTCGTCTTCGCCGCCATCCCCATCCAAATGCCTCCCCTACTCGACGACCTCATCCGCGAGCATCTGGAGCAGCAATGCGAAAGCCGCTACACCCCATCCCATACGGGCTGGCTGTTCCCCGGCCGACTTCCCGGCACCCACCTGTCCACCGAGAACATCCGCACCCAGCTCGTCGCGGTCGGGGTGAAACCCTACGAACATCGCAAAGCCGCCCTCTTCCAGCTCGCCAGCGACATGCCCGCACCCGTGCTGGCCGAACTGCTCGCGATCACCACCAAGAACGCAGCCGCCTGGGCCAAACTCGCCGCCCGCGACTGGACCGATTACGTCACCGAACGCGGCAGATCAATGCCGCATCGAAGGCGGAGCTAACTCGCAACAGCGATGTCGTAACCACTCCATGCCGCCGAGGCCACGATTCGCCTGCTCTCGTCAAAGTTGTTCTTTGTCAATCCTCCTCGCCACAAGTCAAGCAATCGAGAAACGGGTTCAAGCAGTTGCGCGCCCTCAAGCGTCTGAGACGCCGAACCGCGGGTGACCTGCACTTCGGGTAGCTCACTACCCTGCTGCGAGTCTCCGCACCTCGCTGTGGAACGGAAACCAGCGTACGGCCTCGCCGATGATGGCGACGAATGGTCCTTCGATGCCATCACCGACGCGATTTGCGAGAGGCGAAAAGGGCCCGAAGACCAGCCGGCTCGACATTGTGATTTCGTTGTGCCTAGCGAGCTGAGCGCGCCGGGCGGCCCGTCTTCTTGGTGGCGATGTTCGATTTTATGGCGTCGCTGTCGGTGTTGCGGTGGGCGGCGAGAAAGTCATCGACGATGTTCGCGCAGTCATTGTGAGTGATAGTGCGAAGCCCGGTCATTCGGGCGAAGGCGAGTGGTCCGACGAGTTGGCAAAGCGCCAGTTCCTGGTCGAAGTCGTTGAGTTCGGCTTGAGCTTTTGGGCTGGTGAGTACGGCGTCAAATGGTTGACGATATTGATCGACAACTCGGGTCCGTAGCGCCCCGGATGTGTGGCGGTCTTCCGCTTGGGCATTGGAGCCGGTGGGCCCCAATGAGAGCCACGCGAGTGTCGTGACATGCAGCGGTGCGTCGTTGAAAAGGGCGGCTTGGCTGCTGAGCAATTCGATCAGCTGCTCACGGAGGGGTCCGCTGGTCGGTGCCGGAGTGGTCACTTGTGGAAGTAGGCGTTCGAACGTGGCTGCCAGTAAATGCGACGAACTGTGGAAGTGGCGGTACAGCGTGGTTCGGGCCACTTTGGATGCTTTGGTGACGGCATCGATAGTGACCGCTTCCACCCCACCGGTGCTCAGTAGCGTTGCCGCAGCATCCAGCAGCCGGGTGCGTGACCGGATGAGCCGAGGGTCCACGTCGTCGTCAGGGACGGGCACTGCCTGACTGTCGCTCACTCGTTCACCTCGGCGGTCGATCTTCACGCGATGCTGTCACGGCAGTCTAGCAGTGTGGTACTAACGGTAGCGCAGCGAAACCGATCGTATTGGAGGGTGACGGTGCCCGAAAGCCTGTTGCCGCCCGAGCGGCTGCCCTCGCACACCACGACATGCATGGGTTGCGGCCCGGACAACCCCCACGGACTGCGGTTGGTGGTGCATCGTAGCGGCGACGCGGTGTACACCGATGTGACGTTCGATGAGCGCCATATCGGGGCCCCGGGCCTGGCCCATGGCGGGGCAGTGGCCGCGGCATGTGATGACGTCCTGGGCTTCACGTTGTGGATCGCCGGAACCCCGGCGGTGACCCGCACCCTGACGGTCGAATATTTGCGGCCGGTGCCGCTGCATCAGACCCACCGGATTACTGCCCACATCGTCTCTCGTGAAGGGCGGGCGCTGCATGTCACGGCGACAGGCACGGGTGAGGGTGGGATCGCCCGCTTCACCGCCAGTGCAGTGTTCATTGTCGTCAGCCCTGAGCACTTCGCCGCACACGGCGATGTCAGCGCTTTCGGCGATCTTCTGGAGCAGTTCTCGCGCCGCGGCGGCCTCGACCCGGAGCCGTCATGACTGTCCCTCAGGCGCGCAGCCACGGGAAAACCCCGCCTTCGGAAGCGAACTCGGTCGCTGCAGAGAAGCGAGCCGCTAACGCGTCGCGTTCACGCGCGTCCGCACGGCGCCGGGAGACCATTCTTGATGCAGCTTTGGTCGTGGCCGCGGCGGGTGGTTACGAGGCGGTTCAGATGCGGACAGTTGCCGAGCGGGTCGGCATCGCCGTCGGCACGCTTTACCGCTATTTCCCGGCGAAAACCCACTTGCTGGTGGCAGCGCTGACGCGCGAGTTCCGTCGACTCGACTCGGCCGGGGACTGGGCGAGTGGTGAGGGCACACCGCTGGAACGGCTCGAACGGCTCACCGCACATCTGCATGACCGCTGGCAGCGCGACCCATGGCTGACGACGGCCATGACACGGGCCTTCGCAGTCGCAGATACCCGCGCCGCCGCGGAACTCGACCGCGCGGCCGATGAGATCCAGATCCTGCTGGCCCGCACGCTCAGGGGCGGCGAGCCCACTCCTACCGATCTGCACGTGGCTGGGATCATCTCCGACATCTGGCTGGCCAACCTCGTGGCCTTCAGCGGCCACCGCGCGACAGCCGCCGACACCCGCGACCGCATTGACCGAGCCACCAGGCGCGTCGTGACCAGCGCTGCTAGGCCAGCCGTCTACCGGTAACGATACTGCTGGTATCGCAGCGATACTTGGCGTACTCTTTGGGGATACGGCTCAACGATGCGTCGAAAAGAGACTGCCATGTACACCCAATGGATCGAAAACCTTGTCGTACAACGCCTCTCGCTGCACGGCGGCCTGGTTCTGGATCTCGATGATTACAACGAAATCGTCATCTCCTGCCCCCTACTATTGACGCTTCCTGCCGTCGGCACCTACCCCATCGAGGCGGTGCGTATTGACCCCCTCAGGATCGCGACCCACGAACGCCCGCTGCTGAACCTCGCCGGCGCACTGTGCACCCAGGCCTGGTCCAGCGACGATGGAGGGCTACACCTGAGCTTCTCGCGCGGACATCGCATCGATGTCGATCCCGACGCTGAACAGACAGCGTGGGAGCTCTATGGCATGCGCCACGGCTACATGGCCTGTCTACCTCAAGGACGGGTACGCGTGGTCCGCCATGACCTCCCCGACACCGACGACGCCAACATCGTCAACAGCGTCAGGCAATCATCGGCGGGGTCGGCGCGGCAGACCCACTAATCCGGCCGCGGACACTGCGACGGGTCGACTTGGGCGGCAATACGTGGATCAGGTTGAACGTGGACAGGACCGCCCTGGCGACATCGAGGCGGGCGAGCATTCCCGGATGATGCTGTCGAGGTTTTGTTGCACGCGTTCGGCAGTGATGCCGACCGATGGTGAATACAGCATGATGTGGTCGAGGACGCCGTTGTACCGTCTCAATTGTTCACGGACCTCGTGCGCCGTCCCGGCGACACCCATGGCGTCGATCATCTCCTCGGACACAGCGGCGAACATCGCCGGGAAATCGCGCTGGGCGAATGCTTGCCGGATGGCTCGGCCTTCGCTGGCGAAGCCGTTCACATCGAGTACCGTCTCGTAGGATTTGACCGAGGAGTAGAACGCAATCTGCTGCGCCAGTTCGCGCCTGGCGACCTCGGCGTCGTCGTGGATGGCGCACATCACCATGGAAATGATTTCCACGTCATTGGGGTCGCGGCCGGTGTGCGCGGCGCCCCTGGCGATAGCGGGCCGGACGACCTCTTCGACGTAGGTGGTTGTGAACAGCGGATGTCCGGCTAGGCCGTCGGCCACCCGCCCGGCCGCCTCGCACATCCGGGGCCGGACACCGGCAGTGACGATCGGGATCGGCCTGCTGGAGGGTCCCACGTCGCCGGTCGGGGTGAGATTCATTCTGTAGAAACGGCCCTCGTGATGGATCGGGCCTTCATGCAGGTTCCATATCCGGCGCAGCAGCATCACGAGTTCTTCCATCCGCAGGGCGGGTGCGGAGGTGTCGGGCACGCCGTGCCAGTCGCCCATCATCCGTTTGGTGCCGTTGCCGATGCCGAGTACCAGTCGTCCGTTGGAGAGTTCGTCGAGGTCGCGCGCCTCGGTGGCCAGCACCAGGGGGCTTCGGCCGACGCCGTAGAGAATGGAGGAACCGATCCGACAGTTCTGGGTGCTGTTGGCCATCGCGGCCATGGAGATCGATCCGGACCGAGAATAGAACTCCGAGGCCCATACGGCGTCGAACCCGGCCGCATCAGCGGCCTGGGCGGTCTGGGCCAGTGACTTCAGATCCGCGCCGAGAACCGACAGGCCGTAGGTGCTCATGACTGGTCTCCTGTGCGCGGGCGCAGCCCGTCGAATATGACGGCGCTGAGGGTGCTGGCGACCACCGTCTCGTCGAGGTGGTTATCGGTGACCAGGTACATGAGTGCATTGATGGTGACCGCGCCGAACAGCGCAATCGACGTCGATCGCGCATCGGGCTGAGCGACGAGGGATCCGTCGCGGGCCCCTTCGATGAGCAGGGTTTCGACGGGTTGTTGGTAGGCGGTATTGATCATCTCGGCGATAGCCGGCATGCGGGCCGCTCGTCCCAATTCGCCGATGAGTGCACGGCATACCGCTGGCCGCTGCGCCATTGCCCGCAGTTGTGCGCGGATCACGAGTTCGAGGCGTTCGGCACCGGTGCCGCCGGTGTGCACGATCGCGGTCACAGCATCGAAGATGTCCTTGAGGAGGTCTTCGAGCAGGAAAGCAAGGATGTCCTCTTTACCGGCGAAGTAGTAGTACAGCGTCGCTTTCGGCACACCGGTCACCGCGGCGACGTCTTCGATCTTGGAGTCGTTGAGCCCCTTCTCGGCGAACAAGTCCGCCGCGGCGGGAAGCCGGTCAGAGATCTGACGTGGAATCTTGCGCATTGCCCCCCTGTCCCGTTCGGCCGGTTTAGACTGCGAGTCTAAACCGTCGTTACTTTGGTGGTCGGAGGTCTTGGTGGTCTCGGTGCAAATTCGTTACGACCCGTTCGACGCCTCGATTCTCAACGACCCCTATCCGACGTATCGGTCGTTGCGTGACACGGCTCCGGTGTACCGCGCCGAGGAATCCCATACCTGGGTGTTGAGCCGGCACGCCGACGTCCAGGCCGCAGCACTGGATCACGGCACGTACTCCTCGGTGGACGGCATCTTCCCCACCCCACCGGGATCGGACTTCATCGGCTCGTTCCTGCCGATGATGATCGTGATGGACCCTCCGCGCCACGACCAGTTGCGTGCCCTGGTGAGCCGGGCGTTCACTCCCCGGCGGGTGGCCGGGCTGCAGGGCGCCATCACACAGATGGCCGCGGAGTTGTTCGAGCGCCTCGACGAGGGCTCTGGTTCGGCGGACTTCGTGACCGACTTCGCCGCGATCCTGCCCGCCGCGGTGATCGCCGATCTACTGGGCATTCCCGCCACCGATCGTGATCAGTTCCGATTGTGGTCGAGCCAACTGGTCCAGGTCGACGTCAACCACGGACAAACCACCGACGCACTGACCGCCGCCACCTCGATCTACGCCTACTTCACCGACTTCCTCGCCGACCGCCGCCAAACCCCCCGCGAGGACATGATGTCGGCGTTGGCGAACGCCACAGTCGACGGGATCAGACTGACCGACGAGGAAGTCCTCGGCTTCTGCGCGCTGCTGCTCGTCGCGGGCTACGAGACCACCACCAATCTGCTGGGGAACTCCGCGGTCGTGCTGGCCCAGCATCGGCAGACCCGCCGACGCCTGGCCGCCGATCGAACACTATTGGGGCCGGCAGTTGAGGAGTTGCTGCGCTACGACTCACCGGCACAGGGACTTTCACGAACCCTGACCCGCGACGTCACACTGCACGACACGACCATGCGTCAAGGTGAGAAGGTGCTGCTGCTGTTCGGGTCGGCCAACCGCGACGAGCGCGCCTTCCCCGATCCTGACGTGTTCGACATCGAGCGCACCAGTGAGCACCAGGTCGCCTTCGGTCGCGGCATCCACTTCTGTCTGGGCGCGGCACTGGCGCGGATGGAGGCCCGCATCGCTCTGGATGCTCTGTTGGACAAGGTGCCCGACTGGGAGGTCGATCTTGAATCGGCGCGGCGGCTGCGGTCCGGACCGATCCGCGGCTACACATCGCTGCCCATCACTTGGACCACACCGGTCTAGCCCGTGCCCCTCCTCGACGACGCGTCGTGTGCATCACCGCGCGGCCAGGTTCTTCATCGCCGTCGATATCGAGCACTCCGCCGCGCACGGCGACCTCGGCGCATTCGGCGACATGCTCAAACGATTCGCGGGCTCGAACGGTGATCGACCCATGACCGGACAGGAGAAAGGGGCATGGTGGTGGCAGTGACATTCGCGCACTTCGATGAGCAGATCGCCGACCAGCTGCTCAGATCGCCGAACACAGCAGGTGGACTGTCGAGGTTTCTGAGCTTTCGGCACACCGAACTCGCCGCCGGTCGGCTGGTGGCAGAGATGGAAACCCGCGCCGAACTGCTCACACCCTTCGGCACCCTGCACGGCGGATGTCTATCGGCGATGGTCGACCACTGTCTCGGAGTCGTGTTCTACCCCGTCATTCCGGCCGGATCATGGGTCGCCACCACCGAATTCAAGCTAAATTTGCTGCGACCCGTGTCCACCGGTGTGTGTGTCGCCGTCACCGACATCGTGTCGCTGGGCAAGCGCAGTGGAGTGGCGCGCATCGACATTAGCAACGGCGACAAAGCCGTCTGCGTAGCCCAGGGCACGGTCACGATCGTGAACGCCGCGGGCAACGCACTATGAAGGCGCTTGCTGCCGGGCCCACGCTTCGGGCGGACGACGATCTCGCCAGGAAGGTGTCATGACCTCCGCCGTGCAGCATCGGGTCCGAACCCAGGACGGGATCGCCCTGGCTGCGGACTGCTACGGCCACGATGACGCCCGTCCCGTCGTGCTGCTCCTGCACGGCGGCGGCCAGAACCGGCACGCGTGGAGCACTTCAGCGCGTCGCCTCCACGCATGCGGATACACAGTCGTCGCCTACGACACCCGCGGTCACGGCGACAGCGACTGGGACCCAGCCGGCAGGTACGACATCGAGCGACTCGCGACCGATCTTCTCGCCGTGCGCGAGCACTTCAGCGCCTATACCGCCCCTGCGGTCGTAGGTGCATCCCTTGGGGGCATGACCGTGCTCGGCACGCATCTGTTGACATCCGGGGCGTCGTGGGCGGCGGTCGTCCTGGTCGACGTCACCCCGCGACTTGAATTCCAGGGCGCCCGTCGCGTGGTGACGTTCATGGCCGCACATCCCGATGGCTTTAGCACCCTCTCTGACGCCGCAGAGGTGATCGCCGCGTACAACCCCCATCGCTCGCGCCCGGCCAACGTCGACGGCCTGCGCAAGGTGCTACGGCAGCGTCACGACGGCCGCTGGATCTGGCGGTGGGACCCGGCATTCATTCACTCCAACTTCGACTTTCTCCGCGACGAATCGACCACGGGAACGGAGCAATTCGACGCAATCAGCCACCTGCTGATCGACGGAGCCCGACGGGTCAATGCCCCAACACTTCTCGTAAGGGGCCTCTTGTCCGACGTGGTCTCCCAAGCCACCGTCGACGAGTTCAAGCAACTGGTTCCCCACGCCGAGACCGTCGACGTATCCGGCACCGGACACATGATCGCCGGCGACGACAACGACGCCTTCGGCTGCGCCGTCACCGAGTTCCTCGGCCGGAACCTCCTGTAGGTCGCGACGTTGGTCGAGCACCATCGATCGGCCAGTAGTCAGAACCGATCTTGACTTCACAGCGCGCGAAGCGGAGCCCATGAAGTGTTCTTCGGTTAAGGCCGACTTTGAACTGTGCCGGGCTCTGGTCGAGCTAGACGCCACTACGCACTTGCTGGCCACCATCGGCGTCGAAGAGTTCCTTGGTCCAGCGTTCGAGGATTTCTGCGCTGTCCCAGTCGTCGGGATGAAATCCGGCGCGGGTGTAGGAGCGAAAGCGCGCAATTGCTGCTGGGCTGAATAGCGGGTTATGACGGAAGGCTCGAAGGCTGCGCAGCAAGCGCACCGGGTTGTAGGCGGAACGGTCACCAGCCAGAGAGCGGGTGGTCTGGATGACCAACTCGCTGAACAAGAGGAGGCTGGCGATCCGCATCCCCCAGACCCTGGTGCGTTCGCTTCCACCGACCGTCTCGTAGACATCGAAAGCAACGGCCTTATGCTCGCATTCTTCCAGTGCGTGCCAGAGCAGAATAGGCCGCACTTCGGTGTCGCCGATCAGTTCTTGAGCTTCGTCGCTGGTGAGAATGATCTCGGCGAATGTCGCCGTGTAGTGCTCGAGGGCGGCCGTCACAGCCAGGCGCATCTTGGGAGAAAAACGCTTCTCAAGTCGGCCAACCAGCTTCTTGACATGCCGATCGATCCCCTCGGTGGGATAGCCCATTGCTTGAAGCCGATCGTTGAGCAGCCGATGCTGGTGTCGGTGGGTGGCCTCTTGTGCGATAAACCCCTTGACCGCCTCCTTGAGGTCAGCGTCGCTGATGTGGTCCCGGTACTCGCGGACTGACCGGATAAAGAAGTCTTCGCCTTCGGGGAACGTGGCCGACAAGGTGGACACAAAGTGGCTCATCACCAAGTCGCCATCAACGAAGTGCTGCCGACTGGTCCCAGCAGGCATATCGAATCGAACACGGCGGGGCTTCGGGACGACCCGTGCGGTGGGCCGTGTGGACGAATCGTCGCTCATGTTGTTCTCCCATTCGCCAAGGACGCGCTGTCAATCTGACTCTAAGCCTTGTCAGAATTAGATGGCAAGCTATCCACGTGGTTTCGGCGCGGGTGTATAGCGGAATGTCCGCCGAGGAGCGTCACCGGAACCGGCGCACCCGTCTCATCGAGGCCGCAACGGAGTTGATCGGCACGCGCGGCGTTGCCGCCGCCACTGTGACTGCCGTCTGCGCTGAATCGGGTGTCACGTCACGGTACTTCTACCAGCACTTCTCCGACCGAGACGCACTCCTGCGGGCTGTCTACCAGCAGCTCTATGCCACCTTCCAGGAGGTGATAGTCGACGCGATCCCCGATGCCGGCGAGCCACCGGAGGTATTGGCGTACGCGCCAATCCGCAGGCTGGTCGGCATGATCGACAACGACCCGCGGCTGGGTCGGATCCTGTTCGTGGAATCTGCAACCGAGCCGCTGCTCCGAGAGCTACGCAGCGAACTAATGGCAGGTTTCACCGACCTTGTCTTGCGCGAAGCCAGACTTCACCTCGACATCGCCGACTCTGCCGTGGGGGTTGCCCATTTGGCTTCGACCTTGGGCGTGGGAGGGCTATTCGAAGTCTTGCGCCGCCGACTCGACGGAGAACTGGAATTCACCACAGATGAACTCGTTCAGCACTGCGCAGGTTTCCTGGGCAGCCTAGGCAATTACGTGCTGCTGCAGAACACGGGCCAGTCGGCCACAACCGAAGCGCAAACCTAGAGCTAGCGGCCCCGCTACGCGATGTGGCCGTGCGTGCGCCCGACGACCAACGTCCGAGAACAGCAACAGCAAGACCCTGAACGGCATCCAAGGCCAGTGTCGTCGACTTACAGCGTCAGCCCTGGCTTCCAGAAACCCACTGAGTGTTCGATCATTCCTCTGCCCACTGCGACCGTCGGCCCGGTCCCGACTCGATAGCGGTCGCCGGCCCCTTCGCCAGCCGCGCGCTTTGCGCGGCCTGGCGACGACGGCCCCGCCACCACTTGCACTACATGCGGTAGCGTAGCGATACCGATAGTATCGCTACGATTCGCTACTAGTGGAGGCCCAGTGACCGACGGCACTGCAGATTCCCCAGGCCAGGCCACGCGCCGTGGCCAGCGGGACAACGGATCCCCCAACCCGGCCGAAACCCGCGAGTACAGCGAACGGTTGGCAGCGCTAGCCCGATTCACCCTCCGACACAAAGCGCTGGTCATCGGGGTATGGCTAGGCGCCGCGGTCGTCCTCGCGTTGCTGTTCCCCCAGCTAGAAACCGTGGTGCGCCAACAGTCGGTGGACCTCATCCCTCGCGATGCGCCGTCCTTGCAGACGGTTGACCGCATGAGCGCCGCTTTCGGCGAAGAAGGCTCAAAAACCATGGTGTTCGTCGCCATGGAAGACCCCAATGGCTTGACTCCGACTGCACGGCAGCGCTACGGCGAACTCGTGCGCCGGTTGCAGGGCGAAGGCAACCACGTCCTGCTGGTGCAGGACCTACTGTCCGATCCGATTACCGAAGCCCAGGCAGTCAGCGCCGACCGCAAAGCTTGGTACCTGCCCGTAGGTGTCACCGGCACCCTCGGAGACCCCACGGCCGCCGAATCGGTAAACGCGGTGCGCAACATCGCCGCCGAGGTCTTCACCGGCTCGACCACGACCGTGCAAGTGACGGGACCACCGGCAACCTTCAGCGACATGATCGCATCCGCCGAGCACGACCTGCTGCTGATCTCAATCGCTACCGCGGGCGTGATCGCCCTGATCCTGCTGATCGTCTACCGGTCGGTGTTCACCGCGCTGTTACCGCTGCTAGTAATCGGGCTGAGCCTGGCAGTCGGGCGCGGCGTGCTGTCCGCCCTCGGCGAGATGGGCATGCCCGTCTCCCAGTTCACCGTCGCCTTCATGACGGCGATCCTGCTCGGCGCGGGAACCGACTACACCGTATTTCTGATCAGCCGATACCACGAACAGCGCCGCGCCCAAGTACCCGCCGATCAGGCCATCATCCACGCCACCGCCAGCATCGGGCGCGTCATCCTCGCCTCCGCCGCCACCGTCGCACTCGCGTTCCTGGCCATGGTCTTCGCGCGGCTCAGCGTCTTCGCCGCCCTTGGCCCCGCGTGTGCCATCGCCGTACTGTTCGGATTTCTGGCCACCGTCACCCTGCTGCCACCGGTGCTGTCGCTAGCCGCCAAACGCGGCATCGGTGAACCCAAACCCGATCGCACCCGCCGCTACTGGAACAGCGTCGCCGTCGCCGTGGTCCGCCGTCCCGTGCCACTACTCATCGTCAGCCTGGTCATCTTGCTCGCCCTGTCGGCAGCGGCAGCAACCATCAAAATCAGCTACGACGACCGCAAGGGCCAACCAGACACCACGGCCAGCAACCTGGGCTACCACCTGCTGGACCGCCACTTCCGCAAAGACGTCGTCATCAGCGAATTCCTCGTCGTGGAAAATCCGACCGACATGCGGACCGGCAAAGGACTGGCCGATCTTGACGAGATGGCCTCCCGCGTCTCCCAGATCCCCGGCGTCACCAAGGTTTCCGGAGTCACCCGCCCCACCGGAGAGCGCCTCGACCAAGCAGAACTGGCCTGGCAGAACGGCCAGATCGGCGACAAAATGGCCGGCGCCGTCGCCGAGGGCAACTCCCGCAAAGACGACCTCACCAAACTCACCGACGGCGCCGACCAGCTCGCCGACGGCCTCGCCCAACTCGACAGCACCGTGCGCACCGCCTTCACACCACTAGCCGGAATCCTCACCCAAGCCCAATCCGCAGGAACTCAGGTCAACCAATTCCGGCCGCTGCTGCAACAACTTTCCGCCACTGCCCCCGCCGTCGACCAAGCCATCCAATCCGGCCCAGGACTACGACCGCTGGCCAACCAAGCCCAAAACGCAATCACTCAACTCGACCCACTCGTCGGCGCCCTCAACACCTCACCCTGGTGCGCCACCACCCCACAATGCGCCCAAATCCACGACCAGGTGAAGATCCTGGTCACTCTGCGCGACAACGGATTCTTCACCCAAATCGCCGACCTCGGGGACCGCTACGATCCCGCCACCAATGCCACCGTTGGTGGCACCCTCGCCAACGTCCAGAACGCAGTCGCCTCACTGGACAAGGCATTCGGAGCCCTGGGTGACCCCGCCGACCTGACCACAAATCTCCGCCGATTGCAGGACGGAATCGGACAGCTGGCCTCCGGCGCCCAAGCACTCGCCACCGGCGTCCGCACCCTCGCCGACAGCAACATCGAAATGCTGTCCGGCATGAGCCAGATCGCCACCCAACTACAGAACTCCTCGCGCGCAGCGGCCGACTCCGACTCCTCGAGCGGTTTCTACCTGCCCGCCAACGCATTCGAGAACCGGCAATTCACCGACGTCGCCGAACAATTCCTCTCACCGGACGGCAAAACAGCGCGGTTCATGATCGAAAGCAGCCACGACCCATACAGCGTTGAAGCCATGGACCTCGCCAGCCGCATCACCGACACCGCCAACACCGCACGACCCAACACGTCACTCGCCGACGCCACCGTGTCCGTAGCCGGCTTCCCCGCCGTCAACTCCGATATCCAACGACTCCTCTGGGCCGACTTCGCACAACTGGCCATCGCCACCATCATCATCGTCGGCGTCATCCTGGTCCTACTACTGCGCGCACTCCTAGCACCGCTCTACCTACTAGGCACCGTCGTGCTCAACTACCTCGCATCACTCGGCATCGGCGTCGTAGTCTTCCAATGGGGACTGGGCCACGAAATCGCCTGGCCCGTACCGCTGCTGGCGTTCATCATCCTCGTCGCCGTCGGCGCCGACTACAACATGCTGCTCGTCTCACGGCTCCGCGAAGAATCCGGAACCAACATCCGCGTCGGCGTCCTGCGCACCGTGGCAAACACCGGAGCCGTCATCACCTCCGCTGGCCTCATATTCGCCGCCAGCATGTTCGGCCTCATGGTCGGCTCAGTCGCCATCATGATCCAAGCCGGCCTCATCATCGGCTTCGGGCTGCTGCTCGACACCTTCCTCGTGCGCACCCTCACCGTGCCCGCCATCGCCACACTCCTACGCGAAGCCAGCTGGTGGCCCACCAAAGCAACAAACCCGCGACCCGGTCAGACCAACCCAGGAGGCATTAAGGACGCACCTCACGTGCTGGTCCAGGAGAGGTGAAAAGCGAACAGAGCAATACCCGGCGCTACATGCCGACCAGCGTGAAGGCGTATTCACCCCGAATGAATACGACCCCTGCGCCGGTAAACCCGCAGCTTATCGACGGACGAAATTCCTGAAAGCCGTCCCAACGGCGACCAAGGATGGGAATGTGCGAGCGCTGCGAGGACCGAACACGTAGACAATCTGCCAACACAATTTGCCAACGCCTAGGTACACGACTCTGGACGAGCCCACTGAAGCCGTCCTCTCGAGGAACGACCCGAGGAAAGATGTGTGTACCAACGCCAGCGTTCCGGCCTGAAACGCAATCGTCGACGTCCTATCCATCGCACACTGGGCTGGATGCGGATCACGCCGAGCCATCCGCTGGATTATTCAGATTCCGGATCGGGCGGACTCAGTTCTTCCATACCCGACGCGTGCTCATCTGCGGAAGGCCGGCGAAGCTCGGCGGTTGCGAGCGAAAGCGCTGTATGGATTAGCAGCGCCGCGGTACCAGGATCGCCGTAGTCATTGATTCCATGCGACAACAAGTTGCGAGTGTTGAGTCCCGCCGGGTCGGTTAGAACAGCCGTCAGAAATCGTTGTCGCGATTCCGAGATTTCGTATTCCTCGAAGAAGATCGGCAGCATGGCACCCAACCCCGGAAACTGCCCGGGTTTGTGTGTGCTGCGCAGCTTATATATCCCGTGACTAGTCCGCAGGATTAGTTCCCTTACCAGCGCCTCGATCTGAGGCACCAAAGTGTAGATTGCGCCCTCGCTGTCGCCACCCCAAAAGCGATACATCGCCCTTGCAATCCCGCCCAGGGCTTGCACCGTCATGCCGGGCATAGTTCGGAGGTACAGTGCTAACTCGGCTGATGGGGGAAGTCCGAACCGTTCGACGATGGTGTGAAGCGCAGAAACCAGCGGACGAAGGTAGTTCTGAAGTTGCTGGAGTTCACACCTCACCAGGTCGTACGCGTACTTCTCCTCCTCGGTAATTGCGGTCAGAATTGGAAGCCTATCCGGCCCAAGGAGAGTCACCGGCATCAACGAAACAAGTGGGCTTGCCGCGCGAAGTTGGGTGACCAAGGCCCTGTTGGATTCCAACTCACCGGTCAAGGGGCCGGCATTCGCGAAAAAGCTGAGCGCCTGTTGCCATGTCGCCCCTGCAATAAACGAGTCCCGCAGGCGCTCGAACAGCTCTTCATACAACGTAGAGCTCGATTCGAACCGAATGAGCCCCAGGTCCTCGTTACGCACTCCTTGCAAGGCGGCGGCCGCGTGTTGCCGAAGTTCAGGAATGTTGGATTCCTCCGCTATTGCCAGCGCGTCCTGTAAGTAGACCATCCGGAGTATTCCCCCTGCCGCCGCCGACATCTCAATGTATGCGTCGACTCGTCTCACCCATACAGCGCGCCGACAGCTATCGTCTGCACAACGCTTGTGGATCAATCTGAGCGCTTGATCTCGAAGGTCGGCGTCTAGGAGCCGCTTCGCTGCCAGCTCGAGTGTCGCGTCGACGCGCGACGGGCAGAGGGGTTCTTCAACTACGTGATTTAGGGCTCGAAGAACAGGTCCAGCTAGAGGCTCAGTGTCGTTTAGCTGAGCCTCCGCGACGTCGAGTAAGCCATCAAGAGCGAGCTTGGTTCGCTCTTCGTCACCCATGGCACGTGCCAAACGAAGAGCCAGTCCGAGGTCGTCAACAGCGTCAAGCCGCCGGCCCCAGTCTCGAGCGGCCTTTAGGTATGCATCAATAGCGCGCGCGGCGTCGAGATGCCTTTCCGGGCCACCGATCTCAAACAAGATGTGAGCTAGGCGCGCTTGGGAAACAGGAGACCCCACTAGCTGCAGAAGATCACGCCATATCGCCTTTATCCCGTCTGGGGCGTCCCGCACCGGCGGCGGATAAGGTGCGTCGTCGAATGAATGCCTCGGGAGCACGCGCGCTCGGCGACTACCGCCTTCTTCAATAACTTCGATGTTGTAATCGACAGCCCAAATCACGGCAGTGGTCTCATTTGGAGTGCCCTCGGGCAGCTCGCCGAAGGACGCACATTGCAACTGCTCGCGGATTGCCAAAGACATCATGTATCGACTTTCACTGGCCGCAGCTACATCAAATCTTGATGCGTACCACGGCAAGTCCCGCTCCGGCTCAGCTGCCGATTGTTCTTCATCCCCTGCCATGTATCCCCCAATGCTCTGTCGTGTGAATCGAGATAGCAGAGACAAGAGTCCGGGTCGGACGAGGCCAACCACCTTCACGACCTGTTGGCACTTCAACTCGGCCAAGAGTTCGACAAACCGAACAAGCCCGCGCTGCCAGCTCCCGGGGTTTCAAAAGTCTCTCCACTTTCTTGCACAGACACCACTCCGAACGGATCCGTTGTGGCTAGAGGGTGGTGCGCCCATGGATTGACCCACAGCTTCGGGAACACCGAAGCGACAGTGCGGTGGCCCAGTTGCTGCCCGAAGAGAACACCCGAAACCCGAGCACCGCGTGGGGGTGAGTTGACGTCCGCGGGTCGCCAATACCCGTTCTTAAGCCGGACAAGTCGTGCCGAATTTGTTGGTGGCGCAGAGAATTCGATTGTCTTTCGTCCAAATACAGCGTCAGTGACATCCTCTTCATCCGTGAAGCCGGTTACGCTGGCCAGAGCGACAATGAGTGGCTTGTCAAGCCTTTCGCCGTATTTCCCTCCCTTGTCCCTTAATGCCCGATGGAGGACGTCGACGTCATTCACAATGAACGTACCGCTTGGTGGGAGGATGCCGAGAAGGCGGCCGTTGCCTGTCCGCTTGGCTGGAGCTATGGGGTACGCGGTGAAACTTAGTTCCCAATCCTTTGCGTTCAGGCAGAGCGCCGGAAAATCGGAGGTGGGGGCGGCGTCCGCATCTAACCCTGCCAACCACGATCTGAGGGGTCGCGTAATATCGCTTACCCGAGGTTGTTGTGTTCCGCTGTTTACGATTCGCAATCCGATGTAGAAATTGGGGTCATTAACCTCGTTAATAGCGTCGTAGATCCATGCCTGGCCGCTCCAGTCCTGCTCCCCGGAGTGCGACCGCGGGGAGACAACGGTGCACTCCACGTAGACGGCTGTAGATCCATCGGAAACAAGAAAATCAGGACGTGTGTCAATGCTGGAGTTCGGCAACTCAGGATGCACCTGCACCTGATAGCCCAGCGCCCGGTACATCGCGAATACGTAGAGTTCCCACCAGGCGCCAAAATGCTTGCTGTATGTCGCGCTCATGAACTCGTTCTTCAGCTTCTGCTTTTCCGTGGCTGGGTAGAGGGTGAACCAGCTCTCCAGAAGATTCCGGATATTCTCGGCCTCAGGCCAAGCAGATCTATTCAGAAAGTCGTATGAGCTTTCCCTGTACCGCGCCGGAGTGCCATCTATGCGTGCAGCGTCGTCAAATAGCTTGATCGAAATTTTGCTCATGCTCCGGAAATCCGAGTTGGGATTGGAACCGCCAGTTGGGTTGCAATAGGCGTGTAGAGATCTACACCTTGCTCGGCGGTGCGCAACGACAGAATGAGTGCGTAGCGCACGGGAATGTCGCGGCGATCCAGTCGCCTATTATTCTTCCACCAACCGCCGACGGGGTAGACCGCGACCGAGTTACATTGCGCTAGTTCAATTCCCGTCCCAGTCCACTCATCCTGGTGTAGCGATCCGAGGCCACGCTGGCGCTCGCCAAGGAGCCAGCGATCGGATGTGGTTGCCGCCGACCCACCATCTTCCTGCGCTTGCGCATCGCGATTGATGCGGTTGATGAACTCCTGGCGAGTCTCAAGCTGCCCCTGCAGGTCGAATTGCAGTGAGTGCGAGGCGTACGCGTAGCGGTTTCGCCATCCGCGACGAGAGGCGGAGGGTTCGATGAAGTAAGACAAGGTGACTCGCAGTCGCACATCGGCGCCGCCGAGATCCTCGAGCGCCTCACGCGGCCACGGCAACGTGTGCAGCCGGAATTGCCTCATGCGGAAGTCGGCACCTTCAAACGGTACAAACTGGTCTTGAGTGAGCAGGGTGACAGCTCGCCGAGTCGAGTTGAGGACTGATTCTGCTCCCGGCACACCCCAGCCATAACGCCGCAACTGCTCAAGCCGCATCTTCTTTGGCTGTTGGGGCCTGATCCTGCGGTCCATAGCGGCTGTCCACTCCGCTTCATGGGTCAATAGGCCACGGATCGACTCAGGCCAATAATCGGGATATCGATCCATTGCCAAGGCGGCGAGCCTCGCAGCCTGAGCGGTCGCGGCACTCGTGGCATTGGCGGATGTCAGCGATATGTCGCTTGTGTTGCTGGTAGAGCGCAGGGAAAGAATGGGGAGTCGGTCCTCGAAAGTCTGAGCACCGTCGGCGAGCACATTGCCGCCCTCCATACAGATGTCCGGCTTAATCGGCGCCCTGCGGTGACTGAACATCATCGACGTACGACTGTGAGGCGACAGCTCGCCAGGATCAGCCAAGGGCATCCAGCCGGAATACTGCGGATGTTGCGGGACTCCCACAAGGTCGGTGTATGCACCGACAGTCAGGGCGTTCCATGCCTGCGCCGGGTCTTCAATCGCCGCAAGGTCGGAGTTGTCGAGGTGATTCTCGGCGTAGAAATCCACATTGCCGGCCGCGACAACGATGAGTCTTGACGCTTCAGGATCTGGCGCAGAAATCAATTGGAACTGATCACCTTCCCGGTCCGAGTCCGTCCCGACCGCCAAAGCGTCGACGGCAGCAGACCATAGCGTTGGCTCTCCAGGGTTATCTGCCGTGGTACTGAGCGTTAATGCGAAAACGCGTCTGCGCCCATTTGCGACCTCCGGCAACGCGACCGCCTGAACGGTGGCGCTGCCATAGTCCAACGGATCCAGCATGCCTTCCCCGGGACCCGGTTTCATGCGCACTGACTCGAGACGATGGCGCAGCACGACCCGATCGCCGTTCTGAAACGCTGCGTCTAAGTCACCAAAGAGAGCAAGGCCGGCCATAGACGTGCCGTGCCCCCGACGATCCATGTCATTGCCGGATACTCCAATAATCGTGTGTAGATCAGACGGAGCAAGCGACTCCGCCAGGAGCACGTGACTGCGAAGTACTCCGGTGTCGAGATGGCATACGGCAGGGGCATTTTCGTCGGCACCGTCGATACGCTCGGAGAGTTCGTAAACGTACTCTTCCTGTTCTGCGACCGAAAGGTCTTCAATTGTTTCTATGAATTCCGGTCGCCGGATCTCAGCCAACGGGACGACAGTGAAGGGAAGAGGCTCGAGCTCCGCCCAGGTTGCCTCGATCCAGAAAACCGCACGGTCTCGAAATCGGAATGAACGGGGCAGTATCCGTAACTGGTGCGCCTCAGCGAACCCCTGAATCTTGTCGGTGTGCTCACTGGCGGTATCGAGCCACAGTTCCCACCAATGCCGCCCTCTCCGCGGGGGCTCTGATTCCGACGTCCACAGATCCGCGAGAACTGCCGTCCGGATACGAGAGATGTTCGCAACCAGATCCTGGTTCCTCGGTTCCCCCTTTTCTGTCGACTCAGCAAGATAGTCCTGAAAGAGCTTCATAAAAGCGGGACGGTGATCATCAGACACCCACACCGTCGCGCGCTCAGGGTCGGTTGCTGTTGCCTCCCGCACCGACAGAAGCAGCCAACGCGGCCGCTTGGGCACCTTCCGATGCCGAGTCAGACTGTTGAGCGAATCAAGTTTTATTGGATACGCAGCGCCTTCGCCCTCAAGCACGATGATCGTGCCCTGTGCACGCAGGGCCTCGTCGGGCATCGCTGCGGTCGTCCGCTCGGCTTCGGAAGCTGTGATTGAGTCCTCAAGCTCGCCATAGAGCGAGGCTCCATGGGACATACGATCGACGGTCCGCCGCCTCGAACCACCTCCACCGCCGCCCGAATAGCGGCGGAACTCTTCGGACGTGGAATAACCCTGTACATAGAGATGGTCGTACTGTTCTCCTCCGCCGGCGGCGCCTCCCCCATCAGCCAAGTGTCGCCGATCGTCGTGCCTTCAGAGCCACGATGACGTCATCTCGCTCCACCTGGGTCTCACCTCGCATTAACACAGCCTTCGCCGCGGACTCCGCAGCCTTCACCAGGTCAGCATGGCTCAAGCCGGTGGTATAGCTGCTGAGCTTGGCTAGATCCGTTTTCGCGGCGAGTGAACCAAGTCGAGCGCGCATCACGGTTACTGCTTGACGCGCATCAGGCAGTGTGTAATCCATCACCATGTCGAAGCGACGAAACAACGCCTTATCCAGAATGGCGCGGTGGTTCGTTGCCGCGATCACGATCGATTCCGGGCTCGAGTTCTCAAGGAACACCAGAAACGAGTTCAGTATCCGGCGCGCTTCGCCGACGTCGTTCCCCGACCGGTCTGCCCCGAGCGCGTCAAATTCGTCGAAGAGATAGACAGCTCGTTCAGCTGCGACGGCGTCGAACACGACGCGCAACTTCGCAGCCGTCTCTCCCATGAACTTGCTCAGTAGGCCGTCGAGTCGGACCGTGTACATCGGCAACGAGAGTTCCGTCGCTAGAACGGCCGCTGTCATTGTCTTCCCAGTACCAGGAGGTCCTTCGAGGAGCAGCCGATGCGACGGGGCGAAGCCATGTTCGAGCAGATTTTTTCGCTGTCGCTGCTCGGCAAGAATCTGCTTTATTTGCGCGACCCGCTCAGTCGGAGCAACTAGTTCCCGCAACTTCACCTGTGGATTGGACAGCTCGACGAGTTCGCTCAGCTCACCGCGCACCCGGGGCAGAGCGGTTACATTAGCCAGGGGCGCGCGTTCTCGCGACGAATCGACAGCCTTCTTGATGTTGTTGGCGAGGACGTGGTGCCCCTGCCTCGCCTCCCGCGCGGCAATCTGGAGAGCCACGGCGTAGAAGGCTGAGTCGTCACCCGAAGCGTGACTGCGCACCATCGCAGTGATGTGCTCGCCCAGCCCAGCCATGTTCACCTCCCCCAAGCCTTTAGTCGCCTTCGGTCTAGATGGTACGGTCCGGATCTTCGTAGTCTTCCTGGTTCGGCCACGTTCGATGTGCCGTCCCCAAATGGCCTCACGCACGGTATTGCGCGTTCATAGAAGCACACAACGCCGACCAGTCCAGTGCGAACCGAGTCCGGTACCCAAGAAGCGTGTCCGATAGTCAATCAAGGTAGCCAACCCCGGTGACTTCGGCATTCCCAAACCACCGCAACACAACCTTCGCTCGGGTTGCCTGGTGTCGTCCTTCGCGACTCAGAAGTCGGCGGACACGGACTCGGCGATACCGCAGTGCTTCCATTCAGCCTTGGCGCCGACCAACACCACCAACACTAAATCCGCAGCTAGAGACGGTACAGCTAACAGCTATCGCCAACACCCAACGCAACAAACATCCAGTTCAGAGGATTTTAAGTCCGCTGCCTCTGCCAATTGGGCTATGGGGGCGTTGCAGATCAGAGGGTACTTCAGGCCGTCTCGCCCACATCGCGACGTCCCGATTACCGCAGCGCCGCCGGCGCTACTCGCCGCTGACCACCTCGGCACCGTCACGTCGTGTCACTATCCTCGCGGATATTGGCATTCCCGCCACTGGAACGCACCGGCCGCGCCGTCGACACTTGGAAGAACCGCCCGACTTCACGCGTTAAGGACGCAGACCCACGATGAGGAATAGGTACATGACCGATCAGATGAAGGCTGTCGTGCTCACCCGCTTCGGAGGGTCTGATGCGTTCGAGCTACGCGACGTCCCCGTACCGGACGTCGGGCCCCGCCAGGTGCGGGTGCGCGTCCATGCGACCGCCGTCAACCCGCTCGACTATCAAATCCGTCGCGGAGACTACGCCGAGCTGGTGCCGCTGCCGGCGATCATCGGGCACGACATCTCCGGCGTCATCGAGGAAGTCGGCAGCCACGTAACGGAGTTCGGCGTCGGCGACGCGGTGTACTACACGCCTCAGATCTTCGGTGGCCCCGGCTCCTACGCCGAGCAGCACGTCGCCGACGTCGACCTCGTCGGCCGCAAGCCGGACAACGTCAGTCACCTGGAGGCGGCCAGCCTGACTCTCGTCGGCGGAACGGTCTGGGAGTCCCTGGTGACGCGGGCCCAGCTCACCGTGGGAGAGACGATCCTCATCCATGGCGGCTCGGGCGGTGTCGGCACCATCGCGATTCAGATCGCCAAGGCGATCGGTGCAAGGGTGATCACCACCGCGAGATCGGGCGACCATGACTTCGTGCGCTCGCTCGGAGCGGACGCGGCCATCGACTACGCGTCCACGGACTACGTCGATGCCGTCGCCGAGATCACGCGCGGCAACGGGGTCGACGTCGTCTACGACACGATCGGTGGCGACGCCCTCACCCGGAGCCCGCTGACGCTCGCCGACTCCGGACGTGTGGTCAGCATCGTCGATATCGCCCAGCCGCAGAACCTCATCGAGGCATGGGGCCGCAACGCCGCGTATCACTTCGTCTTCACCCGGCAGAACCGCGGAAAACTCGACGCACTCACCACTCTCGTCGAGCGCGGTCTGGTCAAGCCGGTCATCGGGGCGACCCTTCCACTCGCCCGAACCGGTGAGGCACACGAACTCCTGGAGGACCGGCGCTCGTATGCGCTGCGCGGCAAGGTCGCCATCGACGTGGCGGGCGAGACGGTGGACCTTCCCCCTCGCGCCTCGTAGCGGCGGTCAGTTCCGCCCGCAGAAGGTGGCGCGGTACTCCGAGGGCGATACATCCAGCAGCCGGCGGAAATGCAGACGGAGGTTCGATCCCGTTCCCAGGCCCACGTTTTCGGCGATGCGGTCCACCGGCAGCCTCGTGCTCTCCAGCAGTTCGCGGGCGGCGTCGACCCGCGCCCGCAGAATCCATTGCAGCGGCGTGGTACCGGTCTCCTCGGCGAAGCGACGCAGAAACGTGCGCGGTGACATCCGCGCGTGGTCGGCCAGAGCGGCGAGCGTGAGCTGCTGGTCGAGCCGCGTCAGCGCCCATTCACGCGTCGCGGCAAGGGATTCGCCGTGGACTTCCGAGCTGGTCTTCGGCAGGTACTGGGCCTGTCCCCCGGCCCGGTACGGCGCGGTGACGAGTCCGCGCGCGATCTCGTTGGCCGCGCTGACGCCGAGGTCGCGCCGGACGATGTGCAGGCACAGATCCAGGCCGGCCGCGGCGCCCGCCGATGTGAGGACGGATCCCTCGTCGACGAACAGCACGTTCGGCTCGACCGTGATCTGCGGATGGCGCTGCGCGAGTTTATCCGCCGCATCCCAGTGGGTCGTCGCCCGCAGCCCGTCGAGCAGGCCGGCATCCGCGAGGGCGAACGCGCCGTAACAGATCGACACCATGCGCGCCCCGCCCGCCGCCGCGCTGCGCAGCGCTTCACCCACCTCCGGCGGTATCGGCCGACCCGCCGGCGCGTAGCCCGGGACGACGACCGTGTCGGCATCGGCCAGCGCCTCCAGACCCCGCGCGACCGAGTAACCGAAGCTTCCGTGCGACGGCACGGTTCCGGCGGTGACCCCGCACGCCGTCACCTCGTAGGGAAATCCGGTCTCCGGGTGGAACACCTCGGCCGGGATCCCCACGTCCAGCGGCAGCGCCCCTTCGAGCAGGAGGACCACCACCCGATGCGGTCGCGCCATGTCCGGACTCCGTTCGGATCGACGCCCGCCGACCGTGTCATCATCCTCGCATGTGTGCGCATTACCGCCAACGGCCTCCGATCGAGAGTCAGTGCTCCGGCGGACCGCCGGTGGCCGGAACTGTTGCGGCACCGACGTTCTCGGGGATCTCGTCCGGGCGGTAGCCGGGCAGCCGGGATGCCGGCAGGATGGCGACGACGCTGACACCGGCCAGGATGAGCAGTCCCAGTTTGAGGGCCCGCAACCGGGCGTCGGTGTTGATCTGCACGGCGGCGGCGACCTCCGCCTCGGACGCATCGGTCCTGGACAGCACCTCGCGCAGCTGGTCGTTGCTGACGAAGTTGACCTGGTCGAGGTCGACCTGCGCGATCAGCCGGTCCGGGATCTCGACGTCGTTGATCACCGCCTGACCGACGTTGAGCGACAGGATCCCGACCAGCATGGCGCCGGCGATCGCGGTACCGACCGCCGAGGCGAGGTTCTGGGTAGTGCCGCGCACCGAGCCGACGTCACCGGCCAGTTCCTTGGGCGCGGCGGTCACCAGGACGTTGAACACCAAGGTGACCAGGGCGCCCTGGCCGATACCGAAGACGATGAGACCGATGATGGTCGGCGCGGTCTCCCAGTTGTTGGTGACGACCACCGACAACCACACCAACGCAATGGTGGTCAGGGTGAAGGAGAAGACGCCGATGGCCCGTGGGGTGAATCGCTTGTAGAACCGCACCACCAGCGTCG
Source organism: Mycobacterium sp. NPDC003323 (assembly GCF_053589535.1). NCBI lineage: Bacteria > Bacillati > Actinomycetota > Actinomycetes > Mycobacteriales > Mycobacteriaceae > Mycobacterium > Mycobacterium sp. NPDC003323. The sequence goes on from NZ_JBSFSB010000002.1 coordinate 287,870, forward strand.
CGGTGATGAACACCGTCAGGTTGAACGGCAACATCGCCAGGGACGTGTCAAAAGGTGTGCGGCCCTGCACGATCTGGATGTACAGCGGCACCGTGAAGTTCAGGGCCGCCTCCAGCGCGACGACGATGAACATGGCGTACACCGCGGCGCGTTCCCGGGGCGATCCGAGCACGGACAGGCTGACCAGCGGCACCTTGCCGGACTCGGTGCGCCGCCGCGTCCACACGAAGAAGGCCTGTCCCAGCACGATTCCGAGCAGCACCAGCACCGGCGCCGGTGACAGGCCGAGCAGGTCGAACGGCGCGTCGGCCGAAGCCTGCAGCAGGCCCCATCCGTTCAGATTGTTGAAGCCGAGGGTCAGCGACATGATGGCTACGCCGATCAGCAGGGCCGCCACGATGTCGATGTCCACGGATTTGTCACCGGCGGCCGACTGCAACCGGAAGCTGAATACGAACACCGCGATCGCGAGGGCCAGCACGATGAGGAACACCGGTCGCCATCCGACGAACGTGCCGAGCGTGCCACCGATCAGGAATGCGCTGACACCGGACAAGGCCCGCGCCGAACCGAGCGAACCGACCGCCGTAGCCTGTTGTTCGCCTCGGTAATTCGCGGCGATCAGGGCGACGAGCGACGGCACGATGATCGCCGCCGAGGCACCCGCCACCGCCTGCGCGGCGATCACCCAGCCGACCGACGGTGACAGCACCATCATCAGCGCGGACCCGGCGAACGCGGCGACCACCACCCGGAAGACGACGATCCAGCCGATCCGTTGGCCCAGTTTGGCGCCCACCATCACCAGGGCCGCGACCACCAGCCCGTAGGTCACGATCGCGGTGCTCACCGCGGTGGGTGGCACGCCGAAGTCCTCGACCATGCCGCCGATCGAAACCGGAAGCGCGGCAACGTTGAACGACATCAACATCTGGGCAAGGAACAGTCCCACCATGGGAAGCCAGGACGCGCGTTCCTGACCACTCGTCATCGGCTGAGCGTTCACCGGCGGTTCCTCCTCTGCGCTGACAGGGTGTGTGCTTGTGAGGCAAAGATGTTGAGTCCCAACACGCGTGACAGGTAGGCGGTGGCACCCTGCCCGCGCACACTGTTACCCGCCGGATCCAACGGCGGCGAGAACGTACCGATACCGGCCTTGCCCGGCGCGACGGTGACCAGACCTCCGGCGACACCGGACTTACCCGGCAAGCCGATCTCGAACAGCCACTCCCCGGACCGTTCGTAGGCGCCGTTGGCCGCCAGGATGGCCAGGGTGTCGCGACAGACCCCCGCCGAGACGACCCGCCGCCCCGTCACCGGGTTGATGCCGCCGTCGGCCAGCGTCGCACCCATGATCGCCAGGTCTTTTGCCGTCACCCGCAAGGCGCACTGGCGGGTGTAGACGTCGACCACCGCCAGTGGATCCAGGTCGAGGCGACCGTAGCTTTCCAGTAGCCGGGCGATGGCCCGGTTACGTTGATTGGTCTGGGCTTCGGACCGGTAGACCTCCTCGTCCAGTTCCAAGGACCGCCCGGCGAACTCCGACAATCCGCTGACGATGTGGGCCCACTGTGCATCCGGAGTGACTCCTGGGATCAATGCCGTCGTGGCGATGGCACCGGCATTCACCATCGGGTTCATCGGATGGCCGTCGTTGAGTTCGATGGCGATGACCGAATTGAACGGCAGCCCGGTGTTGTTCACCCCGATGCGTTCCGCTACGGCTTGGTGGCCGAGCTGTTCGCACACCAGCGCGTAGACGAACGCCTTCGAGATCGATTGGATCGAGAATTCGATATCGCAGTCACCGGCGGTGTGCACTTCCCCGTCCACCTCGGCGACGCAGACCCCGAACCAGTGCGGATCGGCATCGGCCAGCGCCGGAATGTAGTCCGCGACCACACCGCCGGTATCGGCCTTGCAGCGCCGGTGCGCGGCCTCGACCAGGGATTCGACCTCAGACCATTCCGGCAGATCACCGGTATACGCCGCTTGCGCAACGTCGCCCACCTCGACATCCATCGCCGGGTCCCCTCCATGGCGTATCGACTGGCCAGGCCACGCCGCAACGCGCGGATAGCACGAAGCCTAGGCAACAGAACGCCGTGATGGGACGGTTCGCGGTGAACACGTTTCGGCCGCGGAGGCGCAGCTAATTGTCCGGTGTTGGCGGAGGCTTCGGTCGAAAGGGGGTGTACCACATCCATTGGGCCTTCTCCCCCGACGGACCGCGGCACGGTGCCACATGCGGGGGCGGCCCGGTCGGTGGGCGCGCCAGCGACGCGGCGGTCAACGTGCGGCCCCACCGGTCGGTCACGACAAGCTGCCCGGCCGGACCGATGATGGTGATCTCACCGCGATGGTGCAACCGATGATGAAAAGGACACAACAAGATCAAATTGTCCAGCTCGGTCGCCCCGCCATGCTCCCAATGCACCAGATGATGCGCATGCAACCCACGCGTGGCCCCACACCCAGGCACCCGACACGTCGGGTCCCGATGCTCCAACGCCCGACGCAACCGCCGACTGATCGTGCGCGTGGCCCGACCCGCCCCGATCGGAACACCGTGACGCTGCAACCACACCTCACACGTGGCATCACAAAGCAACAACTGACGCTCCGCATCAGAGAGCACCGGACCCAAATGCAGCGCCGCCGAACGCTTGTCGGCGTCATAATGCACCACCACCGTGGTGCGCGCCCCATGCGGGCGCGCCGCCACATCGGCATCCCAGCCGGCCTCGATCACACTCATGAACGCATCCACATTGTCCGGGAACGGTGCCGCCGGATCGGCCGGCAACCCCGTATCAACCTCGACCCGGTCGGTGGCGGCCTCACGCACCTGCTGGGCCTCGCGGTCGCGCGTCCAGCCCGCCACCAACGCGTCCTTGTGAGGCCAGCGCGGCATCAACCTTGGCCGCCTCCAACTTCGGCAACCGGATCTTGTAGGTGGTGTACCCGTCACGCTCCCAGCTGGAAAACGACCGCTTCGGCTCCCGCTCGGGCTCCTTGTCCGGGCGCGGTTCCTGCCTGACCGCGGTCCGCAACTGCGTCACCGTGGCGGTCTTGGCCAACTCGGCATAGTGATCATCGGAGCCATCGGCGGCATGCTCGGCGATCACCCCGAACTGATCGATCGACAACTGCCCCTCCCGCAGACTCGCAGCCAACCGGGGAAACACCTCCAAACGCTGCGCGATCGCCACCACCACCTCGGCGTTACGCGGTGACATACCGAACCGCCACGCCACCAACTCCCCCAACGACCGACACCCGGTATGACCCCACAGCGAAGGACCCGCCCCGCCATCGATCTCGGCCACGATCTCCACCAACCGGCCATCCACGGCGTTACGTTGGCCGATCAGCTCAGCGGCCTCGTCATACAACCGCAACAACCGATCCGACACCGCATCGACCACATCAGCCGCGTATGGCGTTGTCGGAGGAGGCATATCACCATCCTAAAGAGGAGGTCCGACAAGTAGTCGCGCCGAGAATCCGCCCTGCCAGATGAGAATTCGCTCATCTTCAGCTCCGCACCTTCTCATCTGATCGCGTCAAGGTGGAACCTATCCGAACACGAGGAGACACCATGAAGACCATCGCCAAACTCGCGATCCTGGGCGCCACAGTCGGCGGGATGAGCATCGCCGGTGCTGCGACCGCCGTCGCCGAGCCGAAGACGGTGAACATGACCACCGTCTCGACCGACGCCCCGTTCGACGACTTCGACGATTACGTGCGCGGCGAGATCCACCAGCACATCGCGGGTTGGCCGGGTTGGCACCACAATTGGCATCCCGGCGAGTGGCGCGATGACGACTGGAACGACGACTGGGATGACGACGGCTGGGACGACTAGTGGCGGGAAACCGTCAGTGTCGTCGACGGGATGCCGTCAGCTGGTCGGCGGCTCGTACGGCACCTCGGGGTGCTCGCGATGCCAATCCTGTTCGCGCTCTTTGACCTTGCGGTGTGTGCGGTTCAGCCACGTCAGACCGCCACCGATCAGCAGCAGGGCAAGTATGACCGCGACGATACCGGTGGCGGTGCTCCCGTTGGCGAACGAGAACAGTCCGATCACCATGGCGAGCACGCCCAAGCCCACCGAGACGATGCCCGGCGCGTTCTTCCCGGCTTTCATCGCCTCGCCGGCATGCTGCCGGTAGGTACGAGCGTGATCGACTGGGTCTCCTGAATGGTCAGGCATGACGGCCTCCCTCACGTTATTGATAAGCCGGATACTGGGACTGCTTCAGCACGCGCGCCAGATGCACCGCGTTGCGCGCCGCGGCAGCGGTGGTGGATGCCACCTGTTCGGGGATCTCGTCGAGGTCGTTGAAGTCCTCGGATCCCATTGCCGGGCCGGTCCAATACGTGCAGCCCTGCGCGGGAATGCTGAAGCCCACATCGTTGAGACCCTGGAAGACGTCGGCGACCACCTTGTGCGCGCCGTCCTCGTTACCGACGACGCTGACCAAAGCCACCTTGCCGACCATGGCCGGCCGGCCCTGATCATCGGTGGTGGACAGATCCGCGTCCAGGCGTTCGAGCACCCGCTGCGTCACCGAGGATGGATGCCCCAGCCAGATCGGCGTGCTGAGCAACAGGATGTCGGCCGCGAGGACCTTATCCCGGATCTGCGGCCACTGGTCGCTGTCACCCATATCGACCTCCACACCGGGAGCGATGTGGAAGTCCACGCAGCGCACCAGCTCACATTCGGCGCCCTCTTTGCGCAGGTTCTCGAAGACGTGCTCGGCCATCGCCTGGCTGCTCGACGGTCCCGGGCTGGGTTTCAGGCTGCATACCAGGGCGATCGCGCGAACGGGCGTGGCCTCGACATTGGTCATGGTTGCGAGATACCCGCTGCGGAGCCACCCAAACGGGCGGGACCGTTTCACGGCAGGCGAGGCGGGTATGCCCTCTGACAGCGCGGCCGCACAGCCACGTGCTGCGCACAGCCCAACAAACCACTGCAGTAGGGAGATTCGTCATGACTGCACCTGCCATCAATACCGCCGGCGACGTCGTCGAGTACCTCCGAAGCCAGCACCAGACGATTCGGGACCTGTTCACCGAAACCCTGGACGCCGCGGACGCCGAAACTCGGGAAGCGGCCTTCACCAAGCTGCGCACCATGCTCGCGGTGCACGAGACCGCCGAGGAAATGGTGGTCCACCCCCGTGTCCGTCGCAAGGTCGACGGCGGGGAACAGATCGTCGAGGCGCGGCTGGCCGAAGAGCACGACGCCAAGGTGTTGCTGCGGGATATCGAGGAGCTCCCCCGCGACAGCGCCGAGTTCAGCAAGGCGCTGATCCACCTTCAGGCGGCGGTGCTCAAGCACGCCGAGGCCGAGGAGAAATTGGAGTTCACGGAGCTGGAGGCCGAGCTCGACAAGGAGGAGCTCGCCAAACTGGCCCAGGCCGTCGAGGTCGCCGAGCGCATCGCGCCCACCCACCCGCATCCGGGTGTCGAATCCGGCGCCGCCAACTTCGCCGCGGGCCCGTTCGCCTCGGTCCTGGATCGGGCGCGTGACGCGCTCAGCGGCGCCGTCGGCAACCGGTCCTGACCGCCACCGGCCTCACGCCGTCGGCGCCTCCCAGACCGAGGCGTCGACCGGCGTGCCGGTGACCATCTCGACGGCCTGGAAGATGAACTCGTCCTCGGTCATGCCACCGTCGGTGGCGACCTGCGACAACGCCTCGTTGATCAGCGGAAAACCGGCGGCCAGATCGAATGTCCAGCCCGCCGGGGTCCGGACGAACTCCCAGTCCGCACCGGCGGGCTCGCCTTCCACCAGCATCGGGGCGTACGCCCGGTCGCCTTCGATGCGCACCTCGCCAAGGGTGTTGCCCTCCAGTGCGGCGGCGTCGATCATGCCCTCGTTCACGCCGTAGGACAGCAGCCCGGCCCCGTCCATGGTGTCGAAGTCCGGCGGTGTCTCCACCCGCATCCTGGCGATCATCAGCCGGTCCATCACACCGGCCTGCGCGACCTCCGCGGGCCCCGCGGTACGCGCCAGATTCACCACCGTGTCGTAGTGCTCGATGGTCGCGAGGCTGATCAGGGCCGGCACCGCCGCTCCGTTCTGGGCCCCCGCCTCGACGCGGTACTGCTCGAAGACCGACTTCACGGCCTCGGCGTCGGCCGCGGGATCGACCGCTTGTTCGGTACTGGCGGGACTGACCGGTGCCCCGTCCAGTTCACGCTCCCCTGCACATCCGCTGAGCAGCGCTGTCATTGCCAAGAATCCCGCCGCCAGGTGCAGACGCACCGGATCACCTCCGCGTCACAAAGTCGTTGTCATCGCAAACTGTAACCCGAGGCTCACAGGCGCGCCGGGCCCAGCGTCACCGCCGGCCGGGGCAACCGCCACCGGGCACAACCGTCGTCGAGGGCGTCCTCCACCGCCGAAGCGACCGTGGTCAACTCCTGTTTGTCGCAACGTAACCATGCCGTCGCCGAGCCGCCGACGAGGCCGATCCGCATCACCTCCACACCCTGGCTGCGCATACCGGCGATGCGGCCGAGCAGTCGACCGGTCGCCGCCGCCCACGCCTCGGGTCCCGAATCGCCTACCTCGCAATGCATCCCGACGACGTCCACAGTGGCGGGCTGCGCCGGCGCCCGGCAGGCGAGGTCGACGTGCACCGAAGCCGCGCCGCCGGGGACCGCGGCCAGGTGCCGGAGGTGGTGTTCCTGGGAGACGACGAACCGACTGACCCCATTTGCCAGAGCGCCCGAGATGTTCACCGCGGTCGCTCCGCAGCGCCACACGACCTGTTCGGCGGGCACCCCGCACCCGCGGACGAGTCCCAGCTCGGCGAACCCATCCGCGTGCACCGTCACGCCGTGTGCGCGCACCCACGCCGCCACCATCGGATCGACCAGTACCGCCGCAGGCAGTCCGCATCCGGCCCGCGGCAACACCCTCCGCATCGTCCGCACCGCAGCAGGTAACCGGTGCGGTCGAGTCGTGTGCACATCCAGAACCGTCATGGCTTCCGGTGTACGCACGCAGGCTGGCCGCCACCTGTGCGTAGCCGGAGATCACGTTCAGAAACCTCCTCGCATGGACTCCGTAAAGATGACGTCGATGGGCGTCAAGGAACCATCAACGCCCAGTTCACGGGCCGAATTCGGTCGTAGTTTGGCGTTCGCCACCGCTGCGGAACCGGGCGGGGTGCCAACTTGAGCAGGAGAGCTGATTCCGTCGTGACGACCATCGTGTCCGCCGCCGTCTTCCTCGCGCTGACCATCGCAATCTTCGCGTTGCTCGGCCTGGTGCAGAGGTTGGTCGAGCGGCTGTGAATTTCGCCAACAGTGCCGGCCTCGTGCTGGCCATCCTCATCACGCTGTTCCTGTTCGCTGCGCTGCTGTTCCCGGAGAGGTTCTAGTGTCCGCGACCACCGCGGGGGTTCTGTTCCTCGCCGCACTCGTCACCGCGCTGGCCGTCACCCATGTGCCGCTCGGTGACTACATGTACCGGGTGTACAACGCCCCGAACGACTCTCGCATCGAACGCGGCATCTACCGCCTGATCGGGGCCGATCCGAAGGCCGAACAGAGCTGGGGTTCGTATGCCCGCAGCGTGCTGGCCTTCTCCGCCGTGAGCATCGTGTTCCTGTTCATCTTCCAACTGGTGCAGGGCAAACTACCGCTGCACCTGAACGATCCGGGCACCGAGATGACCCCGGCGCTGGCCTGGAACACCGCCGTCAGCTTCGTGACGAACACCAACTGGCAGGCCTATTCCGGCGAGTCGACCCAGGGCCACCTGGTGCAGATGGCCGGACTGGCGGTGCAGAACTTCGTCTCGGCCGCCGTCGGCATGGCCGTGGCCATCGCGTTCGTGCGGGGTCTGGTCCGGCGCAGCACCGGCGATCTGGGCAACTTCTGGGTCGACCTGGTGCGCGGCTGTCTGCGAATCCTGTTGCCACTGTCGGTCATCGGCGCGATCGTGCTGATCGCCGGCGGGGTGATCCAGAACTTCTCGGTCCACGATCAGGTGATCGACACGATCACCGGTGGCCGGCAGACCCTTCCGGGCGGGCCGGTGGCCAGCCAGGAGGTCATCAAGGAACTGGGCACCAACGGCGGCGGCTTCTACAACGCCAACTCCGCGCATCCGTTCGAGAACCCGACGGCATGGACCAACTGGGTCGAGATCCTGCTCATCTGCCTGATCCCGTTCGCGCTGCCGCGCACCTTCGGCCGGATGGTCGGCAGCAGGCGTCAGGGTTACGCGATCGTCGCCGCGATGACGACGATCGCCACCGTCAGCGTCAGCCTGCTGATGCTGTTCCAGCTGCAGGCCCACGGCACGGTGCCGACCGCGGTGGGATCAGCCATGGAAGGTGTCGAACAGCGCTTCGGCGTGGCCAACTCGGCGGTGTTCGCCGCCGCGACCACGCTGACCTCGACCGGGGCGGTGGACTCGTTCCACGACTCCTACACCAGCCTCGGTGGCCTGATCACGATGTTCAACATGCAACTGGGCGAGGTCGCCCCCGGCGGTGTCGGCTCCGGTCTGTACGGCATGCTGATCCTGGCCATCATCACCGTGTTCGTCGCCGGGCTGATGGTCGGGCGCACCCCGGAGTATCTGGGCAAGAAGATCACCCCGCGCGAGATCAAGTTCGCCGCAACGTACTTCCTGATCACCCCGCTGCTGGTGCTCACCGGGACGGCGACGGCGATGGCCATGCCGGGCCAGCGGGAAAGCATGTTGAACACCGGCCCGCACGGGCTCTCCGAGGTGCTCTACGCGTTCACCTCGGCATCCAACAACAACGGCTCGGCCTTCGCCGGCATCAGCGTCAACACCGAGTGGTACAACACCGCACTCGGGCTGGCCATGGTGTTCGGCCGGTTCCTACCGATCATCCTGGTGCTGGCGCTGGCGGGTTCGTTTGCCGCCCAGCCCAAGACGCCCGAGTCCGTCGGCACACTGCCCACCCACCGCCCGCAGTTCGTCGGGTTGGTCGTCGGGGTCACCGTCGTCCTGGTCGCCCTGACCTTCCTGCCCATGCTCGCGCTCGGTCCACTCGCTGAAGGAATTCACTGATGTCCACCGCCACCGTCGACGCGACTGCCCCCACACAGCCGCGCACCCCGAAGAACACCGTGCAGGGCGGACTGCTGGACCCGCACATGCTGTGGAAGTCCCTGCCCGACGCGCTAAGCAAACTCGATCCCCGCGCGTTGTGGCGCAACCCGGTGGTGTTCATCGTCGAGATCGGCGCCGCCTGGAGCACCGTGCTGGCGGTCACCGACCCGTCGTGGTTCGCCTGGCTGATCGTCGGATGGCTGTGGCTGACCGTCATCTTCGCCAACCTGGCCGAGGCGGTCGCCGAGGGACGGGGCAAGGCGCAGGCCGACAGTCTGCGCAAAGCCAAGACCGACACCATGGCGCGCCGCGTCACCGACTCCGGTGACGAGGAGCAGATCGCCGCACCGCTGCTGCAGCAGGGCGATGTCGTCATCGTCGAAGCGGGACAGACGATCCCCGGTGACGGCGACGTCATCGAGGGCATCGCCTCGGTCGACGAGTCGGCCATCACCGGTGAGTCCGCCCCGGTGGTTCGTGAATCGGGCGGTGACCGCTCGGCGGTCACCGGTGGCACCACCGTGCTGAGTGACCGCATCATCGTCAAGATCACCCAAAAGCCCGGCGAGAGTTTCATCGACCGGATGATCGGCCTCGTCGAGGGCGCCAACCGGCAGAAGACACCCAACGAGGTGGCGCTGAACATCCTGCTCGCCTCGCTGAGCATCATCTTCGTCTTCGCCGTCGCCACCCTGCAGCCATTGGCCATCTTCTCCAAGGCCAACAATCCCGGTGTGCCGGATTCGTTGTCGCTCACCGGCGACGGTGTCACCGGCATCGTGATGGTCGCCCTGCTGGTATGCCTGATCCCGACCACCATCGGCGCGCTGCTGAGCGCCATCGGCATCGCCGGCATGGATCGCCTGGTGCAGCGCAACGTGCTGGCAATGTCGGGCCGTGCGGTCGAGGCCGCCGGTGACGTCAACACGCTGCTGCTCGACAAGACCGGCACCATCACCCTGGGCAACCGGCAGGCCGCGGCGTTCGTCGCGCTGACCGGTGTCGCCGAGGCCGAATTGGCCGACGCCGCACAGCTGTCCAGCCTGGCCGACGAGACCCCCGAGGGCCGCTCCATCGTGGTCTTCGCCAAACAGGCATACGGGTTGCGCGCGCGAACCCCCGGCGAGCTCGGCCACGCGCATTGGGTCGAATTCAGCGCCACCACCAGGATGTCCGGAGTCGATGTCGATGGTCACCGGTTGCGCAAGGGCGCGGCCGGGTCGATCGCCGAGTGGATCCGCTCCGAGGGCGGGATGGTGCCCGCCGAACTCGACGATCTCGTCGGCCAGATCTCCACGGCCGGCGGCACCCCGCTGGCCGTCGGCGAGGTCCGCGACGGTCGCGCCCGCGCACTGGGCGTCATCCACCTCAAGGACGTGGTCAAGCAGGGCATGCGGGAACGCTTCGATGAGATGCGCCGCATGGGGATTCGCACCGTCATGATCACCGGCGACAACCCGATGACCGCCAAGGCGATCGCGGACGAGGCGGGCGTCGACGACTTCCTGGCCGAGGCCACCCCCGAGGACAAGATGGCACTGATCAAAAAGGAACAGGCCGCCGGGTTACTGGTCGCCATGACCGGTGACGGCACCAACGACGCTCCCGCGCTTGCCCAGGCCGATGTCGGCGTGGCGATGAACACCGGCACCTCGGCGGCCAAAGAGGCCGGCAACATGGTCGATCTGGACTCCGACCCGACCAAGTTGATCGAGATCGTCGAGATCGGCAAGCAACTGCTGATCACCCGCGGCGCGCTGACCACCTTCAGCATCGCCAACGACATCGCCAAGTACTTCGCCATCATCCCGGCGCTGTTCGTCGCGTTGTTCCCCGGCCTGGACCTGCTGAACATCATGCGCCTGCACAGCCCCCAGTCGGCGATCCTGTCGGCGGTGATCTTCAACGCGGTGGTGATCGTCGTGCTGATCCCCTTGGCCCTCAAGGGTGTGCGCTACACACCGGCCAGTGCGTCGAAGCTGTTGAGCCGCAACCTGTTCATCTACGGCCTCGGCGGCGTCATCGCACCGTTCGCCGGCATCAAGCTGATCGACCTGGTCGTCCGACTCTTCCCAGGAATGTGACATGAACATCGCCAATCTGCTCCGCCAACACGCCGCGGCATTGCGCGCCCTGCTGGTGCTCACCGTCATCCTCGGGATCGCCTACCCGGTGTTCATCTGGCTGGTGGCCCAACTGCCGGGCCTGCGTGACAACGCCGACGGCTCGCTGATCGAAGCCGACGGGACGGTGGTGGGCAGCAGCCTGATCGGGCAGGCGTTCACCGATGACGCGGGAAACCCGTTGCCGCAGTATTTCCAGCCCCGCCCGGGTGGCTATGACCCGCTGGCCACCGGCGCCTCCAATCTGGGGCCGGAGGACGTCGTCGACACGGCCGATCGGACCAGCCTGCTCACCGACGTGTGCACCCGCAGCCTCGCGGTCGGCGAGTTCAACGGCGCGAGCGGAGCCCGGCCGTTCTGCACGGCCGACGGTGTCGGCGCGGTGCTCTCGGTGATCGGCCCGCGCGACGCACGCGGTGCGGTGACCGCACCCACCGACGTCATCAGCGTCAACCAACTCTGCCCCGCGACGCCGTTCCTCGCCGCCTATGACGGCGTGCGGGTGCGGTGCAATGACGGCAGCGACCACACCAGCGGCCAGATTGTCCCGGTGCACGGGCCGGCCGTCGACCCGCAGGTACCCGCCGATGCCGTCACCGCCAGTGGCAGCGGACTGGACCCGCACATCTCCCCCGCCTACGCCGCACTGCAGGTCGACCGGGTGGCCCGAACCCGCGGCATCAGCCCCGAGCAGGTCCGGGCGCTGGTCGCCGAGCACACCGAGGGCCGCGCGCTCGGGTTCATGGGCGCGCCGCGGGTCGACGTCCTGGCGCTGAATGTGGCGCTGGACGGAGGATGATGGGCTGGTGACCGACCGACCGAAACGCGGGGAGCTGCGCATCTACCTGGGCGCAGCTCCCGGCGTCGGCAAGACCTTCGCCATGCTCGGCGAGGCGCACCGCCGGCTGGAACGCGGCACCGACCTGGTGGCCGCGGTCGTCGAGACGCACGGAAGGACCAAGACCGCCGAGCTGCTCGACGGAATCGAGATCGTGCCGGCGAAGTTCATCGAGTACCGCGGCAGCACATTCGCCGAACTCGACGTCGATGCCGTCCTGGCGCGACGGCCCCAGGTGGTGCTGGTCGACGAGCTGGCCCACACCAACACCCCGGGCAGCGCCAACCCCAAGCGCTGGCAGGACATCGAGCAACTGCTGGCCGCCGGCATCACGGTGATCACCACCGTCAACGTGCAGCACCTGGAAAGCCTCAACGATGTGGTCACCCAGATCACCGGGATCGAACAGCAGGAAAAGGTGCCCGACGAGGTGGTGCGTTCCGCCGATCAGGTCGAGCTGGTCGATATCACCCCGGAAGCGTTGCGGCGCAGGCTTTCTCACGGCAACGTGTACTCCCCCGAGCGTATCGACGCCGCGTTGTCGAACTACTTCCGCCGCGGAAACCTCACCGCGCTTCGGGAACTGGCGCTGCTGTGGCTCGCCGACCAGGTCGACGCGGCGCTGGCCAAGTACCGTTCCGACAACAAGATCACCGCGACCTGGGAGGCCCGCGAACGGGTCGTCGTCGCGGTCACCGGCGGCAAGGAATCCGAGACACTGGTGCGCCGTGCCTCGCGGATCGCCTCGAAATCCAGTGCCGAACTGATGATCGTGCACGTGGTGCGCGGTGACGGCCTGGCCGGGGTGTCCAGCGCCCGTGCCTCGGGCGCGATGGACCGGGTACGCGAGCTCGCCGGCAGTCTCGGGGCCACCCTGCACACGGTCGTCGGCGATGACGTGCCCGCCGCGCTGCTGGATTTCGCGCGCACCATGAACGCCACCCAACTCGTGCTCGGCACCTCGCGGCGCTCGCGCTGGGCGCGCATCTTCGACGAGGGCATCGGCGCCACCGTGGTGCAGCACTCCGAGAGCATCGACGTGCACATGGTCACCCACGACGAGGCGGGCCGCGGGGCGACGCGGCACGCCCCGACACCGTGGCAACACTCGGCGCTGTCGTGGGCGGCGGCGGTGCTGGTGCCGACGGTGCTGTGTGCCCTGACGGTGCTGCTGCTGGATCCGTACCTCGGCCTCAGCGGTGAGAGCGCACTGTTCTTCATCGGCGTGCTCGCCGTGGCGCTGCTGGGCGGCGTGGCGCCGGCCGCGCTGTCGGCGGTGTTGTCGGGTCTGCTGCTCAACTACTTCCTGGCCGAACCGCGGCACACCTTCACGATCTCCGAACCCGACAGCGCCATCACCATCGCCGTGCTGGGACTGATCGCCGTCGCGGTCGCCGCTCTGGTGGACGGGGCCGCGAAACGGGCCCGCGAGGCCCGGCGCGCCTCCCAGGAGGCTGAATTGCTGGCGCATTTCGCCGGTTCGGTGCTGCGCGGCGCGGATCCGACCGCCCTGCTGGAGCGGGTCCGTGAGGTCTACTCGCAGGATTCGGTGAGCCTGCTGCGGAACCGCGAGGACGACACCGAGGTCGTCGCGTGCGCCGGCGCGAACCCGTGCGTGACGGTCGAACGCGCCGACACCGCGATCGAGGCCGGCGACGACGAATTCTGGCTGTTGCTTGCCGGGCGCCGGCTGGCCGCCCGTGATCGCCGGGTGCTCGGCGCCGTCGCCCGCCAGGCCGCCGGACTGGTCCGCCAGCGCGAACTGATCTCAGAGGCCGGCCGCGCCGAGGCGATCGCCCGCGCCGACGAGCTGCGCCGCTCGCTGCTGTCGGCGGTCAGCCACGATCTGCGCACCCCGCTGGCCGCGGCCAAGGCCGCGGTGTCGAGCCTGCGCAGTGACGATGTCGGCTTCTCGCCCGAGGACACCGCCGAACTGCTGGCCACCGTCGAGGAATCCGTCGATCAGTTGACCGCGCTGGTGGGCAATCTGCTGGACTCCTCGCGGCTGGCCGCCGGGGTGGTCAAACCGGAACTGCGCCGGGTCTACCTGGAAGAGGCCGTGCAGCGCGCGTTGCTGGGAATCAGCCGCAGCACCACAGGTTTCGGGCTGGACCGGGTGAAGGTGGAGGTCGGGGACGCGGTCGCGCTGGCCGATGCCGGGCTGTTGGAGCGAGTGCTGGTGAACGTCATCGACAACGCGCTGCGCTACGGCGGCGACGGCCCGGTGCGGGTCACCGCGGGGCGGGTGGGTGACCGCGTGCTGATCAACATCGCCGACGAGGGTCCCGGCATTGCGCGCGGCGCCGAGGATCAGCTGTTCGCACCGTTCCAGCGACTCGGCGATCAGGACAACACCACCGGCGTCGGCCTGGGCCTGTCGGTGGCCAATGGTTTTGTCACCGCCATGGGCGGCACCATCACGGCCACCGACACCCCCGGTGGCGGCCTGACCGTCGTCATCGAGCTCGGAGCAGTCGCGTGACGCGGGTTCTGGTGATCGACGACGAACCGCAGATCCTGCGTGCGTTGCGGATCAACCTGTCGGTGCGCGGTTATGAGGTGAGCACGGCGGCCACCGGGGCGGAGGCGCTGCGCGCGGCCGCCGACCACCGCCCCGACGTGGTGATCCTGGATCTCGGCCTGCCCGATATGTCCGGTATCGACGTGCTGGCCGGACTGCGCGGCTGGCTCACCGCACCGGTGATCGTGCTCTCGGCACGCACCGACTCCTCGGACAAGGTGGAGGCGTTGGACGCCGGCGCCGATGACTATGTCACCAAACCGTTCGGCATGGACGAGTTCCTGGCCCGGCTGCGCGCCGCCGTGCGCCGCGCCAGCACGGCCACCGAGGACGATCAGCCGGTTGTCGAAACATCGTCGTTCACAGTTGATCTGGCCGCGAAGAAGGTCACCAGAAGCGGCACCGAGGTGCACCTGACGCCCACCGAATGGGGCATGCTGGAGATGCTGGTGCGCCACCGCGGCAAGCTGGTCGGCCGCGAGGAACTGCTCAAGGAGGTGTGGGGCCCGGCGTACGCCAAGGAGACCCACTACCTGCGGGTGTACCTCGCGCAGTTGCGCCGCAAGCTGGAGGTGGATCCGTCCCACCCGAAGCACCTGATCACCGAGGCCGGAATGGGATACCGCTTCCAGGAGTAGCGCCACAAGGGATGATGGAGCGGTGAGCATCCTGGGCCGCAAGCGCGCGGATCTGCGCATCTATCTGGGTGCCGCGCCCGGTGTCGGCAAGACGTACTCGATGCTCGGCGAGGCGCAGCGGCGGATGGAACGCGGAACCGATGTCGTGGCGGCGGTGATCGAGACCCACGGCCGCCGCCGGACTGCCCAGCAACTGGCCGGCATCGAGGTGATCCCGCCGACCCAGGTCGAGCACGAGGGCACCCGGTATCCCGAACTCGACGTCCTGGCGGTGCTCGCGCGGCGCCCCCAGGTCGTGCTCGTCGACGAGCTGGCGCACGCCAACACTCCCGGCAGCCGCAATGCCCATCGCTGGCAGGACGTCGAGGAGTTCCTCAACGCGGGCATCACGGTGATCAGCACGGTCAATGTCCAGCACCTGGAGAGCCTGCACGATGTGGTCAGCCACATCACCGGTGTCACCGAAACCCAGCGCATCCCCGACGAGATCGTGCGCGCGGCCGACCAGATCGAGCTGGTGGACATCACCCCGGAAGCATTGCGCCGCAGGATCACTCACGGCAACGTGTTCCCCCGCGAGCAGGCTGACGCGGCGCTGGACGACTACTTCCGCCCCGGCAACCTGTCCGCCCTGCGGCAGCTGGCGCTGCTGTGGCTGGCCGATCAGGTCGATGCCGCGCTGGCCAGGTACCGCACCGACAAGAACATCACCGACACCTGGGAGGCCCGCGAACGCGTGGTCGTCGCGGTGTCGGGCGGCCCGGAGTCCGAGACGCTGGTCCGGCGCGCATCGCGCATCGCGTCGCGATCCGGCGCCGAACTCAAGGTGGTGCACGTCGTGCAGGGCGACGGGCTGATCGCCATCACCCCGCAGCAGAAGAGGGCCGTGCGCGAACTCGCCGCCAGCCTCGGTGCGACCATGCACACCGTCGTCGGTGAGGATGTCGCGATCACCCTGCTGGACTTTGCGCGCAGCGTGAACGCCACCCAGTTGGTGATCGGCACGTCGCGCCGGTCGCGGTTGGCGCGGATGTTCGACGAAGGTATCGGCGCCCAGGTGATCGAACAGTCCGGCAATGTCGACGTGCACATGGTCACCCACCCGGAGGCGCACAGCGGGATGTCGTGGTCGCGGTCGGCCTCGACCCGACGGCGGGCCACCTCGTGGCTGCTGGCCGCGGCCGTCCCGGCGCTGATCTGTGCCGTGACGATGTGGCTGCCGGCCGGCGCCCTGGGTATCGGCGGGCAGAGCGCCCTGTTCTTCACCGGCGTGGTGGCGGTGGCGCTGATCGGCGGTATCGCCGCGGCCGCCGTCTGCGCGGTGATCTCCGGTCTGCTGCTGACGTATTTCCTGGTGAGTCCGGTGCACAGCTTCGCGATCTACGACGCCGACAGTGTCGTCACCATCGCTGTGCTGCTGTTGGTCGCGGTGGCCGTGGCGGTGCTGGTGGACCGCGCCGCGCGCCGCGCCGCCGAGGCCCGCCGGACATCGCGGGAGGCCGAACTGCTGGCGCTGTTCGCCGATTCCGCGTTACGCGATGCCGAACTGGAGGCGCTGCTGGAACGGGTCCGGGAGGCGTATTCGCAACGCGCGGTGAGCATCGTGTCCGCCGATGGTGCCGTGCTGGCCGGGGTCGGCCGGGATCCGTGCGCCGGCGTCGACGCCGCCGACACGGCTATCGACGTGGCCGATCACGACCACTGGTTGCTGCTCTCGGGTAAGCCGTTGACGACCCGGGACCGGCGGGTGCTCAGCGCCGTCGCCGAACAGGCGGTGTCGATGATCCGGCGTCAGTCGGCATAGCGGGCGGCGAACGCACCGGGCGTCACTCCGGTGACGCGCCGGAAGTCATGACTCAGATGCGCCTCGTCGGCGTAGCCGAGGTCGGCGGCCACCGCCGCGATCGTCGTCGCCCCCGTGCGCAGCCGCCACGTCGCGTCCTGGATCCGCCGCCGGCGCACCAGCCACTTGGGGCTCAGCCCGATGCGGTGGCGGCTGAGCCGCTGCAGGGAGCGCTCGCCGATGCCGAAATGCGCACACACGTCGGAGACCCGGCTGATCTTCGGATTGTCCTCGATGAAGGCCACGATGTCGTTGACGGTGCGGCCCTGTTCATCGACCGGCAGGTAGCGGCGCAGGAACTCGGTGTAACAGTCGACGGCGGCCGACTGTGCCTGCGGCGCAGCGGGATCGGCGGCCATGATCGAGCGGATCTGGCCGGCCAACGCGGCTCCGCGCGCACCGAGCAGATCACCCAGTTCGACATGGGTGTCGGTCCACGGCGCGACCGCGCCGCCGGTGATCAACGATCCGGCGGCGGGTTCGAACATCACCCCGACCGCCCAGCCGTTGCCGGCCAGCGGAGTGCCGGCCAGTCCCGAGGCGGGTCCGTAGAAACGGGCGTAGTCGGCGGTGACCACCATCAGGCAGACCGGATACTGCAACACCTTCTGGGTGAACACCTCACCGTCGGGCACCTGCCAGACCGGGATCCAGAACCGCCGCACCAAACCCGCCAGGACCGCGGGCGTCTCCGGTCGTGCCATGTGGATCGCGGCTTGGTGCGACGGGTCGAGCAGATGCGCCGGTTCATCCGCGACGGTGTTGTCGGGTTTGTCCAATCCGCTCGCCATTGCGCTGCCTAACCTGTTGCCCATGACGGATTCCAGTGTCCCAGAGACCTACGCGCACCTGGCCGACGGCATGGCCGCGGTGATCGCCACGCTGACATCACAGCAGTGGGATCGGCCCAGCCCGTGCGACGGGTGGACCGCGCGTGACGTGCTGGCCCATTTGATCGACACCCAGCGCGAGTACTTCGCCGGCCACGAACTACCGCTGGGCGAGCGACCCGATCTGACCGACCCGTCGGCGGCCTGGTCCGCGCACACCGCCGCGGTCCGGGAGATCCTCGCCGACCCGCAGGTGCCGGACCGATCATTCGACGGCCATTTCGGCCCGACGACCGTCGGCGAAGCCCTGCTGCAGTTCTACGGCTTCGACCTGATCGCGCACCGCTGGGATCTGGCCGCGGTGACCGAGAGCCCGTACCGGTTCGGGGCCGACGAACTGGACTGGCTGGAGCGCAGCATCAGCGGCTGGGGCCAGGCGCTCTACATGGAGGGAATCTGCGCGCCGGCGGTCGAGGTGGACGCCGACGCGGACCGGCAGAGCCGGGTGCTGGCCGCGCTGGGCCGCGCCGGTTGAGCGCAGTTGGCCGTTGCAACCGCGTTGCAACGTGACGCAGATTACGGTGCTGAACATGTCCGGCTACCGTGCAATTTTCGACGCCAGCATCTCCGACCCGGAGACGTTCTGGGCTGACGCCGCCAAGGCGGTCACCTGGACCCGGGAACCGCAGCGGGTGCTCGACGACAGCAATCCCCCGTTCTACCGCTGGTTCCCCGACGGCGAACTCAACACCTGCGCCAATGCGCTGGATCGGCATATCGACGAACGTGGTGATCAGGCGGCGTTGATCTACGACTCTCCGGTGACGGGCACGAAGCGCACCTACACCTACCGGGAACTGCTGGATGAGACCGCACGGTTCGCCGGGGTGCTCAGGGGCCTCGGCGTCGGCAAGGGCGACCGGGTGGTCATCTACATGCCGATGGTGCCCGAGGCGGTCATCGCCATGCTGGCCTGCGCGCGCCTCGGAGCGGTGCACTCGGTGGTCTTCGGCGGTTTCGCCGGCCATGAGCTGGCCACCCGCATCGACGATGCCCGGCCCACCGTCGTGGTGTCGGCATCCTGCGGTATCGAGCCGACCCGCACCGTCGAGTACAAGCCGATGCTGGACACCGCGCTGACGCTGGCCGAGCACACCACGCCCAAGTGCGTCATCCTGCAACGCGAGCAGCATCCGTGCGAACTCGTCGAGGGCCGCGACGTGGACTGGGCGCAGGCCATGGCATCGGCCGAACCGGTGGACCCGGTGCCGGTGGCCGCCACCGACCCGTTGTATGTGCTCTACACCTCCGGCACCACCGGCAAGCCCAAGGGCATCGTCCGTGACAACGGCGGGCACGCCGTCGCGCTGCTGTGGACCATGCGCCACATCTACGACCTCAACCCCGGTGAGGTGTTCTGGGCCGCCTCCGATGTCGGCTGGGTCGTCGGGCACTCCTACATCGTCTACGCGCCCCTGCTGCTGGGCGCGACAACCGTTCTGTACGAAGGCAAACCGGTCGGCACCCCGGATGCCGGCGCGTTCTGGCGGGTGGCCGCCGAGCACAACGTGAAGGCGTTGTTCACCGCGCCGACCGCCATCCGGGCCATCAAGAAGGACGATCCGGACGCCGCCAAGCTGGCCGACTACGATCTTTCGGGCCTGAAGTACCTGTTCCAGGCCGGTGAGCGGCTGGACCCAGGCACCTACGAATGGGCCTCGCAGAAGCTCGGCATCCCGATCATCGACCACTGGTGGCAGACCGAGACCGGCTGGGCGATCGCCGCCGACCCGATGGGTATCGAACAGCTACCGGTCAAGCCCGGCTCGGCGACGGTGCCGATGCCCGGCTATGACGTGCGGGTGTTGCGTCCCGATGGCTCGGAATGCGATGCGGGCGAAGAGGGTTCGATCGTCGTCAAGCTGCCGCTGCCGCCGGGCACGCTGCCCACCCTGTGGGGTGAGGACGACCGTTACGTGTCCTCGTACCTGCGCGCCTTCGACGGCTACTACCTGACCGGCGACGGTGGGCACGTCGATTCCGACGGCTACCTGTTCGTCGTCGGGCGCACCGATGACGTCATCAACGTCGCCGGGCACCGGATGTCGACGGGATCCATCGAGGCCGTGCTGGCCACCCATCCCGCGGTGGCCGAGTGTGCGGTGATCGGGGTGTCCGACGATCTCAAGGGTCAGGTCCCGCGCGCGCTGGTGGTGCTGAAATCCGGCTTCACCTCCGATGGTCTGGACGCCGAACTGATCGAGGCCGTCCGCAACGATATCGGCGCCGTCGCGAGCTTCAAGCTGGTGGATGTGGTTCCCGCTCTGCCCAAGACACGTTCGGGCAAGATCCTGCGCAAGACGATGCGCGGGATCGCCGACGGCAAGGATGAGCCGATGCCCTCGACGATCGAGGATCCCTCGGTGCTCGACGCGCTGAAGGCCACGCTGTCACAACGACGAAACTGAACACGATGGCGGGATTCGGCCGGAATCCCGCCATCGCACTCAGGTTCGGCGGAATGACCGGTCGCGCAGCAGCCGCAATCCGTTGAGGGCCACGATGATGGTCGACCCTTCGTGGCCGGCCACGCCCAGCGGCAACGGCAGATGCCAGAACAGATCCCAGGCCACCAGCACGATGATGAAGGTGGCCGCGATCACCAAATTGGCGATCACCATCCGTCGGGCGCGCCGGGCCAGCGCCAGCACCGCCGGGATGGCGGCCAGGTCATCGCGCACGGTGATGGCGTCGGCGGTCTGCAGCGTCAGATCGGATCCGCTGCGGCCCATGGCGATCGAGACATGTGCTGCGGCCATCGCGGGCGCGTCGTTGACGCCGTCACCGACCACCAGCACCCGGCCGGGCAGCGCGCGTACCGCGTCGACTTTCTGATCCGGCAGCAACCCGGCCTGCGCCGTGATGTCCAGTCGCTGCGCCAGAAACGCCGCCGCGCGGTGGTTGTCACCGGTCAACAGCACCGGTTGGTGCGCGGTCATCGCGGCCAGCTCGCGGACGGCCCGTTCGGCCTGCGGTCGCGCGGCATCGCGCAGGCCGAGCACCCCGGTCACCTCGCCGTCGACGACGACCACCACCGCGGTGGCACCGGATTCCTCCAGGTCGCGCACGTGCGGCAGGGCCGGACCGGTCAGTGCGGCCGGACTGAGCACCTCGACCAACCGATGACCCACCGTCGCGCGCACACCGCGCCCGGGAACCGCCGCGAAACCGACCGCCGGGGCGATGTCGAGTCCGCGCTCGGCGGCCGCTGCCACGATCGCCCGCCCCAGCGGGTGCTCGCTGTACTGCTCAGCCGCCGCGGCCAGCCCCAGCACCTCGTCGGATGGCACGGACACCACGCGCGGGCGACCGGTCGTCAGGGTGCCGGTCTTGTCGAATGCCACGGTGTCGATGGTGGCCAGATGTTCCATCGCCACAGCGGACTTCACCAACACGCCGTTGCGTCCGGCGGTGGCGATGGCCGACAGCAGCGGCGGCATGGTGGCCAGCACGACCGCGCACGGCGAGGCGACGATCATCAACGTCATGGCGCGCAACAGCGCACTGCGCAGATCCTCACCGAACAACAGCGGCACGATGAACAACGCCAACGTCGCGCACACCATCCCGACCGAATAGCGCTGCTCGATCTTCTCGATGAACAGCTGGGTGCGGGCCTTGGTCGCGGACGCCTGCTCGACCATCGCGACGATGCGTGCGACCACACTGTCGGCGGGATCGCGGATCACCCTGGCCTGCAGGGCACCGGCACCGTTGAGCGTGCCCGCGAAGACCTCGTCACCGGTATGCACCGACACCGGCAGCGGTTCCCCGGTGATGGTGGATTGATCGACATCGGAGGCGCCGTCGACGACGGTCGCATCGGCGGCGATCCGCTCCCCCGGGCGGACCACGATGAGGTCGCCCACCCGCAGTTCGGCCGCGTCGATCTCGCGCTCGGTGCCACCCTCGATCCGCACGGCACGCTGCGGCGCCAGATCCAGCAGGGCCCGCACGGAGTCCTCGGTGCGCCGGGTGGCGACATCCTCCAGCGCACCGGAGGTGGCGAAGATCAGGATCAGCAGGGCGCCGTCGAAGACCTGACCGATGGCCGCGGCACCGATGGCCGCCAGCACCATGAGCAGATCGACATCGAGGCGACGTTGCGCCAGCTCGGCCAGCCCGTCGCGCGCCGGCTGCCACCCACCGGCGACGTAGCAGGCGAGATATATTGTCCACCAGATGATCTCAGGCGCACCGGCGAGCTGGCACGCCAGGCCGAGCGCGAACAGACCCAGCGCGAGCGCCGCCCACCGCACCGAACTCAACGACCACACCGACCGTCGCGCGACCGTCCGGCTGCGCAGCGTTCGTTCCCTCACCCCGATCATCACCAACACATATAAACATGTAGAATTTTACATGTCTAAAGATCCAGATCAGGCCGTGGTTGAATAGCGGTATGGGACACGGAGTCGAGGGGCGCACCCCGCCCGCGGCGACGCTCGACGCCGCCTCGGCGGTGAAGGTCGCCGAGACGCTGCAGGCCCTTGCCTCGCCGAACCGCCTGCTGATCCTGACCCGATTGCGGCAGTCGCCGTGCACCGTCACCGACCTCTCGGCCGCCGTCGGCATGGAGCAACCCGCAGTGTCCAACCAGCTGCGGCTGCTGCGCGCCCTCGGACTGGTCGCCGGCGACCGCGCCGGCCGCAACATCATCTACCGGCTCTACGACTCCCATGTCGCCCAACTGCTGGACGAGGCCGTGTTCCACATCGAGCATCTGCGACTGGGCGCGCGCGAGGACACCGCCTGATCTGCAGCTCGGTGAGCGAGCCCGGCCGACCAGCCGCGAGTGATCTTGAGCAAATACCGGCAAGTTAGCGCGTCGGCCAACGAACAATGTGCTGACCTTTGTAGCAAACCGCCCCAATACAGATGAATGGTTTGCTGCTGGCCGGTGCCGCGAGTTTGCGACCGCGCTTGCCGCTGCATCGTCGCGCTCGCGAAAGGGCGATCGGCGGTTCCATCACCCCACGCCACCTGCTAACTTCGCACAAGTGTGCACCCCATCGGGGGGACGCCGTCAATCGGACGACTCAGGAGTGAAACACCGTGAAGAATACGAGCATTGCCGCCGCGTTTGCGGCTGCTGCCGTTGCCGCGGCAGGGGCGATCACCGCGTTCAGCGCGCCGGCCGCCATTGCCGACGATCACAACGCCGTCACCACCACCCAGCTGGGCAGCCAGGCCAAGCTGCACGACGGCAACGTCGTGCAGGGTTGGACCGTCACCGGCCTGAAGGTCAGCACCGACACCATCCCCGCGCAGGTGCACGGCACCTTGTGGGAGGCCACCGCGACCGATGAGGCACTGCAGGGCAGCGCCACGCCGATCGTGTCGAACTTGAACGCGCGCGCCCGCAACGGGCAGACCTACCGGGCGCTGTGGGGCGTCGCCACCCCGCAGGGGGTCAACCCGTCCACGCTGGCGCAGGGACAGAAGACCACCGGCAAGGTGTACTTCGACGTCACCGGCGAGGCGCCGGACAGCGTCGTCTACGCCACCAACGCCGCCGATCTGATCGTGTGGGTGACCCCGCCGCCGGCCGCCGGCACGGGCACCGGCTGGGGCACCGGCACCCGCACCTACCAGGCACCCGCCGCGGCCGCCGAGTCGACCGAGACCCCGGAGGCGGGTGAGGCCTCGACCTCGACCACCGAGACCCCGGCACCGGGTGCGCCCACGACCGCAGCCACTCCGGCGCCCGCCATGGCACCGGCGGGTAGCCAGGGCACGCCGCTGCCGGCGGACGCTCCCGGCGCCCCCGCCCCGGCCGCGGTCCCGGCCGGCAGCCAGGGCACCCCGCTGCCCGAGGGTCAGCCCGGCATGACGCCGGCCGGCGTGCAGGAGGTTCCGGCACCCGGTGCGGCCCCCGCGCCTGCCATGGCCCCCGAGGGCACCGTGCCCGTACCGGAAGGCCCCGCCCCGGCCGCCGCGGAGGGCACCCTGCCGGGCGACGAGGCCCGGATCGACGGCGGCAGCCAGGGCACCCCGCTGCCCGCCGGCGCGGCCCCCGTCACCACCCCGGTGATGGCGCCGCCCGCCTGACACCAGGCCCGAAAAAACGGCGCCCCGGTCCGACCGGACCGGGGCGCCGTTTCACGTTCGGGTTGGTTCAGGAGTGCGTGCTCCACCAGGCGTACAGGTTGTCCAGGGTCGGGCCCGCCGGCCTGCCCTGCACCACCGCGAACATCTGGTCGTCGATATTGGTCCAGGCCAGCATCGGATTGTCGTTCTGGATACCGCACACCAGCGTGCCGCTGACCTCGTGCAGTGAGGCGTTGTGCCGCCACGGACCCGGCGACTGGATACGGCCCGGGCAGTCCACGACCGTCGACGTCGACCCCAGGTCGGCGATCGCCGCATCCAGTGCCGGGGTGTCCAGCAGCAGCGAGTAGGTCGCCGACATCGGACCGCCGGGATCCCTGTTCACGGTGCAGGCGATGGTGGCCAGGGCGCCTTCCAACCGAGCGACCGGCTCACAGGCCCCGTCCGGATAGCCCTTGGGCAGCGCCGCCATCAACCGACTGTTGGCATCATCGGCCTGCTCGGGGGTGACCTCGGCCGACGTCTCGGCCACCGAACTCTCCTGCGCGGCAGGCGCATCCGGTGAGGACGGGCGCAGCACCAGGTAGGCGACACCGGCACCGATGGCCACCACACCCACGGCGGCACCGACGATCAGGCCGATATTGGGTCCGCTGCGCGACGGTGGACGCGGGACGATCGGCGGTGGTCCCCCGCCGGAATTCCACGTGCTCACGCCACTGCCTCCTCATGACTCGATCGGTACCACGCTAAGCGATGGATTGGGCAATTCCGTCCAGGATGTCGTGCTCGCTGACGACGAGTTCGTCGATCCCGGCCCGCTCCGCCATCACCCGGGCCAGTTCCTCCACGACGATCGCACCACCGGCGATGACATCGGCGCGGCCCTCGTGCATCGGGCCCAGCGCCAGCCGCTGCTGTGACGTCATCGTCAGCAGTCCGGCGCAGACCGGCAACAGCTCGCCGAACGGCGTGCGCGACAGGTGAATTGCATTGGGGTCATAGACCGGCAACCGGTGAGCCAGCGCGGCCAGCGTCGTGAACGTGCCCGCCACACCCACCCAGGTGCGCGCGCCCGCCACCGGCACCGCCCGCAGCGCCTCGGCCAGGGCCTCACGCACCACCGCGCGGGCGGCCTCGATCTCGTCGGCGATCGGCGGATCCGAGTGCAGGCAGCGTTCCTTGATGCGCACGCACCCGATGTTCGCCGAGAAGGAGGCACTGACTCCGTCCTCGGCCCCCAGCACCAGCTCGGTGGATCCGCCGCCGAGATCGACCACGACGAAAGGGGCTCCGGCGGAATCCAGTTCACCGACAGCCCCGTGGAAGGACAGCTCGGCCTCCTCGGTACCGGTGATCACCTCGGCGACGGCACCGGGTTGCACCGCGCCGAGCAGGCGAGCGGTCATCGCGAAGAACTCGTCGCGGTTGCCCGCATCCCGCGCCGCCGACGTGGCCACCATGCGCACCCGCCGCACGCCGTGCTCCCGCATCAACGCGACGTAGTCGGCCAGCGCGGCTTCGGTGCGCGCCAATGCTTCCGGGGCGAACTCGCCGGTGGCGTCGACACCCTGGCCGAGTCGCACGATGCGCATCTCGCGGTGCACATCGGCACCGGCTTCGCTGATGAGCAGACGGATGGAATTGGTACCGCAGTCGACCGCGCCGACCCTCACGTCCACACCTCACTGTCCAAGATGCCTGCCATCGCCGGCTCACCGGCCAGGATGGCCAGCGCCTCATCGCCGAACGGGTTGACCCCCGGCCCCTTGGCCAGCGAATGCGCCATCACCACATGCAGACATTTGACCCGATCCGGCATGCCGCCGCCGGTGAAGTCGGTGCCCAGCGATTCGATGGCATCACGCTCGGCCAGATACGCCTCGTGCGCCCGCCGGTAGGCCGCTGCCAGTTCCTCGTCCTCGGCCAGCCGCTCGGTCATCTCCCGCATCAGACCCGAGGACTCCAACCGGCTCGCGGCGGCGGTCAGCGCCGGGTGCGTCAGGTAGTACAGCGTCGGGAACGGAGTCCCGTCGGGAAGCCGGGGTGCCGTCTTCACCACGGCCGGTTCACCATTGGGGCACCGGTACGCGATCTCCAGGACGCCGCGCGGCGCACGCCCGAGCTGGCGCGCGACGGCGTCCAGGTCCGCCTGGTCAACCACCGGCGGGCCGGGGGTCTGGTCCGGGCGGGACGACGGGTGCACCGGTGCTCGGCGGCGCCGGCGTGATCCCGTGCGGTGCATCGGCAATGGTGTGCCACAGCGACGTGTACCAGGGATCGGTCGACACCGCGGTGGGCGCGTCGCCTCCGGCGTCCGGTTGCACGACGGCCGACGGGGGCAGCTGCACCTGATAGGGAATGTCACCGGGCATCACGAAGCCCAGCCGCTCGCGCGCCTGCGCCGCGATGTACACCGGGTCGGCGAGCTTGATCTTCTGCTGCTCTAGATCCGCGATCTGTGAACGCAATTGTGCCTCAACCATTTTGAGCTGATTCATCTCGGTGCGCTGGGCGAAGTAGGTGCGCACCGGTCCGGCGATGGTCAGCGTCAGCACGCACACCACCGCCGCCAGGATGGCCGCCCGCCGGGCCGCGGACCCGAAACGCTGATCCGTTTGCGCGTCGGCGGTCTCGGTGACCGACCGGCGGATGGCCTCGGCGACGGTGTCCGGTCCTGCACCGGACGCCTCGTCACGGAGCCGCTCGGCCTCGCGGGCCGCCCTGGCCTCCCGGCTCTCGATCGCCTTCGGTTCCCGACGCGCGGCCGATGATCCACGCGGACGGCCCGATCCGCCAGCCTTGCCCGGCCTGGGGGCAGGGCCGCGGCTCGACTTCCGCTGCGGATCGGGCCGTTTCGCGTCGGGCATGAGCCGCTACTACTGGCTCGCAGGCGCGAACCGCGGGAAGGCGAGGTCGCCGGCGTAGCGGGCGGCGTCGCCGAGGGCCTCCTCGATACGCAGCAGCTGGTTGTACTTGGCCACCCGCTCGCTGCGGGCCGGCGCACCGGTCTTGATCTGACCGCTGCCCACCGCCACCGCCAGATCGGCGATGGTGGTGTCCTCGGTCTCCCCGGAGCGGTGGCTCATCATGGTGCGGTAGCCGCTGTTGTGCGCCAGCGCGACGGCGTCCAGCGTCTCGGTAAGCGTGCCGATCTGGTTGACCTTGACCAGCAGGGCGTTCGCCGCACCCTTCTCGATGCCCTCTTCCAGGCGCTCGGGATTGGTGACGAACAGGTCGTCGCCGACCAGCTGCACCCGGTCACCGATGGCCGCGGTCAGCGCCACCCAGCCGTCCCAGTCGTCCTCGGACAGCGGGTCCTCGATCGATACCAGCGGGTACGCGTCGAGCAGAGCGGCGTAGAACTCGGCCATCTGCTCGGCGGTACGGGTCTCCTTCTCGAAGGCGTAACCCGAACCCTGCGTATAGAACTCGGTCGCGGCGACATCCAGCGCCAGCGCCACGTCGGTGCCGAGCTTGAGGCCGGCGCCCTCGATGGCGGTGCCGATCAGATCCAGCGCGGCCTTGGTTCCCGGCAGGTCCGGGGCAAATCCGCCCTCGTCACCCAGACCGGTGGACAGGCCCTGCTTCTTGAGCACCGACTTCAGCGAGTGGTACACCTCGGCACCCCAGCGCAGCGACTCCTTGAAGGTCGGGGCGCCGATCGGGGCGATCATGAATTCCTGGACGTCCACCCCGGTGTCGGCGTGCGCACCGCCGTTGATGATGTTCATCATCGGCACGGGCAGGATGTGGGCGTTCGGGCCGCCGACGTAGCGGAACAGCGGCAGGCCGGCCGAGTCGGCGGCGGCGCGGGCCACCGCCAGCGACAGGCCCAGGATGGCGTTGGCGCCCAGCCGCGACTTGTCCGGCGTGCCGTCGAGGTCCAGCAATGCCTGGTCGACGAGTCGTTGGTCGTCGGCGGACAGACCGATGACCGCGGGGGCGATCTCGTCGAGGACGGCCTCGACGGCCTTCTCGACGCCCTTGCCGAGGTAGCGGGAGCCGCCGTCACGCAGCTCGACGGCCTCGTGTTCACCGGTGGAGGCGCCCGAGGGCACGGCGGCGCGGGCAACGGTTCCGTCGATCAGGGCCACCTCGACCTCGACGGTCGGGTTGCCACGAGAATCGAGGATCTCGCGGGCTCCGACCTGTTCGATGATGGGCACGGGTTCCTCCTGCAAATCTGGGATGGCTGCGTTCGGGTATGAGCCTAGAGGTTGCGCCTGCACCTGGCGTGCTCTAGGTCGCCCGCCCGTCGGCGTAGGCGGTGGCCCAGTCACGGACACTGCGCGCGTACTGATTGGACAGGTTGTAGGCACGCAACGCCTCCATCCAGCCACGCGGGGTGGACAGGTCCTTACCCCGCCAGCACAGGTAGCCGGCCGCCGACAGTGCGGCATCGTCAAAGTTGTCCGGGCTGATGATGCCGTCGTTGTTGGCATCGACGCCGTACAACCGCCAGGTTTCGGGGATGAACTGCATGGGCCCCATGGCCCGGTCCAGGTTGGGGTCGCCGTCGAGGCGTCCCTGATCGGTGTCCAGGATCTGCATGTTGCCCGCGGTGCCGTCCAGTTGGACACCCCGAATGGGCGGGCGCACATCACCGTTGGGCGCGATGGTGGCGTTCTGATACGTGCCGTGATGGCTTTCGACCATGCCGATACCGGCCAGCGTCGTCCAGGCCAGGTTGCACTTCGGATTGACCACCTCGGCCACCCGCGCGGCGTAGGCGTAGGCCTCCAGCGCCTGCGCCGGGATCCCCACCGCGGGAGCCAGGTCGGCGGCCCATTCGCGCAGCTGGTCGGCGGGGCGGCCGGGGGCGTTGGTGTCGATGGGCGGCACCGGCGCACCGCGCGGCGGCGGGACGCCGTCGGGAATCGGGTCACCGCTGCGCCACGAACAACTGGACGCCAGCAGCAACAGCGCCGCGGTCACCACGAGGGCGACGCGCACCCAGCGGACCCGCCACATACCGGCCAGTCCACGTGCGGGGGCCGGCGGCACAGGGGCGACGGTCGGCGCCGGGGGCGACACACTCCCAGCCCCACTCCGTACGTCCGACAAGGCACTCCCTCAAGGCAACTGGAGGTCTTGACACCCCCGATCAAGAGTAACGGTGGGTAGGACCCGCAATGTCGATCGCTTCAGTTCACTCAGGTATGCCTATCCAACGCTGCTCGAACATGTACTGTGCTCGAAGTCCCCTAGGAGGTCGGATGAGACGGCATTTCGCCTGGCAGATCCCGGTAGTGGCACTGGCCCTCGCTCTCAGCGGGTGTTCGGGCGGTGATTCGAACACCGACAGCGACACGTCGACCGGCAGCGCGTCCTCGGGCGCGTCGACCACCAGCGCAGCGGCCGCGGCACCGAATCCGCTGACCGAGAAGGCGGCGACCGAATACAAGGCCTACGCCACCGCCCAGATCGACGAGCTCGTCGGCGCGGTCAAGGTCTTCACCGACGCGGTGCGGGCCGGGAACCTGCAGGCCGCCCAGGACGCCTACGCCCCGTCGCGCGCCCCGTGGGAGCGCATCGAACCGATCGCCGGCCTGGTCGAGGAGATCGACGGCAAGATCGACGCCCGCGTCGACGACTTCGCGGGTGTCGACGATCCCGAGTTCACCGGCTGGCATCGCCTGGAGTACCTGCTGTTCGAGAAGAACACCACCGAAGGCGGCGCACCGTTCGCCGACCAGCTCGACGCCGATATCGCCGAACTCAAGGCACAGTTCCCCTCCGTCGAGGTCGAACCCGTGGACGTGTCCACCGGGGCGGCCGAACTGATCGAGGAGGTCTCCGAGGGCAAGATCACCGGCGAAGAGGACCGCTACGCCAAGACCGACCTGTGGGATTTCGACGCCAACGTCCAGGGTGCCCGCGACGCCATCGGCAAGCTGAACCCCGCACTGGTGGAGGCCGACCCGGCGCTGCTGGGCAAGATCGAGGCCGGGATCAACTCGGTGTTCGACACCCTGGCCCCGCTGCGCCGCGGTGACGGCTGGGTGCTGTTCTGCACCGAGAACGACCCCTATCCGTCGGCGCGCTGCCCGGAGGTCACGGTGACCCCCGAGGTGATCGACACCCTCAAATCCGAACTCGCCGGCCTGTCGGAGAACCTGTCGCAGGTGTCGGGAGTGCTCAAACTGCAGTGAGCCGGGGTATCTCGCGTCGCGGTTTCGTCACCGGCGCGCTCGGAGCCGGTGCGCTGGGCGTCGGCGCCGGGGCACTGACAGGGTGCGGTCCCGAGCCCCGGGCCGACCGGCCGGCCGAACGGTTCGTCGAGTTCGAGGGCGCCCACCAGACGGGTATCACCGCCCTGCCGATCCCCGAGCAGGGATTGGTGGCGTCGTTCAACGTGCACGCCAAGAACCGGGCGGAGTTGACCTCGACGCTGCGCGAACTCACCGACGAGATCCGCGGCCTGATGGCCGGCCGCCCGCCCGAGCAGCGCGATCCCGCCTATCCGCCGGTGGATTCGGGCATCCTCGGCGAGCAGCCGCCCGCCGACAATCTGTCGATCGTGGTCGGGGTCGGCGCGTCACTGTTCGACGGCCGGTTCGGGCTGGCCGACCGCAAACCCCGCGAGCTGGTCACCATGCCGTTTCTGGCCAACGACCGGCTCGATCCCAAGCTCTCGCACGGTGACCTCTCGATCATTCTGGAGTCCGGACACAGCGACACCATGCAGTTCGCGCTGCGACAGCTGATGCGGCGCACCCGTAGCGATCTGGTGCTGCGCTGGATGATCGATGGATATGCCCGCGGGATCGGGGCGGGCAAGGCATCCACGCCGGACAACAAGGAGGCCGCCACCCCACGCAACCTGCTGGGCTTCAAGGACGGCACGGCCAACCTCGACGTCACCGATGCCGAAGTGATGGACCGGCACGTCTGGGTGGGGCCCGAGGACGGTGAACCGGCATGGGCCGCCGGCGGCACCTATCAGGCCGTGCGGATCATCCGGAACTTCGTCGAGTTCTGGGATCGCACCCAGCTCGTCGAGCAGGAGGCGCTGATCGGGCGTTCCAAGGTCAGCGGCGCTCCGCTGGGCATGTCCGGCGAGTTCGACGACCCGGACTACGCCGCGGACCCCGACGGCCTGCGGATCAAGCTCAACGCCCACATCAGGCTTGCCAATCCGCGCACCCCGGAAACCGAGGAGAACCTGATCCTGCGGCGCGGATTCAACTATTCGCGCGGATTCGACGGTGCCGGGCGGCTGGATCAGGGCCTGGCCTTCGTCGCCTACCAGCGCAGCCTGCAGAAGGGCTTCCTGGCGGTGCAGGAGCGTCTCAGGGGCGAACCGCTGGAGGAGTACATCATGCCGGTGGGCGGTGGTTTCTTCTTCGTGCTGCCCGGTGTGACCGGCGCGGACCGGTTCCTCGGCGACGAACTCGTGGCATGACCTACTAGGTTGCGTAGTAGAGTCCGGCTCGTGACCACGCCGACCGCCCGCGCGCACGGCCTGCGCGCCGCGCTCGTCGGCACCTGCGCCGCGGTCACCACGGTCGGTGCGCACGCCGCCGCCGACGGGACCGTCCCGCACGGCGCCGCCCTGGTCGCCGCACTGCTGGTCTGCGCGACCTCGGGTGCGGCCGCCGCCGGCGTGACCCTGGCCAATCGGCACGCCCAGGCGCTGGTGCTGGCACTGGCCCTGAGCGCCGCCCAACTGCTCAGCCACCTGGTGCTGACCGTCGTCGGCGGCCATCACGGCGATCTGGGCCTGACACCGGCGATGCTGTTCGCGCACGCCGCCGCCGCGGTGGTGCTCGGCATCGCCATCGCCGCGGTCGAGCATCTGTACCGGGTGTGTGCCTCGGTGCTGTGCTGGCTGCGATTGTTCGCCGCCCTGAACCCGCCGCCCGCCCCGCCGCGGGTCCGTCGGCGCACCAACAACGTTGTCGCACAGTCTGTTCTGCTGGCTCCGGGGCTGGGTATGCGAGCCCCTCCGATGGGTGGTGGCGCGACCGCTTGACGGTCGCCGTCCTCTGACGTCCCTGTTCACCGTGACCGGTCCGGTCACGGTGCTGTGTGCGTTTGCACCCACCCATCCATCTGAGCCGAAAGCGCTTTCATGACCCTGCCCGACGACACCGTCGAAAAACCGATATCCACACCCGCACCACCGCAACGAAGTTGGCGACCGTTCGTGTTACGCCTGCACTTCTACGCCGGGATCCTGGTGGCGCCGTTCATCCTCGTCGCCGCGATCACCGGCGGCCTCTACGCCATGGCCCCGACCATCGAGCGCGTCGTCTACGACGACATCCTGACCGTCACACCGGCCGGGCAGGCGCTCGGACTGGCCGAGCAGGTGGCGGCCGCACAGCACGCCTTCCCCACGCTGACCATGACCGGCATGCGACCACCCGCCGGCGCCGGCGACTCGACCCGGGTGGAGTTCGCCGACCCCACCCTCGACGAGGAACTGCTGCGGGCGGTGTTCGTCGATCCCTACACCGGACGCGTGCTCGGCGACGAGGTCACCTGGCTGGGCTACCTGCCGGTCAGCACCTGGCTCGACGGTTTCCACCGGCACCTGCACCTCGGTGAGCCCGGTCGCATCTACAGCGAACTGGCCGCCTCCTGGCTGTGGGTGGTGGCCCTCGGCGGGCTGGCGCTCTGGCTGACCAAGGCCGCCGCCGAACGACGCCGGGGCCGGGCGGGCCGGGTGTGGCGGGTCGACCGCAGCGCCGAGGGCCGAGCCCGCACCAGGAACTGGCACGGCGCCACCGGGGTCTGGCTGCTGGCCGGGCTGCTGTTCCTGTCCGCCACCGGCATCACCTGGTCGACCTACGCCGGCGCACATGTCTCCGATCTGCGCGCCGCCATGGACTGGAACCGGCCGGTGCTGGACACCTCGTTGGGCCACGCCGGGGCCGGTCACGACGGCCATGACGAGCACGGGGAGCACGGTGCACCGGCGGTACCCACGGGCCCCACCGCGATCGACTACGAGGCGGTGCTGCGGGCCGCCGACGAGGCCGGCGTCGAGCTGCCCGTCGAGATGGTCCTACCGGTCGATGCCAACCAGGGCGTGCGGGTCGCCGAGATCGAGAAGCCCTTCCGGATGACCACCGACGTCGCATCGGTCGACCCGGCCACCACCGCCGTCACCGGCGAGATCGACTACTGGCGTGACTATTCGCCGGTCGCGATGCTGGCCGACTGGGGTATCCGCGGGCACATGGGCCTGCTCTTCGGCCTGTTGAATCAGCTGCTGCTGCTCGGTGTGGCCGTGGCTCTGGTCGCGGTGATCATCGGCGGCTACCGGATGTGGTGGCAGCGCCGCCCCACCCGCGGATCGCGATGGGCACTCGGCAGGCCGCCGCTGCGCGGCGGGTGGAAGAGGTTGCCGGCGTGGGCAATCGGCCCGCTGACGGTCTCCGCGGTGGCGGTGGGCTGGTACCTGCCGCTGCTGGGCATCTCATTGGCGGCATTCATGATCGTGGATCTCGCGATCGGATCGGCCAAACTACGTAAGGAGCGCACCGATGCGTAAGATCCTGATACTCGTTGTCGCCATGCTGGTTTCGTCCTGCGGCTCCCCCGCGGCCGACGAACGTACGATGGCCGAGCGGGTGACCATCCACGAACAGTGGGCCGCCGCCACCGACGACGGGATGGCCGCCATGTTCGGCACCCTGTCCAACGACGGGGCCGATGCGCGGATCACCTCGGGTACCTCGCCGGCGGCCGACATCGTCGAACTGCACGAGGTGGTCGGCGATGCCGGCAGCAAGACGATGCGCCCCAAGGACGGTGGCCTGGTCATCCCCGGCGGCGGCAGCCACGAGTTGGCCCCCGGCGCCGATCACGTGATGCTGATGGATCTCACCGGCCCGCTGTCACCGGGCACCGACGTCAGCGTCACGTTGCTGTTCGAGGACGGTTCCACGCTGCCGGTCACGGCGCAGGTGCGTGACTTCCCGGGCGCCAACGAGGAATACCGGCCCGACCACAGCGGCCACGGCAGCCATGGTTGACGTGAACCGGCGGCGCCTCCTGACCGGGGGCGCCGCCGCGCTGGCCGCCGGCGCCGCCTTGACCCAGTGCGGCGCCGCGCAATCGGCGACCGTCCAGGGTTTCGGCGGCGCGATCGAACCGTTTCACGGTGCACACCAAGGCGGTATCGCCACCCCGGCCCAGGCGCATGCGCTGTTCGTCGCGCTGGATCTGCGCCCGGAACCGGGACGCAGCCCACGCGAGGCGCTGACCGCCCTGTTGAAGCTGTGGTCCGCCGACGCCGCCCGGCTCACCCAGGGCCGGCCCGCGCTGGCCGACACCGAACCGGAATTGGCACTGCGCCCGGCTCGGCTGACCGTCGGCGTCGGCCTCGGGCCGGCGGTGTTCGACCGGATCGGCCTGGGCCACAAGCGCCCAGCTACCGCGGTCGAGCTCCCGGCGTTTCGCACCGACCGGCTCGATCCGCGCTTCGGCGGCGGTGATGTGCTGCTGCAGATCTGCGCCGACGACCCGATGGTCGTCGCGCATGCCAGTCGGGTTCTGCTCAAGAACGTCCGGACGATGACCGCGCAACGATGGCGTCAGCGCGGATTCCGCAATGCGCACGGCGCCGACGCGTCGGGGTCGACCATGCGCAATGTGATGGGTCAGGTCGACGGCACCGCGAATCTGCGCACCCCGGCCGAGTTCGACCGCTACGTCTGGGATGACGGTGCAGGGCAGCCATGGTTCGCCGGTGGCACGATCCTGACGCTGCGCCGCATCCGGGCCGAGCTGGACACCTGGGACGAGCTGGACCGGACCAGCAAGGAACTGTCGGTGGGCCGCCGCCTGGACAGCGGCGCACCGCTGACCGGCACCCGCGAGCACGATGCCCCCGATCTGAGCGCACAGGTCAACGGAATCCCGGTGATCCCACCGAATTCGCATATCGCCCTTGCCCATCACCGCAACGATGACGAGCGGTTCCTGCGCAGGCCGTACAATTACGACGACCCGCCGCCGGCCGGGGTGACCACCGACAGCGGTCTGGTGTTCGCGACGTATGCGGCCGACCCGGCGCGGCAGTTCGTCCCGGTGCAGCGGCGGTTGGCCGAGGCGGACGCGATGAATCAGTGGATCACCACGGTCGGGTCCGCAACGTTCGCGATGCTGCCCGGCGTGGCCGAGGGCGACTGGTTGGGGCAGGTTTTGCTGTCCTGATCTTCCCGGCGAAACTCGCGTACCCGGGGTGCTTGGCGCGAGAATAACCCCCGGTACGCGTGTTTCGGCGCAGCGGTCAGGCCGGCCAGTGCGCCCGCCACTGTTCGGCGTCGATGGGTTCGGGCGGGGCGTCGCCGATCGGGTCGGCCCCACGGGCCGCCTTGACCGCCCGTTCGGCGGCGCGCACAGTGTCCATGAACTCCAATGTCGCGGTGCGCAAGGTGTTCTCGGCATCGGAGTCGGCGCTGATCCGCACCTGCTGCAGCGCATCCGGGATCAACTCGTCGGGCAATCCCGCACCGGCAGCGCGTTCGAGCACCTTCTGGGTCAGGGCCAGCGCGGGCTGGCCGGTCGGCACGTCATCCATACAGGACTCCCGTGTCTTCTCGGCCCGCTTGCGCTCCTCCCAGTGCGCCAACTGCTCCTCCAGGGACACCGAATCACCGGCGAGCACACCGGAGGCTCGGTTGCCGAGCTTGCGCACCAGCGCGTCGGCGACATCGTCGATATCGAACGGATGCGCCGGCGCGTCCTGCGCGATGCGGGCGTGAAACAGCACCTGCAGCAACACATCTCCGAGCTCGGTGCGCAACTCGTCGGCGTCACCGCTGCGCACCGCGTCGAACAGTTCGTAGGTCTCCTCGAGCAGATAGCGCCGCAGCGAGTCGTGGGTCTGCTCGGTCTCCCACGGCCCGTCGGTGCGCAACCTGTCCATCACCGCGACGGCGTCGACCAGACGCTCACCGACCTGCGGGCTCGGTGCCGCGATCAGCGTGGCACCGGCCGCCAGACGCGCCCGCACCTCGGGATGATCGGGGTCCGAGGACAACAGCACCGGCGCGGGTTCGGAGCCGTCGGCCAGCACCGGCCGGGCCGACGGCAGCGACCAGGGCACCTTGATCGGCATCTCCTCGGTGTACTGCACATCACCGGCCAGCAGCGCGACGGCCTCCACCGGGACCAGCGACGGCCGGCGCGGATCCACCAGCACGACGGTCATGTCGGGTCCCCGGACGCCGCGGCAGCGCCGGTGATGTCCACCTCGTCGGCGGGCCGGCCGTCCAGCGCGAGCAGCAGTCCCGCCACCGCCTGCAGCAGTTCCAGATCGCGGATCCGCGGCGCCCCGACACCGCTGCCGGACCGCGGGATCGGGATCTGCACCGTCGAGGTGGTCGCCCGGTACGTGGCACCGGGATAGATCCGCTTGAGCCGCAGCTGCCCGGAATCCAACAGGGTCAACGGCGACACCTTCAAGGTGCTGTCGGAGATGGTGGACACCTCGGTGACGCCGTACTCCCGGCACAGCAGCCGCAGCCGGGCCACCGCGACGAGGCGCTGCGCGGCCTCGGGCAGCGGGCCGTAGCGGTCGACGAGTTCGTCGATGACGCGGGCCACCCCGGCGTTGTCGCCGGCCGCGGCCAGTCGCCGGTAGGCCTCCAGCCGCAGCCGGTCGCTGCCGATGTAGTCCGGGGGAAGGTGCGCGTCCACCGGCAGGTCGATGCGCACATCCTTCGGTTCCTCGGACGCCACGACGGTTTTGCCGTCCACCGCCGCCCGGTAGGCCTCGACGGCCTCCCCGACCAGGCGCACGTACAGGTCGAAGCCGACACCGGCGACGTGGCCGGACTGCTCGACACCGAGCACATTGCCCGCGCCGCGGATCTCCAGATCCTTCATCGCCACCGCCATGCCGGCACCCAGATCGTTGTTCTGCGCGATGGTGGCCAACCGGTCGTGTGCGGTCTCGGTGAGCGGAACCTCTGGCGGATACAGGAAATACGCGTAGCCGCGCTCGCGGCTACGCCCGACCCGGCCGCGCAGCTGGTGCAACTGGGACAGGCCGAACGTGTCGGCACGTTCCACGATCAGGGTGTTGGCATTGGAGATGTCCAGGCCGGTCTCGACGATGGTGGTGCACACCAGGATGTCGAAATCGCGGTTCCAGAAACCCTCGACGGTCTTCTCCAGGGTCTCCTCGGCCATCTGACCGTGCGCGACCACCACGCGCGCCTCGGGCACCATCGCCTGCACCCGCGCGGCGGCCTGGTCGATCGACTTGACCCGGTTGTGGATGTAGAAGGCCTGCCCGTCGCGCAGCAACTCGCGGCGCAGCGCGGCGGCGACCTGCTTGTCGTCATGCGGGCCGACGTAGGTCAGCACCGGGAAGCGTTCCTCGGGCGGGGTAAGGATGGTCGACATCTCGCGGATGCCGGCCAGGCTCATCTCCAGGGTGCGCGGGATCGGGGTGGCGCTCATGGTCAGCACATCGACGTGCGTGCGCAGGCTCTTGATGTGTTCCTTGTGCTCCACACCGAAGCGCTGTTCCTCGTCGACGATGACCAGGCCCAGATCCTTCCAGCGCACCGCGGTCTGCAGCAGCCGGTGCGTGCCGATCACGACATCGACCGAGCCGTCGACCATTCCGTCGAGGACGGCCTTGGATTCGCTCCCGTCGGTGAACCGGGACAGTCCCTTGACCGTGACCGGGAATCCGGCCATCCGGGCGGTGAACGTCTGCAGGTGCTGATCGGCCAGCAGCGTGGTAGGTACCAGCACCGCGACCTGCTTACCGTCCTGCACGGCCTTGAACGCCGCGCGCACCGCGATCTCGGTCTTGCCGTAGCCGACGTCACCGCAGATCACCCGGTCCATCGGGACCGGCTTCTCCATATCGGCCTTGACCTCGCTGATCGCGGTCATCTGGTCCATGGTCTCGGTGAAGCCGAAGGCGTCCTCCATCTCGGCCTGCCACGGGGTGTCCGGACCGAACGCGTGCCCGGGTGCGGCCTGCCGCTTCGCGTACAGCGAAACCAGTTCACCGGCGATCTCGCGAACCGCCTTGCGCGCCTTGGTCTTGGTGTTGGTCCAATCGCTGCCGCCGAGCCGGCTCAGGGTGGGGGCCTGCCCACCGACGTAGCGGGACAGCTGATCCAGCGAATCCATCGGCACGTACAGCTTGTCGGTGCCGCCGCCGCGCTTGGCCGAGGCGTACTCCAGCACCAGATACTCGCGCCGCGCGCCGCCGATCACCCGTTCGGTCATCTCGACGAACTTGCCGATGCCGTGCTGATCGTGCACGACGAGGTCACCGGCGGTCAGCGCCAACGGGTCGACGACGTTGCGACGTTTCGCGGCAAGGCGTTTGCCGTCGGTGGCGGCGACCCGGTTGCCGGTCAGATCGGTCTCGGTGATGACGACCAGGTTCGCGCCGGGGATGATCACCCCGTCGTGCAACGGGCCCTTGAGCACCCCGACCACACCGGCGGTCGGCTGCGCGCCGGCCTCCAACATCGTTGCGGGCGTGTCGGCTTCGCCGAGTTGCTCGACGACGCGGTGCGCGGTGCCGGTACCCGGGGTGACAACGACGGCATACCCACCGGTCGCGACGTGAGCGCGCAGCATCGCGAAGATCTCATCGACTGCGTGCTGGGTGCGGGCGCTGGGCGCCGGGCGCACGTCGAGATCGATCGCGCCCTCGTCGGTGAGCTGGCTCAGCGTCCACCATCGCCCGGCGGCGGCGCGCACCTCCTCGAGTTCGCGGAAACCCGAGCCGCCCAGGGCCTCGACGTCGATCGGCGCGTCGCCACCGACGGCGGCCACCGACCAGGACGCCTCCAGGAATTCCCGGCCGGTGCGGATCAGATCCGCGGCGCGCGAGCGCACCTTCTCCGGGTCGCACACCAGCACCGGGGTGCCCTCGGGCAGGTGGCCGGTCAGCAGGGTCAGCTCGTCGGGCTGCAGCACCGGCAGCAACGCCTCCATGCCGTCGACCGGGATGCCCTCGGCCAGCTTGGCCAGCATGTCGCCGATGGACCCGGCGATGGTGTTGTCGGTCTGCGGCTGGGCGTCGACGAGTTGCGCGGCGCGCGCCTTGACGTCCTCGGTGATCAGGATCTCCCGGCAGGCCACCGCGTCCACCCGGTTGATCTCGATCTCGGCGATGGAGCGCTGGTCGGCCACCGAGAACATCCGCATCTCGGAGACCTCGTCACCCCAGAACTCCACGCGCACAGGGTGTTCGGCGGTCGGCGGGAAGACATCCAGGATGCCGCCGCGGACCGCGAACTCACCGCGCTTGGCCACCATGTCCACCCGCGTGTAGGCGAGTTCGACCAGCCGGGCGATGGTGGCGTCGAAATCGGCCTCGTCCCCGACGGTCAACGAGACCGGTTCGATGACGCCCAGGCCGGCCACCATGGGCTGCAGCAGCGAGCGGGCGGTGGTGACCACCACCTGCAGCGGCGGGCCGAGGTGCGCGTCATCGGGGTGCGCCAGCCGGCGCAGCACCAGCATCCGCGCGCCCACCGTCTCCACCCCCGGTGAGAGCCGCTCGTGTGGCAGCGTCTCCCACGACGGGAACAGCGCGACGGCCTCGCCCAGCACCGCCTTCAGTTCGGCGGTCAGATCGTCGGCTTCGCGGCCGGTGGCGGCAACCGCCAGCAGCGGTCCGGTACGGGCCAGCGCGGCCGCGACGAACAGCCGTGCGCTGGCCGGACCGACCACGGCGAGCGTGTCCGGCCGGGCCTGGGCGCGGTCGATCAGGTCAACGAAGGTGGGCGAGGTGAGCGCCAGGTCGACGAGCCCCGCGATCGGGCTCTGGACATGAGTGTGCCCCGGTGCGGTCATGATGCATCCATGGTAGGCGCTGCGGAATTGCCGCACAGCGGGGCGCCGGTGCGGTGTTAGCGTGCTCACTGAGGTACTCGCTCATCGAGGTGCCCGGGGGTTCGGGCGTGCCGGGGTGGCCGTGACGATCCCGGTGGTCGCCGCCAGCAATCCCGCCACGCTCTCCGAGGCCGCCACCGGACTCCGCGACAAGATCGGCCGACTCGACGCCGCCGTCACCGAACAGCAGTACACGCTGACCACGCTGGCCGCGGCCTGGGAAGGCGCCGCCGCCTCCGCGGCCCTCGCCGGCGGCGCAAAGACCGTGCAGCGGCTGACCGAGCTGCGCCCACGGCTGCAGACCATCCAGCGCGCGCTCAGTTCGGGCGGCACCGGCCTGTCCCCGTTGCGCCGGTCCGTCGTCGACCTAGCCATCAGGCGGCCGTGCTGGGCGGCATCGTCGGCGCCGACGGCACGGTGACCGGCCCCGCCGAGGGCGACTATGGCCACGGGGTGCCCGAGGAACTGCAACCCCTGCTCGAGCGCCGCGATGCCGCAGAGGTCATCGCCGAGCGTGACCGCATGATCGACGAGATCACCGCCGAGCTGAGCGGGATCGTGCCGGGATCGCGGTTCGTGCCGCGCCGCGAACCGGGCGAATCGGTGTGTGGCGACTTCGGCTCGACCGACGGCAGCAGCTACTTCAGCCCGCACTACCCCTCGCCGGCCCCGATCTCGGCCGCGCTGTGGGACCGGGGCCGCGCACGCCGTCGTCGACATCGCCGCCCGGTACGGCTATACCGACGCCCAGCGCACCGAGGACGCCACCGATGAGCAGGCCAAGAACATCACCATCACCGACGGTGAGGGCGGCCGCCTGACGCTGAACTCGATGGAAGCCGCCACCTTCTACGTCGGCACCGGCTGCTACCTGACCGCCGAGAAGAAGCAGCGGGCCCGCGACGCGGCGCCGAACTGATCCCCCGGTCGCTGCGCCGCTGCCCGCCGCGCGGCCTGAGTCATTCCTCGTGCAGTTGCGGGTCGGGCTCCAGGTGGGTCAGCCCGTTCCAGACCACGTTGACGACGTGCGCGGCGACCACTTCCTTCTTCGGCTCCCGCACGTCGAGCCACCACTGGGCCGTCATCGACACCGAGCCGACCAGCGCCTGGGCGTACAGCGGGGCCAGATCGGGATCCAGCCCGCGGCGGGAGAAATCCCCGGCCAGGATCGACGCCACCTGGTTCACGGCATCGTTGAGCAGCGTCGCGTAGGTGCCCGAGGTGATGGCCGCGGGCGAATCACGGATCAGGATGCGGAACCCGTCGGTGTGTTCCTCGACATAGGTCAGCAGGGCCAGCGCCACCCGCTCGACACGGACCCGGGACCGGTTGTTGGTCAGCGAGGACGTGATGCCGTCCAGCAGCGCCGACATCTCCCTGTCGACGACGACGGCGTAGAGCCCCTCCTTGCCGCCGAAATGCTCGTACACCACGGGTTTGGACACGTTGGCGCGCTGCGCGATCTCCTCGATGGAGGTGCCGTCGAAACCCCGTTCGGCGAACAACGACTTGGCGATCTCGATGAGCTGCTGACGACGTTCACTGCCGGTCATCCGGGCGCGCGGCGCACGCGCATCTTTCTCGGGTGCTGCCACGCGTCCAGACTAGTCGGCTTGCACTAGAGTCTCGGGTTGATCGATCCGTCGTGGTGTAATCGGCAGCACCTCTGATTTTGGTTCAGATAGTTCAGGTTCGAGTCCTGGCGACGGAGCTCAACTGCCGCGAGCGACCCCCAACTGACAGCGTCGACGGTGTGTCCGCGTACAGACACGGTCGGTCGCGGAGGAGGAAGAAGACGTGTCCACCACCGAAACCGCCGTGATCATCCTGGCCGCGGGCGCGGGCACCCGGATGCGCTCGGCCATCCCGAAGGTGCTGCACCCCCTGGCTGGCCGCAGCATGCTGGCCCACACCCTGCACGCGGTGAACGCCGTGACGCCCCGGCACATCGTGGTGGTCGTCGGGCACGGTCGCGAGCAGGTCAGCGCCGAGGTGGCCCGGGTCAACGACGCCGCCATCGCCGTCGTGCAGGAGGAACAGCTGGGCACCGGTCATGCGGTCGGCGTCGGGCTCGCCGGGCTGCCCGGCGACTTCGCCGGCACCGTCATCGTCACCACCGCCGACGTCCCGTTGCTCGACGGACAGACGCTGGCCGGGCTGGCCGCCACCCACCGGGATGCCGGTGCCACCATCCTGACCACCACGCTGGACGACCCGACCGGCTACGGCCGCATCATCCGCGACGGCGACCATGCGGTGGCCGCGATCGTCGAACACGCCGACGCCGACGAGGCGCAGCGCGCGGTCGCCGAGATCAACTCCGGGGTGTACGCCTTCGACGCGGCCGCGCTGCGCTCGGCGCTGACCCGGTTGCGCACCGACAACGCCCAGGGCGAGCTGTATCTCACCGACGCCATCGCGCTGATCCGCGAGCAGGGTTTGGCGGTCCAGGCCGAACACGTCGCCGACACCGCACTGGTCTCCGGCGTCAACGACCGGGTGCAGCTTTCGGCGCTGGGCGCCGAACTGAACCGGCGCATCATCGAACGCCACCAGCGCGCCGGGGTCACCGTGACCGACCCGGCGACCACTTGGATCGACGTCGACGTCGAGATCGGCCCGGACACCGTCATCGCGCCGGGCACCCAGCTGCTCGGGCCCACCGCGATCGGCGCGAACTGCACCATCGGACCGGACACCACGCTGCGGGCCATGGAGGTCGGCGACGGGGCGACCGTCATCCGCACGCACGGCGAACTGTCGGTGATCGGCGTGGGCGCAACCGTCGGCCCGTTCACCTATCTGCGCCCGGGCACCACGCTGGGCGCCGACGGCAAGCTCGGCGCGTTCGTCGAGACCAAGAACTCGACCATCGGCGCAGGCACCAAGGTGCCGCATCTGACCTATGTCGGGGACGCCGATATCGGCGAGCACAGCAATATCGGCGCCTCCAGCGTCTTCGTCAACTACGACGGAGAGACCAAGCGGCGCACCACCATCGGCTCGCATGTGCGCACCGGTTCGGACACCATGTTCGTCGCGCCGGTGACCGTGGGCGACGGCGCCTACACCGGCGCAGGCACCGTCCTGCGCGACGATGTGCCGCCCGGCGCGCTGGCCGTCTCGGACAACACCCAACGCACCATCGAGGGATGGGTGCTGCGCAAGCGCCCAGCAAGTTCCTCGGCCGAGGCCGCCCGCAAGGCCGGGGCCACCGAACCGGATGCCTGATGTTGGCAATCTGGTAACCCGAGGACGCAGGCGGGTTACCGGCCCGTACGATTGCTCCGTATCGATCCCCGAACGGCTTGAGCCCAAGAACCGCGGAGGCGCAACAGATGAGCCACGACTGGACCGACAACCGCAAGAACCTGATGTTGTTCTCCGGTCGGGCCCACCCCGAATTGGCCGATCAGGTGGCCAAGGAACTCGACGTCCCGGTGACCGCGCAGACCGCGCGGGACTTCGCCAATGGCGAGATCTTCGTCCGCTTCGACGAGTCGGTGCGCGGTTGCGACGCCTTCGTACTGCAGTCCCATCCGGCCCCGCTCAACCAGTGGCTGATGGAACAGCTGATCATGATCGACGCGCTCAAGCGCGGTAGCGCCAAGCGGATCACCGCGATCCTGCCG
Source organism: Mycobacterium sp. NPDC003323 (assembly GCF_053589535.1). NCBI lineage: Bacteria > Bacillati > Actinomycetota > Actinomycetes > Mycobacteriales > Mycobacteriaceae > Mycobacterium > Mycobacterium sp. NPDC003323. Next base: position 331,364 of record NZ_JBSFSB010000002.1, read on the forward strand.
TTCTACCCGTATGCCCGCCAGGACAAGAAGCACCGCGGCCGCGAACCGATCTCCGCGCGTCTGGTCGCCGATCTGCTCAAGACCGCCGGCGCCGACCGGATCGTCACCGTCGACCTGCACACCGACCAGATCCAGGGCTTCTTCGACGGCCCGGTGGATCACATGCGCGCCCAGAAGCTGCTCACCGGCTATATCGCGGAGAACTACGCCGACGCCGACAAGGTCGTCGTCTCCCCCGACTCGGGCCGCGTGCGGGTCGCCGAGAAGTGGGCCGATTCGCTGGGCGGCGTGCCGCTGGCCTTCATCCACAAGACCCGTGACCCGCTGGTGCCCAACCAGGTCAAGTCCAACCGCGTCGTGGGTGACGTCAAGGGCAAGACATGCATCCTCACCGACGACATGATCGACACCGGCGGCACCATCGCCGGTGCGGTGAACCTGCTGCGTCAGGACGGCGCCAAGGACGTCATCATCGCCGCGACCCACGGTGTGCTCTCGGACCCGGCCGCGCAGCGGTTGGCCGACTGCGGTGCCCGCGAGGTGATCGTCACCAACACCCTGCCGATCGGCGAGGAGAAGCGGTTCCCGGCGCTGACGGTGCTCTCCATCGCGCCGCTGCTGGCCAACACCATCCGGGCCGTGTTCGACAACGGGTCGGTGACCGGGCTGTTCGACGGATCCGCCTAAATGGCCCGCATTCTGCACAATCCGAAGTGCTCGACCTCGCGCAAGACGCTGGATCTGTTGCGCGAGAACGGGATCGAGCCCGAGATCGTGCAGTACCTGAAGACGCCGCCGTCGCGTGACGAGCTGGCCGCCATGATCGCCGCGGCCGGTATCGAGGTCCGCGCCGCGGTGCGCAAGCGTGAATCCCTTTACGGTGAGCTGAATCTGGCCGACGCCTCCGATGACGAACTGCTCGACGCTCTCGCGCAGCATCCGATCCTGATCGAGCGTCCCTTCGTCGTCACCGACAAGGGCACCCGGCTGGCCCGGCCGATCGAGAACGTCCGCGAAATCTTGTGAGAAGGGCGGTCGCGGTTGCCGCCCTGGCGGCGGCGGTACTGACCGGGTGCGGCGAGGCCACACCGGATTACCAGTCGCTGCTGGCCACCACCCCGACCCGGCCGACCACGGCGACCTCGGACACCACCGTCCCGCTGTCGGCGTATCTGGAAAGCGTTGGCGTGCAGGGGAAACCGGTGGCGCCGGAGAAGCTGACCGATCTGCGCGTGACGGTGCCGCGGCCCGAGGGCTGGCAGGACTACACCAACACCAATCTGGCGCCGGGCACCCGGGTGATCGCCGAGGGCGAGACCTACCCGATGGCGATGCTGATGGTGTTCACCCTCGACGGCGACTTCGACGTCGCCGAGGCGCTCAAGCACGCCGACGTCGACGCCGAGGTATCCCCGAACTTCAAGAAGCTCAACGGTTCCCGCGAGGATTTCAAGGGTTTCCCGTCCTCGATGATCGAGGGCACCTACGAGCTCAGCGGGCAGCGGATGCAGAGCTACAACCGGATCGTCTTCGCCACCGGCACGATGCCCGACAAGCCCGCTCCCGGTCAGCTCGAGCCGGTGGCGCAGAAGTACCTGGTGCAATTCACCGTCACGAGCTTCGCCGACGACGCCGCACAGCAGGGCCCTGATATCGAGAAGATCATCTCCGGGTTCGACGTCGCCGCCGTCTGAGGTACCCCGGCCACCGCTAGGGTGACAGCCATGACCTCATGGACCGCCTCCGACCTGCCGTCCTTCGCCGGGCGCACGGTGATCGTCACCGGCGCCAACAGCGGCCTGGGCCTGGTCACCGCGCGCGAACTGGCCCGCGTCGGCGCTGCCGTCACACTGGCCTGCCGCAACACCACCAAGGGTGAGGACGCCGCCGCGCAGATGTCCGGCGACGTGCGCGTGCGCGAACTCGACCTGCAGAGCCTGGACTCGGTGCGGGAGTTCGCCGCCGGCACCGACGCCGTCGACGTCCTGATCAACAATGCCGGGATCATGGCGGTGCCGTACGCGCAGACCGCCGACGGATTCGAGAGCCAGATCGGCACCAACCACCTCGGGCACTTCGCGCTGACGAACCTGCTGCTGCCCAAGATCACCGACCGGGTGGTGACGGTGTCGTCGATGATGCACCTGCTCGGCGTCATCAGCCTGAAGGATCTGAACTGGAGGGCGCGGCCCTACTCGGCGTGGCTGGCCTACGGACAGTCCAAGCTGGCCAACCTGCTGTTCACCACCGAGTTACAGCGCCAGTTGACCGCGGCCGGGTGGCCGGTGCGGGCGGTGGCCGCACACCCCGGCTACTCGGCGACCAATCTGCAGGGCAACACCGGCAACCCGACCGGGGACAAGATCTTCAAGGCCGCGAACAAGATGGCCACCGACGCCGACTTCGGGGCGCGGCAGACGCTGTACGCCGCGGCCGCCGACATCCCCGGCGACAGCTTCGTCGGCCCGCGGTTCGCGATGCGGGGTGCCACCGGGCAGAGCCCGCGCAGCCCGCTGGCCCGCAACACGGTGACGGCCGCGGCGCTGTGGGCGCTGTCCGCGCAGCTCACCGGTACCGAATTTCGGATCTGAGGTGCTCGTCGGCTACCCTTGCTGACGTCACGGCGAGGGTGGCTCTCCTCAAGAGCGGGAGGCCACCGTTATCGACGGGAACCCATTTCGTTGGACCCTGGCCGTGTGTGAACCGGCTACAGGAGAGACAACATGGCCAAGAACTCGGCCCCCAACAAGCTGACCGCCTCCGTGCGTGAGCGCACCGGCAAGGGCGCCTCGCGCCAGGCCCGCCGCGACGGCAAGGTCCCCACCGTGCTCTACGGTCACGGCACCGACCCGCAGCACCTCGAGCTCAACGCGCACGACTTCGCCGCCGTGCTGCGCCACTCGGGCACCAACGCGATCCTGACCCTGGACATCGACGGCACCGAGCAGCTCGCGCTGACCAAGGCGCTGGACATCCACCCGGTGCGTCGCACCATCCAGCACGTCGACCTGCTGGTCGTCAAGCGTGGCGAGAAGGTCCAGGTCGACGTGACCGTCCTCGTCGAGGGTGAGGCCGAGGCCGGCACCCTGGTCACCCAGGACGCCAACACCATCGCCGTCGAGGCCGACGTGCTGTCGATCCCCGAGCAGATCACCGTGTCGGTCGAGGGCGCCGAGGTCGGCACCCAGATCACCGCCGGTCAGCTCGAACTGCCCAAGGGCGTCACCCTGGTCGTCGATGCCGAGACCCTGGTGGTCAACGTTGTCGCCGCCCCGACCGCCGAGGACCTCGAGTCCGAAGGCGCCGGCGAGACCGACGAGGCCGCTTCGGCCGAGGAGCCCGCCGAGGGCGAGGGCGACGCGGAAGCCGAAACCGAAGCTTCCGAGTAACAGCCCGTGGCCGAGCCGCTGTTGGTGGTCGGCCTGGGCAACCCCGGGCCGCGTTACGCCACGACCCGGCACAATCTCGGGTTCATGGTGGCCGACATCCTGGCCGACCGGATCGGCGCAGGCTTCAAGGTGCACAAGAAGTCCGGTGCCGAGGTGACCACAGGTCGCCTCGGCACCCGGGCTGTCGTGTTGGCCAAACCACGCGTGTACATGAACGAATCCGGCCGACAGGTCGGGCCGTTGGCCAACTTCTATTCGGTGGACCCGGCCGATGTGGTGATCCTGCACGACGAACTCGATATCGACTTCGGTCGCATCCGGCTGAAGCTGGGCGGCGGCGAGGGCGGGCACAACGGTCTGCGCTCGGTCGCCGCGGCATTGGGCACCAAGAATTTTCAGCGGGTGCGCATCGGGGTGGGGCGCCCGCCGGGCCGCAAGGATCCCGCGGCGTACGTGCTGGAGCCGTTCAACTCCGTCGAGCGGCCCGAGGTCGGGGTGATCTGCGAGCAGGCCGCCGATGCCACCGAGCTATTGCTGGCGCAGGGTCTGGAGGCCGCGCAGAACACCGTGCACGCCTGGTAGCTCCCCCGGTTTCTCCCCTTCCCGGCGAGCGTGCGTGTCTGCGGCCCGACACACCGGTCTCAAAGGTGAGTTTGCGCACGCTCGGCGCCAACCTGCCCGCGTATCAACCAGATTCCCAACGCGATGACCGCAGCCACCTCGAAGGCGACGATCCCGCGTTCGACGATGCCGAGCGGGATGATGCGGTACCAGCGAAGGTCGGTCACCAAGCTGACGGCGATGGCGCCGAACAATACCGACAGCCAGGCGATGGATCCGTAGGCCAGCCAGATGGCGGGTCGTGCGCCGCGGTGCCGACGCGCGATGGCCAGCACCGCCGCCGGTAGCGACAGGAACGCCAGCAGGGTGGCCACCCGGTGGATGGAACCGCTTGTGCTGGGCCCGATCTCCCAGTTGTGCTTGGGGAAGGCCGCGACCCCGAGCAGGCCGACCACCCACAGCGACATCAGGATCGTGCCGGCCGACAGCGGTTTCACCAGGCCGGCACTGATCAGCCCGATCAGCAGCAGGATCGAACCGGCAGCAAGCGCCAGCACGCCGGTGAGGAAGGCCCACCCGCCGGGGGTGTAGATGTACTCGGAGATGGTGGCCATCCGCAGGGTACGACCGGGCCGGTGCGACTCGCCGCCGAGCACCGCGTCCAGCGTCAGGATGGCGACGACGGAGATGGCGGCCCCCAGCACGCCGAACCAGCCGAGCAAGACGTGCGAAGACCGTTCCATCAGACCAGGATACGGATCACCGCCGTGCGCCGAGACCGACGAAATGGTGGGCCGCACTCGTACTTCTGGGCCCTTTTGTTCGTTTGGGCGAAAGGGGTCAGCCGGTGACGAGGGCGACCGAGTTGGCGCGGCGCAGCTTGCCCGACGGGGTCTTCGGGATGGTGCCCGGCCCCAGCACGACCACGTTGCGCGGGCGCACGTCGACCTCGGTCACCACCTCGTGGGCGACCTGGTGCTCGATGCGACGCACCTCGGCGGGATCCTGGTAGGCATTGGATTCCACTGCCACGGCGAAGGTTTCGCGGGAGTGCCCGGCGTCCAGGCGGACCGCGACGGCGCAGCCGGGGCGCACACCCTCGACGCGGCCGGCGGCGCGCTCGATATCGGTCGGGTAGATGTTGCGCCCGGCCATGATGATCACGTCCTTGACGCGACCACACACGACGACGTTGCCCTCCTCGGTGATGTAGCCGAGGTCGCCGGTGTCATACCAACCGTTCTCATCCTGGGTGGGCAGGAAGCCTGCCATGGTGATGTAGCCCGGGGTCACCGACTCGCCGCGCAGCTGGATGACGCCGACGCCACGGGTCGGCAGCACGGCGCCGTCCTCGTCGACGACGCGTGCGTCCAGGTCGCGCAGCAACGGGCCCAGCGAGGCCAGCCGGCGGGTGTTGCCCTTGCTCGACGGCACCGCGCGGCGCAGCGCGGCCAGCAGGTCGGCGTCGACCTCGTCGACGACCAGGCCGGCGTTGCACGGGGAGAACGACACCGCCAGGCAGGTCTCGGCCATGCCGTAGGCCGGCAGGATCGCCGAGGCCTTGAGGCCGAACGGCTTGCCGGCGTCGATCAGGTCCTCGACGTCGGCGGGCTCCACGGGCTCGGCGCCCGACAGCGCGAAGCGCAGCGTGGACAGGTCGAACTCGCCCGGCTTGGCCTGCCGGCGCAGCCGCTTGGCGAACAGCGCGTAGGCGAAGTTCGGGGCGGCGGTCATGGTGCCCTTGTACTTGTCGATCAGGCGCGCCCAGAGCAGGGTGTCGCGCAGGAAGTCCATCGGGGTGACCTTGACCAACTCGGCACCGAAGTACATCGGGATGGTCAGGAAGCCGACCATGCCCATGTCGTGGAAGCAGGGCAGCCAGCTGACCATGACGTCCTTGTCGACGTCGTACTCGGCGCCGATGAACATGGCCTCGGCGTTGGAGTGGATGTTGCGGTGGGTGATCTGGACCGCCTTCGGTGATCCAGTGGACCCGGACGTCAGCTGCATCAGCGCCAGGTCGTCCTCGCCGGTCTCGACGGGGTCGATCGGGTCGGCGGCCAGCAGGTCGGCCACCTTGAGGACCTTGATGCCCTTCTCCTCGAGCACCGGGATGGCGACGATGAAGGGTTCGGAGACGATGACGGCCTTGAGTTCGATCATGCCGATGACGGTCATGGTGTCCTCGGCCCACACCGCGAGGTCGGTGCGCGGGGTCGGCTGGTGCAGCATGGTCAGGCTGCCGCCGCGCATCCACACGCCCTGGGCGGTGGGCGCGATCTCGACCGGGAAACCGGCCAGCACACCGACGGAGTCACCGTGCCCGATACCGGCCGCGGCCAGGCCGCCGGCCACCCGGCGGGCGCGCTCGTGCACCTCGGCCCAGGTGTGGCGCACCGGCTCATAGGGTTCGCCGGTGACCATGCCCCGCGTGCTCTCCCTGGCACTGCGGTACATCTTGTCGGTAAAGCGGCTCACGGCAACCTCCTGGGTGTCTGGGGCCGGATCGACGACGACGTCGGCTCCAGGATCCTCGCGCGTTTCCCTATATTCCGCCTGCAGGTGCACTCTTCAGGAGAGGCGCGCACACACAATTGGGAAGCAGTTGTGTCTCAATTCGGTGGTCACCGGCCCTTTGCCCGCTGGCCAGTCTCCACCGAGCCCATCTTAAAGAACCCTTAAGTAACTGCCAAACCCTTGCGTCGATTGAGGCATGTGTCACACGAATCGCAGGTTTGGTTTTCGCGCCGGTCCGTCAGCGCACGGGCTCGGGCACCACCCGGGCGCCGGGCACCGGACCGCTGGCAACCCGCACCGTGCGGCACACCCCGGCCCCCGACAGCGCGGTGCCGACGTCGACGGCGTCGGGCGCCGACGCGCACAGGAAGGCACAGGTAGGGCCGGACCCGGAGACGATGCCGGCCAGCGCCCCGGCCTCGCGGCCGGCCCGCAGCGTGCGTCGCAGATCCGAACGCAGGCTCAGCGCCGCGGGTTGCAGGTCGTTGCCGAGCAGCGGTGCGAGCACATGCGGGTCGCCGGAGGCCAAGGCGGCCAGCACGGGTTCGGCGTCGTCCAATCGCGGCGGTCCGCCCCACTGCGGGTCCGACCGCAGCCGATCGATCTCACCGAACACCGCGGGCGTGGAGAGCCCGTCGTGGGCGAAGGCGAAGACCCAGTGGAAGGTGCTGCGGGCCAGCACGGTCGCCAGTTCCTCACCGCGACCGGTGCCCAGCGCCGTGCCGCCGTGCAGGGCGAACGGCACGTCGCTGCCCAGTTGCGCGGCCAGCGCGTGCAGATCGCGACGCGGCACACCCAACTCCCACAGCGTGTTGATGGCGACGAGCACGGCCGCGGCGTCAGCGCTGCCGCCGGCCATCCCGCCCGCGATGGGAATGGACTTGGTGATCGAGATCGCGACATCGGGGGCCCGACCGACATGTTCGGCCATCAATTCGGCGGCCCGCCAGGCCAGATTGCGGTCGTCGACCGGCAGCGACTCGGCACCTTCCCCGGACATCTCCAGCGACAACAGATCGGCGTTGCGCACGGTCACCTCGTCGAACAGCGACACGGCGTGGAACACCGTCGTCAGTTCGTGGTAGCCGTCTTCGCGGCAATCGCCGACAGCCAGATACAGGTTGACCTTGCCGGGCACCCGCACCGTGACCGAACCGGTGGGGACCCATTCGGTGGCGGCATCTCCGTCAGAAGCAGACACCGCACGACACTACCGCTGCGCCGCCCCGGTAGACACCGGCACCGACTAACCAAGTGGTGAGATACCCCTCGTCGATCCCGCCGCTATCACCGAGACTAATGTTTGCCAGCGTGATGTGTCAAGGATCACATTCGGGCGATCCTGACGCGCTTCACCCGCACAAGATCGATGTGTCGGAGCGTCGTCAGCTCTGAACGGAGTTAGCCGACGACGGCTCGGCCTGGACCACCGGGGCCGGCGACTCGACCGGTTCACGGGCCTCGGTGAACTCACCGGAGCGCTGCAGCAGCCGGACGAAATCGGCGGTGCTCAGCGTCTCGCCGCGACGGGCCGGGGCGATGCTGGCCGCGAGCAGACGCTCGGCGGACTCGTTACCGGAGCCGGCCCACTCGGCGAAGGCGTTGCGGGAGGTCTTGCGACGTTGCGCGAAGCCGATGTCGATCAGCTCGAAGACCTGCTCGCGGAAGGCCGCGTCGGTCGGCCACGGGGACGTCTCGTAGCGGTCGATGCGAACCAGACCCGAGTACACCCGCGGGATCGGCCAGAACACCGTCGGCGACACCATGCCGTACCGGCGCACCTCGCCGTAGAAGCGCACCTTGGCGCTCGGCACGCCGTAGTCCTTGCCGCCGGGCTCGGCGGCCAGCCGCTCGGCGACCTCGGCCTGCACCATGACCATGACGGTCTTGATGGACGGGAACTCGGCCAGCAGATGCAGCAGCGCGGGCACCGCGATGTTGTACGGGAGGTTCGCGACCAGCGCGGTGGGCTGCTCGTCGAGGTCACCGGCCTTCAGCGTGAGGATGTCGCGGTTGAGCACGGTCAACCGGCCGATCTCGCTGTGCGAGTGGTTGGCGATGGTCTTGGGCAGCTGCCGGGCCAGCACGGGATCGATCTCGACCGCGGTGACGCGGGCGCCGCGGTCCAGCAGCCCGAGGGTCAGCGACCCCAGACCCGGTCCGACCTCGACCACACAGTCCTGCCGGTGGATACCGGAGGCGGACACGATACGACGCACGGTGTTCGCGTCGTGGACGAAGTTCTGTCCGAACGCCTTCCTGGGCCGGAAGTCGATCTCCCGCGCCAGGTGCCTGATCTCGGTACGCCCGAGCAGTCGGATGGTCACCTTGACCCCAATCTCGCGCTACATGTCGGCCAGGCGCCCCAACCCTGACGCGCCCTCGTTACTTCAGCAATCGCGATCTGCTCTTCTCGAGTCGCCAGATCCGCCCGCTGAGCATACCTCAGACCGCCCTGACGCTCCCAGGTGTTTTGATCAAATTGAACACCGCCGAAATATCCGTTGCCGGTGTTGATGGCCCAATTACCTCCCGATTCGCATCGGGCGAGCGCGTCCCAGACGTGGCCGTTGGAGACCGGCGGCACCTCGGTACCCGGCTTCGTGCCGACTCTCAGCACAGCTCCGCGCGCCGGGTTCACGACGACATTGGCTACTGGCAACCTTCCGGTCTCCCGGCCGTTGACGCGCGCGACAGCAAAGGTCACGTCCTGCAGGCCCGGCGTGCCCGGATCCTCGACGATCTGACGGCTCTGATTCAGGGTCGGATCCTCGATGCGATTGCTGGTCGGGGGCAGCGGCACCTGCTGGGTGACCTTCTCGATGCGCACCCGGGTCACATCGATGTGCATACCGTCGACGACCGGCGCAGACGGCGCGGGAACCACGGTGTCACGTTGCTGCAGCGGCACCCCGGCGGCGTCGAGCAGGCCGGCGACGGTCGGGGCGGCCAGCCGCAGGGTGCTGACCTTGCCACCGTCGTTGAGGTGCACGGTCTTGGCGCTGACGACGGGCAATGACATCCCGGCCAACGGAACACGGCTACCGCGGGAGGCCGCCGCGGGTGCGGTGTCGGTCATCGACAGCTGCGCCAGCGCCTCCTGGACGGTTGCTGCGGTCGTCCACACCTCGGTGCTGTTCCGGCCGTCCATCGAGATCTGCAGAGGACGGCTGCGACGCAGCACGATGGTGTCGGCGTCGTGCACCTGGGCATCTGCGGCCGGATACAGGTCATCGCGGTCGCCGACGGTGAACCCGTTCTCCTCGACGACGTCGATGACCCGGGTCTTCATCGTCGCCACGGTCAGCGGCGACCCGTCCACGTTGAGCGTCACCGTCTTGTGCGAGGCCACCGCCACGCCGCCGGCAAACACCAAGGTGAGCAGCAGTGCGCCGACCAACACCCGCAGCGCGGTCGAGCGCGTTTCATGGATTCTGTTCAAGACGTTCACGAGCCTGGATCCCCGTACTGTTGAGTGCGGCACCTAGGGCGTCGAAGAGACCGTCCGCAATCGAATAACAGGACGGTAACGAAATTGGGTCTGAGGTGCCAACTCGCCGCGCTCCGTCAGTCGCTGTCGAGTCCATAGGTCCGCAGCGCGTTCGCGTAGGTGGCCTCGGCGACATCGGTCGCCGGGCGGTCCAGGATCTCGGCGAGCGCTCGCACGGTGTAGGGCAGGCAGTAGGACTCGTTCGGTGCGCCGCGGAACGGGTGTGGGGTGAGAAACGGCGCATCGGTCTCGACCAGCAGCAGCTCGGGCGGGATCACCGTGGCGGCCTCGCGCAGTGCGTGCGAGTTCTTGAAGCTCACCGTCCCCGACAGGCTCAGCAGCCAGCCGTTGCCGACGCAGGTGCGCGCCATCTGCGCATCCGAGGAGAAGCAGTGGAAGATCACCGTGTCCGGGGCGCCCTCGGCGGCCAGCACGTCGAGCACCTCGGCGTCACCGTCGCGGTTGTGGATCATCAGCGGTTTACCGGTGCGTTTGGCCAGGTCGATATGCCAGGCGAACGCCTCCCGCTGCGTGCCCGGGTCGGCACAGCCGTCCAGCTTTCCCGGCCAGTACATGTCGATGCCGGTCTCCCCCACCGCCACCACCCGCGGGTGGGCGGACAACGCCTCCAGCTCGGCCTTGGCCGCGTCATCGAGTGCGCCCGCGCGGGTCGGGTGCAGCGCCACGGCGGCGTAGACGCGCGGGTCCCAGTCGGCGGCCTGCGCGGCCCAGCGGGCGGCGTCCAGATCGTCGGCGATGGTGACGACGGCCCGCACGCCCACGGCCTCGGCGCGATCCAGGATGGCGGTGACGTCCTCGGCCGTTTGCGCACCGCAGGCGTCGAGGTGGGTGTGGGCGTCGATCAGCGGGGTCAGCGGCTCGGGCGCGGGCGGCTTCTCTCTCTTGGCGCTCAAGCGGTTGCCTCGCAGGCTCGGCTCCCGCGTGATGGTCCGATTGTTCGCTCGCAAGCTTCGCTCACGACACACACCCTAAGGTGAGAGCCAAATGAGCAAGCCTGCGTACTACATCACCACGGCCATCGCCTACCCCAACGGCGACCCCCACATCGGACACGCCTACGAGTACATCGCCACCGACGCCATCGCCCGGTTCAAGCGCCTCGACGGCTACGACGTGCGCTACCTCACCGGCACCGACGTGCACGGGCTCAAGATGGCCGAGACCGCCGCAAAACTCGGCATCACCGCCGCCGAGCTGGCCAAGCGCAACTCCGATGTGTTCGAGCGCATGCAGGAACGCCTCGGCGCCTCCTACGACCGGTTCATCCGCACCTCCGACGCCGATCACTACGAGGCGTCCAAGGAGATCTGGCGCGCCATGAATGCGGCCGGCGACATCTACCTGGGCAGCTATCAGGGCTGGTACTCGGTGCGCGATGAGCGCTTCTTCGCCGAGGACGAGACCGAGGAGCGCGACGGCGGCCGCTACGCCATCGAGACCGGCACCGAGGTCACCTGGACCGAGGAGCAGACCTACTTCTTCAAGCTGTCCGAGTACACCGACCGGTTGCTGGCCCACTACGAGGAGCATCCCGAGTTCATCGGGCCCGATGTGCGCCGCAACGAGATCGTCAGCTTCGTCTCCGGCGGGCTGCGCGACCTGTCGATCTCACGCACCACCTTCGACTGGGGTGTGCCGGTACCCGATCACCCCGACCACGTCATGTACGTCTGGGTGGACGCGCTGACCAATTACCTGACCGGCGTGGGCTTCCCGGACACCGCCGCCGAGGCGTTCGGCAAGTACTGGCCGGCCGATCTGCACATGATCGGCAAGGACATCATCCGGTTCCACACGGTGTACTGGCCGGCGTTTCTGATGTCGGCCGGAATCGAGCTGCCCCGAAGGGTTTTCGCGCACGGCTTCATCAACGTCAAGGGCGAGAAAATGAGCAAGTCGCTGGGCAACGTGGTCGACCCGCTGGTGCTGGTCGACGAGTTCGGGCTGGACCAGGTGCGCTATTTCTTCCTGCGCGAGGTGCCGTTCGGACAGGACGGCAGCTACAGCGAGGAGGCCATCATCGGGCGCATTAACGCCGATTTGGCCAACGAGCTGGGCAATCTGGCGCAGCGCTCGCTGTCGATGGTGAACAAGAACCTCGACGCCCAGGTGCCGACCCCGGGTGCATTCACACCGGCGGACAACGAACTGCTGGCGGCCGCCGACGCGCTGCTGGAGCGGGTCCGGCAGAACTTCGACGACCAGGCGATGCACCTCGCGCTGGACGCGATCTGGTCGGTGCTCGGCGCGGCCAACCGGTATTTCTCGGCCCAGGAACCGTGGGTGCTGCGCAAGACCGAGACCACCGAGGCGCAGGAACGGTTCGCCACCGTGCTGTACACGACGCTGGAGACCGTGCGCATCGCCGCGCTGCTGGCGCAGCCGGTGATGCCGACGGCGTGCGCCAAGCTGCTCGATCTGCTGGGCCAGCCGGCCGAGGCCCGCGCGTTCAGCGCCATCGCCACCCGGCTCACGCCGGGCACCGCACTGCCCAAACCCGAGGGTGTGTTCCCGAGATATCAGACGGAGTGAGATGACCGGCCTGCACGAGAAGCTGCATGACATCTATGACGAAGTGGCTCAACGCAATTCGGGTGAACACGAGTTCCACCAGGCGGTTTACGAGGTACTGACCAGCCTCGGCCCCGTCGTCGCCAAACATCCGGAGTACGCCGACAGCGCGGTGATCCGGCGGCTGTGCGAGCCCGAACGCCAGATCATCTTCCGGGTGCCCTGGATCGACGATTCCGGTGCAGTGCAGATCAACCGGGGCTTCCGGGTCGAGTTCAACTCCGCGCTCGGACCATACAAGGGCGGCCTACGCTTCCACCCGTCGGTCTACCTGGGCATCGTCAAATTCCTCGGCTTCGAACAGATCTTCAAGAACTCGCTGACCGGTCTGCCCATCGGTGGCGGCAAGGGCGGGTCGGATTTCGATCCGAAGGGCCGCTCCGACAACGAGATCATGCGGTTCTGCCAGTCCTTCATGACCGAGCTCTACCGGCACATCGGTGAGCACACCGACGTCCCGGCCGGTGATATCGGCGTCGGGTCGCGCGAGATCGGCTTCCTGTTCGGCCAGTACAAGCGCATCACCAATCGCTGGGAGGCCGGGGTCCTCACCGGCAAGGGCTTGACGTGGGGCGGCTCGCAGGTGCGCACCGAGGCCACCGGATACGGCACGGTCTTCTTCGTCGACGAGATCCTGCGGGCCAACGCCGACTCGTTCGACGGCAAGCGGGTCGTGGTGTCCGGGTCGGGCAACGTCGCCATCTACGCCATCGAGAAGGTGCAGGCACGTGGCGGCACCGTGGTGGCCTGCTCGGATTCCGGCGGCTACGTCGTCGACGAGAAGGGCATCGACCTCGCGCTGATCAAGGAGATCAAGGAGGTCCGCCGGGGCCGCATCAGCGAGTACGTCGACGCCCGCGGCGGGGTCGCCCAGTTCGTCGCGGGCCGCGGCATCTGGGAGGTGCCCTGCGATATCGCGCTGCCCTGCGCCACCCAGAACGAACTGTCCGGACGCGACGCCACCGCGCTCATCGAATCCGGGTGCCGCATCGTCGCCGAGGGCGCCAACATGCCGTGCACGCCCGATGCGGTGCGGCTGTTCGGGGAAGCCGGGGTGATCTTCGCGCCCGGTAAGGCCGCCAACGCCGGTGGTGTGGCGACCAGCGCGCTGGAGATGCAGCAGAACGCCTCCCGCGACTCCTGGACCTTCGAGGAGACCGAGGCCAGGCTGGCCGGGATCATGGGGCGCATCCACGATGTCTGTCTGACCACGGCCGAGGACTACGGCCAGCCGGGCAACTACGCCGCCGGCGCCAATATCGCCGGGTTCATCCGGGTGGCCGACGCGATGTTGGCGCTGGGCTTGATCTAGTGATCTGAGCCACACTTGTGGCGGCGATGTCACACTGCGCGGCGCGCCGGTGTCTTGAGGGCACAACCCTCGTCAGACAGGAGAGCACCGTGAGTGATCACAAAACCCACGTCGTCGTCATCGGTGGCGGATATGCCGGTGTGCTGGCCGCCAACCATCTGTTGCAGCGCGATGACGTCGACATCACGCTGATCAATGCCCGGCCGCAGTTCGTCGAACGGATCCGGCTGCACCAGCTGGCGGCGGGCAACGACGACGCCGTCGCCGACTACGCCGACCTGCTCGGTGAGCGGGTGCGGCTGGTGGTCGAGCGTGCCGAGTGCATCGACACCGACGGACGCCGAGTGCATCTGGCCTCCGGCGCCGCGCTGGACTACGACTACCTGATCTACGCCGTCGGCAGCACCGGTGGCACCGCGCCCCGATCCGCCTACCGCCTCGGCGAACTGGAGGATGCGCAACGGCTGGCGGCGCGATTGCAGGACGTGGCGACCTCGGCGCCCGTCGTGGTCGTCGGCGGCGGGCTCACCGGCATCGAGGCCGCCTCGGAGTTCGCCGAATCAGGTCGCCCGGTGACCTTGGTGACCGGTCCGGTGCTGGGCCCCTCGCTGAGCGTGCCGGGCCGCCGATCGGTGGCCAAGCAACTCACCAAGCTCGGCGTGACGGTGATCGAGGGACCGACCGTCACCGCCGTCAGCGACCACGATGTCACGCTGTCCGACGGACGCACCGTGGCCGCCGCGGCGACGGTATGGACGGCCGGTTTCGGCGTGCCCGCGCTGGCCGCGGCCAGCGGTCTGCGCACCGACGAGCTGGGCCGGCTGCTCACCGATGAGACGCTGACCAGCATCGACGACGACCGGGTGTTCGCCGCCGGGGACGCGGCCGCGCCCTCGGGGGTGCCGCTGCGGATGAGCTGCCAGGCCGCGCTGCCGCTGGGCGCCCAGGCCGCCAACACCGTGCTGGCCCGCATCGCGGGCACCGCCGCCGCACCGATCAATCAGGCCTTCACCGGCCAGTGCATCAGCGTCGGCCGCACCGGTGGCACGATCCAGATCGCCCGCACCGACGACACCCCGATCCGGGTGTACATCGGCGGCCGCACGGCGGCACTGATCAAGGAGCAGGTCTGCAGGGGCACGTTGTCGTTTCTGCGCAAGGAGGCCCGCAAGCCCGGCGCCTACTTCTGGCTCAAGGGCGGCAAGCGCGCGCAGAAGCTCGAGACGGCTCGCGCATGACGGCCAGCGAGCACGCCGAACGGTTCACCGCGCTGCGGCCACTGCTGTTCACCATCGCTTACGAAATCCTGGGCTCGGCAACAGAATCCGATGACGTGCTGCAGGAAAGCTATTTGCGCTGGGCCGAGGTGGACCTGGATACGGTGCGTGACACCAAGTCCTATCTGGCCCAGCTGGTGACCCGGCAGTCGCTCAACGCGCTACGGGCGCAGGCCCGTCGGCGCGAGGAGTATGTCGGGCCGTGGCTTCCTGAACCGCTACTGGTCGAATCCGGAGATGCGGCAAGCGATCTGGTGCTGGCCGAGTCGGTGTCGATGGCGATGATGGTGGTTTTGGAGACGCTGTCCCCGGACGAGCGCGCGGTCTTCGTGCTGCGTGAGGTCTTCGGCTTCGGCCACGACGAGATCGCCGCCGCGGTGGGTAAGTCGACGGCCGCGGTGCGCCAGTTGGCGCACCGCGCACGCGAACACGTGCACGCCCGGCGCAAACGTTACGAGCCGGTCGACCTGACCGCCAGCGAGCAGCTGACCACCCAGTTCCTGATCTCGGCCGCCACCGGTGATGTCGCCGGGCTGGTCGAATTGCTGGCGCCCGACGTGGTGTGGACCGCCGACAGCGCGGGCAAGGTCAGCGCCGCCCGGCGACCGGTGCACGGTGCCGACCGGGTCGCGCGGCTCATCATCGGCCTGTTCCGGATGTCCGGTGATGCCGGCCGCGTCGAGTTCACCACCTACAATAACGCCCCGGCGCTCAACCTGTACCTGGGCGAGCGCTTCGAGGGCGTCATCACCGTCGAGTTCACCGAGGGTCGGATCTCGCACTTCTACGCGATGCGCAACCCGGACAAGCTGACCACCGCCGCCATCCCGCGCGCGATCGGCCGCTGACTTCTGCAAAGCTGGGCCGGTGCGTATCGACCCGCTCGGCTCACTGGGCGACGCCCCCGGGGTGTTGCGCTGGGTTGCCGACGCCGCGGCCCGGCACGGCCTGGCACCACCGGCGGCGCTGATCGGCGACTGGTTCGGTTCCCGGGCGGTGATCGCTCCCTCACTGGCCGCCGACCCCGTCGGCGCCGACGAGGTCTTCCCGGCGACACCGGGATCGGCGGCCGCCGTCGGCGGCGGCTGGTTCGGGTACCTGTCCTACCCGGACGGTCCCGACCCTGCCCGCATCCCACCGGCCGCGGGCGGCTGGTCCGACACGGTGTTGCGCCAGGACACCGACGGCCTGTGGTGGCATGAAAGCCTCACCGGCGCAGCACTTCCCGACTGGCTGGCCGGATTGTCGGCCGCGAGCGCGCGCGCGTACTCGATGACCTGGACCGCACCGGATCGCGACCGGCATCTCGCGGCGGTGGCGTCCTGCCTGGAGGCGATCGCCGCCGGGGAGGTGTACCAGGCCTGCGTGTGCACCCGGTTCTGCGGCCGGCTCACCGGCGACCCGCTGGACTTCTTCATCGACGCGGTGAGCCGCACGGCGCCGGCGCGGGCGGCCTATGTGGCCGGCGGCTGGGGCGCGGTGGTCTCCCTGTCACCGGAGTTGTTCCTGCGCCGCAGCGGCGAGGCGACATTTTCCAGTCCCATCAAAGGCACGCTGCCGCTTGATGAATCACCGGCGCTGTTGCGCGCCTCGGTCAAGGATGTCGCCGAGAACATCATGATCGTCGACCTGGTGCGCAACGATCTGGGCCGATTGGCCGTCACCGGATCGGTCACGGTGCCCGAACTGCTGACCGTGCACCAGGCGCCCGGAGTGTGGCACCTGGTCTCGACGGTGCAGGCCCGCATCCCGGTCGAGGTGCCGATGTCGGCATTGTTGGCGGCCACCTTCCCGCCGGCGTCGGTGACCGGGACACCGAAGGGACGCGCCCGCGAACTACTGGGCTCCTGGGAGCAGCACCGACGCGGAATCTATTGCGGCACAGTTGGTTTGGCGTCGCCGTCCGCCGGCACCGAGCTCAACGTGGCGATCCGCACCGTCGAGTTCGACGCGCACGGCGATGCGGTGCTCGGCGTCGGCGGCGGGATCACCGCCGATTCCGATCCGGCCGCGGAGTGGCAGGAGTGCCTACACAAGGCGGCTTCGATCGTCGGACTGGGCCGGGACGGTTCCTACGGCCGCCCTGTGGACATGATGCCCGGCGCAACCTAGGTCGAGGACGACACCACGGTCGCCGCCTGCCCGACTCAGTCGCGCGACCGCAGCACCGCGTCGTAGAGCTCACGCTTGGACGGTGCGCCGGGATTCGCCTCGACCACCCGGGCGCACGCATCCTTGATCCGCATGCCGTCCTCGACGAGGTCGGTCACCTGCGCCACCAGGGTGTCCAGATCGGCCCTCGGGGTGGCGCCGGCCAGCACCACGGTGATCTCCCCCAGCACGCCGCCGGCCGCCCAGTCGGCGAGCTCGGCCAGCGTCCCGCGCCGAACCTCCTCGTGGGTCTTGGTCAGCTCCCGGCACACCACGGCCCGCCGGTCACCGCCGAGCGTTTCGACGGCGTCGGTCAGGGTGTCGGCCAGCCGGCGCGGTGATTCGAAGAACACACAGGTGCGTGCCTCGGCGGCCAGTCCGGCCAGCCAACCGCGGCGCGCGGTCTGTTTGCGTGGGGCGAATCCCTCGAAGCAGAACCGGTCGGCGGGCAGTCCGGACACCGCCAGCGCCGTCGTCACCGCCGACGGGCCCGGCAGACAGCTGACCGTCAGCCCGGCCTGCACGCAGGCCGTCACCAGGCGGTAGCCCGGGTCGTTGATCAGCGGCATGCCGGCGTCGCTGATCAACAGCACCGTGGCGCCGCCGGCGATCTCATCGACCAGTGCGGGCACCCGCGTCGCCTCGTTCTGGTCGAACAGACTGAGCACCCGCCCCGTCGGCGCCACCTCCAACGCGGCGGCCAGCGCACGGGCCCGGCGGGTGTCCTCGGCGGCGATCACATCGGCGGTCCGCAGCGCCCGGATCAGCCGGGCCGAGGCGTCACCGGGCTGCCCCAACGGAGTGGCACCCAGGAGCAATCGGCCTTCTGACACACACAAAGCCTACGATCGTCGATGATGACCGCTCCTGACACCGTGCAATCGGAGCGCGCCGCACCCGTGATCAGTCCCGGACCGCTCGTCCCGGCACCGGACTTCGGGCCCGTCGACCGGCTGCAGGGCTGGGTGATGACGGCCATCATCGGAGCGCTGGCCGCGCTGACCCGCTTCCTCAACCTGGGCTCGCCGACCGATGGCGGCACCCCGATCTTCGACGAGAAGCACTACGCGCCGCAGGCCTGGCAGATGCTGCACAACAACGGCATCGAGGACAACCCCGGCTACGGCCTGGTGGTGCACCCGCCGCTGTCCAAGATGCTGATGGGCATCGGCGAGTGGATCTTCGGTTACAACGGCCTGGGCTGGCGGTTCAGCGGCGCGGTGTGCGGCGTCATCATCGTGATCCTGGTCGCCCGCATCGTCCGCCGGATGACCCGCTCGACGCTGATCGGGGCGATCGCCGGGCTGCTGATCATCGCCGATGGCGTCAGCTTCGTCTCGGCCCGCACCGCGCTGCTGGACGTGTATCTGGTGGTGTTCGTGGTCGCGGCGTTCGGCGCGCTGATCGTCGACCGCGACCAGGTGCGTGAGCGCATGCACGTGGCCCTGCTGGAGGGGCGGATCGATGAGACCCCGTGGGGTCCGCGACTCGGGGTGCGCTGGTGGCGGTTCGGCGCCGGGGTGCTGCTGGGTCTGGCCTGCGCGACCAAGTGGTCGGGGCTGTATTTCATCGCCTTCTTCGGGGTGATGACGCTGGCCTTCGACATCGCCGCGCGCCGTCAGTACCGGGTGCCCCGGCCGTGGCTGGGTGGGCTGCGCCGCGATGCGGCCCCATCGTTCTACGCGCTGGTGCTCATCCCGTTGGCCGTGTACTTGGGCTCCTATGCGCGCTGGTTCGCCTCCGAGACCGGCGTCTACCGGCACGAGGTGGGCCGGACCATCGGCGAGGGCGGTTTCCTGCCCGATGCCATCCGCTCGCTGTGGTACTACACCGCCTCGGTGTACCGCTTCCACTCCGGGCTGACCAACGCCGCGGGCAACCACCATCCGTGGGAGTCCAAGCCGTGGACGTGGCCGATGTCGCTGCGGCCGGTGCTCTACGCCATCGACCAGCAGAACGTGTCGGGCTGCGGGGCCGAGTCGTGCGTGAAGGCCGTGATGCTGGTCGGCACGCCGGCCATGTGGTTCATCGCGGTGCCGGTGCTGTTGTGGGCGTGCTGGCGCACCTTTGTGCGGCACGATTGGCGCTATGCCGCGGTGCTGGTCGGTTACGGCGCGGGCATCATCCCGTGGTTCTTCGCGATCGACCGGCAGATGTACTTCTTCTACGCCACCGCGATGGCGCCGTTCCTGGTGATGCTGATAGCGCTGATACTGGGCGACATCTTGTATCAACCGCGGCAGAACGCCGAACGAAGAACGCTGGGGTTGATCGCCGTGAGTTGCTATGTGGCGCTGGTGATCACGAACTTCGCGTGGCTGTACCCGATCATGACGGGGCTGCCGATCTCGCAGGCCACCTGGCATCTGCAGATCTGGCTACCCTCCTGGCGCTGACCTGATTTTCGCCCAAACGAACAAACGGGTGAAAAAGTGCGAGTAGATCTCGACATTTCGTCAGTCTCGGTGAGTGCAGTGGTGGTGCCGACGGGGTGCGAGCCCGTCGACGAGCGTGCGCATTCTCGGCTGCGAACCCGGCGTGTTGGGGTGCAGACACGCACGCTCGCCGGGAACTACCGGACGCCCTCGTAGCGGCGCAGCGCCTCGCGGCGCTCGGCGGCGTGATCGACCATCGGCTGCGGATACTCCGGCCCGCCGACCTCGGGCACCCAGCGCTGCACGTAGGCCCCGTCGGGATCGAACTTCTTGCCCTGGGTATCGGGGTTGAACACCCGGAAGTACGGCGCGGCATCGGTGCCGCAGCCGGCCGCCCACTGCCAACCGTGCTGATTGCTGGCCATGTCCCCGTCTACCAATTGCTCCAGAAACCAGCGCGCACCCCACTGCCACGGCAGGTGCAGATCCTTGACCAGAAACGACGCGGTGATCATCCGGACCCGGTTGTGCATGAACCCGGTCTCGGCGAGCTGGCGCATCCCGGCGTCGACGATCGGGAAACCGGTCTTGCCGGCCTTCCAGGCCTCGAAGCGCTTCTGGGCGTCGACGTCCTCGTCCACCGCGATGGCGTCGAAGGTCTTGTTCCAGTTCCACCACGAACTGCGCGGCCAGGCGTGCAGCACCGCGGCGTAGAAGTCGCGAAAGGCCAACTCGCGCAGATAGGCCTGCGGCCCTTCACCGGCGCCCAGGTCGGCGGCCATGGTGCGGGGGTGGATGGCGCCGAACTTCAGATGCGCCGACATCCGGCTGACCCCGTCGATATCGGGCCGGTTGCGGTCATCGGCGTAGTCGGCGATCTTGTCCTCGACGAACGCCTTCCAGGCCTTACGCGCCGCGGTCTCCCCGGCGGGCAGCTCCAAATCGAGGTCACCGGACGGGATCTCGACGCGCTTGGCGCCGTGGCCGACATCCTTCGGGTCGATCCAGGTCGCGCACTTGGGTCCGGTCTTGGCCGGGCCCCGCCAGCCGTGCTCACGCCAGGCCCGGAAAAACGGCGTGAAGACCTTGTACGGGCTGCCGTCGTCCTTGGTGATCCGTCCCGGCGACACCAGATACGGTGAGCCGCTGTCCTCCAGCGCGCTCTCACCGAGAGCCTCCCGCACCGCCTTGTCACGCCGGATGCCGAACGGTGAGAAGTCACCCGAGACGTGCACCGCCGACGCGTCGATCGCCTTGGCCAACGCCGGGATGCGCTGCTCGGGACGTCCCTCGGTCACCAGCAGGCGGCCGTCGAGTTGGTCGCGCAGATCACGCAGCGCGTCGTAGAGGTACTGCAGCCGCCGCGGTCCGGAACTGGCGTGCAGACGTGGATCCAGCACGTAGCAGGCGAGCACCTCGCCGTCGCCGGCCGCGGCGTCGAGCAGTGCGGGCAGGTCGCGCAACCGCAGGTCGCGCCGGAACCACAGCAGCGTAGGCATGCCCATCATGCTGCCCTATCCGCGGACGCGGCAAACCTTCCTACAGGGGGTCGCGGGCCGCCGGGCAGGACATGCAGCGCGGGCCGCCGCGGCCGGTGCCCAGTTCGGATGCCGCGATGGGCAGCACCTCGATACCGGAATCGGCCAACCGCGAGTTGGTCTCGGTGTTGCGCTCATAGGCCACCACCACCCCCGGCGCCAGGGCCAGGGTGTTGTTGCCGTCATCCCACTGCTCGCGTTCGGCGGTCACCGGATCCAGGCCGGTGTCGATGACGCGCAACCGGTCGATCCCCATCGCCTCGGCGGCCGCCCGGACGAACGGCTGCTCGTCGTCGATCTTGATGCCCCCGGACACCTTGTGAATGGTGAACGCCGACAACGAGTCCACGATGTTCGGGTACATGACGACGGCGTCGACGTCGACCATGGTGCACACGGTGTCCAGGTGCATCTGGGCGCGTTCCTGCGCGATCGGCACGGCCAGCACGGTATGGGCCAGATCGTCGTCGAACAGGCTGCGCGCCAACGCTTCCGCACCGGCCGGGGTGGTGCGCTCCCCCACCCCGACGGCGACCACGCCGGGCCCCAGCAGCAGCACGTCGCCGCCCTCGACCGGGGCGGACCGGGACTCGTAGGCCCGCCGCACACCCAGGAACCGCGGGTGGTGCGCGTAGATCAGATCGGTCAGCGACGTTTCGCGGACCCGCGCCGGCAGCGCCAGCGAGGTGATGGCCACCCGCGGTCCGATCCAGAACGACGAGTCCCTGGTGAACAGCAGATTCGGCAGCGGGTCGATGACGAAATCACCGCCGTGGTGCATGCGCCGCACCAGCGACAGTTCGGTGGAGGCAAACGGCAACTCGTCGAACGTCATACCGGCCATCAGCACGCGGGCCAGCGCGGCCGGCTCCAAGGTACGCAGGTGGGCCGAGAGTTCCTGGGCCAGCGGCACACCCAGCCGACGCGGGTCGACGGCCGCGGAGATGCCGTGCATGCGCGCCGCACCGGAGGCCAGCGCCTGGGCCAGCAGATCACCGAGCAGCAGCACCTCGACACCGCGGGAGGTCAGCAGCGCGGCGAAGGCGTCGTGCTCCTCCTGCGCCTTGCTGACCCAAGGCAGCCCGTCGAACAGCAGCGCGTCGTTGTTGCGCGGCGTCAGCCGCTGCAGTTCCGCTCCCGGCCGGTGCAGGATCACCGCCCGCAGTCTGCCGACCTCCGAATTGGAACCAAGCGGTATCGCTTCCACACCGGCAACGGTAACTCAACTATGGTTGAGGTGTATGGAGACGCACGAGCTCACACCGGGTGAGATGTCACTCCGCAGCGGAGTGGCCGTCTCGGCATTGCATTTCTACGAGCGCGAGGGCCTGATCCGGTCCCGGCGGACCTCGGGCAACCAGCGCCGCTATGCCCGCGACACGCTGCGCCGGGTGGCCTTCATCCGGATGTCGCAGCGCCTCGGCATCCCGCTGGCGCGTATTCGTGAGGCGCTGGCGACCCTGCCCGACGACCGCGTGCCCACGAGCAAGGACTGGGCCCGGTTGTCGGCCGGGTGGCGCCAGGACCTCGACGAACGGATCTTGCATCTGGAACGGCTGCGCGACAACCTGGCGGGCTGCATCGGCTGCGGCTGCCTGAGCCTGAAGTCCTGCCAGCTGGCCAATCCCGATGACGTGCTGGCCGATCATGGACCCGGCGCGGCCAATCTGTGAAATCGAACGCGTGTGCGATAGTCTCGAGGCGTGTCTCTGGCCGTTCAGGGGTCGCTCTTCGACCATTCGGAACGCCGCAACCTGGGTGCGGGCGCGTGGATCGACGTGCGCGCGGGCTGGCTCAACGGCTGGCTGGACGGGGAGAAGACGCTGTTCGACGAGCTGCTGGAGGCGGTGCCCTGGCGCGCCGAACGCAGACAGATGTACGAGCGGGTGCTCGACGTGCCGCGCCTGGTCAGCTTCCACGACCTGACCGCCGGCCCGGCCCCGCACCCGGCGATCGCACGACTGCGGGTGCGGCTCAACGACATCTACGCCGGTGAGCTCGGCGAACCGTTCACCAGTGCCGGACTGTGCCTGTACCGCGACGGCACCGACAGCGTGGCCTGGCACGGCGACACGGTCGGCCGCAGCAGCACCGAGGACACCATGGTCGCCATCGTGAGCTTGGGCGCGCGAAGGGTTTTCGCGATGCGCCCGCGCGGCGGCGGCCGCAGCCTGCGGCTTCCGCAGGCCCACGGCGATCTGCTGGTGATGGGCGGTTCGGCGCAGCGAACCTGGGAGCACGCGGTGCCCAAGACGGCCCGGCCGACGGGCCCACGGATCAGCATCCAGTTCCGGGTGCGCGACGTGCGCTAGCTAGCCGCGTACCGCGGCCACCGCGGCGGTGAGCAGTTCTCGGGCCTTGGCGGTGTCCACCGGCGCGACGGGGGTGTTGGGCACCACCAGTGGATTGGCGGTCACGATCACCAGGTAGGAATCGAAGCTGGCGACGTAGTTGAACAGTTCACCGCTGTGCGGTTTCCCGCCGACCGAGGTCTGCACCACGCGGTGGGTGCCCAGCGTGCGGACCCCGTCGATCTGCGGAGACTCGACGACCTCGACCAGGCCGCGCACAGCTGGGCCGGCGTAGGCAACCTTCTGACAGTTCGATCCCGGATCGTTGGGCGGGACGGGCTCGGACGTCTCGACGGCGATGGCGATGAAGCGGTTGCCCTTGCCCTCGGCGGTGGTGGCGGCCATGTTGCCTTGTGCGCCTTGCGGAATGGCCAGCCCGGCGGCGAACTTCGCGCAGTCGGCCGGCTCGATCGTGACGCCGGGCGGCACCGATTGCGGCGCCAGCAGTTTCGGGTCGATACCGGTCGGTCCGGTGGTGGTGACCTGGAACTCCGAGCCGAACGTCGACTTCACCTCGAAGACCTTGTCGATACCGGGCTGCGCCGATTCGGCCGAGGAGCACGCGGTGAGCGCGACCGCACAGGTGACGAGGGCTACCGCCCGGGACGTGAGCATCGCCGCCAATCTACCCGGCGACGGCCGAGACGGATTGCGCCAGCAGCCGTGCCGCGACATCGGATCCGAGTACCGGCAGCGCCGAACCGGGATCGGTGACCACGGTGACGAACACGACGTAACCCGAGTCCAGGTAGGCCACGGCGGTGTCGGCATGTGACCGCGTCTCGGTACCGCCCTCGACGACGGTGGTGGCCTCGGTGCGCATCGCCACCGTCGGCGTGTCGGCGATATCGGGACCGGCAACGGCGGCGACCGACGCGGTGGTCCGTCCGCCCGACAGCGTCCAGTGCGCACAGCCTTGGCCGTCGCTCGCCGCCCGCGCACCGGGGCCGGCCGCCACGGCATGGATGATGCCGCCCGGGCCGGAGGCCGACCAGCCCTGGCTCGGAGCGCCGGCGCCCGGGTCGGCCAGCGCCGCACACGGTGCGGGCTCGGCCGTCCAGCCGGGCTTCACACCCCAGAACGCCGCCGGCTCAGCACGATCGGCCAGTTCGGCGACCTCGTAGCCGGGCGGCAGGTCAGCGCGCACCCGGGCGATCGCGGCCGGGTTCACCACCCCGGACCGGGCTGCCGACGACGTGGCCGTCGGCGGCGACGTCGCCTCGGGGCCGCCGCATCCGGTGACGGCGAGCACGGCACCCAGGCAGATGGCGTAGCGACGCACCCCGCTGTGGTACCACATCGGCGAGCGAGCACGGCCGTTTGTCGAAACGCACACGCGGACAGCCCGTCGGTTTCCGGCCCGCCCCGGTAACGTCCTGACCCGAGACCGCCTCGCGCGCCGATGACAGGAGAACCGATGAACAAGCAGACCACCGCCCGCGGTGCCGCCGTCGCGGCTGCGGTGCTCAGCCTGGCGCTGGCCGGCTGCGGGTCCGACAGCTCGACCGGACCGGATACCGGCACCGAGGAGACGACCTCGCCGTCCGCGGCCGCCGCGCCCGAGACCGACACCGCCACGGCCGACCCCGCTCCGCCGGCCGGCGAGAACCTGACCATCGCCCAGTACATCCAGCAGAACGGCATCACCGAAGCCCAGGTCAAGCGCGGCGATCCGGGCAGCCCCACGATCAACCTGCCGACGCCGCCGGGATGGGTGGACGCCGGTCCGGCCACCCCGGAATGGGCGTGGGGCCAGATGGTCTTCGCCGATCCGGCGATGCCGCCGCCCCCGCCGACCATCACCGCCATCCTGTCCAAGCTGAGCGGGGACGTCGACGGCGCCAAGATCCTGGAGTACGCGCCGGGTGAGCTGAAGAACCTGCCCGAGTACAACGGCGGCAACGACGGTGATCCCGGCAAGCTCGGCGGGTTCGACGCCGTCACCGTCGGCGGCACCTACGTCAAGGACGGCAAGTCCCTGCTGGTGGCTCAGAAGACGACCGTGATCCCGGCCGACGACGGCTTGTTCGTGCTGCAGATCAACGCCGAGGGCACCGAAGAGCAGATGGGCCCGCTGATGGACGCCACCGCCGCCATCGACGAGGCGACCACCATCACGCCCTAGAGATCGCCGAGGCGGCAGCGATCTGCGCTGCGGTCGGCCGGACACCGGTATAACGCTCGAACTGTTCGGCCGCCTGCAGGGCGATCACCTCCGCACCGGTGATCACCGTGACGCCCGCCGCGCGGGCCGCCGCGATCACCGGCGTCTCCGACGGCATCGCCACCACGTCGAACACCGCGTGCGCGGCGGCGATGGCGTCATCGTCGAAGGACTGCGCGCTCCGCTCCGGGGCCCCCGCCATGCCGATCGGAGTCACGTTCACCAGAATCGGCGCGCGCAACGACCCGACCTCGGGCGCGTAGCCCCAACCGACCCGCTCGGCCAACGCCGGGCCGGTGGCACCGTTGCGGGCCACGATGGTGCCGGCGCCGAACCCGGCGCCGGCGAATGCCGCCGCCACCGCATTGGCCATGCCGCCGCTGCCGCGGACGAGCACCGCTTCGGCGGGATCGAGTCCGTGCCGGCCGATGAGCTGTTGCACCGCAAGGTAATCGGTGTTCGAGGCGGTCAGATGGCCGTGATCGTTGACGATCGTGTTGACCGATTCGATGGCCCGCGCCGACGGCTCGATATCGTCGACCAGGGCCATCACATCGGACTTGAACGGCATCGACACCGAACAGCCGCGGATGCCCAGCGCCCGCACGCCGCCGATCGCCGCGGCGATATCGGTGGTGGTGAACGCCTTGTAGATGAAGTCCAGGCCGAGTTCGTCGTACAGGTAGTTGTGGAATCTGGTGCCGATATTGCTGGGTCGCGCCGCCAGCGAGATGCAGAGCCGGGTGTCCTTACTGAGCGGCGGTCGCATCAGCTCACCGACCGCATCACGCGCCGGGCCAGATCCGCGATCTCGCCGTACATCTCCGGTTCCAGCGACAGCGCGTCGGGCGGCGGGACGTCGACCTCGGTGATCACCACGTTGAGATCATCGCGCACCCAGTGCGCCCCGGCGCGGTTCATGATGGCGCGCATCGCATAGTTGTCGGTCAGCACCCGCGCCGAGAACCGGGTGACACCACCGACGTGCGCGGCGACCGCCAGGGCGTCCATCAGGAAGGTCCCGATGCCGTGGCCCTGGTAGATATCCGCCACGATGAAGGCCACCTCCGCGGTGCTGACACCGTGGCCCTCCCGGACGAAGCGGGCGTCGGCGACGACGGGGCCGTCCACGCCGGCGGTCATCACCCACACGAAGTGGTCGACGTAGTCCACCTCGAACAGGTAGGCCATCAGCGCCGGCGTCGGCACCCGGGTGCTCTGGAAGCGGCGATACAGCGTCTCGGCGGAGAACTCGATCGGCCCGTCGATGGTGCGCACGTTGTCGCCGGGCAGCACCGGGCGCAGATGCAGCACCAGATGGTCGCGCAGCGCGACCTCGACCGGGGTCAGGTAGGCGGCCAGCCGCTGACGCGCGATGCGCACCAGACGGTCCATCACACCCGGTAGCTCCACCAGCGCGGCGAACGCGTCGACGCCGCCCACCCAGCCGGTCATCGGTGCCGTCGCCACGGCCGTCGCGGTGCGCGGTTTGTCACGCAGCAGGGCGATCTCGCCGAGGACCGCGCCCGGCCCGAGCGTGGCGGTGACGGGCGCGCCCGCGGCGGCGATATGGGTCACCTCGACGTGTCCGGTGCCGATCAGCAGGAACGTCAACGCCGTCTCGCCCTGCCGCATGAGGACCTGCCCGGGTGACGCGGACAGCGGCTGCAGCAGTGCCGCCAACGGAGCCAAACTGTGCGCGGGGCATCCGGCGAAGAACTCCAGCGCGGCCAGTTCGTCGGCGCGGACAGCGGTCACTCCGGACACCACACGAGGCTACGGCGCGTTTGTCGGGGTCGGCAAGAACGATCAAGATCGCATTTGCTATGGCAGCCGGAAAAACTCCAGTTCGGGGAAGTTTCTACGCATCGGTCATTAATCTGTGGCAAACTCCGCGTATGACACAAGCGCTGCGCCGCACTCGCGGGCGCCCACGAGCAGCTAACGGTGCGGAAACGCGCGAGCGGATCATCTTCGCGGCCCGGCAGGTTTTCAGCGAACTTGGCTACGATGCGTCGACGTTTCAGGAGATCGCCGAACGCGCCGATCTGACACGGCCGGCAATCAACCACTACTTCAGCAACAAGCGCGATCTGTACCGGCATGTGCTCGACGCCACCAACGCCGCGCTCATCGAGGCAGGCGTGGCGGCCGCCGCGGGCCAGACGACGCTGCTGGACAAACTCTCGGCGTTGATGAGCGGCATGCTGACCGCGCACCGCGAGATCGATTCGGCGGCGGCGTTCCTGGTGACCTCAATGCTGGAGTCCTATCGGCATCCCGAGCTCAAGAACGACGACTACGCCCCGCGCGAGGGCATCCGCAAGTTCCTCGACGACGCCGTCGGCGACGCGATCGCCAAGGGTCAGCTGGGCGACGAGACCGACGGCACGGCACTGGTCGAGATGTTGCTGGTGCTGATGTTCGGGATGGGCTTCTACGCCGGCTTCGTCGGCACCGACGACGAGGTTGCCGCGGTGATCGACAGGCTGCAGAGGCTGTTGTCGAACGACCTGTGGAAGCTGCAGGAGCCCGCCGCGAGCTGAATCATGCCGTGCCCCGGCATCACGTCGTAGCGAGTGCGACGCCTCGGAGAGTCACCCCGAGGCGTCGCATTCGTCATTTTCGGGATGGTCGTGCAAAGTTATGAGAACGCCATTACCGACATGATCGCCGGCGCGAGGAGAGGAACGACCCGACATGACCCGTGTGGACCCGCTGCATCCCAAGCAGTGGCCGGCCGAGATGCGTGCCGCGCTGGAGGCGATGAATCCGCCGGTGCGCCGCCATCCCCCGCTGCCGACCGAGGGTCGCCCGAAGGGTTTCAACGTGCTGGGCGCACTGGCGTACCACCCGGAACTCGCGCACGCGTTCTTCACCTTCAACGGTCATCTGCTCTCGGCGACCTCGCTGACGCCGCGCCAACGTGAACTGCTGATCCTGCGCACCGCGGTACTGCGGCAGTCCGAATACGAATGGGCCCAGCACGTCGTCATCGCCGGCGATGTCGGCATCTCCCGCGCCGAGGTGGCCCAGATCGCCTGGGGCCCGGATTCATCGCTGTGGTCGGCGGCCGACGCCGCACTGCTGCGCACCGCCGACGAACTCGTGGCCGACGGCGTCATCTCCGACGGCACCTGGGCCACCCTGAACGAGCACCTGAGCACCCGGCAGATCCTGGACGCGATCTTCACCGTCGGCGCCTACGAGACGCTGGGCTGGATGCTGCGGTCCTTCGGCATCGAACTCGATGCGGATGTGCGTGCGCACCTGGAAGATCGGTGAGGTTTCTGCCCGTGTGACCCAGCTCTCATGCCCAGGGCGGGGCCTTCTCCTACCACGGTCGCAATTCAAGATCGCCCCCGAGCACGATGCCCGCTGACCGCGCGCTTCGTAGCGTCGAGTCATGACTCAAGCACAACCCCTCCGGGGGTCCCCCGCAGTATCGATTCCGTTGCCGCGCATCATGACTCGGCGGTGGTGGGCACGGTTGAAGGCGGCGCTGCTCGCCGATCCGCAGCCCCGGCGCAGCAAGCCCAGCCACCGGGCCGTGCGGCGCGAGACCTTCGTCGAGGAGGCCGCCATGGCCCGCGAGATGTACCGGCTCTAGGTGCTGCGCTGTTCGGCCACCGTGACGTATTCGCGCAGCGGTCCGGTGAGCTCGCCGCATCACCGAGGAACGGATGCGCCCGCGCCTTCTGAATGTCGGTGCTGGGCCGAGCGATCCCGCGGGGACTGCGCGGCTACATCCGCAATGTCACCGCGAGCAACGCCAACCCACCGAGGGCGACGATCAGCCCGGCCACGACCGAGGCGATCGAATAGCGCGTCGGCCCGAACTCGGCCCGCAACGCCCGCAGCTCCTGATGGTGCTGGACCCAGGCCAGCAACAGCGCGACCACACCGATGACGATCATGACGGTCCCGACGACCTGCGGGCTGACGAACGGTTCGGCCAGCCGCTCGTTGTCGGCGAGACGCTCGAAGATCTGGTAGATCGTGAAGCCGAACGCGATCAGCGAGGTGGCGGTGCGGGTCCAGGCCATCAGCGTGCGTTCCAACGCCAGCCGGTTACGTTCGGCGGCGAGGCGGGTGTTCGCATCCTGAGGCCGGTCGGTCATGGGATCACCCTGGCACACCGACCACCGAGAGCAGTCGCAGTTTCTCGTAGCTCTCGCTGCCCGGTGCGGCGGTGAAGACCAGCAGTGTGTGCGGCTCCTCGGGGTCCAGCAGCAGCTGGCAGTGCAATTCGAGCGTCCCGACCTGCGGGTGACGGTAGCGCTTGACCTCCCGTGGCCGGATCCCGATCTCGTGTCGGCTCCACACCTCGCGGAACTCCGCGCTCTGCGCGGTCAGCAACTCGGCCAACTGCGCGGCCCTGGACTGCGGCCCGCGCAGCCCGATCAGCGCGCGCAGGCCGGAAACGTACATGCGCGAATAGAATTCGTGATCCTCGGGCAGGCAGATGGCGCGGGCCGCCGGATCGGTGAACCACCGGTAGCCGATACTGCGCGACGGCCCGGTATGACGGGTCAGATCACCCACCAGCGCGACGCTCAGCGGGGTCTGGCGCAGCGTCTCGCCCAGTTCGGTGACGATCTCGGCCGGTGTGTCGGTCAGTCGATCAAAGATCCGCAACATCCCGGGGCTGATGTGGTCGGTGCCCGAACCCCGTGCCGGCGGGTGGTGCCCGGCCAGCCGGAACAGGTGGTCACGCTCGTCGCGGGACAGGTGCAACCCCTGGGCGATCGCGGCGATCATCTGTTCCGAGGGCTGCGGGCCGCGCTCCTGCTCCAACCGCGAGTAGTAGTCGGTGGACATGTGGCACAGCGCGGCAACCTCTTCGCGCCGCAGCCCGCTGGTGCGGCGACGCGCTCCGCGCGGGAGTCCGACGTCCTCGGGTTGCAGGGCGCTACGGCGGCGGACCAGGAAGTCCGCCAGTGCCGCTCGATCGATCATGTGCCCATTCTCGCCGCGGGTGCGTCGGCTCATCCACGGATCGACAGTCCGTGGCTACGGCGCACCGGCCGGGGCAGTGTCGTGCCCATGCCAGGAAAACCCTACGAACTGACCATCCCCGATTTCACCGGCCGACGCGCGGTGGTGACCGGCGCCAGCGACGGTATCGGCCTGGGCATCGCGACCCGGCTGGCCGCAGCCGGCGCCGAGGTGATCATGCCGGTCCGTAACCCGGTCAAAGGTGAGGCGGCCGTCGCCACCATCCGGGCCGCGCACCCGCGGGCATCGCTGACGCTGGAAACGCTCGACCTGTCCTCGCTGGCATCGGTGGCCGCCCTCGGTGAGCGGCTGCGCCGTGACGGCTCCCCCATCCATCTGCTGGTGAACAACGCGGGCGTCATGACCCCGCCCGAGCGGCAGCGCACCGCCGACGGTTTCGAAGTGCAGTTCGGCACCAATCACCTCGGGCACTTCGCGCTGACCGCGCATCTGCTGCCGCTGCTGCGGGCCGGGCGCGCGCGGGTCACCTCCCAGACCAGCGTGGCGGCCCGCAGCGGCAGCATCAACTGGGCCGATCTGGGCTGGGAGCGGTCCTATGACGGGATGGCGGCCTATCGGCAGTCCAAGATCGCCTGCGGACTGTTCGGGCTGGAGTTGGCGCGCCGCAGCACCGCTGCGGGATGGGGTGTCACCAGCAATATCTCGCATCCGGGCGTCGCCCCGACCAGCCTGCTGGCGGCGCGCCCCGAGGTCGGGCGCGCGCAGGACACCATGGGCGTGCGGATGATCCGGTGGCTGTCGGCGCGCGGCCTGCTGGTGGGCACGGTCGACAGCGCGACCCTGCCGGCGCTGATGGCCGCGACGTCGACGGAACCGGGCGTGTTCTACGGCCCGCAGTGGCCGGGCAACGCCGGTGGGCCGCCCGGAGCCGCGAAGTTGTGGAAGCCATTGCGCGACAGTGCGAACGCCGCGCGGATGTGGGAGGAGTCGCTGCGATTGACCGGAGTGACGTTCGGCTGAGTTTGCCGAGCGGATGTGCGGGTACGCCGCAGTATCGTCGGGCATCTCAAGAAAGCGGGAAGCAGCGACTCAGCGACCCGCCCACGTGAGGACATCCCATGACCACTCCCCGTACGACCCCGTCGACCGCACCCGCCCGCACCCTCGTGCAGAAGGCCGCCATCGCCGTCGGCGTGGTGTTCCTGCTGGTGGGGATTCTCGGCTTCATCCCCGGGATCACCGCCCACTACGACCAGTTGACCTTCGCCGGCCACCATTCCGAGGCGGCCCTGTTGGGCATCTTCAACGTGTCGGTGCTGCACAACCTGGTACATCTGGCGTTCGGCATCGCGGGCATCGCGCTGGCGCGCACCTTCAACACCGCGCGTGGTTACCTGATCGGTGGCGGCGCGATCTACCTGGTGTTGTTCATCTACGGGCTGGTCATCGACCAGCACAGCGCCATGAACTTCGTCCCGGTCAACGATGCCGACAACTGGCTGCATCTGGGACTGGCGCTCGGCATGTTAGGGCTGGGCGCCATCCTGGGCCGCCGCCACGAGAACAGCCTCGGGCTGGTGTGAACCTGTTCAAACTCTGTGGAGCTAAGGGGAATCGAACCCCTGACCTTCTCGATGCGAACGAGACGCGCTACCAACTGCGCTATAGCCCCTTGACCGGATAGCAGGCTACCAGGAACACCCGCGGCAACCGAAACCGGTGGCTACTGGCCGGCCGCGCGCGGCAGGTCGTAGTGCCGGGAGAAGGACGCATACTCCAGGTGCTCGAAGATCGGATCCTCGTCGTCGATCTCCAGCACGGCCGCTCCGGGGCGGCGCAACCGCGACGGCACGACGTCGAACTCGCCGTCCTCGGTGTTCTCCACGCCCAGCCGGGACCGCATCATCCGCTGCGCGCGCCGGCGGCGCAGCTGCTCCTCGATGCGGGTCTGCCTGCGCAGGTATGCCAGGTAGAGCGCGGTGAACGCGCCGGCCGCGCCGGCGACCCACCACAGCGTCGAAGACAGCACCAGGGCCAGCACCACGGACACCAGCAGGGTCAGCGACATGCCCAGCAGCATCCGCTTGCGGAAGGTGTACTTGCGGGCGCTGACGGCCTGCGCGGTCTTGGACTCGTAGCGGTTGCGCCGCGCGCTGGCCATCGACTCGGCGAGTTCGGGTTCGTCGTCGGTGGCAAGGCCGTCCTCGGCCTCCAGGCCGGAGGTGTCCTCGACGTACTCGTAGTCGTCGTCGCCGAGGTCGTCATCTTCGGTTGCGGACTCAGCGACCGTCTCATCCGGCTCGGGCTCGGGCTCGGGTTCGGTGCCGTCGAAATCCAGTGTGAGTTCGTCGGTCTCGGGCTCCTCGGGCGTCTCGACCTTCAGCGAGCCGACCGGCAGCGCGCCGGAGTCCTCGTCGACGATGTCCACGTCCAGGTACGGCGACTCCGTCGGCTCCTCGGCGGCGGCGGCCAACACGACGGCACGCTTGCGGGACGGCTCACCGTCGAGCTCGGCCTCCAGGTCGGCGTCGAACTCGGCATCAGCGTCCGCGCTGGGCTTCCAGTCCGGATCGCTGTGATGCCCGGCGGCCGCGCGCGGGCGGCGCAGGCGGGCGTTGCGCCCGGAATTGAGCACCCGGGTGGCCAGCGCGACGTCGCTGGTGCGGCGCACATTGTCGCGCTTGCTCACCAGCATCGGCACCAGCACGAAAAGCCAGAGAACGACGAGGGAGATCCACAACAGAGATTGGGGGATGCTTGGCATGATGCCTGCTCCTTTCCCCTTCAGGCTAGGTCCGTGACCTGCGCATCCATCCGCGGCGCGCCGAGGTCAATTACACACCTGTAATTCACCGGATACAAGCACCATTAGCCACATAAGTCACACGAGTAACAATTTCCCTCACCGAGATCGACGAAATGGTGGATTCCACTCGCACTTTGGCGCCCGTTTGTTCGATTGGGCGAAAGAGATGGTCAGGTCCAACCGGCCCGGCCGGCCCGCACCAGCGCCGCGGCCACCGACCCCTCGACCTCTTCGATCGTGATGGCCACCAGCAGGTGATCCCGCCACGCGCCGTCGACATCCAGATACCGCTTGAGCAGGCCTTCCTCCCGGAACCCCGCCTTGGCGAGCACGGCCCTACTGGCCACGTTCTCGGGTCGCACGGTGGCCTCCACCCGGTGCAGCATCACCGGGCCGAACGCATGATCCAGGCCCAGGGCCAGCGCGGCGGTCGCCACCCCCGCTCCGGTCGACTGCTTGGCCACCCAGTACCCGATCCAGGCCGAGCGCAACGCGCCGTGGGTGATGTTGCCGATCGTGATCTGACCGGCGAACTGACCGTCGAGTTCGATGACGAAGGGCAGCATGCGGCCGCGGCGCGCCTCCCCACGCAACCCCGAGCACACCGCCGGCCATGATGAAAGCGCATGCCGCGCTTCCCAACTCACCTCGGAGCTGGGTTCCCACGGCTCCAGGTGGGCGCGCTCGGCCAACCGCAGCCTGCTCCACTGGGCACCGTCGCGCAGCCGGACCGGCCGCAGCGTCACCACCCCGGCGGGCACGCGCAGCGGCCCCACCGGCACCGGCCAGCCGGGGTGCGCCGGGCTCGTCCGCCAGCGGTTCACGCGGGTCAGCCGCGTTGCGCCAGGAAGGCGACATCGACGACTTCGCCGGTACGGATCTGCTCGGCTTCACTCGGCACGACCACCAGACAGTTCGCCTCGGCCAGCGTCGCCAGCAGATGCGAGGACGCCCCGGGCGCGCCGCCGAGCGCCTGCACCAGATACTCACCGCTGTCCTGATCACGCATCAGCTGACCGCGCAGATACCCCTTGCGACCGGCCACCGAGGTGATCGGCGCCAGCGTGCGGGCCTGGATGACCCGGCGCATCGGCTGCCGCTTGCCCAGCGACATCCGGATCAGCGGGCGCACCATCACCTCGAAGACCACCAGCGCGCTCACCGGGTTGGCCGGCAGCAGGAACACCGGCACACCGTCGCGGCCGAGCTGTCCGAAGCCCTGCACCGAACCGGGGTGCATGGCGATGCGCACCACCTCCATCTCGCCGAGTTCGGCCAGCACCGCACGCACCGCCTCGGCCGCCGCACCGCCGACCGCACCGGCGATGACCACCACCTCGGACCGGCTGATCTGTCCCTCGACCACCTCGCGCAGGCTGGCGGGGTCGGTGTCGACGATGCCGACCCGGTTCACCTCCGCACCCGCATCGCGTCCGGCGGCGGCAAGCGCATAGGAGTTCACGTCGTACACCTGGCCGTTGCCCGGGGTGCGGGACACGTCGACGAGTTCGCCGCCCACCGACAGCACCGACATCCGGGGCCGCGGATGCACCATCACCTTGTCCCGGCCCACCGCCGCCAACAGCCCGACCTGCGCGGCGCCGATGATGGTGCCGGCCCGGACCGCGACATCACCGGGCTGGACATCGTCACCGGTGCGCCGCACATAGGCACCCGAGCGGACCCCGCGCAGCACCCGCACCCGCGACTGCCCGCCATCGGTCCAGCGCAGCGGCAGCACCGCATCGGCCAGCGTCGGCATCGGCGCACCGGTCTGCACCCGGGCGGCCTGGCGCGGTTGCAACCGGCTGGGTGTGCGCGCCCCGGCCTCGATCTCACCGACCACCGGCAGGCTCACCTCACGGTTGAGCCCGTCGTCATCGGTGCCGCCCACCGACAGCACATCGACGCTGCGGACGGCATAACCATCGATGGCGGCCTGGTCGAACCCGGGCAGGGGTCGCTCGGTGACGACTTCCTCCGCGCACATCAGACCCTGGGATTCGGCGATCGCCACCCGCACGGGCCGCGGAGCCACCGCAGCGGCCGCTACTCGTGCCTGCTGCTCCTCAACCGAACGCACCGCATGCCTTTCTCCTCTTCGAAGACCCGCCGTGCGTCGTCAGTTCCCGGCCAGGCCCAATCGCTCGACCAACCAGCGCCGGAGTTCCGGTCCGTAGTCGTCGCGCTCTAGCGCAAAGTCAACCGCAGCCTTGAGGTAGCCGCCGGGATTTCCCAAGTCGTGTCGGGACCCGCGGTGCACTACGACGTGGACCGGATGCCCCTCCTCGATCAGCAGCGCGATGGCATCGGTGAGCTGGATCTCGCCGCCGACACCGCGGTCGACGCGACGCAGCGCGTCGAAGATGGCGCGGTCGAGCACGTAGCGGCCGGCCGCGGCGTAGGGCGACGGCGCATCCTCGGCCTTCGGCTTCTCGACCATGCCTTTGACCTTCAGCACGTTCGGGTTCGCGGCGTCGGGCACCACCTCGACATCGAAGACGCCGTAGGCGCTGATCTCGTCCTGGGGCACCTCGATGGCGCACAGCACCGTGCCGCCACGCTTGGCGCGCACCTTCGACATCGTCTCCAGCACGCCGGTCGGCAACACCAGATCATCGGGCAGCAGCACGGCGATGGCGTCCTCGTCATCGGCCAACTTGTGCTCGACGCAACCCACCGCGTGTCCGAGGCCCAGCGGCTCGGCCTGCACCACCGACTCGACCTTGATCAGCTCGGGCGCGCGGCGCACCTTCTCCAGCATCACGTGCTTGCCGCGGGCCTCCAAGGTGCCCTCCAGGATCAGGTCCTCGACGAAGTGCGCGACGACGCCGTCCTTGCCCTCGGAGGTGACGATGATCAGTCGCTCGCCGCCGGCCTCGGCCGCCTCGGCCGCCACCAGCTCGATGCCCGGGGTGTCCACCACCGGCAGCAGCTCCTTGGGGACCGTCTTGGTCGCCGGCAGAAATCGCGTCCCCAGACCGGCCGCCGGGACCACTGCCGTCCGCGGGATCGGTACCTGTGCCTGTGTCATCGTTGACACAGTAATGCCCATTGATGGTTCAGGCGAAGGGTGTCGGCGCAAACGTGTCAACTCCGACAAAAGCCACGCTCAGAACGGAGATTCTTGCGGCTCGCCGGGCTCTGCCCGGGTCCGTCCGGGCGGCCGAGACCCGGTCCCTGCAAACGCAAGTATCCGCCGTCGTCGAGGGCGCGGACACGGTGGCCGCCTATATCCCGGTGGGCTCCGAACCCGGTTGCCGACACGGCGGGACCGATGATTCGGTGCCGCTGCTGGACCGCCTCACCGGTACGCGGGTGTTGCTGCCGATCGCGCGCACCGGACTGCCCATGCAGTGGGCGGTCTACCGGCCGGGCGAACTGGTCGCCGCGCCGTTCGGGCTGCGCGAACCCGCGCCGCCGTGGTTGGCACCCGAGGCCATCGCCGAGGCGGACATCCTGCTGATACCCGCGCTGGCGGTCGCGCGCGACGGGACCCGACTCGGCCGCGGTGCCGGCTTCTATGACCGGGCGCTGGAACTGGTCGCCCCGAGGGCGCGACGGATCGCGGTGGTGCGCGACGACGAGGTGCTCGACGAGATCCCGGCCGAGGCGCACGATGTGCCGATGACGCATGCGCTGACCCCGGGCCGCGGCCTGATCCGGCTCGGCGATCGGGAATGACCGGGCCCACATAGCGGTTTTGGCACTTGAGCCGGTAGAGTGCCAATTAGTTTGACTGTCTCGGAGGTTGTCGTGCCTACCTATTCCTACGCGTGTACCGAATGTGACAATCGGTTCGACGTGGTCCAGGCGTTCAGCGACGATTCGCTGACCGCGTGCCCCAAGTGCAACGGACGGCTGCGCAAGCTGTTCGGCAAGGTGGGCGTGGTGTTCAAGGGCAGTGGGTTCTATCGCAACGACAGCCGCGACTCGTCCAAGTCGTCGAGCTCGTCGTCGAGCACCAAGAACGACAGCTCCTCTTCGACCGGCTCTTCGGACTCCGGTTCCTCGAGCTCGTCGAGCACCAGCTCCTCGACGCCCTCGTCATCGTCGTCCTCGTCATCGTCCTCGACCAGTTCGACGGCGGCCGCAGCCTCCAGCTGACCGGGCAGTTATCCACAGGCGCCGGCTGACCGGCTGCCGCTTCGGCCCCGGCGGGCTTAGCGTGACTGCGTGGGGGAATCACTGAACCCGAGCGCGTTGTCGCGACTGCGCGCGGCGCTGCGTCCCGACTGGACCCGCACCGTCGCCGCCCGTCGCGCCGCGGCCGGTCTGCTGGTGCTGCTCGCCGCGATCGCCGCGCTGCGCCCCGATCCCGCCGGCGAGCGCACCGATGTTCTGGTCACCAGCCGCGACCTGTCCCCCGGCACACCGCTGACGGCGGCCGATGTCACCGTCGAATCCCGTTTGGCGACAACCGTTCCCGACGGTGCGCAGACGGAGATAACCGCCGTGCTGGGCACCAACCTGACTGCGCCGGCACGCCGCGGCGAGGTGATCACCGATGTCCGGCTGCTCGGTAGCAGGTTGACGGCCGCCACCGCCGGCCCGGACGCCCGGATCGTGCCCGTGCACCTGGCCGATGACGCGCTCGTCGACCTGATCCGCCCGGGCGATGTGGTCGACGTGCTGGCCGCCGGCGGCGACGGGACCGGACCGGACGCCGCACCCGAGGTGATCGCCACCCGCGCCGTCGTCGCCATGGTGTCCGAGCAGGCCGCCGGGCCGACCGGAGCATCCCGGCGGGTCGTGCTGGTGGTGCTGCCGCGCCAGGCCGCCAATGCCGTCGCCGGCGCCGCACTGACCGGTGACATCACGGTCACATTTCACTGACCGTCACCGCACAGGTGCTCGGTTAGTGTTTGGCCATCACACCGCTTACTGGAAGGGTCCCAGCATGCTGAAGGGTTTCAAGGAGTTCCTGCTCCGCGGCAACATCATCGATCTGTCCACCGCAGTCGTCATCGGTACCGCGTTCACCGCACTGGTCACAGCGTTCACCGACAGCATCATCCAGCCACTCATCGACCGGATCGGCGCGGGCGAGGAATCCGACTACGGCGTCCTGCGCATCCCGATCGGCGGCGAGCAGACCATCGACCTGAACGTCCTGCTCTCGGCGACGATCAACTTCGTCCTCATCGCCGCCGTCGTGTACTTCATCATCGTGTTGCCGTTCAGCAAGTTCCGCAAGGAGAAGGAAGAGACCGTCGAGGCCGAGGTCGTCCTGCTGACCGAGATCCGCGATCTGCTGGCGCAACGGCCGGGGCCGACCGCCGAGCAGCGGCTCGATCCGGACGCGCCCAAACCCACCGTCTGACACAGACGAGAAACGCCCGGCCATCACCATGGCCGGGCGTTTGTCGTCTGCGGATCAGAAGGTGCCGATCACCAGTCGCCGATCGGCGGGCTGAAGATGAAGGCACCGTTGGACGCCAGGTTGAAGGGCGCGGACTTGGTGCCCGGCACCGCCTTGATGGTGTCGACGTGCACACCCTCACCCTGCGCATGCACGATGCCGGCATCGGCGTTGCGGGTGTCCAGGAATCCGCGGGCCTCGCCGTAGTCGGCCACGCGCAGCGCATTGTCGTCGATCAGGATGGCCTGGCGGCTGGTCACATACGGTGCGGGCGCCGATTCCTCGACCTCGGCGGCGGCCGTCGCACTGCCCAGACCGGCCAGCAGCGTCGCTCCCGCAAACGTTCCGAACCCGAGCATCGCGAGCTTCTTCGACGAGGCCATGAGCACCACTTTCTCAATCGTTGTCCAGCGTTCACATCTGGTTCACCAATAGTAGCGTGCGTAACAGCATCGCGTTCGCCGTTCCCACGCAGCAAAGCGCCCGGCCGGAAACTCGGCCGGGCGCTTGCGTGGAGCTGTGCTGCTAGGCAGCGATCACCAGTCGCCGATCGGCGGATCGAAGGTGAAGGCGCCGTTGGACTCCAGGTTGAACGGTGCGGCCGTGGTGCCCGGCACCGCCTTGATGGTGTCCACGTGCACACCCTCACCCTGGGCGTGCACGATGCCGGCATCGGCATTGCGGGTGTCCAGGAATCCGCGGGCCTCGCCGTAATCGGCGACCCGCAGTGCGTTGTCGTCGATCAGGATGGCCTGTCGGCTCGTGACGTACGGCGCAGGCGCCGACTCCTCCACCTCGGCACCGGCGGTGCCGGTGCCCAGACCGGCGAACGCGGCGGCCATGGCGGCGGCACCGAAGCCGAGAACGGTCGGCTTCTTCAAGTTCCGAGTGCGCCCAGTTGCATGCTTGGACATTCGGCACTTCCTTCCTCTGGTTTCGAGTCTGAATGAGATGAGCCCTTGGGACCCAAGGGATATCGGACCCAATGCGGGTCTGATCCTTCCACGCGGCCGGACTGTCTGCAGCCCGAGTTGCCCGGTGCCCCCAACCGGCGGCCCGATGGTCATCCCCGCGGGGCCACCCGTTCAAAAGGCGTTCACGACCCCGAAAAGGCCAGTTCATGTTCCGGGGCTCGCCGTAGGTGGTGACGCTGTCACGCTCGGCCGCTTTCTCCGGCGTTCACGAGCCGGCCAATGGAGAATCCACGCGGCGCATCCTGCAGCCTTTGCTGCACGTGGTGCACCGTCCGCCTTCACGACAACATCGTGCGCACAGCAGAACGCCCGGCCGGAAAAAATCCGGCCGGGCGTCTGTAGTAACTGCTGTGCTGCTAGCTGGTCGTCACCAGTCACCGATGGGCGGGCTGAAGACGAACGCGCCGTTGGACTCCAGGTTGAACGGTGCGGCCGTGGTGCCCGGCACCGCCTTGATGGTGTCCACGTGCACACCCTCACCCTGGGCGTGCACGATGCCGGCATCGGCATTGCGGGTGTCCAGGAATCCGCGGGCCTCGCCGTAATCGGCAACCCGCAGTGCGTTGTCGTCGATCAGGATGGCCTGTCGGCTGGTCACGTACGGCGCCGGCGCCGACTCCTCGACCTCGGCGTTCGCCGTGGCGGCACCCAGACCCGCCAGCAGTGTGGCACCCGCGAACGAGCCGATGCCCACAACCGCAATCTTTTTCATTAGAGCCATGAAAACCAATCCTTCCTGTTCGTCGACTCCCCGTTGTCACCATGTGGCCCGCCTGTCGGAGCGCGGACCACATGGTGACGTCGGATCAGGAGCGATCGATCAGTTCATGTTCCAGGGCTCGCCGTAGGTGGTGACGCTGTCACCCTCGGCCGCGATGAGGCGGGCGTAGGGACGCAGCAGCACACCGCCGGCAGCACCGGTCACGGTGCCGTGAGCGTTGGACACGGCGACAGCACCCTCGGCGCCGGCGACCTCAGCGGAGAAGGTCGCGACCTCCTGGATGCCCGGGCCGTTGCCCAGGTCGGCGCTGATCGAGGCACCGGGGAACAGCGGCGGGGTCACGATGGCCGGGATGACGTCGAAGTCGATGCCACCGGGGCCGACGTAGCCGTAGTCCTGACCGTCGAAGGCGATGTTCGGGGTGGTGTAGCTGAAGTTGATACCGACGCCCAGCGACCACGGGAAGCCGACCTGGTAACCCAGCTCCAGGGTGCCCTCGAAATCCTCGGCGTCCGGGCCGGCGACGATGTACTTCGCCTTGCCGGAGTGGAACCACTCGCGGGTCAGGCGGTTGCGATCCAGCGGGAACACACCGTTGAGGAAGGTGTCCCACTGCTGGATGGTCAGGGTGCGGTCCTTGCCGTCAACGAGGCTGAGCTCGTTGTCCAGACCTGCGTTCGAGGTGCCAGTGCTGACGAACATCGCCGCGATCGCCGCGATCATCGCGAGCAGCACCCGAGTGATTGCCTTCATGTTCTCCCTAAGCTGTGCCGACGGTTGTTGTCCACCGTGTTGTTGATGTGTCACCCCGGCCCTGACCGAGACTTCACACCCCGCAAGAGCAACATGTGAGCCGAATTAGAGACTCCACATTTAGTTCTTACGGTTTGCTCATCGTTGACAGGAGCAACATAACGGTGCGGCATCCACCCGGCAACGCGAGCGGGGCGCAGGCCGGTCGCCGTCGAACCCGCGGCGGTTGTTTGCTGGAAGCGCAGCACCCGGCGGCCGGCGTCCGCTGCAGTGGCGAAGGAAGATAACGCGGCCACTGTTGCCGCGCATGTCGGGACATATACCAAGAACGGCTGGAATCAGGACGATTCCAGCCGTTCCGAGTGAAAACACTGATCAGCCGTGGTGCGGCGGCACATTGTCGCGGAGCCAGCGATCTCGGTCACCATTCTCGTCGCGATGGTCGCTGTCGCGTTCGTCGCGCGTGGTACTCGGAAGTTCCTCTCCGAAGACCGCGTTAACTGCATCTCGCGACGGCCGCCCGGGCTCGGTCACAGTGGAGACCTGCCTGTGACCAAGATCACATTTCCGGCGGGAATCTCGTTCACCTGGATGTAACCTCCGCGACTCGCAAAGCGTGCGCGGACCTGCATGGATTCCGCTTTCCGACCATTCACCGGACGGTCAGATGTCCAGTCGGGAGAGCTGCCCGATGATCTGCACCGCGAGCGGACCGAGCGTCGCCATACCGTCCCGGACGGCGGCGCGGGAGCCGGCGATGTTGACCACCAGGGTGCTGCCGGAGATGCCGGCCAGCCCGCGTGACAGCCCGGCGTCGACGATGCCCGCCGACAGACCGGAGGCACGCAGCGCCTCAGAGATCCCCAGCAGTTCGCGGTCGAGCAGCTCGACGGTGGCCTCGGGGGTCACATCACGCGGGCTCACCCCAGTGCCCCCGACCGAGATCACCAGATCCACGCCACCGATGACGGCGGTGTTCAAGGCGTTGCGGATCTCGACCTCATCGGCCGCGACGACGACCACACCGTCCACCAGGAAGCCACTCTCGCCGAGTAGCTCGGTGACCAGCGGACCGCTGTGGTCCTCTTCATCCCCGTGTGCTGTCCGATCGTCGACGATGACGACGAGCGCGCGGCCGACCACTTCACCTGGTTGTTCCATGCCTGCCACCGTATATCCGGCAGAGGACAGCGATGCAGACAAGGTCGCGGCAAGTTCGGTCACGGTCTCGGGGGCCAGGTCCAGCTCGCGGGTCACTGCTCGGCCTTGCCCAGGGTCACGTCCAGCGTCTGGGATCCGCCGGGACCGTCGAAGGTCAGCGTCACCTTGGTCCCGGGTGCCTTGGAACGGACCGCGGCCACCAGGGCATCGGCGCTGTTGATGACGCGGTCGTCGACCTTGGTGACCACGACACCGCTGGGCAGTCCGGCCGAGGCGGCCGCGCCGCCCTGGGTGACCTCGACGATGCGCGCACCGTCGACCGAGGCGTCATTACCCACCTGCACACCCAGCGAGGCGTGCGAGGCGGTGCCGCTGCGCACCAGTTCGTCGGCGATCCGTTTGGCCTGATCCACCGGGATGGCGAAGCCCAGGCCGATCGATCCGCTCTGCGACGCGCCGGACTCCCCGCCCAGGGTGGCGATGGCCGAGTTCACCCCGACCAACTCGCCGTTCATGTTGACCAGCGCGCCACCGGAGTTGCCCGGGTTGATGGCGGCATCGGTCTGGATCGCGTCGAGCACGGTGTTCTGATTACGGCTGTCACCGCCGGCGGCCACCGGCCGGTTCAGCGCGCTGACGATGCCGACCGTCACCGTGCCCTCCAGGCCCAGCGGCGATCCGATGGCCACGACATCCTGGCCGACGCGCAGGTCGGCCGAGGAGCCCAGCGCGATCGGCGTCAGATCCGAGACACCCTCGGCGCGCACGACGGCGATATCACTGCTGGGGTCGGTGCCCACGACGCTGAACGGCACGCTGCGGCCATCGGCGAAGGTCACCTTGGTCTGCACCCGGCCGCCGGGCGCGTCGCCGGTGGCGACGACGTGATTGTTGGTGAGGATCAGACCGTCACTGGACAGGATGATGCCCGAGCCTTCCTCGGATGCCCGGCCCAGATTGGTCTCCAGCTTGACGACGCTGGGCACCACCTTGGCGGCCACCTGCTCGACCGTGCCGGCCGGGACGCTCGCCGCCGGCATACCCGGGGTCGCCCCGCCGCTGTTGGAGAAACTCGCCACCGGCTGATCCGGGGTGGCCAGCACGGCGACGCCGCCGCCGATACCTGCCGACACCACCGCGATCGCGGCCGCACCGACGACCAAAGCTCCGGCGCGCGAACGCTTCTGGGGCTGCCCCGACGGCGCCTGGGACGGCCGGTAGGGGTCGTACTGCGGGCGGGGCCCGTGCCCCTGCGGCTGGGTGTGCTGCGGCTGCCGGGCGTATCGCCAGTCGTAGCCTTGCGAATAACCCCCGGCGTAACCCGCCGACCGAGCGTCATAGCCGGTCTCGTACCCGCCCGAGCCGGAACCCGGTGGGGTCGGAGGTGGGGTGTACCTCGGGTGATTCGTCATATATCTCGGCGCTCTCTCTTCCACGGTTCTGTCTTCTGTACAACGCTCAGGACGACTTCACAGTGCCGAGTTGGGCTGAGAATCCACTTAGAGAAAAGCCCGGTGGTCCCCCATGAATTCCCGAAGAATTCCCCACGGTCTTGGTGCCGTACGCAGTGCTCTGCGCACACGATCCCACAATTGTCGGCGCGGATCGTGCGCGCAGTCCACCGATCAATCCCCGCGTGTCGACAACGGAGCGGTCACGGCGCCGGCCGGAGTGTCCCCGTTCGGCAGCACCCGCCGCCCCGGCAACACGATGCGGACCGACGTGCCGGGCGGATCACCACCGGGCACGGCATCCTCGACCTGAAGCGTCCCGCCGTGTTTGAGGACAACCTGTTTGACGATCGCCAGGCCCAGCCCCGAGCCGGGCATGGCCCGCGCCGAGGTCGACCGGTAGAAGCGTTCGAACACCAGCTCGCGTTCATGCTGCGGGATGCCGGGTCCGGAATCGGTGATGGCCAGTTCGGCGTGCAGGGCGTCGCGCTGCCACAGCCGCACCAGTACGCGGCCGTCGGGCGGACTCCACTTCGCGGCGTTGTCCAACACGTTCAGCACGGCCCGCGACAACCCTGCCGCATCGCCG
Source organism: Mycobacterium sp. NPDC003323 (assembly GCF_053589535.1). Lineage (NCBI taxonomy): Bacteria > Bacillati > Actinomycetota > Actinomycetes > Mycobacteriales > Mycobacteriaceae > Mycobacterium > Mycobacterium sp. NPDC003323. The sequence continues at coordinate 375,857 of NZ_JBSFSB010000002.1, forward strand.
TCGACCTGCCAGTCGATCACCTGGACATCGAACTCGATGTCGTTGCGGCGGCGCCGAACCCGCTCCAGGGCGCGGTCCACGACATCCGACAGTTCCACCTTCTCACGGATCAGCACGCCGGCATCGTCGCGGGTCAGGTCCACCAAATCGCCCACCAACGTGGACAATTCCTCGATCTGGGCGATCACGTCGGCCTGTAGTTCGGCCATATCGGCGTCCGGCAGCCGCGGTGCCCCGGGCGCCATCGCAGCCATCAGCAATTCGACGTTGGTGCGCAACGAGGTCAGCGGCGTGCGCAATTCGTGCCCGGCATCGGTGACCAGCCGGGCCTGTCGCTCACGCGACTCGGCCAGCGCGCGCAACATCATGTTGAAGGCGTCGGTCAACCGCGCCAGTTCGTCGGTGCCGACGACCGGGATCGGACGCAGGTCGTCGGTGCGGGCGACGCGTTCGGCGGCCTGGGTCAGCCGCGCAACCGGCCGCAGGCCGGCGCGGGCGACCATCCCGCCGGAGATCGCGGCCACCGCCATGCCCGAGGCGCCGACGATGGCCAGCACCGTGCCCAACCGGTTCAGCAGCGCCAGGGTGGGGGCCAGGCTCTTGGAGATCAGCAGCGAGTTGCCGTCGGCCAGATGCACCGCGAGCACCCGCTGGTTGTTGGCGGTGCGCAGCGACATCAGCAGATCGCCCTGCACCACCGCCTTCTCGGGCGCGCCGAGCGGCAGCGTCTGGCCCTGTTGATTGGCGGTGTAGATGTAGCGGCCCGGGCTGACCAGCATGGCGTTGACATCGGAGTAGGCGGTGCCCTCGATCGCCTTGCCGGGGTCGGCCGCCAGCGAACCGCTCTCGATGAGCAGCTGGGCGCGGCTGTGCAGCTGGGTGTCGATGTCGTCGTACACCGACCGGGACACCACCGCGTAGACCGCCACGGCCATCAGCACGACCACCATGGCGACCATCGACATGGCCAGCAGCATCACCCGCCAGCGCAGCGATACGGCGCTGACATTTCGGCTGTAGCGGCGCGGGGAGCCCTCGGCATCCCGGCGGGCCAGCTTGGGAAACGGCAGTTTCACGGCCGGCATCAAGGCGGGGTTTCGCGCAGCACGTAGCCCACGCCGCGCACGGTGTGGATCAGCCGCGGTTCACCTTCGGCCTCGGTCTTGCGGCGGAGGTAGCCGACGTACACCTCCAGCGCGTTGCCCGAGGTGGGGAAGTCGAATCCCCACACCTCTTCGAGGATGCGACTGCGCGTCAGCACCCGCCGCGGGTTGGCGATCAGCATCTCCAGCAGCGAGAACTCGGTGCGGGTCAGGCTGATCGATCGCTCACCGCGGGTCACCTCCCGCGTCACCGGGTCCAGGCTCAGATCGGAGAAGGTCAGCGCGCGGTTCTCCGCGGTCTCCTCCGGTGCCGCCCGCCGCCGCAGCAGGGCCCGCATCCGGGCGAGCAGTTCCTCCAGCGCGAACGGTTTCGGCAGGTAGTCATCGGCACCGGCGTCGAGGCCGGCGACCCGTTCCGACACCGAATCCCGGGCCGTGAGGACCAGGATCGGCAGGTCATCGCCGGTGCTGCGGAGATGCCGGCAGACCTCCAGCCCGTCCAGCCTGGGCATCATCACGTCCAGGACCAGAGCATCGGGCCGATCGTTGGAAATGGCCTCCAGGGCTTCGACACCGTCCTGAGCCAGCTCGACGGAGTATCCATTGAAGGAAAGCGACCGGCGCAGGGATTCGCGCACCGCGCGATCGTCATCAACGACAAGAATGCGCACAGCCACAGTGTCATCCCTCTATCTGAGAGCGACCTGAGAGGCGCGCCGCTGCGGGCTACTTACGGTCGAGATCGATCAGGCCCAGGCGAGCGGCCTTGAGCAGGCGACGCGGCACCTTGCGCTGCTGGCCACCCGCGGTGACGGTGACCAGGCCGGTGGCCTCGGCCTTCCACTGCGCGCGGCGGCTACGGGTGTTCGAGCGCGACATCCGGCGCTTGGGCACAGCCATGATCGAGATCTCCTCTTGCGGGGGTTTCCGCCGCGCAGGGAACAGCGGCGGCAATTTCCCTACAGAATAGCCCGCACCGCAGGATGGCTCCAAACCGCCGACCGTCGGTCGCCGCTGCGCCACACTGGTGCGGCGGACGAATTCGCACCAACCCCTTGACGCGGTACCGTCGGTACCGAATAACCTACCTACCGGTTGGCCGAAGAGCGATGGGAGTGCGGGTGACGTCTCAGGCAGTGCGGATCGGCAACTGCTCGGGGTTCTACGGAGACCGGATGTCGGCCATGCGCGAGATGCTCGACGGCGGCGACCTCGACTATCTGACCGGCGACTACCTCGCCGAGCTGACCATGCTGATCCTGGCCCGCGACCGGGCCCGCACCGCCGAGCTGGGCTACGCCAAGACATTCCTGCGCCAGCTCGAGCAGTGCCTGGGCACCGCGAAGGACCGCGGTGTGAGGATCGTGGCCAATGCCGGCGGCCTCAACCCCGCCGCCTTGGCAACCGCGGTGCGCGAGCTGGCCGGCCGCCTCGGGCTGAGCGTCGACGTCGCCCATGTCGAGGGCGACGATCTCGTCGGACGCGCCGACGAACTCGGTTTCCCGGGCGTGCTGGCGGCCAACGCCTACCTGGGCGCCTGGGGCATCGTCGACTGTCTCACCGCGGGCGCCGACATCGTCGTCACCGGCCGGGTCACCGACGCCTCGGTGATCGTCGGCCCCGCCGCCGCACACTTCGGGTGGGACCGCACCGACTACGACGCCCTGGCCGGGGCCGTCGCCGCCGGGCACATCATCGAATGCGGCGCCCAGGCCACCGGCGGCAACTACGCGTTCTTCCCCTCCGACCTCGACCACCCCGGCTTCCCGATCGCCGAGATCGCAGCCGACGGTTCCTCGGTGATCACCAAACACCCCGGCACCGGCGGCCTGGTCGACACCGGCACGGTGACCGCACAGCTGCTCTACGAGATCACCGGAGCCCGCTACGCCAACCCCGATGTCACGCTGCGGATGGATTCGGTGAGCCTGAGCGCCGACGGTCCGGACCGGGTGCGGGTGTCCGGGGTGCGCGGTGAGGCCCCACCCCCGACGCTGAAGGTGTCGCTGAACAGCATCGGCGGCTTCCGCAACGCGACGACGTTCGTGCTCACCGGATTGGACATCGAGGCCAAGGCCGCGCTGGTGCAGCGCCAGCTCGAAGGCTCGTTGAAGACCCGCCCTGCCGAGCTGCAGTGGACGCTGGCGCGCACCGACCACCCCGACGCCGACACCGAGGAGACCGCCAGCGCGCTGCTGCACTGCGTGGCGCGCGACCCCGACCCGGCCGTGGTGGGTCGCCAGTTCTCCTCGGCCGCCGTCGAATTGGCGCTGTCCAGCTATCCGGGCTTCACCTCCACCGCCCCGCCGGGCGACGGCCAGGTGTACGGCGTGTTCACCCCCGGGTACGTCGACGCCGCCCTGGTACCGCACGTGGCGGTGCGCGCCGACGGCAGCCGCGTCGACATCGCGGTGGCCACCGAGACCCGGGAACTGCAACCCGTGGACGACCCCGCGCTGCCGGAACCACCGGCCGACGGTCCCACCCTCCGGGCGCCACTGGGTCGCATCGCCGGCGCCCGCAGCGGCGACAAGGGCGGGTCGGCCAATGTGGGTGTCTGGGTCAGGACCGATGAGCAGTGGCAGTGGCTGGCGCACACCCTGACCACCGACCGACTGCGCGAATTGCTGCCCGAGGCGGCCGATCTCGAGGTGCAGCGACACCTGCTGCCCAACCTGCGGGCGGTCAACTTCGTCATCGAGGGCATTCTGGGCCGGGGCGTGGCCTATCAGGCCCGGTTCGATCCGCAGGCAAAGGGACTCGGCGAATGGCTGCGGTCCCGTCAGCTCGATATTCCCGAAAGGCTGTTGTGATGAGGACGAGCATCTGGCATGCACCCGAGCGCGATGATCTGCGAAAGACCGTGCGCGCCTTCGCCGAACGCGAAATCCTCCCGCACGCCGACGAGTGGGAGCGCAGCGGTGAACTGCCCCGCGACCTGCACCTGAAGGCCGCCGCGGCCGGACTGCTGGGCGCGCCCTACCCCGAGGCCGTCGGCGGCGGTGGTGGCGACGGCGCCGACGCGGTGATCATCTGCGAGGAGTTGCATCACGCCGGTGTCCCCGGCGGTGTGTTCGCCTCGCTGTTCACCTGCGGTATCTCGGTGCCGCACATGATCGCCTCCGGTGACGAGCGCCTCATCGACACCTACGTCAAGCCCACCCTGGCCGGTGAGCTGATCGGTTCGCTGGCCATCACCGAACCCGGCGGCGGATCCGATGTCGGGCACCTGACCACGAAGGCCGTCCGTGACGGGGACGACTTCATCGTCAACGGCGCCAAGACCTACATCACCTCCGGGGTGCGCGCCGACTATGTCGTCACCGCCGTGCGCACCGGCGGTGACGGTGCAGCCGGGGTCTCGCTGCTGGTCATCGACAAGAACTCTCCCGGTTTCGAGGTGAGCCGAAAGCTCGACAAGATGGGTTGGCGCTCCAGCGATACCGCCGAACTGTCGTTCACCGATGTCCGGGTGCCCGCGGCCAACCTGATCGGTGCGGAGAACACCGGCTTCCTGCAGATCGCCGGCGCATTCGTCGCCGAACGGGTCGGCCTGGCGGTTCAGGCCTACGCCAGTGCGCAACGCTGTCTGGACCTCACCGTGCAGTGGTGCCGCGACCGCGAGACCTTCGGCCGGCCGCTGATCAGCCGGCAGTCGGTGCAGAACACGTTGGCGGACATGGCCCGTCGCATCGACATCGCGCGGGTCTACACCCAGCGCATCGTCGAGCGGCAACTCGACGGTGAGACCAACCTGATCACCGAGGTCTGCTTCGCCAAGAACACCGCTGTGGAGACCGGTGAATGGGTGGCCAACCAGGCCGTCCAGCTGTTCGGCGGGATGGGCTACATGACCGGGACCGAAGTCGAACGCCAGTACCGCGATATGCGCATTCTCGGCATCGGCGGGGGCACCACCGAGATCCTCACCTCCCTGGCCGCCAAAACCCTGGGGTACCAATGACACGCCTGAACTCCACTCTCGATCCGCGCTCGGCCGGCTATACCGAGGCCGCCGAGGCGATGAGGGCCAAGCTCACCGAACTGGCCGCCGAACACGACCGCAGCCTGGCCGGTGGCGGCGCCAAATACGTCGAACGCCACCACGCCCGCGGCAAGCTGACGGCGCGCGAACGCGTGGAACTGCTCGTCGATCCCGACTCACCGTTCCTGGAACTGAGCCCGTTGGCCGCGTGGGGCACTGACTTCACCGTCGGCGCCAGCGTCGTCACCGGTATCGGCGCGGTGGAAGGTGTCGAATGCCTGATCGTCGCCAACGATCCGACGGTCAAGGGTGGCACCAGCAATCCGTGGACCTTGAAGAAGATCCTGCGCGCCAACCAGATTGCGTTGGAGAATCGGCTTCCGGTGATCTCGCTGGTCGAATCGGGCGGCGCCGACCTGCCCACGCAGAAGGAGATCTTCATCCCGGGTGGTCAGATGTTCCGCGATCTGACCCGGTTGTCGGCAGCGGGTATCCCGACCGTCGCGCTGGTCTTCGGCAACTCCACCGCCGGCGGCGCCTATGTGCCGGGCATGTCCGATCACGTCGTGATGATCCGGGAACGCTCCAAGGTGTTCCTCGCCGGACCGCCCCTGGTGAAGATGGCCACCGGCGAGGAATCCGATGACGAATCCCTCGGCGGTGCCGAGATGCATGCCCGCACTTCCGGTCTGGGCGACTACCTGGCCGATGACGAGCTGGACGCCATCCGGATCGGCCGGCGCATCGTGTCCCGGCTGAACTGGCGCAAGCAGGGCCCGCACCCGCTGCCGGTGACCGAGCCGGAGTACGACGCCGAGGAACTGCTCGGCATCGTCGGCGCCGATCTGCGCATCCCGTTCGATCCGCGCGATGTCATCGCGCGCATCGTCGACGGCTCGGATTTCGACGAGTTCAAACCGCTGTACGGCTCATCGCTGGTCACCGGCTGGGCGACGCTCTATGGCTATCCCGTCGGCATCCTGGCCAATGCCCGCGGCGTGCTGTTCTCCGAGGAATCGCAGAAGGCCACCCAGTTCATCCAGCTGGCCAACCGCGCGAACACCCCATTGCTGTTCCTGCACAACACCACCGGCTACATGGTCGGCAAGGCGTACGAGGAGGGCGGGATGATCAAACACGGATCGATGATGATCAACGCCGTCTCCAACTCGACGGTGCCGCACATCTCGTTGTTGATCGGCGCCTCCTACGGGGCCGGGCATTACGGCATGTGTGGTCGCGCCTACGACCCGCGTTTCCTGTTCGCCTGGCCGAGTTCGAAATCCGCGGTGATGGGTGGCACCCAGCTGGCCGGGGTGCTCTCGATCGTCAGCCGCGCCGCCACCGAGGCGCGCGGACAACAGGTCGACGAGGCCGCCGACGCCGCATTGCGGGCCGCGGTCGAGGCGCAGATCGAGGCCGAGTCACTGCCGATGTTCCTGTCCGGGCGGCTCTACGACGACGGGGTGATCGACCCGCGCGACACCCGCACCGTCTTGGGAATGTGCCTGTCCGCCATCGCCAGTGGCCCGATCGAGGGGACGTCGAACTTCGGCGTCTTCAGGATGTGAGACCCAGTTGATAACACGAGTCCTCGTCGCCAACCGCGGTGAGATCGCCCGCCGGGTGTTCACCACCTGCCGTCGCCTCGGCATCGGCACCGTCGCGGTCTACACCGATCCCGACGCCGAGGCCCCGCATGTCGCCGATGCCGATATCCGGGTCCGGCTGCAGGGTCGCAACGGGTATCTCGACGCCGCCGCGCTGGTGGCCGCGGCCCGCACCGCCGGCGCCGACGCGATCCACCCCGGCTACGGATTCCTCTCCGAGAACCCCGATTTCGCGGCCGCCGTGCAGGACGCCGGCCTGACCTGGATCGGACCGCCGGTGGATGCGGTGCGCGCCATGGGGTCCAAGATCGAGGCCAAGAAGCTGATGGCGGCCGCCGGTGTGCCGGTGCTGACCGAACTGGACCCGGCGACGGTCACCGAAGCCGACCTGCCGGTGCTGATCAAGGCCTCGGCCGGTGGCGGCGGCCGCGGCATGCGGATCGTGCGGGAGTTGCCGGCGCTGGCCGCCGAGGTCGCCGCGGCGCAGCGGGAGGCCCAGTCCGCCTTCGGTGATCCGACGGTGTTCTGCGAGCGCTACCTGGCCGCCGGCCATCACATCGAGGTGCAGGTGATGGCCGATCGCCACGGCACCGTCTGGGCCGTCGGAGAACGCGAATGCTCCATCCAGCGCCGACACCAGAAGGTCATCGAGGAGGCGCCGTCCCCACTGGTGGAACGCACCCCCGGCATGCGCGCCGAACTGTTCGAGGCGGCCCGGTTGGCGGCCGATGCCATCGGCTACACCGGTGCGGGCACCGTCGAGTTCATGGCCTCCTCCGACACTGGCGGGCAAGGCGCGTTCTACTTCCTGGAGATGAACACTCGACTGCAGGTGGAACATCCGGTCACCGAGGAGACCACCGGCCTGGACCTGGTACAGCTGCAGATCGAGGTGGCCGATGGTATGCGTCTGCCCGCGCAGCCGCCGGCCGCGCGCGGACATTCGATCGAAGCGCGGCTGTACGCCGAGGATCCCGCCAGGGACTGGCAGCCGCAGGCCGGGGCGCTGCACCGGTTTTCGGTGCCGGGTGCCCACACCGAGTTCGACCTGCTCGGGCGCACCGGTGTGCGGGTCGACTCGGGTGTGGTGGACGGATCGCAGGTGTCGGTGTTCTACGATCCGATGCTGGCCAAGGTGATCTCGTTCGCCGACACCCGTGAGCGCGCGGCCGCGGTGCTGGCCCAGGCATTGGCCCGCACCCAGATCCACGGGGTCAGCACCAACCGCGACCTACTGGTCAACGTGCTGCGCCACCCGGCCTTCGTGGCCGGTCACACCGACACCGCGTTCTTCGCCACTCACGGACTGGCCACGCTGTCGGCCCCGCCGATCGCCGACGCCGCGTTGTCCGCGCTGGCCGCCACGCTCGCCGACGCCGCGCACAACCGCAGCACCGCAGTCGCTTTCGCGGCCGCACCCAGCGGATGGCGTAACCTCGCGGCCGGCTACCAGAGCCGGTCCTATTCCGATTCCGCCGGTGCCGAGTTGGTGGTGCGCTACCGGTTCGGACGCGCCGGGGTGCAGCTGCCCGACCATCCGGACGTGTCGGTGGTGGCGGCCGATCCGTCGGCGGTGGTGCTCTCGGTAGCCGGGGCCGAACAACGGTTCGGGGTCGCCCGCTACGCCGATCAGGTGTTCGTCGACTCACCGGCCGGGTGTGTCCGGCTGACCTGCCTGCCGCGCTTCCCGGATCCGGATTCGGCGGTGGCGCACGGTTCGCTGCTGGCCCCGATGCCCGGCTCGGTGGTCCGGGTCGGCGCCGCCGCGGGTGACACCGTCACCGCGGGACAGCCGCTGATCTGGCTGGAAGCCATGAAAATGGAGCACACCATCACCGCCCCGGGCGACGGTGTGCTCGCCGAACTCACTGTGCAGGCCGGCCAACAGGTCGAGGTCGGCACGGTCCTGGCCCGAATCGAAACGTCCGAAGGAGACCCGTCATGACCGGATTCATCGAAACCGAGGAGCAGCAGGCGCTGCGCAAGGCCGTCGCCGCGATGGCCGCCAACTACGGCCAGGACTACTACCTGGAGAAGGCCCGCGCCGGACAGCACACCGACGAACTGTGGTCCGAGGCAGGCAAGTTGGGCTTCATCGGGGTGAACCTGCCCGAAGAGTACGGCGGCGGCGGGGCCGGCATGTACGAGCTGTCGATGGTGATGGAGGAGATGGCGGCCGGCGGTTGTCCGCTGCTGATGATGGTGGTCTCCCCCGCCATCAACGGCACCATCATCAGCAAGTTCGGCACCGAGGACCAGAAGAAGCGCTGGGTCACCGGCATCGCCGACGGTTCGATCACCATGGCGTTCGCCATCACCGAACCCGACGCCGGCTCCAACAGCCACAAGATCACCACCACGGCGCGCCGCGATGGCAGCGACTGGATCCTGTCGGGCCAGAAGGTCTACATCTCCGGTGTCGACCAGGCGCAGGCGATCCTGGTCGTCGGCCGCACCGAGGACCACAAGACGGGCAATCTCAAGCCGGCCCTGTTCGTGGTGCCGACCGATACGCCGGGGCTGTCCTGGACCAAGATCGAGATGGAGATCCTCAGCCCCGAGTACCAGTTCCAGGTGTTCCTCGACGAGGTGCGCCTGCCCTCGGACGCGCTGGTCGGATCGGAGGACGCCGCGATCGCGCAGTTGTTCGCCGGGCTGAACCCCGAGCGCATCATGGGCGCGGCCAGCGCGGTCGGCATGGGCCGCTTCGCTATCGGCAAGGCCACCGAGTACGTCAAGACGCGCCAGGTCTGGAAGACGCCGATCGGTGCGCACCAGGGCATCGCACATCCGTTGGCGCAGAACCACATCGAGATCGAACTGGCCAAACTGATGATGCAGAAGGCGGCCGCGCTGTATGACAGCGGTGACGACTTCGGCGCCGCCGAGGCGGCGAACATGGCCAAGTACGCCGCCGGCGAGGCCTCGGTGCGCGCGGTCGATCAGGCCGTGCAGTCCCTCGGCGGAAACGGGCTGACCAAGGAGTACGGCATCGCCTCGGTGCTGACGGCCTCGCGACTGGCCCGCATCGCGCCGGTCAGCCGCGAGATGATCCTCAACTTCGTCGCGCAGACCTCGCTCGGCCTGCCCCGGTCGTACTGATGCTGGTCCGGTACGCACTCGCCGACCGGGTGGCCTGGCTCACGCTGGACTCCCCGCACAACCACAATGCGCTGTCGAGTGCCCTGCTCGAGGAGTTGCACCAGGGCTTCGCCGATGCCGCCGCGGGCGGGGCACGGGTGGTGGTGCTCGGCCACACCGGTAAGACGTTCTGCGCCGGCGCCGACCTGAGCGAGGCGTCCTTGGGCTCTGCCGAAGACGTCGCGGTCGGCCGCGCCCGGGAGATGACGCGGTTGCTGCGCACCATCCTGGAACTGCCGGTGCCGGTGATCGCCGCCGTCGACGGTCACGTCCGGGCCGGCGGCATGGGCTTGGTCGGCGCGTGCGATATCGCCGTCGCCGGCCCGGCGAGCACCTTCGCACTGACCGAGGCACGCATCGGCGTCGCGCCCTCGATCATCTCGCTGACCCTGCTGCCGAAGATGTCGGCGCGCGCTGCGGGCCGCTACTTCGTCACCGGCGAAAAATTCGGTCCCGACGAGGCCGCGGCCATCGGACTCATCACGATGGCGAGCGCGGACGTGGCGGGCACCGTCGCGGACCTGACCGCCGATATCGCCAAGGCCTCTCCACAGGGGTTGGCCGTGTCCAAGGCGCTGACGACGGCATCGGTGCTCGCGGGTTTCGATGACCGTGCCGAGGCACTGACCGCGCAGTCGGCGCAGTTGTTCGCATCCGACGAGGCGCGCGAGGGCATGCTGGCGTTCCTCCAGAAAAGGCCGCCGTCCTGGGTGTGAGGACATTCCGCCGTTTTTGCCAGTTCTGTAGACGAGCTTGCATTCACCGGTGTGCGTCGTAGGCTCAAGGGCGATGAGCAACTCGGCAGAGCAGAACGGCTCGACACGCGCCGGCGACGCCGAGCGGGCCCAAGCTGCTCAGCTGCTCACCGACGCGGCCGCCCAGGGTCGGCTGACCATGGACGAGTTCGAGCAGCGGTTGGCCAAGGCGTACGCGGCGACCACACACGGTGAGTTGGCGCGGCTGTCCGCGGATCTGCCCGATCTGGCCGCCACCGCCACCCGCGGGCCACGCCAGCCGGCGCCGTCGACGCTGCTGTTGGCCATTCTCAGTGGTTTCGAACGACGCGGACGCTGGAACGTCCCGAAGCGGTTGACCTCGTTCGCGTTGTTCGGCGGCGGAGTGATCGATCTGCGCTATGCCGACTTCACCTCCCCGGAGGTGGACATCCACACGATCTCGATCTTCGGCGGGCAAACCATCCTGGTGCCGCCGGAGGTCAACATCGACATCCACGGCCACGGCGTGATGGGGACCTTCGACCACATCGGCGAGCAGGGCACCCCGGGCGCGCCGCGGGTCACCATCCGCGGCTTCTCGCTGTGGGGCAGCGTCGGCATCAAGCGCAAGAAGCGCAAGAGCACCTGAGTTTCGTTTGCTGAAATCGCACGCCGGCGATCACCGCCGTCGGCGCGCCCGCAGGTAATCCCCCACCACCGCGGCACCCAGCCCGTCGAGATCGGGCACCACGACCCGGCCGCCGACCCGGCGGGCGACCTGGTCGATGAACCGGGCCAGCCCGGGATCGCTGCCCAGCCGGAAGATCGTCAACTGCGCGCCGAGCGCGGCCAGATCGTCGAAACCCTTGACGGTCAGCCCGATGGTGCGCGGGTGCGGCGGGTAGTAGAAGAACGGTTCGGCGCCGTCGCCGAAGTCCTCCAGGTGCGCGGTCGGCTCACCGTCGGTGACGACGAGCACGACCGGCTGGGCGTTGGGATGCCGACGCAGGTGTCGGCCCGCCAGCGCCAGCGCGTGGTGCAGGTTGGTGCCCTGATCGCGGACACCCTCCAGCGCGGTCAGCTCAGCGGCGCTGACGGTGCGGGCATGCCTGCCGAATGCGATGATCTGCAGCGCATCGGAGCGGAACCGGGTGCTCACCAGATGGTTGAGCGCCAGCGCGGTGCGCTTCATCGGCAACCAGCGGTTCTCCATCACCATCGAGAAGCTGGTGTCGACCAGCAGCGCGACGGCCGCCTGGGTCCGGGTCTCGGTCTCGGAGATCTCGACGTCCTCGACGCCGATGCGCACCGGGCCGTCGATGGTGCCGGTGCCGGCTTGTCGCAGTACGGCGTTGGTGATGGTGCGGGTGACGTTCCACGGTTCGGTGTCCCCGAATTCCCACGGCCGGGTGGCGCCGGTGAGCTCGCCGGCGGCACCGGCGCGACGGGTCTCGCGTTCCCCGTGACGACCCGAAAGTTGTTGTGCCACATCGCGCAGCGCGGTCTGGCCGAGTTGGCGCATCGCCTTGGGCGAGAGCCGGAACTGACCGTCGGAGCCGCGGTCGAGGAAGCCCTGCTCGGTCAGCGCACGCTCCAGATCGGCCAGGGTGCGCGCGTTCACGGCCGCCTCGTCGCCGAGCTGGCGGGCCAGCATGTCCAGGTCGACGTCCTCCATGGACGCCCCGGCATAGCTCTGGGACAGCTGTTCGGCCAGCTGCTCCAGCTCGGCGATATCGGCAAGCGCCTGGGTGCCCTGCCCCATGCCCAGCTGGTCGTTGCCGCTGAACTCCTCCGAACCCGTCCAGTCCTCCCCCGGCCGGGCGGCCTGCAGGTTTGCGTCGAGCCGGTTCAGCGCGCTCATCAGCGACGGTGATCCGAAGGCCTGCTGCGCCAACGCATCCAGTTCGGCGCGTTGGGATTCGGACAGGCTGTTGCGGAAGCGTTGCGCGGCCGCGGCCCGTTTGGCCAGCGAGTCCATCAGTTCGTCGACATTGCGCGGGTTCTCCGGGAAATGCTGGCCGTGTTCGGCCATGAACTTCTCGAAATCCTCGCTCGTGTCCTCGCCCCTGGCGTGCTTCTCCAGCAGATCGTTGAGATCGTCGAGCATCTTGTTGATGGCCTGACGGTCCTCGTCGGTGGCGTTCTGCAGCGCCTCCTTCATCCCGGCGAAGCGCTGATCGAGCATCTCGCGCCCCAGCAGATCCTTGATCTGGTCATACTTCTGCCGCGCCTCGGGCGAACGCCAGTCGTATTCGGCCAGTTCCTGCACGGCCTTGGCCGGAGACGGTGACAGCGCCTCCATCTGCATCTCGCCGAACCGGGCGTCATCGTCGAGCGCACGGGCCAGTTCCTTGCGTTCGGCCAGCACCGCCTCGTCGAGCAGCTTCTTGACCTCGGCCAGGGTGCCGTCGAGATTGTTGCGCTGCAACAGTTCGCGGCGGCGACGGTTGGCCTCGGCGGCCAGCCTGTCCGCTCCCGGCATGCTGGCGGTGCCGCGACGCATCAACTCCTGCAGGGCGCGCCGCGGCGAGGCGCCGGACATGACGTCCTCGCCGATCTGGTCCAGCGCCTCGCGCAGGTCGACCGGGGGCGCCAGCGGGTCGGGCCCGCCGGTGTAGCTGGAGTATCGCGAAAGGCGTTTAGCCATAAACGGTTTCGCCCTCATCGGAGGTCTTGTCGATACGCTTGGCCAGGTACAGACCCTCCAGCGCGAGTTCCACGGCCGCGGCGCGCTGCCCCTCGGTCACCGCACCCAGTCGGGTGGCGATCTCGTCGAGCACCGGCAGTTCGGGCAGTGCGGCCAGCACATCCTTGGCGCTGACCCGCTCGCCCGTCGTCACCGGCGAACCCTCTTCGACAGCGGCCACCAGCGGGCCGACGTCCAGTCCGCCGAGCGCGCGCGAGGCGGTCTCGGCGGTGGCCCGGCGCAGCAGATGTTCCATCACCACCTGCTCGCGGCCCTCCTCGCCGGATTCGAATTCCAGCTTGCCGCGCAGCACGTCGATGACGGTGCCTAGGTCCACGACACGGGCGACCGGTTCCTGCTCGCCGAGGATGGCGCCGCGGTGCCGGGCGGCGGCGGCGACGGTCTCGGCCGCGGCGATGGCGAACCGGGCCGACACCCCCGAACGCTGGTCGACCGCGGTGGATTCGCGCAGGGCGCGGGTGAACCGGGCGATCACCGCGAGCAGGTACTCGGGCACCTCGGCGCTCAGATGCGCCTCCTGGGCGATCACGCCGACCTCGGCGTCGAGTTCGAGCGGGTAGTGGGTGCGGATCTCGGCACCGAAGCGGTCCTTGAGCGGGGTGATGATGCGTCCGCGGTTGGTGTAGTCCTCGGGGTTGGCGCTGGCGACCACCAGCACGTCCAGTGGCAGCCGCAGCGTGTAACCGCGGACCTGGATATCGCGCTCCTCCATCACGTTGAGCATCGCGACCTGGATGCGCTCGGCCAGGTCCGGCAGCTCGTTCACGGCGACGATACCGCGGTGCGAGCGCGGGATCAGCCCGTAGGCGATGGTCTCGGGGTCACCGAGGCTGCGTCCCTCGGCAACCTTGATGGGGTCGATATCGCCCACCAGGTCGGCGACGCTGGTGTCGGGGGTGGCCAGCTTCTCGGTGTAACGCTCGCGGCGGTGGATCCACGAGATCGGCAGATCGTCACCGAGGGTGGCGGCCCGGCGGATCTGCTCCGGGGTGATCGGCGAGTACGGGTGCTCGTGCAGTTCGGACCCGTCGATGACGGGCGTCCACTCGTCGAGCAGCCCGATCAGCGAGCGCAGCAGCCGGGTCTTGCCCTGTCCGCGCTCGCCGAGCAGGACGAAGTCGTGGCCGGCGATCAGCGCCCGCTCCACCTGTGGCAGCACCGTGTCCTCGAAGCCGAACAGGCCGGGCCAGATATCCTCACCGTCGGCCAGCCTGGCCAGCAGGTTCTCCCGGATCTCGGCCTTGATTCCGCGCTCGGTGTGACCGGAGGCGCGTAGCTCGCCGACGGTGCGGGGCAAGTCGTTAGGTGATGTCACGACCTCCACGCTACGACTGCTGTCGAGCGCGGGCATGGCTACCCGCGCAACAGCCGCTTTCGCTGTCCGAGAACTACCCAGTACCATCGGTATCGTGAATTTGCTCGAATGGCACGACCGGCCGACGACGGTGCAGTTCGGACCGGCATCGTGGCAGTCCCGGTTGCTGGGGATCCTCACCGCGCTGACGCTGCGGCCGCTGCTGGGGTTGTCCACCCTGATCGGTCTGGCGGTCAACCGGTTCTGGCCGGACGGTGTACAGCGCGCGCGTCTGGACGTCATCGACGGGCCGCTGCGCGTCATCGGCGCACTCCCAGGCACCACCGTCACCAGAGATTCGCTGCCGAACTGTGGGTGCGAGTGGGTGATCGCCCCGGCTGCGCGCAACTCGAAGGACCTCATCATCTACTTCCACGGGTCGGCCCTGGTCACCCTCGGGCTGAACTCGCACCGCCGATTCGTGTCCAAGCTGTCGGCGGTCACCGGGGCCCAGGTGCTCAACGTCGGGTACCGGTTGGCCCCGCAGGCCAGCATCGAGGAAGCCGTCTCCGACGGCGTCGACGCCTACCGGCGCGCACTGGAACTCGGTTTCGAGCCCGGCCGCATCATCTTCGCCGGCGACTCGGCGGGCGGGTTGATCGCCGCCGACTCCGCGCTGGGCGTGCGCGATGCCGGCCTTCCGGTGCCGGCCGGCCAGGTGTTGCTGTCGGCGTTGACCTCTGCCGACATGGAGCTGAAGTACAAGGCGCTCAAGCAGACCCGCGATGTGATGTTCCCGTTCATGACGGTGAAGTTCATCTATGACGTCTTCGCCACCGTGAACGGGACCCGGCCGGTGCCGATCATGCCCGCCGAGTCCAATGCCGCCGGGCTGGGCCCATTCCTGCTGCAGATCGGCACCGACGAAATGCTGCGCAACGACACCTTCGTGCTGGCCGATCAGCTGGCCGCGGCCGGGGTGCCTGTCTGGATTTCGGTGTGGGACAAGGCGATGCACATGTTCCAGCTGACCTTCGACGTCAACCCCGACGCCCGGCGCGCCATCGCCGAGATCGCGTCGTTCGTCGAGCACGTGACCGCCGAGGCGCGCAAGGCGGCCTAGACCTGCGCGGCCTGGTCCAGTTACGCGAAGTACTCGACCTGATGGACTGCGGCGCCGAATCGCCGCAGGAGACCCGAACCCGGCTGATACTCGTCAGAGCCGGTCTGCCGAGACCCCGCACACAGATCCGGGTGCATCCATATCGAATCGACCTGGGTTACGAGGAGCTCAGAGTCGGCGTCGAGTACGACGGCGAGCAGCACTGGAAGGACCCGATCCAGCACGCCCGCCATATCGACCGCTTGGCACATCTGGCCGCGCCGGGGTGGCGGATCATTCGCGTCAGCGCCGAGATTCTGCGCGGTCGCCCCCGGGTCATCGTTGAGCGGACCTGCCGAGCCCTGCGGGAAGCCGGCGCCGAATGACCAGTTATTGCACAGATTTTGGGCTGATGCGTGTCATAACTGGCCACTCGGCGAGAGTCCTCAGTGCGCGAAGTGCCGGGCCCCGGTCAGGTACAACGTGATCCCGGCGGCGGCCGCGGCGGCGGTCACCTCGTCATCGCGCACCGACCCACCCGGATGCACCACGGCCTTGACCCCGGCGTCGATCAGGGTCTGCAGTCCGTCGGGGAACGGGAAGAACGCATCCGAGGAGGCCACCGCACCCTGGGTGCGGTCACCGGCCCGCTCGACGGCCAGCCGCGCCGCGTCGACCCGGTTGACCTGACCCATCCCGACGCCGACGGTCGCACCGTCCTTGGCGATCACGATGGCGTTGGACTTCACCGCGCGGCCCGCGCGCCAGGCGAAGACCAGATCGGCCAGCGTCGCCGGGTCGGCGGCCTCGCCGGTGGCCAGGGTCCAGTTGTTCGGATCGTCCCCCTCGGCGTCGAGGGCGTCGCGCTGCTGCACCAGCAGGCCGCCGCTGATCGGGCGCAACTCGACGGCGGCACCCTCGGGTTCACCGGCGACCAGGATGCGGATGTTCTTCTTCTTGCTCAGCACCTCGACCGCACCCGGCTCATAGGCCGGCGCGACGATCACCTCGGTGAAGATATCGGCCACCGTCTCGGCCATCGCCACACTGACGGTGGTGTTGGTGGCGATCACCCCGCCGAAGGCCGACAGCGGATCGCAGGCATGCGCCTTGGCGTGCGCATCGGCCACCGAGGTCGCCGACACCGCGATGCCACATGGATTGGCGTGCTTGATGATCGCCACGCAGGTCTGCTCGTGGTCGAACGCCGCCCGCCAGGCCGCGTCGGCATCGGTGTAGTTGTTGTAGGACATCTCCTTGCCGTGCAGCTGCTCGGCCTGGGCCAGGCCCGGCCAGGAGGAGTTGTCGCGGTACAGCGCGGCGCGCTGATGCGGGTTCTCGCCGTAGCGCAGCACCGCGGTGCGCCGGGAGGTGGACCCGACCCAACGCGGCAGCGCCGATGCCTCCGCAGGGTCTTCTTCGGGGGCCAGCACCGAAACCATCCAGCTCGCCACCGCCACGTCGTACTCCGCGGTGTGCTGGAACGCCAACGCCGCCAGCTTCTTTCGCTCGGCGAGGGTGAACCCGCCGTCGCGCACGGCAGCCAGCACGCCGTCATAACCGAGCGGATCCACCACCACCGCGACGCTCGGATGATTCTTGGCGGCGGCGCGCACCATCGACGGACCGCCGATGTCGATCTGCTCGACGCACTCGTCGGGTCCCGCACCGGAGGCCACCGTCTCGGTGAACGGGTACAGATTCACCACGACCAGTTCGAACGGCGCGATGCCCAGTTCCGCCAGGGCGGCCTCGTGCTCGGCCTTGCGCAGGTCGGCCAACAGACCGGCGTGCACCTTGGGGTGCAGCGTCTTGACGCGGCCGTCGAGCACCTCCGGGAAGCCGGTGACATCCTCGACCGGGGTCACCGGAACACCGGCGTCGGCAATGGTTTTCGCGGTCGACCCGGTGGACACGATGTCGACACCGGCGGCGTGCAGACCGCGGGCCAGGTCGGCCAGACCCGTCTTGTCGTACACACTGATCAACGCGCGCCGGATCGGTTTACGTTCGCTCATCCCAGGGTCGCCTTTCGTCCGCTCCAGGTCAGGCCGCGCG
This sequence comes from Mycobacterium sp. NPDC003323, assembly GCF_053589535.1. Lineage (NCBI taxonomy): Bacteria > Bacillati > Actinomycetota > Actinomycetes > Mycobacteriales > Mycobacteriaceae > Mycobacterium > Mycobacterium sp. NPDC003323. The sequence continues at coordinate 393,573 of NZ_JBSFSB010000002.1, forward strand.
TCGCCAGCGCGGCCAGCACGTCCACCAACAACGTCCGTTCGACGTTCTTGATGCGTTCGTGCAAGGTCTCGACGGTGTCATCGTCGCGCACCGGTACCGCCTGCTGCGCCAGAATCGGTCCGGTGTCCACACCCGCGTCCACCAGGTGCACCGTGCAACCGGTCACCCGGACGCCGTGCTCCAGCGCCTCGGCCACCGCGTGCGCGCCGGGGAAGGCCGGCAGCAGCGCGGGATGGGTGTTGACCACCCGGCCCGGGTAGCGGGAAAGAAATTGTGATCCAAGGATCTTCATGAAACCGGCGCTGACCACCAGATCCGGTTCGTGCTCGGCGACGGCGGCGCACAGTGCGGCGTCCCAGGCGCTCCGGTCGGCGTGGTCGCCCAAGCGGGTGAGGAATGTCGGGATCGAGGCGGCGGCGGCGACGTCGAGCGCGCGGCAGGAGCGGTCCGCGCCCACCGCGACCACCCGGGCGGGATAGTCGCCGACGGCGGAATCCAGCAGCGCCTGCAGCAGCGATCCGGTCCCCGAGGCCAGCACCACCAGCCGGGCCGGTGCGCTGGGCGGCACTCGGACGGATGGCTGCTGCACGCGCAGCAGCCTAGTCGTCCTGCTCGCGGCGCTTTTCAGCGACCACGTCACCGACGTCACCGTCGGCGATGAAGTGTTCCTCGGGGTCCAGCGGCGGATGGTCTTCGGCGCGCTCCGGTAGATCCACGATCTCGACGTCCAGATACTCGGGTTCGGGCTCGACGACCACCTCGTCCTCGAAGCCCTCGTCGACGCGATCGTCCACGATCACCTCGGTGATCACGTCCTCGTCATCGGCCGGTTCAGGCTCGGCGACAGGCGCCGGCTTGGGTCGGCGCAGCAGTCCGCCGGCCATCACCACCGTCAGTCCGCCGAGCACGAAGAACCACACGAACACCGCCGGGCCGAAGGTCACCTGGTCGACGCCGACATCGCCGAAGTTGCCCAGCCGACCGCCACCGGCGTAGCCGAGCAGCGCCATCGTCAGGGCGGCCAGCAGCGCGGCCGTGGCCAGTTTCGCGAACGCGATCGGCCAGGGCGCGGCACGGCGCGCGCTCTGCTGCCCCAGTACCACGGCCGAGATCGCCGCCACGATCAACAGCGCCACCCAGATCGGTCCCAGCGGCGGGGTCGGCACCGCGGCCAGCACCGGCACCGCCGGGATGTCACCGCCGAGCACGGTGAACGAACTGAAGGTGGCCAGGCCGATGTGCGCGCTGGAGCCGACGGCCACCGCCGCCGTACCCACCAGCACGTTGGGGATGTAGAGCATCGACAGCAACGCCAGGCTGAACTGGCCGAACACCGAGTCGGTGATGCCGAACAGCTCGTGCATGGTGCCCCAGTGCACGATGATCGATCCGGTCGCGACCAGACCGCACAGCCCGAGCAGCGCCAGCACGCCGGCCGCGGCGGCACGCAACGCCTCGGGTAACCAGTGCGGCATCCAGGGCAGACTCAGCAGCCGACCGGCCATCGCTACACCGATCAGCGCGCCGATCGCGTGTACCACGAACACCCCGGCGAACGCGCGTGACGCGTCAGGGGTCTGCAATTCGGTGATCACCGAGGAGGCGTCGTGGATGACCGCCAGCGCGATCGCGGCGATCAGCAGCGGTCCGCCCAGCGCCGAGGCCACCACCCAGCGGATGACGAACCATGACGAACGGATCGACGCCGCCGCCGTGGTGCGGGCGGTACCCCACACCATCAGCAGCACCGGCAGCAGCGGCATCACCCCGAGTTCGCGGCCGCCGATCGAGACCGGAACCTGGTGCACTCCCAGCCACATGCTGGCAATCGCCCCGAAGGCGCCGGTCATGTCGCTGTTGGCTATCAACAGCTGCAGCAACGTGACCGCGGCGATGACGCCCAGCGCGACGACCGACGGCCCGAACGCGACCCGGAGCAGGTCACGTGCCTGCCGGGTACCGACTGACCGGTTGTCCACTAGCTGGGTCGCTCCTCGCGCACTGGATTCACGCACCCCGGGTGCGCGACGCCCAGACTACGACGAGGGCGGCCCGGACTGCGGTGAGGACTCGGACTGAGATTGTGGTGTCGGCGACTGCGTCGGGACGGCCGTGGTGGGCGCCGAGGAACCCTGCTGTTGGGGCTGGCCGAATGCCGGGAAGCCGGTGGGCGGCGTCGGCGGACCGGCGTGCCCGCCGGTGGCGTGCGAGTCGGTGTTGGCATCGGAGTACGAACCCGGGGCCGCGGTGCCGGTGCCGCCGGACTGGAAGCCGCCGGTGTTCGGTCCGCCGGGGTAGGTGCCGTAGGGCGTCGGGTAGCCGGGGCGCTGCTGCTGCGGCTGCCCGTACTGCTGGGGCTGGCCGTACCCGTAGGGCTGCTGACCGTACTGGCCGTAGGGCTGCTCGTAGCGCGGCTTGGGTGCCGGCGGGGTCAGCACCCCGGCGTCGAACAGCAGAGCGGCGATCGCTGCGCCGGTCTGCAGCAGCGTCGTGGCGATGATCAGGTACAGCCCCCAGCCGATGGACAGCCCGGCCGGGGCGTTGATGACCTCGGCGAGCACCAGCAGGAAGGACAGCGTCGCGATGACGGCCACCAGGCCGGTGCGGGCCTTCTGCTTGGGCAGCAGACCGATACCGGCCAGCAGTGCGGCCAGCACCGAGGCCGCCACGGCCATGCCCAGGCCCGGGGTGCTACCGCTGGCGCTGCCGAACTGCGGGAAGTCGGAGTTGCTGATGGTCAGCAGCGGGCCGAAGTTGAAGGCGTAGGTTGCCAGGCCGAAGACCGCCACCGCCGCGCTCAGGTAGGCGGGCAGCTTGCTGGGTCCGGCCGGTTCGGGCTCGCCGACCTTGCCGAACTGCTGCGTGGGTGCGGCGTACTGAGTGCCCTGCTGTGCTGGCGGATATCCGGGGCCACCGGGTGGGTAGGTCATGACTCTCCTGTGTGAGCGATTTCGAACCCACGCTAGCGCACCCGACCGGTGCCCGGCTCAGGCCGATGCGAGCACCGGGGCGTCCGCGGTGATGGCTTCTGCGCGTTCGATTTCGCGGACCAACGGCAGAACCTTTGCGCCGAAGTACTCGATTTCCTCTTGGAAGTGGAGAAAGCCACCGAGGATCAGATCGACACCGCGTTTGCGGTAGGCCGCGATCCGTTCGGCGATCTGCTCGGGGGTTCCGATCAGCTGGGTGCGGAATCCGTCGTTGTACTGGACGAGGTCCTCGAAGCTCGAATCGGCCCACATGCCCTTCTTGTCGCCGGTGGCGTTGCCGGCCTGCTGCACCGCCCCGCGGAATCCCTCGACCGCGGGCTTGTTGGCCTTGGCGATGATCTCGCGGAGCGTCTCTTTCGCTTCTTTTTCCGAGTCCCGCGCGATGATGAACCCGTTGAGGCCGAACTTGACCTCACGGCCGGCGTCGCGGGCGTGGTCGCGCACCTCCACCACCTGCTCGGTGAGACCCTCGAAATCCTTGCCGTTGGAGAAGTACCAGTCGGCGTAGTGGCCGCCGTTGCGCCGCGCGGCGCTGGAGTTGCCGCCCTGGAACAGTTCCGGGTTGGGCCGCTGCGCGGTGTTGAGCGGTTTGGGTTTCAAGGTGAAATCGTGGATGCGGTAGAAGTCACCGCGGAAGTCCACGTCGTCCTCGGTCCAGATCTTGCGCAGCACCTGCAGGAACTCCGCGCTGCGGCGGTAGCGCTCGTCGTGTTCGAGCCACGGCTCACCCAGGTGGGTGAACTCGTCCTTGAACCAGCCGGAGACGACGTTGACCGCGAAGCGGCCGCCGGAAAGATGGTCGGCGGTGGCGCCGAGCTTGGCCAGCACCGCGGGCTGCCACAGCCCGGGATGCACGGCGGCGATGACCTTGAGCCGCTCGGTGGCCAGCAGCAGCGCCAGGCTGAAGCTGGTGGATTCGTGCTGGTACTCCGCGCCGTAGCTGGCCTCGTACCGCACCTGCGACAGCGCGTACTCGAAGCCGTTGTTCTCCGCGGTTTGGGCCAGTTTCTTGTTGTATTCGTAATTCCAGTCGGTGCGCTGCTCGATATCGCTGGTCACCAGGCCGCCGCTGACGTTGGGCACCCAGTAGGCGAACTTGACGTGCTCGGCGATGCGTTCGGTCGTCATGGTTGTCATGTCAACAGCTGCGCGCACATCGGTCACCGTTATGGATCGTGATGAACAGAACCGCGCTCTTGCGCCCGAGGACTAGAACACGTTCTAATTCTGGGCATGGACTACGGGCTCGTACTTTTCACCAGCGACCGCGGCATCGCCCCGGCAGCGGCGGCCAAGCTGGCCGACGACCACGGCTTCACCACCTTCTACGTGCCCGAGCACACCCACATCCCGATCAAACGGCAGGCCGCCCATCCCACCACCGGCGACGAGACGCTGCCCGACGACCGTTACATGCGCACCCTCGACCCGTGGGTGTCATTGGGCACGGCGGCCGCGGTGACCTCGCGGGTACGCCTGTCCACCGCGGTGGCGCTGCCAGTCGAGCATGACCCGATCACGCTGGCCAAGTCGATCGCCACCTTGGATCACCTGTCCGGCGGCCGGGTCAGCCTCGGTGTCGGTTTCGGCTGGAACACCGACGAATTGGCCGACCACAAGGTTCCGCCGGGCCGTCGGCGCACCATGCTGCGCGAATATCTGGAGGCCATGCGGGCGCTGTGGACCCAGGAAGAGGCCGAATACGACGGCGAGTTCGTGAACTTCGGGCCGTCCTGGGCATGGCCTAAGCCGGTGCAGTCGCACATCCCCGTGCTGGTCGGCGCGGCGGGCACCGAGAAGAACTTCAAGTGGATCGCACGCTCGGCCGACGGCTGGATCACCACCCCGCGCGACTTCGACATCGATGAGCCGGTGACGCTGCTGCAGGACACCTGGGCCGCGGCCGGGCGCGACGGCGCACCGCAGATCGTGGCGCTGGATTTCAAGCCGGATCCCGACAAGCTGGCACATTGGCGCGAACTCGGGGTCACCGAGGTGCTGTTCGGCCTGCCGGACAAGTCCGAGGCCGAGGTGGGCGCCTACGTCGAACGATTGGCCGGCAAGCTCGCCGCGCTGGTCTGAGCCGCCTCGCCGACTTTCGCGGTTCGGCTCACGCCAGGATCGCGTGATTCTCCTTCTCGCCGGCCGTCACGGTGATCGCCGCGCCGAGCGGGTCTCCGTCGGTCATCAGCGCGAGCAGCCTCTCGTCGGTGGTCAGCGCCATGCAGCGGCTGCCATCCGCATCCAGCCGGCCGATGATCACGCCGGTGGTCACCGGCCAGTCGTGGCGCACCGAGTAGGTCTCGACGGTGCCGCGCCCATCCGGATGGCGGGTGACCGCGATCCTGGGCAAATCGTTGATCTGCGCCTGCAATTCGTCGCCGCGGTCGGCAGACCACTCGCCGGGCTGCGTCGAGTACACCCCTACCGAATACTTGCTCATCACCCCGCCGTTGGCGCCGACCAGACCGAACTGCCCCGGCCGGTCCCGCATCTCGTAGACGGTCTCGGCGATCCCGTGCAGCGAGTAGCTGTTGCCCGGCCCACCGAAGAACGGCAGCCCACCGGTCAGGGTCAGCCCGCGGGGATCGTCGGTCGCGAGACCGGTCGAGTCGCAGACGGTGAACACCGGGAATGGGAAGCAGCTGTACAGATCGAAGGTCGACACGTCGGCCAGGCCTACACCGGCGACCCGAAGCGCTTCTGTCACAGCCAGTTCCGCGGAGATGCTGGTGCTCAGATCCTGCCGGTCGAGCAACTGCTGCTCCACCAGATCGGCATGGCCACGTAGATAGACCCACTTCTCCTCGGGCACCGCCAACCGGCGCGCGGCGGCCACCGACATGATGAGCACCGCCGCGCCCTGATTCACCTGATCGCGGGCCACCATCAACCGCGGATAGGGATCACAGATCATCCGGTTATCCGCGGTCACGGTGGCCAGCTCGTCGACCGAGCGTTCCACCGGGGATGACGAGAACGGGTTCTTGGCAGCGACTTTCGTAAACGGCGCGAACAGCTCGGCCATGTCCCTGCGGTAGTCGGCCACACCGGCGCCCAGCCGGGCTCGGCGCGCGTTGTCCAGCAGCCCGTACTGCACCGGCGCACCCGTCAGCCCATGGGTGGCGGTGTATTCGTTCATGTACTGATCGAAGCCGTACCCGCGGTCCTCGAGTTGACCGCCGATCGTCTCGGAGTGGTCCGGCTTCGCGTCACGACCGGCGAAGTGGCGCAGCGTGGATCCGTTCTCGGACCCGAGCACCAAGACCACCTCGGCCTCGCCCGCGGCAATGGCGCCGCAGAACTCGGTGACCACCTTCTGCGATCCGTGCCCACCGAGGGGTTCGAGCACCGCACGGGCGGGGTCGGCACCGATACGGGCGGCGACCGAGCGGGGATAGTTGTCCGAACACCCCAGCGGCGCCTCGGAGAACGGCGTGCAGATCTCGAACTGGCGCAGCGCGACGAAGACCTCGATGGCCGCCGCGACCGCGTCGGCATCCGCGCCGGCGTCGGCGACCGCGGCCCGGGCCGCCTCGGTGGCCAGTTCCACCGAGGACATGCCACGGTAGCCGGGCAGATCGATGCGTTCGGTGAACTGTCCGACGCCGACGATCACGGGGGTGCGTGGATCCACCATTACAGACCTCCTGACACGCGTTAATTCGTCAGGCTAACCGATAACCTTCGCAGGTCACACGTCGAGTCACTGGACACGGCATCAGACGTACAACCACCGATGTGTACAACCGTCGAGTCGTACAACTGGTCGCGGCCGCGGTGCTGGGTCGCCTCAGCGAGTCGCACCGGGTCAGGTCCGGCAAGGACGATGCCGACCGACGTTCGTCGTGGTACGACCTGACCGATCCGCTGCCAGGCCTGGTGTTGCGCTTCCGCGATCGCTGACTCCGCTTGACGGCCTTGTCACTTAGTGACATGGTGGAGATGTCACTAAGTGACATCGAAGGGGTGATCGATCATCGACGACAAAGCGGCCGCCGCCCGCCTGCGGGTGTCCCGGCACGCGGCGGCATTGTTCTGGGAGCGGGGCGTCTCGGCGACCAGTGGCGACGATATCGCTGCCGCCGCAGGGCTTTCCACGCGCACGGTGTGGCGTTACTTCCGCTCCAAGGAGGCCTGCGTCGAACCCCTGCTGGCCAAGTCCACACATCGCTTCATCGCCGTGCTGGACCGCTGGCCGGCCGAATTGTCGCTGGGCCAGCACATGCGCGCCGATGCCGTCGCGCACCCGTTCTCCGAGCAGGACCTGGCCGACGAAACCGCCGCCATGCGCATCGCGGCCATGTCGGCGACCGAACCCGCCCTGCGCACCGCCTATCTGATGGTGCACGACGAGATGGAACGTGGCTTCATCCCGGTAATCGCCAAACGCCTCGGCCTGCCCGCCGAGGACCTGACCGTGCGATTGTGCGCGGCCGCCACCACCGCCGCACTGCGGGTGGTCGACGAGGACGTCAGCACCGCCGTCGTCGTCCACGGGCAGACCTTCGACAGCCAAGACGTGCTGACGCTGATCGACCGCGCCGTGCTCGATGCCACCAACGGCCGCATCGGCGCACCGCTCGCTACCTAGAAAGGACCACTGTGGCCCTCGGAATACCCGAAACCGCTCTTCCCCCGCGCATTTCCGTGGAGGAGTTCTTCAGCCCGCCGGAGCGGGCCGGCGCCACCATCTCCCCCGACGGCACCCGGATCGCCTACCTGGCACCGTGGCGCAACAACCGTCTGAACATCTGGGTACAGGATGTGGACGGCGCCGACGAACCCCGTTGCGTCACCGCCGACGAGGTCCGCAGCGTGCATCTCTACAGCTGGACCCACGACTCGCGGTACCTGTTGTACATGCAGGACAGTGGCGGCGACGAGAACTATCACATGTACCGCGTCGACCTCGACGAACCGGGAAGCGCCGCAGTCGATCTCACGCCGTTCCCGAACACCCGGGTCAGCTATGAACTGCTGAAGGCCCGGCCCGGGAAGGCGATCGTGCAGCACAACGCGCGCAATCCCGAACTGGTCGACGCCTACGAATTGGACATTGCCGGCGGCGAACTCACCCTGCTCGCCGAGAACCCCGGCAATGCCATCGGTTGGGTCAGCGGCCCGAACGGTGACCTGTTCACCAATACGCTCACCACCGACGGCGACGTCGAGATCTCCCGGTGGGATCCGGACGCGAAGGCGTTGCGTCCCATCAAGGTGTACGACGGCCGCGACTACCCGTTGGGCATCCATCCGATCGCGCCGACCCCCGACGGCACCGGCATCTGGCTGGGCTCCTACGACGGCAGCGACCGGATGCGGCTGGTACGCCTGGACGTGGCCACCGGCACCGAGACCGAGGTGGACAGCCACCCCACCTTCGACCTCGGGGCGCAGATCATGCTGCCGTCCCCGTTCATCCTCAGCGAGCAGACCGGCGAGTTGATCGGTGCCCGCTATTACGGTGAGCGGCAGGTCATCCACGCCTTGGATCCCGACTTCGCCGTCATCCTGGACCGGCTGGCCGGGCTGTCCGACGGTGACCTGTCCGCCATCTCGTGCGATGAGAACGGGCGCCGCTGGGTGGTCAGTTTCAACCATGACCGCGCACCGGGGGTGACCTACTTCTACGATCACGACACCGGCGAGAGCCGTCTGCTGTTCCGGCCCTACCCGAACCTGGATCCGGACACGTTGGCCCCCATGGCACCGGTGAGCTTCGAGTCCCGCGACGGGCTACCGCTGAACGGGTATCTGACGTTGCCCGTCGGGGTAGAACCGGAGAATCTGCCGATGGTGCTGCTGGTGCACGGTGGCCCGTGGGCTCGCGATGTATGGATGTATCAGCCGGATGTACAACTGCTGGCCAATCGCGGATATGCGGTGCTGCAGGTCAACTTCCGCGGCTCCACCGGGTACGGGAAGTCCTTCACCCAGGCCGCGATCGGTGAGTTCGCCGGCAAGATGCACGACGATCTGATCGACGCGGTGGACTGGGCCGTCAAGCAGGGCTACGCCGACCGCGACAAGGTGGCCATCTTCGGCGGGTCCTACGGCGGGTACGCCAGCCTGGTCGGGGTCACCTTCACCCCGGACGTCTTCGCCGCGGCCATCGACTACGTGGGCATCTCCAGTCTGCTGAACTTCATGAAGACACTGCCCAACGTCGGGCGCCGCTTCCTGGCCACCAACTGGCACCTGTACGTCGGCGACCCCTCGAACCCGGACGCCGAGGCCGATATGCTGGCGCGCTCACCGATCACCCGGGTGGACCAGATCCGCACCCCGCTGCTGGTGGTGCAGGGCGCCAACGACACTCGCGTCGTGCAGGCCGAGTCCGACAACCTGGTCGCCGCGCTGCGGGACCGCGGCGTCGAGGTCGAGTACATGGTCAAGCAGGACGAGGGACACGGATTCGTCAACCCGGACAACAACATCGACATGTACCACGCGGTCGAGCGATTCCTCGCCGAGCATCTGGGCGGTCGCGTCTGACCCGCGAGCAGACGCAAAACTGCCCCTTTTCAGGTGAAAAGGGGCAGTTTTGTGTCTGCTCGCGCAGAGAAAATTACAGCGCGTTGAACAGCTCACGCGCCTTCGCGGCGGTCTCGGACGGCGTCTTGCCGACCGCGACGCCGGCGGCTTCGAGGGCCTCCTGCTTGCCCGCGGCGGTGCCCGCACCGTCGGAGACGATGGCGCCGGCGTGGCCCATGGTCTTGCCCTCGGGAGCGGTGAAGCCCGCGACGTAGCCGACGACCGGCTTGGTGACGTTGGCCTGGATGTAGGCGGCGGCCTTCTCCTCGGCGTCGCCACCGATCTCACCGATCATCACGATCAGCTTGGTCTCGGGGTCCTTCTCGAACGCCTCCAAGGCGTCGATGTGGGTGGTGCCGATGACCGGGTCGCCGCCGATGCCGATGGCGGTCGAGAAGCCGAGATCGCGCAGCTCGTACATCATCTGGTAGGTCAGGGTGCCGGACTTGGAGACCAGACCGATCGGGCCCTTGCCGGTGATGTTGTTCGGCGTGATGCCGACCAGCGACTCACCGGGGGTGATGATGCCGGGGCAGTTCGGGCCGATGATCCGGGTCTTGTTGCCCTTCTCGACGTTGTAGGCCCACGCATAGGCACTGTCCTGCACCGGGATTCCCTCGGTGATGACGACCAGCAGCGGGATCTCGGCGTCGATGGCCTCGATGATGGCGTCCTTCGAGAAGGCCGGCGGCACAAAGGCGATCGACACGTCGGCGCCGGTCTCCTTCATGGCCTCGGCCACGCTGCCGAACACCGGCAACTCGATCTCGTTGCCGTCCTTGTCTTCGTGCTTGACCGTGGTCCCGGCCTTGCGCGCGTTCACGCCACCGACGATCTGGGTGCCGGCCTTGAGCATCAGCTTGGTGTGCTTGGTGCCCTCGCCACCGGTGATGCCCTGGACGATGACCTTGGAGTCCTTGTTCAGAAAAATCGACATGTCAAGTGCTCCTTACTTGTTGGCCAGCTCGGCGGCCTTGTCGGCGCCGGAGTCCATGGTTTCGGCCTGTACGACCAGCGGATGGTTGGCCTCGGCCAGGATGCGGCGGCCCTCTTCGACGTTGTTGCCGTCCAGGCGGACGACCAGCGGCTTGTTGGCCTCGTCGCCGAGGATCTCCAGCGCCTTGACGATGCCGTTGGCCACAGCGTCACACGAGGTGATGCCACCGAAGACGTTGACGAACACGCTCTTGACCTGGCTGTCGCCCAGGATGACGTCCAGACCGTTGGCCATCACCTCGGCCGACGCACCACCGCCGATGTCGAGGAAGTTGGCGGGCTTCACGCCGCCGTGCTTCTCACCGGCGTAGGCGACCACGTCCAGGGTCGACATGACCAGGCCGGCGCCGTTGCCGATGATGCCGACCTCACCGTCGAGCTTGACGTAGTTGAGGTCGTTCTCCTTGGCCTTGAGCTCCAGCGGGTCGGTGGCGTCCTTGTCCTCGAACTCGGCGTGGCCGGGCTGACGGAAGTCGGCGTTGGCGTCCAGGGTGACCTTGCCGTCGAGTGCCAGGATCTGGTCATCGGGAGTACGCACCAGCGGGTTGACCTCCACCAGGGTGGCGTCCTCGCCGATGAACACCTCCCACAGCTTCTGGATGGTCACTGCGGCGGCGTCGAGCACCTCGGCGGGCAGGTGACCCTTCTCGGCGATCTCGCGGGCGAACGCCAGGTCGACACCCTTGACGGCGTCGACGGGCACCTTGGCCAGCCGGTCCGGCTTGGTGGCGGCGACCTCTTCGATCTCCATGCCGCCCTCGACCGAGCACATGGCCAGGTAGGTGCGGTTGGAGCGGTCGAGCAGGAAGGAGATGTAGTACTCCTCGGCGATGTCACTGGCCTCGGCAACCAGCAACTTCTTGACGATGTGGCCCTTGATGTCCAGGCCCAGGATGTTCTGGGAATGGGTGAAGGCGTCCTCGGCGGTGGCCGCGTACTTCACGCCGCCGGCCTTGCCGCGGCCGCCGACCTTCACCTGAGCCTTCACCATGACCGGCTTGCCGATCTCCTCGGCGATGGCCTTCGCGTCCTCGGCGGACTCGGTGACCCGGCCCGGCGTGGTCGGCACGTTGTGCTTGGCGAAGAGTTCCTTCGCCTGGTACTCGAACAGATCCATGAGTTTCCTAAAGGGTGTCTGTCTAGGTGACGTTTCGAACTGACTTCACAGGTGTGGGCCGGACTGACCGATGGCCGTGACTGGCTCGCTGGCACTGTATCCACACCCGTGGCGACCGCCCGCACCGCCTGCCGTTCATGTGGTACATCTCACCGGCACCGTCTGGTGATACAGGTCACATTCGGCATGGGAATGGGTTCATAAGTTGCCACCAACATTGGGATTTGGTTAACGTGCCTACTGGTCTTGGTAACGGTCAGGTCACGGCACTAAGGAATTTTCAGGTTGGCTGAGCACAGTTCGTCCAAATCCCCCCGGGGAGCAGCGACGAAAGGGCACGCCACCGCGAACCCTGCCGAGGTCACCGACATCATCCCGTTCAACGAGTTCGGCGATCTGTGCGAGCTGGATTTCCGGGACAGTTCCGCGTTCGACAAGGAGCAGCGCGTCATCGCCGCGCCCGAACTCGACGACATGCACGACACCGATGACCTGGTCCCGCTGCGCCTGGCCATCCCCAGTGAGTTCGCCTCCACGGCCGAACCCTCGGCACACGCCTACCGCGACAGCCACACCGACCTGAGCGACGGCACCGCCCTGACCGACGTCATCGACATGCGTGCGCACCGCAGCGGCGGCGCACACCGCAAGCAGACCGTCGGCGCCGTCAAGAGCCGCCTGATGATCGCGGCCATGGCCGCCGGGGCCACCGCCTCGGGCGCCTACTCGCTGTCGAACACCACCGAAGCCACTCCATCCTCGGACACCGTGCTGGCCGCCGATGGCGCCCTGGTCGAGGGCGCCTCGATCACCGGCTCGTCCGACGGCGTGCAGATCGTCGCGGTGCAGCCGGTCGCCAGTTCGGCCGTGCACGCCGAGGAGATCACCAAGGCCGCCGCCTTCGCCGCCGAACGCGCCGACCGCGAGGCGCGGCTGACCCGCCCGATGTTCGCGATGCCGACCAAGGGCGTGTGGACGTCCGGCTTCGGCTACCGCTGGGGTGTGCTGCACGGCGGGATCGACATCGCCGGTCCGATCGGCACCCCGATCCTGGCGGCCAGCGACGGCGTCGTCGTCGAGGTCGGCCCGACCGCGGGTTACGGCGCGCTGGTCAAGCTCCGGCACTCCGACGGCACCGTCACGCTGTACGGCCACATCAACACCTGGCTGGTCAGCAAGGGCCAGCGCGTCATGGCCGGCGACCAGATCGCCACCATGGGTAACCGCGGCAACTCGACCGGCCCGCATCTGCACTTCGAGGTGCTGATGAACGGTTCGAACCGGATAGACCCGGTGCCGTGGCTGGCGCAACGCGGACTCTCCCCCGGCAGTTACGTCGGGTAACTACCGTGGTGATGTGAACCCCGAGCCATCACCCGATTCACCGCGCATCATCCGTCGGCACCCGACTGGCTCCTTTCCCGCGCTCACACCCGCCTCCGATCCCAGGCTTCCCGAGACCGAATCCGGGCAAACCACCTATATCCCGCGGCCCGTCCCGGTCGCGGTTCCGCGCCGGCCTCCGGTCGGCCCGGCCACGGCCATCGCGGCCGCCACCATGAGCATCCTGAGCGGGTGGGCGACCGCAGTCATCGCCACCGATCTGATCGCCGGCTGGTGGAGCACGGATCTGTTGTTCTGCGTCGCCATCGGGTTCCTCACCGCGATCTCGGCGGCCGCCGGTATCGGTGGGCTCATCGCGCTGTTGCTGCAACGCCGGATGGGGCGCCTGCTCATCATCGTCGGCGCCGCCATCGGGCTGCTCATCTTCGGCAGCCTGTTCCTGGCCGGGGCCAAGCTGCATCCGGTGGTGTATGCCATGCCGGTGCTGCCGGTCTCGGCCACGGTGCTCACCCTGCTGCCCGCGACCCGCAGATGGGCCCGCGGGTGACCGCCACCCCTGACCGCCGGCTGCTGCGGGCGGCCACGGTGTTCGCGCGGCTTGCGCTGGCATCGGCGTTCCTGTCGGCGGTGGCCGACCGGTTCGGACTGTGGGGCCCGGCGGGCACCCCGCATGTTGCGTGGGGGCATTTCGACGCGTTCGTCGACACCGTGGCGGTGTTTGCGCCCTATCTGCCCGACCCGCTGGTTCCTGCCGCCGCGTGGGCGGCGACCATCGTGGAGGTCTTGCTGGCCGTGGCCCTGCTGCTGGGCGTCGCTCTGCGCTGGACCGCCGCGGCGAGCGCGGCGACGCTGATGGTGTTCGGCCTGTCGATGTTGTTCTTCTGGGGCGCCGAAACCCCGTTCAGCGCATCGGTTTTCACCGCTGCGGCAGCGGCCGCACTGCTGGCGGTGGCCCCGGATGACAGCCACGCCCTGCGGCTGGGGCGCTGATCTAGAGTTTGTGCACCGGCGCGTGATTGTGCATCAGCTTGACCCGCCCGGCGCTGCCGAAGTCGATCAGCGACATCGCCGACTCACCCATCCCCGAGACTTCCTCGACGCGGCCCAGCCCGTACTTGTCGTGGGTGACCCGGTCACCGGGTTCCAGCGTGATGACCGCACGGTTGCGCGGCTTGCCGGGTGCCGGGCGCGCATTGGCCGCGAACCGGCCCACGCTGACCGGCGCGCTCATGGCTGACGGGGGCGCCTCGACGCGGCGCCAGTCGATCAGGTCCTCGGGGATCTCGCGCAGGAACCGCGATTCCGGGTTGAGCATCGGTTGGCCCCACGACGAGCGCACCTTGGCCCGGCTCAGGTACAGCCGCTGGCGCGCGCGGGTGATGCCGACATAGGCAAGCCGCCGTTCCTCGCTGAGCTCGGTCGGATCGCCGAGGGCGCGCATGTGCGGGAACATGCCGTCCTCCCAGCCGGTGACGAACACCACCGGGAACTCCAAGCCCTTGGCGGTGTGCAGCGTCATCATGGTGACCACACCGGTGCCGTGTTCGGGGATCTCATCGGCGTCGGCGACCAGCGAGACGCGTTCCAGGAACTGGGCCAGCACCCCGGTGTCGGGCACGTCCTCGTCCTGCTCTTCCTCTTCGGCCAGCGCCCGCCGGTTGGCCAGGTCGATGCTGAATTCGTGTGCGACGCTGACGAGTTCGTTCAGGTTGTCCAGCCGGGCCAGATCCTGCGGATCGCTGGAGGATTCCAGTTCCCGCCGGTACCCGGTGCGCTCCAGCACGGCCTCGACCAGATCACCCAGTTCCCCGTCGAGTTGGCCGCGCAGTTCGTCGAGCATCTGCACGAAAGACGCGATGGCCTTCTCCGAGCGGGTGTTGAGCATCGGCACCCGACCCTCGGCGGCGGCCTGCAGGGCATCGTTGAAGCTGCCGCCGGTGTTCTCCGCGTACACCGCGACACAGGCTTCGGCGCGGTCACCGATACCGCGGCGCGGGGTGTTCAGGATGCGGCGCATGCTGACCGAGTCCCCCGGGTTGTCCAGCACCCGCAGGTAGGCGACGATATCGCGGATCTCCTTGCGCTCGTAGAAGCGCACACCACCGACGACCTTGTAGGGGATCCCGGACCGGATGAAGACCTCCTCCAGGGCGCGCGAGGAGTTGTTGGTGCGGTAGAACACCGCGACGTCGGAATAGTTGATCTCGCCACGGTCAGCCAGTGCGTCGATCTCACCGGCGACGAATCGCGCCTCGTCGTGCTCGTTGTCGGCGACGTAGCCGACGATCAGCTCACCCTCACCCGAATCGGTCCACAGCCGCTTTTCCCGACGGCCGGTGTTGCGTGAGATGACGGCGTTGGCGGCGTTCAGGATGGTCTGCGTGGAGCGGTAATTCTGTTCCAGCAGAATGGTTGTCGCGTTCGGATAGTCGCGCTCGAAATCCTCGATGTTGCGGATGGTGGCGCCGCGGAAGGCGTAGATGGACTGGTCGGCGTCACCCACCACGCACAGCTCGGCGGGCGTCACACCATCCGCTGTGGTCTCGACGCCCACCAGTTCGCGCACCAGTACGTACTGCGCGTGGTTGGTGTCCTGATACTCGTCGACCAGGATGTGCCGGAAGCGGCGCCGGTAGTACTGCGCGATCTGCGGGAAGGCCTGCAGCACGGCGACCGTCTCACCGATCAGGTCATCGAAGTCCAGGGCGTTGGCCGCACGCAACCGGCGCTGATACTCCCCGAACACCGAGGCGACGGTCTTGGACATGTCATCGGAGCTGTCGGTGAGATCGGCGAGCGCCTGATCCGGGTCGATCAGCTCGTTCTTCAGGTTCGAGATTCCGTTGGCCAGCAACCGCGGGGTGTACCGCTTGGTGTCCAGGCCCATGTCCTTGGCGATCATCATCAGCAGCCGCCGCGAGTCGTCGGCGTCGTAGATGGAGAAGTTGGAGTTCAGCCCGGGCAGCAGCGAGGCCTGGTTGCGCAGGATGCGCACACAGGTGGAGTGGAACGTGGACACCCACATGTTGCGGGCGCGCGGACCGATCAGCCCGACGACACGTTCCCGCATCTCGGCGGCGGCCTTGTTGGTGAAGGTGATGGCCAGCACCTGGCCGACGCCGACCTCGCGGGCCGCCAGCAGATAGGCGATGCGCCGGGTCAGCACGGCCGTCTTGCCCGAACCGGCGCCCGCCACGATGAGCAGCGGGGAACCCTCGTGCAGGACAGCCTGACGCTGCTGGGGGTTGAGCCCGTCGAGCAGCTGTTCGGTATCGGACCCCTGTGTCGGCGCGTCGAAGAGAGATGTCATTTCGGTATCGAATCTACCGCCGATCGGTGACATCTCCGGTCGCGGCCCGCGCTGGGAACGGGGACCTTTGCATCGGGTCGACCGGTGGTGGCACACTCGATTCGTGCTCCATCAGCAGCGACGATTTTTTTACGGGTACCGATCCGCGGTGCCCGTGGTCTAGCTGCTTCCCGAGAGCCCCGCGGTCCGCATCCGGATCCGGGGCTCGTCTGTTGCGTGCGGCCCGAACCGGATGAACCAAGATCCCACCAACAGCGAGGAGAACCTCATGAGTGCCGAGACCGAGACGCCCACCGACATCGACGAGTTGCGTCTGGAGATCGACCGCCTGGACGCCGAGATCCTGGCCGCCGTGAAGCGCCGCGCCGAGGTGTCCCGCATCATCGGCAAGACCCGGATGGCCTCCGGCGGCACCCGGCTGGTGCACAGCCGCGAGATGAAGGTCATCGAGCGTTACAGCGAGCTCGGCCCCGAGGGCAAGGACCTGGCCATGCTGCTGCTGCGCCTGGGCAGGGGCCGGCTGGGGCACTGATCCCCCGCGATTTCGGTGAGGAAACGGGCGCTGACCGCGCGTTTCCTCACCGAAATCACTAGGGGGTGAAGGCGATGTACTTGGTCTCCAGGTACTCCTCGATGCCTTCGGAACCGCCCTCGCGGCCGAAGCCGGATTCCTTGATCCCGCCGAACGGGGCGGCCGCATCCGAGATGACACCGCGGTTGACGCCCACCATGCCCGCCTCGACGGACTCGGCGACCCGCAACGCCCGGTCCAGTGACCGGGTGTAGATGTAGGACGCCAGCCCGTAGTCGGTGTCGTTGGCCGCGGCGATGCCCTCCTCCTCGGTGTCGAACCCGGTGATCGGGGCGACGGGACCGAACACCTCCTCCTTGAGGATGCGGGCGTCACCGGGCACATCGGCCAGCACCGTGGCCGGGTAGAAGTGCCCCGGCCCACCGGGCGCCACGCCGCCGACGGCCACCTCGGCACCGCGCGCGACGGCGTCGGAGACCAGGTCGGCGACGATGCCCAGCTGCTTGGCCGAGATCAGCGGGCCCAGCGTCGAGGACTCCTCCAGGCCGTTGCCGAGGGTGTACTCGCTCATCCGCTTGACCAGCTTGTCGGTGAACTCCTCGCGCACGGCATTGGCGACGTGGAACCGGTTGGCCGCGGTGCACGCCTCGCCGCCGTTGCGCATCTTGGCCAGCAGTGCGCCCTCCACGGCCGCGTCGATATCGGCATCGTCGAAGACCACGAACGGGGCGTTGCCGCCGAGCTCCATCGAGGTGCGCAGCAGCTTGTCCGACGACTGCTTCACCAGCGCCTTGCCCACCCCGGTGGACCCGGTGAAGGTCAGTTTGCGCAGGCGGCCGTCGTCGATCAGGGCACCGGTCAGATCGCCGGGTTTGGTGGTCGGCAGCACCGACAGCACACCCTTGGGCAGGCCGGCATCGTCGATCAGCTTGGCCAGCAGCAGCATGGTCAGCGGCGTCTCCTGCGCCGGTTTGACGATCATGGTGCAACCGGCGGCCAGCGCCGGACCGATCTTGCGGGTGCCCATGGCCAGCGGGAAGTTCCACGGGGTGATGGCGTAGCAGGGGCCCACCGGCATCTTGGTCACCAGGATGCGCCCGGTGCCGGCCGGGCTGTGGGTGTAGCGGCCGTCGATGCGCACGGCCTCCTCGGCGAACCAGCGGAAGAACTCGGCGCCGTACTTGACCTCACCGCGGCTCTCGGCGAGCACCTTGCCCATCTCCAGGGTCATCAGGGTGGCGAGGTCTTCACTTCGCGCGGTGAGGGTTTCGAACACCGAGCGCAGCATCTCCCCGCGCTCGCGGGCCGGGGTGGCGGCCCAGTCGGCCTGCACCGCCGCGGCGGCGTCCAGCGCGGCGATACCGTCGGCGGCGGTCGCGTCGGCCACCGAGGTGATCACCTCGTCGGTGGCGGGGTTGAGCACGTCGAACGTGGACGATGCGGCGCGTTCCTCACCACCGATCCACAGCCCGGTGGGGACGGATGAAATCAACTCTTCAATGCGCATACATCCATCATGTACACCTTCGATCGAAGCGCCGCACTAAGGTCAGAAGAATGAGTGCTGACATCACCGCTTCCCCCGCATGGCATTCGCTGCAACGTCATCATGAGGCGGTTGCGCCGAAGAATCTTCGGGAGCTGTTCGCCGAGGATCCGGCCCGCGGCACCGAGCTCACCGTGACCGTCGGCGACCTCTACATCGACTACAGCAAGCACCGGATCACGCGCGAAACCCTGGCTCTGCTCGTGGATCTGGCCTCAGCCGCCGACCTCGAGGGCCGTCGGGACGCCATGTACTCGGGTGCGCACATCAACACCTCCGAGGACCGCGCGGTGCTGCACACCGCGCTGCGGCTGCCCCGTGATGCCGCCCTGACCGTCGACGGCCAGGATGTCGTGGCCGACGTGCACGAGGTGCTCGACGCGATGGGTGCGTTCACCGACCGGTTGCGTTCGGGCGAATGGACCGGCGCGACCGGACAGCGGATCACCTGCGTGGTCAACATCGGCATCGGCGGCTCGGACCTGGGCCCGGTCATGGTCTACGACGCGCTGCGTCACTACGCCGACGCCGGCATCTCCGCCCGCTTCGTGTCCAATGTGGATCCGGCCGATCTGGTCGCGAAGTTGGACGGACTTGACCCGGCCACAACGCTTTTCATCGTGGCGTCCAAGACGTTCTCGACGCTGGAGACGCTGACCAACGCCACCGCGGCGCGGCGGTGGCTGACCGACGCACTCGGTGATGACGCGGTGTCGAAGCATTTCGTCGCGGTGTCGACCAACAGCAAGCTGGTCGATGAGTTCGGCATCGACACCGCCAACATGTTCGGCTTCTGGGACTGGGTCGGCGGGCGCTACTCGGTGGACAGCGCCATCGGCCTGAGCGTCATGGCGGTGATCGGCAAGGAGCGGTTCGCGGAGTTTTTGGCCGGTTTCCATCTGGTCGACGAGCATTTCCGCACCGCACCGCTGGCGCAGAACGCGCCGGCGCTGCTCGGTCTGATCGGCCTCTGGTACAACAACTTCTTCGGTGCGCAGTCGCGCGCGGTGCTGCCCTACTCCAACGATCTGTCCCGGTTCGCGGCGTATCTGCAGCAGTTGACCATGGAATCGAACGGCAAGTCGGTGCAGGCCGATGGGTCCCCCGTGACCACCAGTACCGGTGAGATCTATTGGGGTGAACCGGGAACCAACGGCCAGCACGCGTTCTACCAGTTGCTGCACCAGGGCACCCGGCTGATCCCGGCCGATTTCATCGGGTTCAGCCAGCCCACCGACGACCTGCCGACGGCCGATGGTTCGGGCAGCATGCACGACCTGTTGATGAGCAACTTCTTCGCCCAGACCCAGGTGTTGGCCTTCGGCAAGACCGCCGAGGAGATCGCGGCCGAAGGTACGCCCGCCGACGTGGTGCCGCACAAGGTGATGCCGGGCAACCGGCCCACCACCTCGATCCTGGCTACCAAGCTGACGCCCTCGGTGGTGGGTCAGCTGATCGCGCTGTATGAGCATCAGGTCTTCACCGAGGGTGTGATCTGGGGTATCGACTCGTTCGACCAGTGGGGTGTGGAACTGGGTAAGACGCAGGCCAAGGCGCTGCTGCCGGTGCTGACCGATGACGCGTCACCGGCCGCGCAGTCCGACACCTCGACCGATGCCCTGGTGCGGCGCTACCGAGCGGAGCGAGGTCGACCGGCCTGAGCCGAGCGGAGCGAGGTCGACCGGCCTGACCTCACGCCGAAAAACGCGTACCCGTTGCCAACGTGCGGGATTTGGCAACGGGTACGCGTGTTTCGCGTAGTTATCGATTACGGGGCTGGAATCGAGGCGCACCCGACACCCGGGATGCAACCGCTGGCTCCACCGGGTCCGGCACTACCGCTGATGCCACCCGGGGACACCGATCCGCTGGCTCCACCGGGTCCGGCGGTGCCTGCCGGGCCACCCGGTATCGCGCCGGTGGCGCCGTCGGGGCCTGCCGCGCCGCCCGGACCACCGGGGATCACGCCGCTGGCGCCACCCGGACCGGCTTCACCGCCGGGCCCACCGGGAATCGCGCCGCTGGCGCCACCGGGTCCAGCGGTTCCGACACTGGCGCACGGGGTGCCATCGGGGTTCCAGCACGGCGGCGGAGCGGGCTCTGCTCCGGCGAGGGGCGAGAACGCGATGGCCGCACCGGCGGCGCCTGCGAACAAGAGGGGCGTCATCTTCGTCAGTTTCACCATCATGGACACAGAGTTCCACTGACCAAGCCGGGCTAAACATCACCCGAATCGCAATCACATCGAGATCAAGCGAAGCGCTTGGTGTACTTCGGCGGCAACAGCCGCATGATCTGGGTCAGCGGCGCCCACGGCCAGCGGGGTACGACGGCGCGGCCCTTCTCCTTCTCGATCGCCTCGACCATTGCCCGGACCCCGGTCTCGTTGTCGACCATCAGCAGGGTGTTGGCGGCCTGGGCCGTCATCTCCGACTCGATATAACCGGGTTCGATGACGGTGACCCGGATGGGGCCCTTGTCGTACTCGGCCCGCAGCGATTCGCCGAGTGAGGTCATGCCCGCCTTCGACGCGGCGTAGGCGGCCTTGGTACCGGGCACGCCGGTATTGCCCAGCACCGAGGAGATCAGCACCAGGTGCCCACTGCCCGCCTTCTTGAACATCTGCAGCGCGTACTCGATCTGCACCAGGCCCGAGATCAGGTTGGTGTTCAGGGTCGCGGAATTGTGCCACGGCTTTCCCGCGCCGATCAGATAACCCTTGCCGATGCCGGCATTCACGATCACTCGGTCGATACCGCCGAGTTCTTCGGAAAGCTCCCCGAAAACCCGCGGAATCGCCTCGTGGTCGTCGACGTCGAGCGCGGCGATCGCGATCTTGGCGTAGGGGTGCTTGTCCAGGATCTCGGCGCGCAGCTCTTCCAGCCGCTCCACCCGTCGGGCGCACAGCGCCAGGTCCCGGCCCTTGGCGGCGAACGCGCGGGCCATGCCGGCCCCGAGGCCCGAGCTGGCACCGGTGATGAGGATCTTCTGGCGGGTCATGCGCAGAAGAATAACCGAGTTAGACAGCTGTCAAGAAATGGTGTCTCAGTCCGCGAAATCCAGATCGCTGTCCCGGTGCGGCACCAGATTCCAGATGGCGAAGCCGGTGGTGAACCCCAACGCGATCGACATCATCGACACCAGCATCACCACAATGGCCGTCGCACCTTGGCCGGAGGCCAGTTCGGCGACCCCGATCATGCCGACCGAGCTGGGCACCAGCAGCCAGAAACCCGGCGCCAGCACCACCTGCGCCACCGGCGTCATCGACAACCGGCCGATCGCCAGCGCGCACACCATGAGGATCAGGCCGCCACCGAAGCCGCTGGCATATCCCCCGAACAGCGACGCGGTGACCAACTGGGCGCCGTAGGCGATAAAGAGCACCACCGTCAGCCACGGCATGAATCCCGTCGGTGGGCCCAGGTGCAGCATGATGCCGACGGCGTAGACGGCCACCCCCAACCACGGCGCCCACGCCCCAAGCGTGTTCGTCGGCGTGTCGGCCAGCTCGGACCAGGACAGCCCCAGCAGTTGCACCGCGATCAGGATGCCCAGCGCGAGCTGGGCCAGTCGCATGAAGCCGGCCATCAGCCGCGCCGATCCGGACACCACCTCGCCGGTGAAGGACTCGATTACCGCCAGCGTGATGGCCACCCCGGGTAGGAACAGCGTCAACGGGGCGATCAGCACCCGCAGGCTGTCATGTCCCATGTGCAACATCCGGCCGAGGCTGAAGGCCACATAGGTGACCAGGAAGGCGCACAGCGCGGGCAGCAGGTGCGACAGTCCGGAGTTGCGCCGGGCGAACAGTTCCAGGACGCCGACCAGCAGCCCGAACCCGGTCGCCGCGACCAGTGACACCACGGTGGGTTGCAGGATCAGCGCATACGCCGCGCTCTGCAACCCGTAGCCGATGACACCCACCCATCCCGGGTACCGACGCCCCAGACCGTGGATGCGGTCGAGTTCGGCCAGTCCGTCGGCGGGGTCGAGCCGGCCGCGCTCGGCGCGGTTGACCAGTTCGCCCAGCGGGAAGGTCTGGTCGTAGCGCAGCGGACTGTCGCGGCGCACCACCCGGGTCAGGTGGCGGTCACCGGCCTGCACGAAGTTGGGCAGGACCAGCACGGGACAGTCGATGCCCTGTTGCTGCGCGACGCGTTCCAACGCCCCGCGCACGACGTTGACCGAGTAGTCCGCGCCGAGCATCGCCGTGCCGAGCCGCGCGATGAACTCGACGGCGGCTGCGTCGGCGGTATCGGATCCGGTGCTGTCGTCAGCCACGGGCGGCCTGCGCTCTCGCCGGGGACGGAACCAGGATCAGGGCCACCACGATCGCGACGATCGGCACCGCCATCAGCACCCAGCCGAGGGTGTGGATGGCCTCGAGCATGCTGGCCTGCACGCCGTCGACCACTGTGCGGGCCTGCTGGGGGTCCAGCACATTGGCGCCCGCGGTGGAACCGGCGCCGCCGTGCGCGGTGCGCAGCGCCGCACGCGCCTGATCCTCGCTGATCCCGCTGCCGGCCAGTGTGTCGCGCGCCGAATGCAGGAACAGCGTGGTGCCGATCAGCGCGAACAGCGCCGGGCCCATCGAGTAGGCGGCTTGTCCGACAGCACTTTTCACGGCGGCGACGGTACCGCTGAGCTCCACCGGCGCGGTCCGCAGCATGATGGTGGCCTCGATGGTCTCGACGACCGCGGCGCCGACGGCGTTGAAGGCGACCGCCGCGAACAGCACCCACAGCGAGCTGTGCTCACCGAGTCGGGTGACGGCCAGCAGGCCGACCACCAGCAGCGCCAATCCGCCGACCAGCACCGCGCGTTGCCCGAGCCGAACGGCGGCCCGGCCGGCCAGCGTCGCGGCGACCGCCGACAGCAGCGCCGCAGGCGCCATGAGAAGTCCCAGCGCCGTTGGGGATTCGCCCCGGACGGCGACCAGGTAGAAGGCCAGCAGCACCGTCACGCCGCCGGACAGGAAGTTGAACGCGATCCCGGCCAGCACGGCCGCATCGAACGCGCCCGAGCCGAAGATGCGCAGATCCAGCGCGGGGCTGGGGGTGCGCGACTCGAAGACCACGAAGGCGGTCGCGGCGAGCGCTCCCACGGCCAGCGCACCGAGCGCCACCGCTGTGACACCGTTCTGCAGCCGTGACAACCCGAACACCGTGCCCAGCAGCGCGACGGCCACCAGCAGCAGACCGACAGTGTCGAGGCGGCGATCGGTGCGCGCGGTCTCCGGCACGAACCTCCGGACCAGCACCAGCGCGATCAGGGCCAACACCGGTGCGACGAGAAAACATGTGCGCCAACCGATGTGTTCGACGAGCAGGGTGCCGATCGCCGGCATCGGTACGGCCACGGCAAAGCTGGCACCGAGATGCAGGGAGATGGCCGACGCGCGGCGTTCCGGCGGGAAGACCACGTTGACGATGGCCAGCGACAGTCCGAGTTGCAGCGCGAACGCCAAGCCGAGGCCGGCGCGGGCGATGATGAGCACGCCGGCATCGGGTGCCAGCGCGGCCATCACACCGAAGGCCATGGTGCCCAGCAGCCCGATCGTGTACATGCGCTTCATGCCGTACTTGTCGCCGAGGGCACCGGCGCCGAGCACCCCGGCGGCCAATGCCAGCGTCGCGATGCCCGCCACGAAGCTGGCCGTCCCGGAGGACATCTGCAGCCCGTCGCGCACCGCGGAGATGTTCGCCGACAGGATCACCGGGTCCGACGCGGTGATGCTGGCACCCAATCCGGTCGCGATGATGGTCATCGTGGCGGCGGTACCCGACACCCACTGTGGTTGCGCCACAGCAGCAAACTAACAGCAAACTACTTCAGCAGGCGCGACATTCTGCGGTCGGCGAGCTTCTTGCCTCCGGTCTGACACGTCGGGCAGTACTGGAACGACTTGTCGGCGAAGGACACCTCGGCCACGGTGTCCCCGCAGATCGGGCACGGCAGCCCAGTCCGGGCGTGCACCCGCAACCCGGAGCGTTTCTCCCCCTTGAGGGTGGCGGCCTGCTGCCCCACCGACCGCGTCACCGCATCGGTGAGCACCGAGGTCATCGCATCGTGCAGATCGGCCAACTGGGCGGCAGTCAGTTTCGACGCCGTCGCGAACGGTGACAGCTTGGCGACATGCAGGATCTCGTCGCTGTAGGCGTTGCCGATCCCGGCCATCACCTTCTGGTCGGTGATCACCGTCTTGATCCGGCCGCCCTGAGCGGACAGCACCTGCGCGAGGTCGTCGGGTCCCAATGACAGGGCATCGGGACCCAGCGCGGCGATCTGTGGCACGTCCATCGGGTCACGCACGATCCACACCGCCAGGCGCTTCTGGGTGCCGGCCTCGGTCAGGTCGAAACCCTGGGATTGCCCCAGATGCACCCGCAGCGCGATCGGGCCCTTGCCCGGTTTCAGCGGTGTCGGGGACAGCTTGTCCGACCAGCGCAGCCAACCCGCGCGCGACAGATGGGTGATCAGGTGCATGTCGGCGACCTGCAGACCCAGGTATTTGCCCCAGCGGGCGGCACCGGTGACCTCGTTGCCGTGCAGCGCGGTCACCGGCGGATCGAAGGTCTTGAGCACCGACAGTGCGGAGATGTCGACCCGCTCGACGATCCGGCCGACGGCATGGCGACGCAGGTGATCGGCGAGCGCCTCCACTTCGGGCAGTTCGGGCATGCCCCCAGTGTGTCAGCACCGCACCGATATCGTCTCGCATGTGCCCTCCGTGATCCGCCGCTACCTGGTGATCAACCCCGCGCCGGGCCGGTGGAAGTTCGCGATGCGGGCCGGGATCTGCATGGCGGTGCCGGTGCTGGTGGGCTGGCTGCTCGGTGACACCGGCGCCGGGTTGATCGCGATCATCGGCGGGTTCACCTCGCTGTACGGCAGTGGGCGGCCCTATCGGAACCGGGCCGGTTACCTGGCCGGGGTCGCGGTGTGTTTCAGCGTGGCTGTCGCGCTGGGTGATTGGGCGGCGGCCATTCCGTGGCTGGGTCTGGTGACCATCACCGCGATCGCGATGGTCGCGGTGCTGGTCTGTCATGCGCTCGCCGTCGGCCCGCCCGGCGCGTTCATGTTCGTGCTCGGTTGCGCGGCGGGCACCGCGACGGTGTCGGCGCATCTTCCGCCGTGGCATATCGGTCTGCTGGTGCTGGCCGGCGGTGCGTTCTCCTGGCTGGTGCACATGGTCGGGGCGCTGTGGGACCGACGGGGACCGGAGGCGCGGGCGGTCGCGGCCGCCCGCGCGGCAGTGGAGCGCTATCTGCAGACCCGCGACAACGCCGACCGCCATCAGTCCGCCCGCGCGCTGCATCAGGCGTGGACGACGCTGGTCAACTTTCAGCCCGCGCGCCCCGATCCCTACACCCGCCTCGATCGGCTGCGGGCCCAGACCCTGCACCTGCACCGGGTTTTCGGTGCCGCCGTCGCCGGGCGCGCGGACCTCGACGCCGCCGACGCGCCCGATCCGGCACCGGGCTTGCGGTTGCCGCTGGGCCGGCCGTCCAACACGACGCTGTTGCGGCATGCGCTGAGCCCGGGTTCGGATTCGATGCGGTTGGCGCTACGGGTCGGTGTCGCGGTGGCGCTGTCGGGGGTGGCGGCGCTGGTGTTCGTCGGTGACCACTCCTACTGGGCGATGGCCGCCGCCGTGCTGGTGCTGTATCAGGGTTTCGATTGGGCGCGCACCGTGCAGCGCGGGGCCGAGCGCATGGTCGGCACGTTGATCGGGCTGGGGTTGGCGGCGGCCATCCTGACCTGGCAGCCGCAGGGCTGGTGGTTGGTGGCGGTGATCGCCGCGCTGCAGTTCGTCATCGAGATCTTCGTGGTGCGCAACTACACGATCGCGGTCATCTTCATCACCCCGCTGGCACTGACCATCGCCACCGGCGGGCACCGGGTCGCCGACCTCGGCCACTTCCTGTTCGCCCGCGGCCTGGACAATGTGATCGGTTGCGTGGTGGCCCTTTTCGTCTATTGGGTAGTGCTGCGCAGGCACGGTCACGCACCGCTGAGCGCCGCGCTGCGGGCAACGCAGTCCGCGATCGAGGTCACCGATGTGCATCTGCGCGCCCAGGCGGTGACCAGCGCACCGGCCCGGGCGGCGCGCCGCGACCTACAGCTGCGTGCGATGGCCCTGCTGGATGCCTACCACGCGGCGATCGGAGGCTCGGCCGCCCAGCGCGCCGAGGCCGAACGGGCGTGGCCGACGATCGCGACCACCGAGGATCACGCCTACCGGACGCTGGCCGCGTGCTGGGCGTTCGAGCGCCGCTGAAGCCTTAGCGGGCAGCCTTTTTCAGGTCGCCGGTGATCAGTGACAGCACCCAGCTGACGATGGACAACACGATGGCGGCCCAGATCGCCGTCCACCAGAAGTCGTCGATCTGCAGTCCCCAGTGCGTGGTGTTCTCGGTGATCCACGAGGTGATCCACAGCATCCAGGCGTTGATGACGATGTGAATGAGACCGAGGGTCAAGATGTAGAGCGGGATCGAGATGAACTGCACGATCGGCTTGATCACCGCGTTGACCAGACCGAACACCACGGCGACGACGAAGATGATGCCCGCCCGCTCCAGGGTGCTGTCGCCGCCGACGATGCTGATACCGGACACCAGCAGCGTCACCACCCACAGGGCGACTCCGGTCAGCGCGGCCCGCAGCAGGAAGTTCATGCGGTTGCCTCGCCGGCTCGGCCACCGGGTGTCGTCCGTCTATTCGCTCCGCACGCTGCGCTCATGGGCTCAGTCTGCCGCCCGCAGCAGGTAGATGTCCATGATCCAGCCGTGACGTTCCCTTGCTGCGGCGCGCATTTCGGCAATCTGGTCACCGACCTCACCCAGCGCTCCGGCGACCAGCAGTTCATCGGGCGTGCCGAGGTAGGCGCCCCACCAGATCCGGGTGTCCGGTGCGCAGCCCCGGAATGAGCATTCGCCGTCGAGCATCACCACGGCGGCGCCGCTCAGCCCGTCGGCGCGCAGCCGGCGACCCGTCGTGATGAGCACGGGTTCACCGATGTCGTTGAGCGGGATGCGGTGCCGCGCGGTCAGCGCCTGGATGGCGGTGATGCCGGGGATGACGTCGAACTCGAAATCCACGTGCTCGCCGACGCGATCCAGGATGCGCAGCGTGCTGTCGTAGAGCGACGGGTCCCCCCAGGCCAGAAATGCGCCGACGCCGTCGGGTCCGAGTTCGTTCTCGATGGCCCGGGCCCACAGCCGGGCGCGGGCGGCGTGCCAGTCCGAGACGGCCTGCTCGTAGGGCACATCGGCGGCGCGCTTGGGATCGGGCAGTTCCACGAACCGGTAGCCCGGTTCGCTGATGAACCGCTCGCAGATCAGCCTGCGCAGCGCGACCAGGTCATCCTTGGCGTCGCCCTTGTCCATCGCGAAGAAGACGTCGGTGGCGTTGAGCGCCGAGATGGCCTGCGCCGTCACATAGTCCGGGTCCCCCGCACCGATACCGATCACGTGGATTGTGCGCACCCGCAAAGACTAGTCGATGCAATTACCCGGTACCGCAGGTATTGACTACCGCCGGTATCGGACGTAGCTTCGAGGTCCCGACCCTGAAGAGGAAGTCAACGATGACAGCTTCGGTCAAAGGCCACACCACGCGCGCCGAGTTCGCCGAGCGCCTGCTCAAGGGATCGGTGCGCAAGTCGTACGCGCCGATCGTGGATATCGACTGGGACGCACCGCTGGACCCGGACAAGTTCTATCTGCCACCGAAGGTGGTGTCGCTGTACGGCACCCCCATCTGGGACGCGATGACCCGCGCCGAGCAGATCGAACTGTCCCGCCAGGAATTGGTGAACACCCTTTCGGCAGGTATCTGGTTCGAGAACATCCTCAACCAGTCCCTGCTGCGCAAGATGATGCACCAGGATCCGACCGCGGCCACGACCCATTACGAACTCACCGAACTGGGCGACGAGACCCGGCACATGGTGATGTTCGGCAAGGCCATCGCCAAGGTCGGCGCCAAACCGGTGCAGCCCAAGCTGTACCAGCGGTTGATCATCAACAGCTTGCCGTTCGCCTTCCGCGGGTCGGTGCTCTGGGTGGCGGCGCTGATCGGCGAGGAGATCTTCGACTCGCTGCAACGCCAGATGATGGATGACGACGACCTGCAGCCCATGGTGCAGCGACTGATGCGCATCCACGTCACCGAGGAGGCCCGCCACATCCAGTTCGCCCGCGACGGGCTGCGCAAGCGCACCCCGTCGATGTCGCGCACCAAGCGGTTCTGGGTGGGCAACCTCAACGGTCTGGGCGGTCCGTTCTTCCGCTTCCTGTTCACCAACAAGGTGCAGTACGCACGGGTCGGTCTCGACGCCCGCGCCGCGCGCCGCATGGCGCGCCGGTCGCCGCACCGGGTCGAGGTCCAGATCGCCGGCTTCGCCCCGCTGGCCGCCTTCCTGGAAGAGGTGGGCCTGATGGGCCCGATCGCCCGGCGGATGTGGCGGCGCAGCGGATTTCTGCCCGGCGGTGCGATCCGACCGGCCGGACGATTCGAGATCACCGAGGACGACGACCTCTACGTCGGCGCGGCCACCGTCGACGGCCGCGAGGTCCAGGTACGCCTT
This sequence comes from Mycobacterium sp. NPDC003323, assembly GCF_053589535.1. NCBI lineage: Bacteria > Bacillati > Actinomycetota > Actinomycetes > Mycobacteriales > Mycobacteriaceae > Mycobacterium > Mycobacterium sp. NPDC003323. Next base: position 422,542 of record NZ_JBSFSB010000002.1, read on the forward strand.
GCCGGACACCTGGACCCCATCGACGGTCGGTACCACTGGCGCGGAACGGTTCTGGAGCCGCTGCCCGAGGATGCGCGCAACCCGGTGTCGATCACGATCGGCGAGCAGACCGCGCACGCGCGGTTCACCGAACGCAGCCAGCAGGGTGGCTACGCGATCGCCGGCGTCGGGACCCCGCCCTACCCCCGCTGACCGTTTCGGCCCGCGAAACTAGAACGTGTTCTAGTATCGCTTCATGCGGTTCACCTATGCGGAAGCCATGACCGACCCCAAGTACTACATCCCGTTGGCCAAAGCCGCCGACGAGGCCGGATACCACGCGATGACCATCCCGGACAGCATCGCCTATCCGGAGGTGTCGGACTCCAAATATCCCTACACCGAGGACGGTAACCGGGAGTTCCTCGACGGCAAATCGTTCATCGAGTCGTTCGCGTTGATCGGCGCGCTGTCGGCCGTCACCACCCGGCTGCACTTCAACATCTTCGTGTTGAAGCTGCCGATCCGGCCGCCGGCGCTGGTGGCCAAGCAGGCCGGCTCGCTGGCCGCGATGTTCGACAACCGACTCGGGCTCGGCGTCGGCACCAGCCCGTGGCCCGAGGACTACGAGATCATGGGAGTGCCGTTCGCCCGGCGCGGCAAGCGCATGGACGAGTGCATCGACGTCATCCGCGGCCTGACCTCCGGTGACTATTTCGAGTATCACGGCGAGTTCTACGACATCCCGAGCACCAAGATGACCCCGGCGCCCACCAAGCCGGTGCCCATCCTGGTCGGCGGGCATGCCGATGCCGCGCTGCGCCGCGCCGCCCGCAATGACGGCTGGATGCACGGCGGTGGCGACCCCGCCGAACTCGACCCGTTGCTGGCCAAGCTCGCGAAGTTCCGCGAGGAAGAGGAGCGCATCGGCAAGGCCGAGGAGTTCGAGATCCACGTCATCTCGATCGACGGTTTCACCCTCGACGGCATCAAGCGCCTGGAGGACAAGGGCGTCACCGATGTCATCGTCGGCTTCCGGATCCCCTACATCATGGGCCAGGACACCGAGCCGCTCGACGACAAGATCCGCAACCTGGAGTGGTTCGCCGAGAACGTCATCGCCAAGGCGAACGGCTGACGCCACGCCCGGTGCGCATCTAGCCGAGCATCCGGTCGACGGCGGGGGCGCCGAGGATCTCCTCGAGCACGATGGTGGCGCTGCCGACGGTGGCCGACCGGTCACCGTGGGCGGCGGCGACGACCTCGAGCTCGCGGGTGGCCACCGCGGTGGCATTGCCGTACAAGGCTTCTCGCAGTCCGGCCACGTAGATCTCATAGGCACCGGCCATATCGCCGGCGACCACCAGCACCGCCGGGTTGAGCAGATTGACCGCCGGCGCAATGCCCTCACCGACATGACGTCCGCTGTCGCGAATCATCCGGCGCGCCTCCGGATCACCGTCGTTGGCAAGTTCGGCGACATCGCGCAGGTGCCGCACCGAGCGGCCCTGCTGCTGCAACGCCTGCACTATCGCCCAGCCGCCCGCGACGGTCTCCAGACAACCGGTGTCCCCGCACCGGCACGGCTTACCCGCTGCGACGGCAATCTTGTTGTGGCCGAACTCGCCGGCCGCCTGTGCGGCGCCGCGCTGCAACACCCCGCCGGCGATGATTCCGGCACCGAGGCCACTGGAGGCCTTGAGCACCAGGACGTCGTCGCGGCCGCCGCGTTCGGCCAGCGCGATCGCGTTGGCGTCGTTGTCGAGCACCACCGGGATGTCCGCCACGGCGGGCAGCGCCTCGAAATACGGGCGCAACTCGACACCGTCCCAGCCTCGCAGGATCGGCGAACCACAGCTGCAGCCGCGCACCGGGTCCACGGTGCCGGGCAGGCTGAGCCCGATCCCGTAGACGGTGACGCCGGGAAACTGCTCGTGCAGCACATCGAGACCCTTGACCACATCGGGCACCAGATCGTCGGGGCCGAGTGCGACCTCGGAGTCGATATCGGCCGACGCCAGGATCTCGCCGGCCAGGTCACACACCGCCAACCGGGTGCGGCTGATGCCGATCGCGGCCGACAGCACCACCCCGGCGTCGGTGTTGAAGCTCAGCTGCGTCGCGGGGCGCCCACCGGTGGAGGCGGCCTGCTCGCATTCGCGCACCAGGCCCGAGCCCAACAGCGCGGCCAGCCGCGCGCCGACCGCGGTGCGTGACAGCCCGGTCAACGCCGCGATCTCGGTGCGGGTGATCTCACCGCGCTCCCTGATCAGGGTGAACACCTCGCCGACACTGGCCACCCCTCGATTTCATCACGAAGTACGTAAGCTCCGCCACTTTGGCCTGAAAAATACAAAACTGAGTTGAGGTACAGACGTAAGCCTCCTACGCTTGACCCGTGACCCCAAGCGTCGAACGTCCCACCCGCCCGCAGTCCGTCGTGGCCACCGACCCGACGGTGCGTGCGCTGGCCGTTTTCGCGCTCGCCCTCGGCGGTTTCGGGATCGGCACCACCGAGTTCGTGGCCATGGGCCTGCTGCCCGATATCGCCGCGAGCTTCGGTATCACCGAGCCCACCGCCGGCCACGTCATCTCGGCCTACGCCCTGGGCGTGGTGGTCGGTGCCCCGACCATCGCCGCGCTCACCGCACGCGTACCGCGACGGGCGCTGCTGCTGGGCCTGATGGCGGTTTTCACGCTGGGCAACCTCGCCAGCATGATCGCGCCGTCCTACGCCACCCTGGTCATCGCCCGCTTCGTCGCCGGACTCCCGCACGGCGCCTTCTTCGGTATCGCCGCGCTCGCGGCGGCACACCTGATGGGGCCGCGCAACCGGGCCAAGGCCGTGGCGTACGTGCTGTCCGGCCTGACCGTGGCGACCGTGCTGGGCGTACCGGTGGCCTCCTGGCTGGGTCAGGCGCTGGGCTGGCGCAGCGCCTTCGGACTCGTTGTCGCCATCGGCCTGGTCACCCTCACGGCCCTGTGGTTCTGGCTGCCCGCACAACTGCGCACCATGCACGTGTCGAGTCCGCTGACCGAACTGGGCGCACTGCGCCGGCCGCAGGTATGGCTGGCCGTCATGGTCGGCATGATCGGCTTCGGCGGCATGTTCGCCGTGTACACCTACATCAGCACCACCATGACCGATGTCGCCGGATTGCCGCGGAACCTGGTTCCGTTGGCGCTCATGGTGTTCGGCCTCGGCATGGTCGTCGGCAACCTGGTCGGCGGCCGGCTGGCCGACGCCTCGGTGGTGCGGGCGCTGTACCTGTCGATGGGCACCCTCGGGGTGGTGCTGCTGGTCTTCGTGGCCGCCGCGCACAACCCGTGGACGGCACTGCTGGTGCTGTTCGGCATCGGCGCGGCCGGTTCGGCGGTCGGCCCCGCACTGCAGACCCGGCTGATGGATGTGGCCCAGGACGCGCAGACGCTGGCCGCGGCTCTGAACCATTCCGCGCTGAACATCGGCAACGCGGCCGGCGCCTGGGTCGGCGGGCTGGTCATCGCCGCCGGGTACGGCTACACCGCACCCGCGGCGGCCGGTGCCGGGCTGGCCGTCGGCGGACTCGCGGTGCTGACCGTGTCGGTGCTGCTGAGCCGCGCTACTCGTCGATGACGTGGACGGCGGCCTCCTCGGCGGAGGCCGCCCCACCGTCGATGCCGACATCGCGGCCCAGCAGATCCTTCTCGGTGTCCGCACCGAAACCGGCATCCGGCGCCACCAGACGACCGGCGCGACGGTCGCCCACCTCGTCATCTTCGGCCTGCTCGTCGGGCCGGTAGTTCTCGTCGAACGCCGGGTCGGGCTGCTCGTCGGCCAACCGCTCGTCGAGGGTCTCGTGTTCGCGCGGCTCCTGCCACCGTTCCGGCGGCGAATAGCCTTCGTCCAGCAGGTCGTCGACGCCGCGGTCGAGCAGGCTGTCCTCGGCGGACAGCTGATCCTCTTCCTCCGGGCTGTATCCCTGGCGATCTTCCGGCATCTCTGAAGTCATGCCCTCACGCTACCCACCACAACGATTGAGCGCGTTGGCAATCGCGGGTCGCCGACGGCATCGCAGCCGGGCCTGGTTGCGCCAACCGGTCGCCGAACCGCACACCCGTCAGTAACGTGATGTCATGGCCGAGGGATCGCAATCCCAATCCGATGTCCAGCATCGGCAGCACATGGCCGTGAACCGGGTTGCCGGGCTGTCCGATCCACACCGAAAATCACGTCGGCCGGCACTGCATGAATTCGCCGAAAATGGGTACATCCCCCAGCGATGGCTTCAGACATGCAGGCTGTGACTCGCGCGCGCAGCGATCCCCCACCGTCGTGGCTGGCGTCGTTGCGCGCCCAGGTGCTGGCCGCGGTGTCCGATTTCCTGGACACCCACTGCGCCGGGTCGCTGCACGGCAGCCATGTCGACATCGCCGAGGATGTGCTGCGCGGCATGCTCGCCGAGGGCAAATGCGTGCGCTCCACTTATCTCTATCTGGGATGGCGCTGCGGGGCACCGGCCGATACGGCTGCGGTGCGGGCGGCGGGCAGCCTGGAATTCCTGCACGCCTTCGCGCTCGTCCAGGACGACGTGATGGACGAGTCCCCGATGCGGCGCGGCCGCCCCAGCGCGCACCGGGCGTTCGAGGACTGGCACCGCGAGCGGGGACTGCCCGGCTCATCAGCCCGGTTCGGTGAGTCCGCCGCGGTGCTGCTGGGTGACCTGTGCCTGGTATGGGCCGAACAGATGCTGCGCGAAAGCGGTGTCGACGGACAGGCACTGACCCGCGCCTGGCCCCGCTACGACGGTATGCGCACCGAACTCGCGATCGGACAGTTCGCCGACCTGGTCAACGACAGCGCCGGATTCCCCACCCTCGACGGGGTTCTCGACGTCGCCCGGCGCAAGTCCGGCAACTACACGGTGCGCAGGCCACTGGAGATCGGCGCCGCGCTGGCCGGGTGTGACGACGGCGTGCTGCAGGTGCTCAGCCGCTACGGCGAGAACATCGGCGAGGCCTTCCAGTTGCGCGACGACCTACTGGGGGTGTTCGGCGTCCCGGAGACGACGGGCAAACCGACCGGCACCGATCTGCTGGCCCGCAAGGCGACGACCGTCGTGGTGGCCGCCTACGAACTGGCCACCGGTGCCCAACAACGTCAGTTCAAGGAATTCATGACCGCCGAGCGGCTGGACTCCGCAGACATCACCCGTTGGCAGAACCTGATCTCGGAGGTGGGAACCGTGCAGTGGATAGAAGACCTGATTCACCGCAGATTCACCGCGGCGGTTGCGGCACTGGACAGTCTGGCCGGCGGCCGACTGGACGGTGAGGTGCGCGCGGCACTCGTGGCCACCGCATCGGCGTGCACCGAGCGGACCGCCTGATGCGCACGGTGCCGGGTAAGACCGACCATGTCGTCGTGGTGGGAGCCGGCCTGTCCGGGTTGTCGGCGGCCCTGCACCTGGCCGGGCGTGGGCGCCGGGTCACCGTCGTCGAGCGCGGATCGCATCCGGGTGGCCGGGTCGGGCGCGCCGATCTGTCCGGGTACCGTATCGACACCGGCCCGACGGTGCTCACCATGCCCGACATCATCGACGAAACCTTCGCCGCCGTCGGTGAATCCACCGCCGACCGCGTCGAGTTGCACGCGGTCGATCCCGCCTACCGCGGCTCGTTCGCCGACGGCAGCAGCCTGGACGTGCACAGCGACGCCACCGCGATGGCCGCCGAGATCGAGCGGTTCGCCGGCCGCGCCGAGGCCGACGGTTATCTGCGGCTGCGCGACTGGTTGACCCGGCTCTACGAGTTGGAATTCCAGGGCTTCATCAACTCCAACTTCGATTCGCCGCTGTCCCTGCTGACACCGCAACTGGCCAAGCTGACCGCGATCGGCGGCTTCCGCGGCTGGGAAACCATGGTGCGGCGGTTCATCACCGACGAACGACTGTTGCGGCTGTTCACCTTCCAGGCGCTGTACGTCGGGGTGCCGCCGAGGCGGGCGCTGGCCGCCTACGCCGTCATCGCCTACATGGACACGGTGTCGGGCGTCTACTTTCCGCGCGGAGGGATGCGCGCCCTGCCCGACGGCCTGGCCGCCGCCGCGGCCGATGCCGGGGTCGAATTCCACTACGATGCCGTGGTTTCGGAGCTGGAGCGCTCCGGCGACCGGGTGACCGCGGTCCGCACCGCCGATGGTCGACGCTTCGCCGCCGACGCGGTCATCCTGACCACCGAGCTCCCCGACACCTATCGGATGCTGGGCCGCACGCCGCGCCGATTGGCCAAACTGAGGCCGGCCCCGTCGGCGGTGGTGGCCCATATCGGTTGCCGCGCTGTCGATCCCGGCGCAGACGCCCCGCACCACACCATCGTCTTCGGCAACGAGTGGGACCGCACCTTCGAGGAGATCATCGACCAGGGTGTCCCGATGGTCGATCCGTCGCTGTTGGTCACCCGGCCCACCGCCGGTGATCCCGGCCTGGCGCCGGACGGGCGCGACCTGCTCTACGTGCTGGCCCCCACACCCAATCTGGATGTCGGACAGCGGGACTGGGACGGCCAGCGGGACGGCTACACCGCGCAGATGCTGGACGCCGTCACCGCCAGGTTGCCCTACCTGGGCGCTGATCCCGAGATCCTGCAGGTTGTGACCCCGCAGGACTGGGCCCGCCAGGGCATGATCGCGGGGACGCCGTTTGCGCTCGCGCACACATTCGGCCAGACCGGACCCTTCCGGCCCGGCAACACGGTTCGGGGTATCGACAACGCTGTACTGGCCGGTTCGTCCACCGTGCCCGGTGTCGGCATCCCGACCGCCATCGTGTCGGGCCGGTTGGCCGCGGACCGGGTCACCGGCGTCGCGTCCGCGGTCCGCCCCCGGACGGTGACCCGATGAGGAGGGCCAGATGATGCTCGGTTCGGAGCTGGATGCAGCGGGTGTGCAGGGCCGGGAACTACGCCAGGCCTATCAACGCTGCCGGGCGCTCAACGCCGCCCACGGCAAGACGTTCTTCCTGGCGACGCGATTGCTCTCGCCCGGTCAGCGTCCGGCCGTGCACGCGTTGTACGGGTTCGCCCGGCGCGCCGACGATGTGCTCGACGGGTTCGATGCCCGCACGACGGCCGAGCGCGCCGATGAGCTGCAGGGGCTGTCCGACGCGCTCTACAGCCGATTGGTCGAGAACCGGCTGGCCGGTGACGATCCGGTGCTCGACGCCGTCGTGGACACCGCCCGGCACTACGGGCTGCCGTGGCAGCTGTTCGACGACTTCCTGGCCTCGATGCGGATGGACCTGACCGTCGCCGACTATCCCGACCGGGCGGCACTGGACCGCTACATGTACGGATCGGCAGAGGTGATCGGGCTGCAGCTGCTGCCGGTGCTCGGTACCGTGGTGCCCGCCGCCGAGGCCGCTCCGCATGCCGCCGCGCTGGGTAAGGCGTTCCAGCTCACCAACTTCCTGCGGGATATCGACGAGGATCTCACCCGGGGTCGGGTGTACCTGCCCGCCGACGAACTGGCCGCACACGGTGTCGACCGTGATCTGCTGTTGTGGTGCCAGCGCAACAAGCGCACCGATGCCAAGCTGCGGGCGGCGCTGGTCGAGCAGCATGCGGCCACCCGGCGTATCTACCAGCACGCCGAGCTCGGCATCCCGATGCTGGCGCCGCAATCGCGGCCGTGCATCCAGGCCGCGTTGACGCTGTACTCGGAGATCCTGGACTGCATCGAGACGATGGACTTCGAGGTCTTCCAACAGCGCGCAACGGTGTCGAACGGACGGCGGCTCCAGGTCGCCGCACGCGGATTGACCCGCGCCTGGCGAGCCCGGCTCCGGCAGGCGGCGTGAGCACCTACGACGTCCCCGAAGCCTTCGACGCGGGCGCATCGGCCTATGACGGTCTGGTCGGCGCCAATCCCGGCTACCACGACCATCTGCGGTTGTCGGCCCGGCGGATGCAGCTGCCCGACGGCGGACGCGGGTTACGGCTGCTCGACATCGGATGCGGCACAGGACTGTCCACCGCAGCACTGTTGAGCGCGGCGCCGCATGCCGAGATCATCGGGGTGGACGGGTCGGCGGGCATGCTCGAATGCGCGCGCGCCAAGTCGTGGCCGGCCACGGTGACGTTCGTGCACAGCCGCGCCGAGGATCTCGCACAGGCCGGGGTCACCGGTCCGTTCGACGGCATCCTGGCCGCGTATCTGGTGCGCAACCTGCCCGACCCGGATCCGGTGCTGCGCACCCTCCTGGGCATGCTGAACCCGGGCGGTGTGTTCGCCGCCCACGAGTACTCGGTGCGTGACTCCGCGGCGGCCACCGCGCTGTGGAATCTGGTGTGCGCGACGATCATCATCCCGGTCGGCCGGTTCCGCAGCGGTGACGCCGAGCTGTACAAGTATCTGCGGCGCAGCGTCAACAACTTCGACGGTGCCGCACGCTTTCGGGAACGTCTGCAGCGCAATGGGTTCGTCGATGTCCGTAGTGAGACGGTGCCCGGTTGGCAGCGCGGTATCGTGCACACCTTCCTGGGCAGGGCGGACTCGTGACCGATTCCCGGCGGGTGCGCCACCCGGGTGCGCCGGGACTGCCACATGCGGCCTATCTGCCCGCACGTCCCACGGTCGTCGTCATCGGTGGCGGTATCGCCGGCCTGAGCGCCGCGACCGCCCTGGCCGAGCGCGGGGTGCAGGTCCATCTGCTCGAACGCGAAGATCATCTGGGCGGGCGAGTCGGCGGCTGGACCGACACCATGGCCGACGGCACGCCGGTGGCGATGAACCGCGGCTTCCACGCGTTCTTCCGCCAGTATTACAACCTGCGCAATCTGCTGCGCCGCATCAACCCCGACCTGTCGATGTTCACCGCGCTGGACGACTATCCGCTGGTCGACGCCGAGGGTCACCGCGACACGTTCCGCGGCTTGCCGCGCACCCCGCCGCTGAACGCCATGGCCTTCGCGTTGCGCAGCCCGACGTTCCGGTTACGCGACCTGATCAGGGTGGACGCCAAGGCGGCCGCACCGCTGGCCGCGGTGTCGGTGCCGGAAACCTATTGGCGGCTCGATGATCTGGACGCCGAGACATTCCTGCGCGATATCAACTTCCCGACCGCCGCACAACATCTGGCGTTCGAGGTGTTCTCGCGCAGCTTCTTCACCCGACCGGAGGCCCTGTCGGCCGCCGAACTCGCGACGATGTTCCACATCTACTTCCTCGGTTCCAGTGAGGGCCTGGTCTTCGATGTGGCGTCCGCCAATTTCGATGTAGCGCTGTGGAATCCGTTGGCACGCCACCTCGTGCGCCACGGTGCGACGGTGCGGACCGGCGTCGCGGCGCGCAGTGTGGCGGTCGCCGATGACGGGACGTTCACGGTCACCGACGGCTCCGGTGCCACCATCGACTGTGCCGGCGTGGTGCTGGCCGCGGAGGTCCCCGCACTACAGTGCATCATCGCCGATTCCCCTGAACTCGGGGATGCCGAATGGCGCTACCGGGTGGGCGAACTGGGAACCGCCCCACCGTTCCTGGTGCGCCGACTGTGGTTGGACCGTCCCGTGCAGGCCGACCGCCCCGCGTTTCTGGGCACCGGCGGGTTGCCACCGCTGGACAACATCAGCGTTCTGCAACGCTATGAGAGCGAGGCCGCGGCCTGGGCGCGACAACACGACGGATCCGTGGTGGAACTGCACGCGTACTCGATCACCGAGGACACGCCCGAGGTGCGGAGAGCACTGGACGAACGGTTGCACGAACTGTTCCCGGAGACCGCGACGGCGCGCGTGGTGCACGAGATCACGCTGTGCCGCGGCGACTGCCCGCGACTGGCTCCCGGTGATTTCGCGCACCGACCCGGTGTGGTGACACCGCAGCCTGGTCTGGTGCTGGCCGGGGACGGTATCCGCATCGATCTTCCGGTGGCGTTGATGGAACGCGCGGCGACGACCGGACTGGCGGCGGCCAACGCCCTGCTTGATCGGATGGGCGTGCGGGGCCACGATATGTACACGGTGCCGGTGCGCGGGCGGTCGGCCGTGCTGCGGCGCCTCGCCGACCGCGCGGAAGGGCGGGTGTGGACATGAAGGCCTGGCCGTTCCAACTGCTGCCGCGGACCCGGTGGAGTGGGCAGAAGCCGACCCACCGCCAGGCCGATCCCGCGGTGATCGCCGCCGCGCTGGCGCGGTCTCAGCGCCGGCCCAGCGGTAACTGGTATGTGGTGGGCGCGAGCACCGACGTCACCTCGAAACCGTTCGGCGCCAACGTCGGCGGTGCCGAAATCGTGTGCTGGCGCGGCAGCGACGGCGAGGTGCTGGCCGGGTCCGCGCGCTGCCCACACCTTGGCGCCGATCTGTGCACCGGGGTGGTCGAGCGCGGCAATCTGATCTGCCCGTGGCACGGGTTGCAGTTCACCGGCCGCGCGCGGCCCGACTGGCCTGCGGTGCCCGCATTCGACGACGGTGTGCTGGTGTGGGTGCGGCTGGACCTGCTCGGGGGTGAGAAACCCACCGATGCGCCGGTGCTGCCGGCGCGTCCGGGTACACCGCGGATCTCGGCGGTGACCAGCCTGACGGGCGTCTGCCAACCGGAGGACATCATCGCCAACCGGATGGACCCGTGGCACGGTGCATGGTTTCACCCCTATTCGTTCACCCGGCTGGAGGTGTTGAGCGCTCCCCCGCAGGATCCCGATCTACCCGAAGAGGAGGACCGCTTCCTGGTGGACGTGACATTCCGGTTGGGCCGCCTCGGCATTCCGGTGATCGCGGAGTTCACCAGCCCCGAACCGCGCACGCTGACGATGCGCATCATCGAGGGTGAGGGCAGCGGCAGTGTGGTGGAGACGCATGCCACGCCCTTGGGCCCCGGGCCCGACGGCCGGCCGCGCAGCACCGTGATCGAGGCCGTGATCGCGCACTCGGACCGGCCGCGGTTTTCGTGGGGATTACGGGTCCAGTCGGCCATCACGCCGTTGATGCGGCAGGCCGCGCACCGGCTTTGGCGTGATGACCTGGAGTATGCCGAGCGCCTGCAGGAGGTCCGACGCCAGGACGCCGAAGGTAGCGCGAAGTTGCTCACGCCGCCCGACGTCGAGCCCAGGGCGGCAGATCGGCAGCCTCCAGCAGCGGCACCTGAGTCTGCGCCCATGGGCTGAGTGCCCAGTCGAACTCGGCGGCGCGGCGGACCTCGCTCCAGTCGACCCAGGCCACGTCCATCACCTCGGCCGGGGACACCTCGAGCGGGCCGTCGATCAGTGCGCAGAAGACGGGGCACACCTCGTTCTCGACGGTGCCGTCGGCCGCTCGGGCGTGGTAACGGAACTCGGGCAGGATGCAGTGCACATCGTGCAGGGCGGCGCCCAACTCCTGAAAACCGCGGCGGTGCACGGCATCGACGATCGCCTCACCGGGTGCGGGGTGCCCGCAGAAGGAATTGGTCCACACGCCGGGCCAGGTTCGCTTGCCCAGTGCGCGCCGGGTCAACAGCACGCGGCCGGCGTCGTCGAACAGGTAGCACGAGAAACCGAGATGCAGCGGCGTCTGCGCGTGGTGGACGGTGGCCTTCGCGGCACTGCCGACGGGACTGCCTGCGTCGTCGAGCAGTACGACCCGTTCTTCTTCTGTCACAACGACTCTTCCGTCACAACGAAAGTGATTACCCGTGGGCGGTCCGGCCAAACGTGTCGGTCACCGCAGCTGGTCGGTACAGGTCGAGGTCAGCCCGGAGAAGTGCACGGCGGGTGCACCGTCGACCATCACGAAATCGGTGCCGGGATACCACTCGCTGCCCGGCTGAATCCACGGCGGCACGGTCTCGGGGTAGGCGATGGTCATATCGGTGTAGAACCGGGCGTGGGCCGGGCAGTCCGCGCTCGACGATGGCTGCGGGTTCCAGGCGTGCACCACAACGGGATTGGACAGGCGGGCACCCTCGGCACAGTTCGGTTGGCATTCCACCGAGATGTCGGTGCCGGATCCGCGGGCGCCCTGGGCGTCCCAGCTGGACCACACCATGTCGTGCAGCACGCCGGTGTCATCGCAGTTGTAGTCGAACACCGCGGGTCGCTGCGGCAGCGGGTTGGCGGGATCGAAGCACATGCCGATGGCGTAGACCGCGTCGTGCGGTGCCGGTTGCGCGCCGGCGACGGCGGGAATGAGTGCGGCCGCGACGAGCGGGACGGCGGCCGGGGCCGCGAGCAGGCGGATCACCCCGGCAGACTAACAATCCGATCTGTCCAGGGCATGGCCGAACGGAAAGGGCCCGCGGTGGGTGGCCGGGACCCGCTACCTTGCGTCCACAGTGATATGCGTCGCCTCCGGCCATTATGGCTATGCAGCCGAGTGCCACCGGTGTCACGCTCTAAAGGATGTTCGCGCACGAGGACGACAGCGACCGGGCCCGGCCGGTGACCGGCACCACACGGTTTGCTGCGCGCCTCTGCTGGTATGTGCGTGCCCTGGGCTTCCACCCGCTGATCCGCACCGTCGACCGACTCGAGTCCTTCGCGGTGCTCGGCGTGCTCGTGATCGCGTTGGTGGCGGTGCCCGCGGCTTCCTCGGCCGCCGGCCTCGTCCACGATTCCGGGCTGCAGACCGCACAGGAGCAGACCCGCACCCGCCATTCGGTGCAGGCGACCGTGGTGGCAGGTGTCGGTCTGCCGACCGATATGAACACGCCCGCCTACGTGCGCGCGCAATGGCGCGAGGGCACCCATCTGCGCACCGAATCGGTGGTCAGTCACGCGGCGACCAAGCCGGGCGATCCCATGACGGTCTGGCTGGACACCGACGGCAAGGTGGTCACCGCGCCGATGCAGCCCGCCGACGCCGAGTTACAGGCGCTCGTCGCCGGCCTCGCGGTCTGGACGTTCATCAGCATGGGCGGCGCCCTGCTGGCATGGCTGGTTCGGCTCTTCGCCGACCGGGCGCGCTACCGCGCCTGGGATCGCGAACTACGGCTGCTGGTCTACAACGATGACGGCTGGGCGGACCGCCACAGCTAAACCGACGCGGCGTGGCGATGCCGATTGCCCCCGGCGCGTTTCGCCGCGTACATCGCCGTGTCGGCGGCGCCGACGAGTTTGTCGACGCTGGACCGCACGTGCGCCGGCGTGCGGCCCAGGTGCCGGACCGGCACGCATGCGGTCCCGACGCTGGCGGTGATGGACATCGGCAGATCGGCGATGCCCTCGCACACCCGACGCGCCAATGGAGCCGGGTCATCCGTGGCGTATGCGGCGGCGACGACGAACTCCTCACCACCGCTGCGTGCGATCACGGAGACGGTGTCGGCGACCGCCTGTGCGAGGGCACGGCCGACGGCCACCAGGGCATCGTCGCCCGCCTGATGCCCACGCGTGTCGTTGAGCCGCTTGAAATCGTCGAGATCCACCATCGCCACCACCAGGTGGGAGTCGGGATGGATGTCGATCTCGTCGAGCATCTTGGCGGTGTAGCGCTGAAACGAGCGCCGATTCAGCAGGCCGGTCAGCGGATCTCGGCCCGCGCGTTCCAGATCGACGCCCAACGATCTGATGAGCAGGTGGATCGCCACGGGCATGACGATGTTGATCTGGGTGACCAGGAACAGGTCGACCGCCGCCAGCGCCAGGTGACCCGTTTGCGCGACCCGGATGGCGACGATCACCGCCACCACCGCGGCTACCGCGAAGTTGTAGATCACCAGCGCCGTGGAATGGAAGAAGCCGATATAGGCGGCGGTCGTGGCGAAGGCGATACAACCGAACAGCGCGCCCTGCGGGTTCGGATAGGACAGGCAGGCCAACGCCACCGAGGCGTTCGACACCAGTGCGAAGGCCAGTGACTGCCATCGGGTCGGCCAACGGCATGCCCACAGGACCGTGCCTGCGACACCGCCGGCAAAGGCGGTCCACATCATCGCCGACGGCAGGCCGGGCAGTGGGGCGTCGACGCTGAGCAGCAGCACCAACAGGCAGGTCGCCAGCGACGCGGCGATCGTCGCCATCAAAGCCCGGACCGCTTTGGTGGCACCACGCGCGGTCAGGTAATCGGTGATCCACTCGTAGTGGTTGGTCCTTGCCAACCACCTGCCCGATTGAGCGGCCGCCACCGTATCGCCCCGTTCTCGCGGTCAGCAAATCGATTCGAGGCTACCAACATTGTGACGCCGCCGTCAGGCTAGTGGCACACAAGGCATCGTCGTGCCGACGCCGCCATTTCCAGCAAACCGATCCCCCAGATGGTCAGGGACATCGGTCGGCATGGATGATTCCGGACGTGGGGATCACCATCGACGAGATCGAGGTCGCCGACCCGGTGACCGCCTGGGCGCAGGCAGGGTTCAACGTGGACGCCGACGGCGTCTGCCGTGTCGGCCGGGTACGCATCCGCCTGGCGGGTCGCGACCGAGGCTCCGGCATCATCGGCTGGTCGCTGCGCCATACCGATGCCACCGATATCGACGGCATCCCGACCCGTACCTCGACCACCGACCTCGCGAGCCCGGCCGAGCACCCCAACGGCGTCATCGAGATCGACCACCTCGTGCTGATGTCGGCACACCTGCGACGCACCGTCGACGTGCTCAGCGATGCCGGTCTGGCGCCCCGGCGGGAACGGGACACCGAACTCGGCGGCCGGGCGATCCGTCAGGTCTTCTACCGACTCGGCGAGGTCATCCTGGAGGTCGTCGGTGAACCGGACGGCACCGCCGACGCTCCCTCCAGCCTGTGGGGCATCACCTTCACCGTGGCCGATATCGACGCCACCGCCGGGCTTTTCGGGGATCGGACGTCGCGCGTCAAGGATGCTGTGCAGCCGGGGCGGCGGATCAGCACACTGCGACACCAGGCGTTCGGCATGTCGGTGCGGACAGCGGTCATCTCGGGCGCATAGGCTTCGATGATGAGCGACGCCCCCGTCATCATCCACACCGACGGCGGTTGCCGACCCAACCCCGGACCCGGCGGTTGGGGTGCCGTGTTGCGCCACCGCGAACATGTCCGCGAGATGTGCGGCGGCGAACCCGGCCCGACGAGCAACAATCGGATGGAGTTGACCGCGCCGATCATGGCGTTGGAGGCGTTGACACGGCCGGTCACCGTGCATCTGTACACCGACAGCACCTACGTCCGCAACGGCATCACCAAGTGGGTGCGCGGTTGGGAGCGCAACGGCTGGAAGACTGCGGCCAGGGAGCCGGTCAAGAACGTCGATCTGTGGCAGCGCCTGCAGGCGGCCTGCGCGCGACATGAGGTGGAGTGGTTCTGGGTGAAGGGGCATTCCGGCGTCGCCGACAACGAACTCGCCGACATGCTGGCGACCCGCGGCCTGCAGGAGGCCATCACCGCCGCGGTCGGCTAGCGCTCCAACCGTTCGGCGCAGGACCGAAGCCATTGCGCGAGTTGGGTTTGCGCACCCTCCGGCAGATCCTCGACCATCGCCACGTCGACGGCGAGTACCGCGCGGTGCCCGGCCGCGAGCCGCCGACGCCCCACGGCGGTGAGTTCCAGCGCCACGGCCCGCCCGCCACCCTGTTCGGCGGCGTCGCGCACCAACCCGTCGGCCCGCAGCCCGGCCAGAACGTCCTGCAGTGACTGCCGGGTCACGAAGCACAGTCGGGCCAACTGCGCCGCCGACGCCGATGGATGGTCGGCCAGTGCTCGCAGCACGGCGTACTGCGCCATCGACAGTCCGGTCGGCCGAAGCGCCGCATCACAATTGCGACGCAGCGCCTGCTGCACGCGCTTGACCAGATAGCCCACCGTGAGTTCGGTGCGATCCTCCGCCATGACAGGAACCTTACACACTGGTAGCGTCGACTGAGTAAGGAACCTGACATCGAGGAGGATTTTCCAGATGACCACCATCGCCGCAGCCGCCGGCCACGCGACGCTGATCAACGTCTTCACCGTCACACCGGAACGGGCCGAGGCTCTTGTCCGGGTACTGACCGAGGCCTCCGATCAGGTCATGCGTCACCTGCCCGGCTTCATCTCGGCGAATATCCACCTCAGCGAGGACCGCACCCGCGTGATCAACTACGCACAGTGGGAGTCGACCGCCGCCTACGCCGCCATCTTCGAAGATGCCACGGCCACCGGGCACATGAGCCGCGCCGCGGCGATCGCCGACGGCTTCGAACCCAAGCTCTACACCGTGGAGTCGATCACCGCACAGGAAGCCTGATCAGCCCCTCCTGGGCAATCTGTGCCACCAGCGCGCCGTCGCGGTCGAACAGCCGGCCCCGGGCATAGCCGCGACCGTCACCCGCCCAGGGCGAATCGACATCACACAGCCACCATTCGTCGGCACGCGCCCATCGGTGGAACCAGACGGCATGGTCGATCGTCGCGGGCAACACATCCTCGGCCGCCATGGACCGCGCGCTCGGTCGGGTCACGGGGTCGAGCACCGTCATATCGCTGGCGTACACGATCAGGGCGGTGTGCAGGACGGCGTCATCGCCGATCTCACCGTCGGCGCGCATCCACATCAGCGAGCGGTCGGTCGTCTCCCCGAGGTCGCGTGCGACGCGTGAATGATGACCCACCGAACGCACGTCGAACGGAGCCGGCCTGGTCAGCGAGGGCACCACGTCCGGCAGCGTTCGCAGCACCTGCCAGTCCGGGGTCAGCTCCTCGGGGTCGGGTACCTGCGGCATCGATACCTGATGGCGCAACCCGGGTTCCGGTTCGGCGAAGGAACATGCCATCTCCATGATCGCGCGCCCGTGCTGCATCGCGCTGACCCGGCGGTGGCTGAAAGAGCGCCCGTCACGGGTGATCTCGACACGCAGCTCGATGGGCCTCGTGGGATCACCCGGCCGCAGGAAGTACGCGTGCAGCGAGTGCATCGGTCGGGTCGTCGGCACG
Organism: Mycobacterium sp. NPDC003323; assembly: GCF_053589535.1. Taxonomy (NCBI): domain Bacteria; kingdom Bacillati; phylum Actinomycetota; class Actinomycetes; order Mycobacteriales; family Mycobacteriaceae; genus Mycobacterium; species Mycobacterium sp. NPDC003323. The sequence continues at coordinate 439,359 of NZ_JBSFSB010000002.1, forward strand.
GTTCGGCACGCCGCCACCGTCGACTGTGCCGCCACCATGCCGCCGAACACGTGCCCGGTCTCGGCGGCGGCCTTCGTGTGCCGGGCGACGAATTCGGTCTCCCCCACCGCGTCGATGTCGAGCAACTCCACAATCTCGTCGAGCGGGCGGTCTCCGGCAATGGTCACGTCGAACACTTAAGCACGCGGTGTCCTCAGCCCGCCGTGAGCATCGCGATCGCTCACTCCCACACCACCTCATCCGGCGACTTGTCCGGCCGCAGGCCGCGCCAACTCGGTTGGCGCAGGCGGTTGTCCGTGGTGCGCTCGCTGTAGCGCACCTCCCCCACCAGTTCGGGTCGCACATAGGTGACCCCCTTGGCGTCCGGACCGGTCAGCCGCGCGCTGAACGGCGACCCGTCGGTCTCCAACGGTTTGAGGGTGGCGCGCAGGTCCTTGAGCATCTTCTCGGTGAAACCGGTGCCCACCCGGCCGGCGAACTGCAGACCGTCCGGTGCGGGCACGCCGACCAGCAGCGCCCCGATCCCGCTGGTGCGCCCACCCTCACCGGCCCGCCACCCGCCGATGACCACCTCCTGGGTGAGCCACAGCTTGTCCTTGATCCAGGACTGCGACCGGCGGCCGGGCTGATAGGTCGAATCCCACTTCTTGGCGACCACACCCTCATAGCCGTGCTCGCGGACGTACTCCAACGCCTCGGCGCCATCACCGTCGAGCAGGTCCGGCACGATCGGTGCCCCGCCCTGGCTCAGCAGTTCCAGCAACTTGCGCCGGTCGCGATACCTGGCGCGCAGCAACGAACGGCCATCCAGTGCAAGCAGATCGAACGCCCAGAACTCGATGTTGCCGCCCGAGGCGCGATTCTGCATCGCGCCGAAGCTCGGCACCCCGGCGGCATCCAGTGCCACGATCTCCCCGTCGAGGACGACATGGTGATCGGCCAGATCGGCTGCCAGCGCGCGTAATTGGGGGAACTCCGCGGTGACATCGCGGCCGCTGCGCGACCGCAGCATCAGCTGCCCGTGGTCGGCGTCGACCAGCAGCCGGTAGCCGTCCCACTTGCCCTCGAACGCCCAGGTGCCCGGCGTCAGTTTCTGCACCGACCCATGGGTGGCGAGCATCGGTTTGAGATCGGCGGCGGTGGTGACCGGCTGCTCCTTCATCCGGTGGGCCAGCCAGTTCTTGCCCCCGGTCTGGATCAGCGCGTAACGACCGGATACCTTGGCGCCCCGCAGCGTGATGATGACCTCGCCGCCCCTCTCCGGTCCGTCGGGCGGATTGTCGCGGAACTTCTCGGCCTCGTAGGTGCCGGTGTCCCAGATGTAGACCTCACCGCCGCCGTACTCGCCCTTGGGGATCGAACCTTCGAACGTCGCGTATTCCAGCGGATGATCCTCGGTGTGCACGGCGAGGTGGTTGACCGAGGGCGTGTCGGGCAGATTCTTCGGGATCGCCCAGGACACCAGCACACCGTCGCGCTCGAGGCGGAAGTCGTAATGCAACCGGCGCGCACGGTGTTCCTGGATGACGAAGGTGTTGTCGTTGCCCAGCGACGGCGCGGTCTGCGGTACCGGCTCCGGGGTCTTGGCCGCATCGCGCATGCTGCGGTAGGTCGTCAGCTTGTCCGCGCCCGGCAGCGGCTCGTCCAGCCCGGCCAGCAGATCACCGTCGCGTTCGACCCGGTCGAGCACCTCGTCGAATCGCAGGTGCCGCAGGTCCGGATCGCCGATCTCATCCCAGCTGCGTGGCGCCGCGACGGTGGGTTCGGCGCGCCCGCGCATCGAGTACGGCGCGATGGTGGTCTTGGCGGCACTGTTCTGGCTCCAGTCCAGAAAGACCTTTCCGGCGCGCAGGCTGCGGGTCATGGTGGCGGTGACCTGCTTGGGCATGAACTTCTCCAACGCCAGTGCGATCCGTTTGGCCAGCACCGAGGCGCCCTGCGAACTGATCGGCTCGGCCAACGGCACGTACAGGTGCAGCCCCTTGCTGCCGCTGGTCAGCGGATAGGCCGTCAATCCGATGTCCTCGACGTAACCGCGCACCTCATGGGCGACCTCGCACAGCTGCCGAAACGTCACCCCCTCGCCGGGATCCAGGTCGAACACGATGCGGGTGGCCGGGCCGGGGTCACCGGCGGGGTCGAACCGCCACTGCGGCACGTGCACCTCCAGCGACGCCTGCTGGGCGATCCAGGCCAGCCCCTCGGCGCTGTCGATCACCGGATAGGTGGTGGTTCCGGATCGGTGGGTGACCGACGCCCGGTTCAGCCAGTCCGGCGCCGACGAGGCGAGCTGCTTTTCGAAGAAGTCCGGCTGCTCGACGCCGTTGGGCCATCTCTTGCGGGTGACCGGACGCCCCGCGATATGCGGCAGCATGGCCTCGGCGACGGCCAGGTAGTAGTCGAACACCTCGGCCTTGGTGGTGCCGGTGGCCGGATAGAGCACCTTGTCGGGATTGGAGAGTCTGACCCTGCCGAAGCGCTCCACCTCCTGAGTATTATTCGCGCCGGCCACCTGAAGCCAGTACCCGCTGTTACCGTTGCGTATGCGGTCGATCTGGAAAGGCTCGGTCTCCTTCGGTCTGGTCAACGTGCCGGTCAAGGTCTACAGCGCCACCGAAGACCACGACATCAAGTTCCACCAGGTGCACGAGAAGGACAACGGGCGCATCCGCTACAAGCGCGTGTGCGAGGTGTGCGGTGAAGTGGTCGAGTACCGCGATATCGCCCGGGCCTACGAATCAGACGACGGCCAGACGGTGATCATCACCGATGAGGACATCGCCACCCTGCCCGAGGAGCGCAGCCGCGAGATCGAGGTCGTCGAGTTCGTCCCGGCCGATCAGCTCGACCCGATGATGTACGACAAGAGTTACTTCCTGGAGCCGGACTCCAAGTCGACGAAATCCTATGTGCTGCTGGCCAAGACACTCGCCGAGACGGATCGCGTCGCGATCGTGAACTTCGCCCTGCGCAACAAGACCCGGCTGGCGGCGTTGCGCGTCAAGGATTTCAGCAAGCGCGACATCATGGTGATCCACACCCTGCTGTGGCCCGATGAGATCCGCGATCCCGACTTCCCGTCGCTGGACAAGGACGTCGACATCAAACCGGCCGAGTTGAAGATGGCCGGCCAAGTGGTCGAGTCGATGACCGACGACTTCAAACCCGACCAGTTCCGCGACACCTACCAGGATCAATTGCACGAGCTGGTGCAGGCCAAACTGGAAGGCGGCGAGGCGTTCACCGTCGAGGAGCAGCCGACCGACCTGGACGAGAGCGAGGACGTGTCGGACCTGCTGGCCAAGCTGGAGGCCAGCGTGAAGGCCCGCGAATCGGGCTCCTCGGAGAAGAAGGAGCCCGCCAAGAAGGCGGCCGCGAAGAAGGCTCCGGCCAAGAAGGCCGCGGCGAAGAAGGCCCCGGCCAAGAAAGCGCCTGCCAAGAAGGCCGCCGCCAAGAAGTAGCCCGCCGAAATCGCGTGCTCCGGGAGGGAATCGAACCCTCGCCCTGAACCTTATAAGAGTCCTGCTCTCACCACTGAGCTACCGGAGCAAAAGAGCCTTGCAGCCCAGCGGTTTTCGCGTATCGCGTCAGCCGGGGCCGGCGACCGGTATCTCGCGCATGTGGCCAGTAAAAACACTCGGGACGCGCCTGTCAACACCGCCGTCGCGGCAGAACTGACAGCCACCGACAAATTAGAACGTGTTACAGAAACCGCTCACGGCCGCCGCTCGGCCTTGTTACGGTGACGCCGAGCAGAGAAACGAGGCACGCATGATTCTGGACAAATTCCGGCTCGACGACCAGGTGGCCGTGGTGACCGGCGCCGGCCGCGGACTGGGCGCCGCCATCGCGGTCGCCTTCGCCGAAGCCGGTGCGGACGTGCTGATCGCGGCCCGCACCGAGGCACAACTGCAGGAGGTCGCCGCCCAGATCGAGGCCACCGGACGGCGTGCCCACATCGTGGTTGCCGACCTGGCCCACCCCGAGTCCACCGCCGCGCTGGCGGGTCAGGCCGTCGAGGCCTTCGGGAAACTAGACATCGTCGTCAACAACGTCGGCGGGACCATGCCCGGGCCACTGCTGAACACCTCCACCAAGGACCTCAAGGATGCGTTCACCTTCAATGTCGGCACCGCGCACGCGCTGACCACCGCCGCCGTCCCGCTCATGCTGGAACACTCCGGCGGCGGATCGATCATCAACATCACCTCGACCATGGGCCGGTTGGCCGGCCGGGCCTTCGCGGCCTACGGCACCGCCAAGGCGGCGCTGGCGCACTACACCCGACTGTCCGCACTGGATCTGTGCCCGCGCATCCGGGTCAACGCCATCGCCCCGGGCTCCATCCTGACCTCGGCGTTGGACGTGGTGGCCTCCAACGATGCGCTGCGCGACCCGATGGAGCGGGCCACCCCGATGCGCCGGCTCGGCGATCCCAGCGATATCGCCGCCGCCGCAGTGTATTTGGCCTCCCCTGCCGGTAGCTACCTGACCGGCAAGACCCTCGAGGTCGACGGCGGCCTCACCTTCCCCAACCTCGACATGCCCATCCCCGACCTGTAGAGGAACTCCACATGGCTATCACAGTCGCCGCGATCGGCACCGGCAACGTCGGCCGCCACGCCCTGGCCCAGCTGATCCGAGATCCGCAGTACGAACTCACCGGAGTGTGGGTGTCCTCGTCGAGCAAGGCCGGCAAGGATGCCGGTGAGCTTGCCGGCCTCGACGTCTCGACCGGTGTCATCGCCACCGACAACCTCGACGACATCATCGCCGCCAGGCCGGACTGCGCCGTGTACACCGCGATGGCCGACAACCGGCTGCCCGACGCCCTGGAGGACTACCGGCGCCTGCTGGCCGCCGGTATCAACGTCGCCGGCAGCGCCGCGGTGTTCCTGCAGTACCCGTGGCAGGTGCTGCCCGCCGAGATGGTCAGCCCGATCGAAGAAGCAGCCAAAAAGGGATCTTCGACGATCTTCGTCAACGGCATCGATCCCGGCTTCGCCAACGATCTGCTGCCGCTCGCGCTGGCCGGCACCTGCCAGAGCGTCGAGCAGATCCGCTGCATGGAGATCGTCGACTACGCCACCTACGACAGCGCCACCGTGATGTTCGACGTGATGGGCTTCGGCAAGAGCATCGACGATCTGCCCATGCTGCTGCAGCCCGGCGTGTTGAGCCTGGCCTGGGGTTCGGTGGTGCGTCAGCTCGCGGCCGGATTGGGCATCGAGCTCGACGAGGTGACCGAGACGCACACCCGGGTGCCCGCGCCCGAGGACTTCGAGATCGCCGCCGGCCCGATCCCGAAGGGCAGCACGGCGGCCATGCGGTTCGAGGTGCGCGGCATGGTCGGCGGTCACCCCGCCGTCGTGCTCGAACACGTCACCAGGCTGCGCGCCGATCTGTGCCCCGAGTGGCCGCAACCGGCGCAGGAGGGCGGCTCCTACCGCGTCGAGGTCACCGGGGAACCGTCCTACGCCCTGGACCTGTGTTTGAGCAGCCGCAAGGGCGATCACAACCATGCCGGGCTGGTGGCCACCGCCGCCCGCGTGGTCAACGCGATCCCCGCGGTCGTGGCTGCCGCACCCGGCATCACCACCACCCTGGACCTTCCGCTGGTCACCGGTAAGGGGTTGTACGCCGCGCCTTAAGCTGGAGCGGGTGGCCGAGCAGCTGTACTTCGCATACGGGTCCAACCTGTGCGTGGACCAGATGGCGCTGCGCTGCCCGGATGCCGGCGGGCCGATCGCGGCCACGCTGGCCGATCACGACTGGTTGATCAACGAGCGCGGTGTGGCCACGGTGGAGCCGGCCACGGGCGCCGAGGTGCACGGTGTGCTGTGGCGCATCAGCGATGCCGATCTGGGTGTGCTCGACCGCGCCGAGGGGGTTCCGGTGCGGTATCGCCGCGACCGGATGCGTGTGCATACCCGGCGCGGGTCGCATGACGCCTGGATCTACATCGATCACCGCACCGAACCGGGCGCACCACGGCCGGGCTACCTCGAGCGGGTGATCGCCGGTGCCACCCACCACGACCTGCCGCCACGCTGGCTGGATTTCCTTCAGCGCTGGGATCCGGTGAACTGGCCACGGGCGCTGGCCCCCGCCGACACACCCGGTCCGCAGACGCTCACCGAGCTGCTGGCCGACCCCGCCGTCGTCGAATCTTCGGAGCTTCGCGGTCGATTCGGCTTCCTGGCCATCCACGGCGGCGGCCTGGAGAGGATGACCGACGTCATCGCCGAGCGTGCCGCCGCGGCGGCCGGCGCCTCGGTATACGTCGTGCGCCATCCCGCCGGCTACCCGCACCACCTGTCCTCGGCCGCGTATCGACCCGACGAGTCCGCCCGTCTCGCCGAATTCTGCGACCACGTCGAGCATGTTGTGTCGTTGCACGGCTACGGCCGCGTCGGGCGCAGCACCCAGGTTCTGGCCGGCGGCGCGAACCGGGACCTGGCCGAGCACGTCGCCGCGCACCTGTCGATACCGGGACATCAGGTCATCACCGACCTCGACGTGATCCCGCGGGAACTGCGCGGACTGCATCCGGCCAACCCGGTGAACCGGACCCGCGGCGGCGGTGTGCAATTGGAGCTGTCACCGCGGGTGCGCGGTATCAGCCCGCGCAGTGGCATGACGGGCGCCGATGGATTGACCCGTCCGACTTCCGCGCTGATCGCCGGGCTGATCTCGGCGGCCCGCGCCTGGCCGCCGAACTGATCTACTCCTTCAGGTCCAGCACCGGCGTCGGCCGCTGGAATCCGCGCGTGACCACCAGCAGCCAGACGAATCCGACCGCGAGCCAGAGCAGTCCGAGCCGCAGCGCCTCACCCGACAGGCTGGTCCACAACCACACCGTCAACGCGAAGCCGATACCGGGCAGAACCAGGTTGTTCAGCACGTTCTTCTGACCGGCATCGACGAAGTAGTGCTTGATGACGGTCAGGTTGACCGCCGAGAACGCCACCAGCGCACCGAAACTGACGACCGATGCCAGCAGCGCCAGATCGATCACGATCGCCAGCAGCGAGATCACCGAAACCGCCAGGATGGCCCACGTCGGCGTGCTGAACTTCACCGACACGTGGCCGAACACCTTGCGCGGCAGCACACCGTCGCGGCCCATCGCATACAGGATGCGCGCCACCGACGCCTGCGAGGTCAGCGCCGACCCGGTGGCCCCCGCCACGTAGGCCGCGGTGAAGAATGCCGACAGGAAGGCGCCGCCGGCGGCCACCATGACATCCACCGATCCGGTGTCGACGCTTTCGAACGCGTTGGACGGGAACACCAGCTGCGACACGTAGGACAGGATGATGAACAGCACGCCGCAGATCAGGGTCGCCAGCATGATGGCGCGCGGCACGTCGCGGCGGGCGTCCTTGGCCTCCTCGGAAAGCGTTGACACGGCATCGAATCCGAGGAAGGACAGGCACAGGATGGCTGCGCCGGCCAGTACCGGTGCCAGGCCGTCGGCGGTTCCGTCACCGGCGAACGGCGCCATGATGTCGACGGTGCCCGACCCGGAGATCGCGGCGACCGCCATCACCAGGAACACCGCGATGAACACCGCTTGCACCGCGATGATCACGGCGTTGGCGCGGGCCACTGACACGATGCCGACGATGTTGAGCACGGTGACGAGCACGATGGTGACCACCACGATGACCCACTGCGGGATGGAGGGCACCGCCGCGTTGAGGTATAGCCCGATCACCATGTAGTTGAGCATCGGCAGGAACAGGTAGTCCAGCAGCAGCGACCAGCCGGCCAAAAAGCCGATGGGCGCACCGAAGGTCTTCTGCGTGTAGGCATATGCCGAACCCGCCACCGGGTAGGCCGTCGCCATCCGGGCATACGAGCGGGCCGTGAAGATCATTGCGGCCAGCGTCACCACGTAGGCCAGCGGCACCCGTCCACCGGACTCGACGGTGACGATGCCGTAGGTGGTGAACACGGTGAGCGGCACCATGTACACCAGGCCGAAGAGCACCAGCGAGGGCACACCGAGGGCGCGTTTGAGCCTTCCCTCGTGCGGATCGGCCGAGATCCCGACCAACGGCTCCGATGACGACATGTGCCTCCCTCTCTTGCGACTGTTACGCGACGAACGCGGGCTCGCCCCGCAGATAGGTGGCCCGGACGCCGATCCCGGGCAGTTCCAGCGGCGGCGTGGCGCGCGGGTCGCGGTCCAGCCACACCAGATCGGCACTCGCGCCCGGCGACAGCCGGCCCCAGCTGCCTTCGGCGAAAGCCTGATCGGCCACCCCGGCGGTGTAGGCGGCCAGCGCCCGCTCCACGGCCAGGATCTCCTCGGGTGTCCAGCCGCCGGCGGGCTGCCCCTCGGCCGTCTGCCGCGACACCCCGACCGCGATGCCCTCCAGCGGTGCGCCCGAGGACACCGGCCAGTCCGAGCCCAGCGCCAGCGGCGCGCCCGACTCCGCCAGGGACCGCATCCGGTACTGCTTGTCGGCGCGCTCACGGCCCAACCGCGGCACGGTCAGCACGTTCATCAAGGCGTCCTCCTGCGCCCACAGCGGCTGCATGCACGGGATGACACCGAGCGCGGCGAACCGCTCCAGGTCGTGATCGTCGACCAGCTGCACATGCGCGATGACCGGTCGACGGTCACGCGGCCCGTTGCGGATGCTGGCGTATTCGATGGCGTCGAGCGCCTGCCGGACGGCGGCGTCCCCGATCGCGTGGATGTGGATCTGCAGTCCGAGTTCGTCGACGCGGCGCGCAGCCTCGGCCAGCGAATCTCCCTCCCAGACCGTCATACCGTGCGAGTGCAGTCCCGAGCAGTACGGCTGCAGTAGCGCGCCCGTCTCGTTCTCGACCACCCCGTCGGCGAAGAACTTCACCGTCTGCGCCGTCAGCATCGGCGAGCCCAGCTCCTCGACGCGGCGCTTGGCCTCGGCGAAGTGCGCCACCTGCGCGTCGAAGTGCCGCGGATCGGCGTACAGCGCCAGGTTGAACCGGACCCGCAACGCGTCGCGGCGGGCCGCCTCCAGATAGGTCTCGACGTCACCGGGCTCCACCCAGGCGTCCTGCACCCAGGTGACACCGTGGGCCAGGTAATAATCGGCGGCGGTGCCCAGCGCGGCGATCCGCACGTCCTCGTCGCGCGTCGGCATCACGGCGGTGACCAGGTCGACCGCACCCCATTCGCGCAGCGTGCCCAGCACCGATCCGTCGGCGCGGTGCGGGATCTCACCGAGCACCGGATCCGGGGTGGCGGGGGTGATACCGGCCCGCTCCAACGCCGCGGTGTTGCACCACACCGTGTGGTAATCCCACGCCCGCAGCACCACCGGGCGGTCGTGCACCGCGTCGTCGAGCCAGCGCGCGTCGAACAGGCCGCCCTCGGCCAGGCTGCCGTCGTAGGACGCGCCGACGATCCACTCCTGGTCGGGGTTGTCCTCGGCATACCTGCGGACGGCCTCGACGATCTCGTCGACCGAGGTGCAGGGCCGCACCGCGGGCCCGACGAATTCCAGTCCGCCCAACATCGGATGGGCGTGACCATCCCCGAACGACGGCATCAGGAAACCGCCGGCGAGGTCGACGACCTCGGCATCCGCGGGCGCCTGCGTCTCGGCGTCGGCACCCAGCGCGGCGATGCGGCCGCCCACGACCAGCAGCGCATCGTCGAGGGGTTGGTCCGGAATGCCCGTCCACACGGATCCGTTGCGAAACAGCGTCGACACCACGGATTTGCACGATACGCGTGGTTCATCGATTCGCAATCCGAATGCCACCCATCCATTCGACGTACGGCCCCGAATACCGGGTGTGCAACCACGGCAGGGACGGTCGATCGCCGTCATCGGAAGCGGCATCGCCGGCCTGACGGCCGCTTATCTGCTGTCCGAGCGCAACCACGTCGCACTGTTCGAGGCCGACAACCGCCTCGGTGGACACGCGCACACCCACATCGTCGACGACGGCCGCGGCGCGATGGTGGCAATCGACTCGGCGTTTCTGGTGCACAACGACCGCACCAATCCGACGTTGTCCCGACTTTTCGCCGATCTCGGCATCCACACCCACGAGACGGACATGTCGGTGTCGGTGCGCGATGACCGCAGCAGATTGCAATACGCCGGCGGCCTCGGCCTCGGCGGGCTGTTCCCGTCCTGGGCGAACCTGGGGCGACCGCGATATCTACGCATGCTGGCCGAAGTCAAGCGCTTCCACCGGGCCGCCGCCGCGCTACTGGAGACCGGGGACGCCCAGGACACCGGCACGCTCGGCGCATTCCTGGACGTGCACAAGTTCTCCCGGTACTTCGTCGACCATTTCATGACGCCCCTGGTGGCCGCGGTCTGGTCGTGCGCCCCCGGTGAGGCGATGAACTTCCCGGCGCGATATCTGTTCGTGTTCCTGCAGCATCACGGCATGTTGTCGATGCTCGACACTCCGGCCTGGCACACCATCGTCGGCGGGTCGGCGACCTACGTCGACGCCATCGCCGCCCGCGTGCAAGAGATCCGGTTGGGCACCCCGGCAGGGTCCGTACGGCGCACCGAATGTGGCGTCGAAGTCACCGCCGGGCACGGTCCGGCCCGCGAGTTCGACGCCGTCGTCCTCGCCGTTCATCCGCATCAGGCGCTGCTGGCGCTGGCCGAACCGACCGAGGCCGAGCGCGCGATCCTGGGCGCAATCCGCTACTCGGCCAACCACGCCCAGTTGCACACCGACACGTCGCTGCTGCCCACCCACCCACGAGCACAGGCGTCACGGAACTACCTGGCCACCGGAGGGAACGGGCCGGTGCTGGTCACCTACGACATCAGCCGGTTGATGGGACTGGCCGGGCCGCATCGGTTCCTGATGACCCTCGGCGGACGCGGCCGGGTCGATCCCGACCGCGTCATCGCCGAGATGATCTACGATCAGCCGCTCTACACCCCGGAATCGGTTGCCGCACAACGCCTGCTACCGACGCTGGATGACGACCGCGTGGTGTTCGCCGGCGCGTATCACGGCTGGGGCTTCCACGAGGACGGTGCCGCGGCGGGGATGTGCGCGGCCATGCACCTCGGTGCGCAGTGGCCGGCGACGAAAGAAGCTGAGACGGTGTCATGCTGATGCCCGCGCTGTATCGCACCCATGTCACCCATCTGCGCCGCCGTCCCGTGCACAACGAGTTCGGCCACCGCAGCTACGCCTGGTACTTCGACATCGATGCGCCACCCCGGCTGCCGATCTTATTACGGCCCTTCGCCGTCTTCCGCGCCGAAGATCATCTGTCCGCACCGGCCACGGGCGCCGACACCCTGCGTACCCGGGTCGACACCGTACTGGCCGGTCATGACATCGACCTGAGCGGCGGTCGGGTCACCGCGCTGCTGCACGCCAGAGTGCTTGGCTACTCGTCCAATCCGATCAGCATCTTCTGGTGTCACGATTCCGACGGCACGCTGGCGCACGTCATCGTCGAGGTACACAACACCCGCGGCCAACGGCACGCCTACGTGTTGCCGCCGACCGAGGCGGGTCCCGTCGCGGTGTGCAAGGACTTCTTCGCATCCCCGTTCAACGAGGTGGACGGCTACTACCTGGTCTACGTCCCGAAACCCGACCTCACCGCCGAGGTTGCGGTGACCTGGCACCGCGACAACGAACTCGTGTTCAGCGCCACGCTGCACGGAGAGCGCCGAGCAGCCACCACCCGGCAGGTCGCCACCATGCAGGTGCGGGCCCCCTTGGCACCGCTGGTCGCCACGTTTCAGACTCGGCTGCACGCCATTTCGCTGTGGCGCCGCGGCCTGACCGTCGTCGGGCACGGCGACGGTCCCGATTCCGGCCGACGTGCCGGGGCGCCGAGGGGCATCCTCATACCGCCTGCGCTGCAACGGCTTCGCACTCGCCGACAGGAGGTGCGCAGATGAATCGCGGGGTTCCGTGACTGCCCCGGCCACGACCGCTAGGCTACCGTCCGTGACGGCAGACCTCGACGCCTTGCTGCGCCGGGTGGCGCAACGTGACGTCGACGCCTTCGCAGCGTTCTACGATCACACCCGCGCCAGGGTGTTCGGGCTGGTCATGCGCGTGCTGCGCGATCCCGGCTACAGCGAGGAAACCACCCAGGACATCTATCTGCAGGTGTGGCGCAACGCCGGTGACTACAACCCCTCGGTCGGGTCGCCGCTGTCCTGGCTGATGACGCTGGCACACCGGCGCGCCGTCGACCGGGTGCGCTCCGAACAAGCCGGCGCCGACCGCGAATCCCGGTACGGCGCGGCGACTGTCGAACCGCCCGTGGACCAGGTCGCCGAGCGGGTGCTGGAGAACGACGACTACCGGCAGATCACCGACTGTCTGGGCGCGCTGACCGACAAGCAGCGCGAATGCATCGAGCTCGCGTACTACGACGGACTGACCTACGTGCAGGTGTCCGATCGGCTGGCCGCGAACCTGGCCACCGTCAAATCCCGGATGCGCGATGCCATCCGCGGACTGCGCAACTGCCTGGGGGCAGCATGACCAGTCCTTCCGAAGACCTGCTGTTGCTCGCGACGGCGTATGCGCTGGACGCGGTGGACGACGCCGAGCGCGTCGATATCGAACGCCGGCTGCGGTCGGCGCCGCCCGACGTCGCCGAGGAGTTCGACACAGAGGTGCGGCGGGTGCGCGAGACGATGGCCCTGATGTCGGCCTCCCGCGCCGTCGAACCGCCGGCCGAGCTGCGTGACCGGCTGATGTCGGCCGTCGCCGTAGACCCCGTGCGCCAGCTGCGCCAACCGCGCCGCCGGCGCTGGTCGAAGACACTCGCCGCCGCGGCGGCCGCCGTCGTCATCGGTGTCGCCACCTTCGGCGTCGGCTGGTGGCTGCGCCCGCCGCCGCAGGCCACCACCGCCGAACAGATCTTCGCCGCGCCCGACGTGCGAACCGTCTCCGGGGACATCCCGACCGGTGGCACCGCGACGGTCGTGTTCTCCCGCGAACGCAACGCCGGCGTGCTGGTGATGAACAACGTGGCTCCGCCCGCGGACGGCACCGTGTACCAGATGTGGCTGATCGACGACGCGGGACCGCATTCGGCCGGCGTGATGGACGCGCAGGCGATCGCCCCGTCCACCACCGCGGTGCTGCCCGATCTCGGCGACTCGGTCACCCTCGCGTTCACCGTCGAGCCCGGCTCCGGGTCGGCGGAACCGACCGGCACACCGTTCGCGTCCCTGCCACTGACCTGAGTGCCTACCATCGGACCATGTTCCGATTCGGCATGGGCCTGCGTGACACCTCGAGCGCGGCCAAGGTGCGCGACGCCGCCCGCAAGGCCGAGGACCTCGGCTACGACGTGCTGCTGGTGCCCGACCATCTCGGCGCGCCCGCACCGTTCCCGGTGCTGTCCACCGTCGCGGCCGTCACCGAGACCCTGCGCCTGGGCACGTTCGTGCTCAACGCGGGCTTCTACAAGCCGGCGTTGCTGGCCCGCGATGTCGCCGCGCTGCACGACCTGTCGGGCGGACGTTTCGAGGTCGGCCTCGGTGCCGGTTATGTGCGCGAGGAGTTCGAGGCGGCCGAGTTGGCGTTCCCCTCGGCGCGAGCGCGGGTCGAGTATCTGGAGCACGTCGTCGAGTACCTGGCCGAGCATGTCCCCGACGCACCGATCATGATCGCCGGTGGTGGCGACCGGTTGCTGACCGTCGCGGGCCGGTGGGCCGCCATCGTCGGCGTCACCGGCGGAAGCGGCGACGATCCACTGGCCGAACGGATCTCGTTCTTGCGCGAGGTGGCCGGTGACCGCTTCGCCGATATCGAACTGAACGTGGCGATCACCGCCGTGCCCACCGATGGTTCCGGGATGCCCAACTTGGCCATGACGCGGCACTACGCCCCGGATCTCAGTGACGAGCAACTGCTGGCCCTGCCCGGGGTGCTCTCCGGGTCGGTGAGCGAGATGGCCGACAAGGTGCGCCGCCTGCGCGACGACTACGGTGCCGGCTACCTGGTGGTGCAGGCCGGTCACGCCGACGCGTTCGGCAAGGTGATATCCGAACTGCGCTAACCGAACTCCGCGGGCCGCACGGCGGCCCGCCGCCGGTTTTCCGCAATTGACACCGGGGTAACCGGGGTGGGTTGCGGCGGCGGGCGGAGGTGAGCATGAGCACGGCGGCGGCCGAAGACGGTCACAACGACATGGTGGCCCAACCGCACACCGCCGACGAAGGCCCGGTTGCGCGGGCCGAACAACAGGCCGCGGAGATGACGTCACCGGAGCAGCCGCTGGGCCGACCGGGCCGCAAGTTCGACCGGCGCTCCCCCTTCTTCATCGGCCTGGCGGGCTCGGCCGGCGTCGCCGTCACCTACGGCGCGGTACACGTGTTGTCGCTGCTGTCCTCGATCCTCATCGTCATCGGCGTGGCCTTCTTCCTGGCCTTGGGTCTGGAGCCGGTGGTGTCCTGGTGTGTCAACCGGGGGCTGCGGCGGTGGCTGGCCACCGCGCTGGTCTTCGTGGTGTTCGCCGCGGCGATCGGCTCTTTCGTGGCTGCCGCGGTGCCTCCGCTGTTCGCCCAGACCGCCGAGCTGATCGACCGCGCGCCGCAGTATCTGCAGCAGGCGCAGGACAATTCGTCGGTCGTCGGCCGGTTCGTGGAGCGGTTCGGATTGCAGCAGCGGATCACCGCGGTGGTCGACGACATGGACAGCTCGGCCTTCGATCAGGTGATCAGTGCCGGGACCGCGGTGCTCGAGGCGGTCGCGGACACCTTGATCGCCGTGGTGCTGACGCTGTACTTCCTGGCCGATATGCCGCGCATCCGCACCACGTTGTATCGCCTGGTGCCGCACACCCGGCGCCCGCGCGTCATCCTGATCGGGGACGAGGTCTTCGCCAAGGTCGGCGCCTACGTGCTGGGCAACGTGTTGATATCGGTGCTCGCCGGGGCGGCGACGCTGATCTGGTTGACGGCCTTCGACGTCCCCTATGCGCTGTTGCTGGCGATCCTGGTGGCGTTACTGGACCTGGTGCCGGTGGTGGGCGCCACCATCGCCGGGGTGGTGGTGTCGGCGGTGGCGCTGACGGTGTCGCTGCCGCTGTGCATCGCCACCGTCATCTTCTTCGTCGTCTATCAGCTGATCGAGGACTACCTGCTGATCCCGCGGATCATCGGGCGCGCCGTGCAGGTACCCGCGCTGACGACGATCATCGCGGTGCTGATCGGCGCCGCGCTACTGGGGATCGTCGGCGCCCTGGTCGCCATTCCGATCGCCGCTGCTGTGGCGCTCGTCGTGCAGGAGGTGCTCTACCCGCGATTGGACCGGGTGTGAGGGGTCAGCACACCGCGTCCCCGCCGCCGCGCTTGGCCAGATACATGGCGGCATCGGCAGCGGCGATCAACTGCGGCAACGGTTCGGCGCCGGTGCCGGTCACGGCAATACCGATGCTGGCGGTCACCCCCTCGGCCAGGGCCGCGATGCCCGACCGGATTCCGGCGGCGATCGAGCGGGCCGCGCCGGGCTCGGCGAGCGCGATCAGGAACTCCTCGCCGCCGGCCCGACAGATCGCCGATCGGGACGGCGCGTGGCGGCGGATGACCTCGGCCACCGCCAGGATGACACCGTCGCCCGCGGCATGACCGAGCGTGTCGTTGACGCGTTTGAAATCGTCGACGTCGACCATCAGCACCGCAAGTCCTGCCGTCGGGTGTTCCTCGCGGATCCGGCCCACCGCCGCCTCGAAGGCGCGCCGGTTCAGCAGACCGGTCAGCCCGTCCTCGTCGGCGCGGGTGGCGAAGATGCCCATCGCCCGGGACATGCCGCGCACGGCCACCGGCATCGAGATGTTGACGAACCAGACGACCCAGAAGGCCGACACCGCGGTCGCCGCATCGGTTTCGTGGCCCAACCGCACCGCGACCACTGCGGCCATGGCCAGCGCCAGCACGATGTTGATCAGCATGCTGCGGGGACTGTGCAGAAAGGCGAGATAGCTGCCGGTGACGGCCAGGGCCGAGGAGGCCAGCGCAGCGACGCCCGGGTCCGGCTGGACCAGGCTCCACCCGACGATGCAGACAGCCCCGAACAGTGCGACAGCCTCGGACATGCGTCGGCCCGGCCAGCGGTTGCACCAGTAGACGGTCATGGCGATGGTGAACAACGCCGAGATGACGCTCACCGCGACCGCCGCGGCCGTAAGATGCCGATGAATCATCAAGTGCGACAACGGCACCAACGCCGATGACGAGGCCACCATGGCCATGATCAGCTGTGCCGAACGCAGCAACCGTCGCTCTCGCAGAAATGCGGTCATCGAGTCGAATTGATCTGGTGTATTGAACCAGAGCGCAAGCGATTTCAACCCCGTAATAGATGCACCCCGCCATCGCGTCATTCACCAGCTGACCGCCGAGATGACTATAGGTCACCTGGACCGGACCTGGACCCGGGTTCACGCAGCCCGTTGTGGCACACGCCACTGGACATTGCGGGTTTCGGATATCGGCAACGGGGAATTCTTTACTTCGAGACGGTCGGCCCGCCGCGAGGCAGGCCGCGGTGACGTTGAGGACACAGCGCACCATCACGAAACGAGCAAGGAGTCAGCATGGCTGAGAACAGTGGTGCCGCCGAAGGCGTTTCCGGCATTGTCGAAGGTGTGAAGGGCAAGGTGAAGGAAGCTGCGGGCGCCGTGACCGGTAACGACGACCTGCGCCGCGAGGGCGAGGCCCAGCAGGACAAGGCCGACGCGCAGCGCGATGTGGCCAAGAAGGAAGCCGAGGCCGAGAGTGCGCGTGCCGCCGCCGACGCCAACGAGGCCCGCCAGAAGGCCGAGCAGGAGAAGTAAGACTCCAGGCACAAGGGGGACAGTCCGGTCGGACTGTCCCCCTTGTCGTGTCGGCACGCAGTAGGTTGTGTGGCGTGTCGACCCCAGCCACCCGGCCACGCCTGCTCGACCGCGCGGGCCGCCCGGTGCTGGCCGTGGTGATGGCCGCGGTGTTGCTGCCGGCCGGCGTGCAGGCGGTGCGCGCCGACGACACCGCAATCGGCTGGCGGGGGGCGCTTGCGGTCGCCCTGCTGGCTCTGCATATCGGTGTCGCGACCGCCCGCCGGTGGCCATTGAAGTCGTTCGGTGCCGGAGCGATCGCCTGCCTGATCCTGCTGGCCGCACCCGATATCGCGGCGGCCACCGCGGTGGTCGACACCACCGACTACGGCCCGATCCTGCTGCCGAGCAGCCTGTGCATCTTCGCTCTGCTCTACGCCGTGAGTGCGTACACCCGGCGACCGTGGCCGAGCATCGCGCTGGCCGCCGGACTGTTCGGATGCGTGCTGACGCTGATCCGGCTGTGGGGGTTCACCGGCACCCCGATCAACGCGTGGGCGTGGTGGTTGATGTTGAGCACCACCGCCGTCGGCGGCACCCTCGCCGCGTGGGCGCTGGGCCGTTACCGCGCCACCCGCCAGGCCTGGGCCGCTCAACTCGCCGACCGGGCCGCCGCCGATGAGCGCCGGCGGATCGCCCGCGAGATGCACGATGTCGTCGCGCACTCGGTGGCGGTGATGGTCAGTCAGGCCGAAGCGGGTCGCCTGGTGGTGCCCAACGCCCCCGACAAGGCACCCGAGATCCTCACCACCATCGCCGAAGTCGGCCGCGAGGCCCTGGTCGAGATGCGTGGACTGCTCGGTGTGCTGCGTGACGACGATGCCCCCAGCGCACCACAACCGGGCCTGACCGACCTGCCCGCGCTCATCGACCGGATGCGCCGCACCGGAATGGACGCCGAGTTCTCACTCGCCGAGGTACGGGTCGGGCCCGCGGTGGGCCTGACCGCCTACCGCGTGGTTCAGGAGGCGCTGACCAACATCGCCCGACACGCCGGCCCCGCCCCCGTTGTCAGGGTCGACATCGATTCGGCGGCAGACGAAATCGTCGTCACCGTCAGCAACACCGGCCGGGCCGGCGCCGCGGGTCCGGGCCGCGGGCTGACCGGTATGCGCGAACGGGTCGAGGCGCTGGGCGGCACGTTCGAGGCCGGGCCGATCGAGGGCGGTTGGCGGGTACGGGCGAGGATGGCGGCGTGAGCGTCATCCGGGTGGCCGTCATCGACGATCAGGAACTCATGCGGTCCGCCCTGCGGATGATGATCGACAGCCAACCCGATCTGGAGTTCGCCGGTGAGGCACGCGACGGTCATGAGGCGGTGTCGCTGGTGCGGTCTCGACCCGTCGACGTGGTGTTGATGGATCTTCGGATGCCGCGACTGGACGGGATTGCCGCCACCGCATCGATCACCGCCGAGCATCCGGCCTGCCGGGTGATCGCCTTGACGACCTTCGACCTCGACGAGTACGCGTTTCCCGCGATCCGCGCCGGTGCCAGCGGATTCCTGCTCAAGGACGCCCGCAGCGAGGAGATCGTCGACGCCATCCGCACCGTCCACGCCGGGCACGGCGTCATCGCCGCCTCGACCACCCGCCGACTCATCGAATTCGTCGCCGCCGCACCCGAACCCGCGGGAGCCGAGCGCATCAATTCCATGCTCACCGCCCGAGAACTCGACATCTTCCTCGAGATCGCCACCGGCGCAAACAACCGCGAGATCGCCGATCGGCTGCATCTGGCCGAGGCCACCGTCAAGACCCATGTCGGTCACGTGCTCGCCAAGCTCGATCTGCGCGACCGCGTGCAGGCGGTGGTGCTCGCCTATGAGACCGGGCTGGCTCATCCTGGAGGATGAGCCGATCACGACCGCGGAGGGATGCGCGACGGCACCGGCCTCGCCGATAGTCGAAACATGACTGCACTGACTTGGTTCCGAGCCGGAGCGTGGTGCTGGATCGCCACCGGCACCGGCCACCTCCTCGGCGATATCGCCATGCGCACAACGACTTCGGACTCCGAGGCTATCGATGCGCTGATGCGCGCCCACACCCTGGAGCTGTTCGGTGTGCACCGCAGCTACTACCAGTTGATGATGAGTTTCAGCCTGGCCATGGGCCTTGCGCTGGTGTTCGTCGGGATCCTGCTGCTGTATCTGGCCAGGACGGTCGACGACATCCGGCCGGTGGCCGCGCTGGCGTTGGCCATGTCGGTCGTATCGCTGGCCATGAGCGTATGGTTGGACCCACCACCGCCCATAGTGCTGTTCGGCGTGGCCTGCACCGCTTTCGTCGTCTCCTTGCGCACGGGTCGGCTCGCACCGGTGGCCACGTCATGAGACTGCCGATCGGGGCACACACTCAGCGGCCGTGGCGCATCCACCGCATCGCCCCCGATTTCGCTGTCCTGGACGTCTGGTCCTACCGGGCGCCGGGGGCCGGATTCGACGACCTACCCGCGTACCTGGACGCGATCGGCACGGCGCGCGACCCGGCGGCGGTGCGCCTGTTGTTCGCCATCCGCTGGAAACTGGGCCAACTGTTCGGCTGGGATGACCCCGATGTCGCCGGGCCCACCCTGATCGACCGCTTGCCCGCGGATCTGCACAAGCCCGATGCCGGTGATCCGGTGCCCGGTATGCCGTTCACCCGGGTCTATCAGTGCCGCGACGAAGCCGCCATGGAGGTGGCCAACCGCACCGTGCACGGCATCGCGCATTTCGGTTGGGTGCGCACCCGCGGCGGCGAGTACGAACTGCGGCTGGCGGTGCTGGTCAAACCGAACGGCGCGCTGGGCCGGGCGTACCTCGGCGCCATCGCGCCGTTCCGCCATCTGATCGTCTACCCGGCGATGACCCGGCAGTGGGAAGCCGCCTGGCTAAGGCGCGCGGCGGCGGCGGTGAACTAGACTTCTGCTCGCCTGTCTCGACGGGTGCCGCCCCCGTAGCTCAGGGGATAGAGCACGGCTCTCCTAAAGCCGGTGTCGCAGGTTCGAATCCTGCCGGGGGCACCCTACTGGCGAGTATGGACGGCCGTCCCGAATCGGCCAATCCGCGACGAACAAGATCAGTCGAGCACCGTCGGGGGTTGACTTGTGGGTAGGGTCTGAAGAGTTGTCAATTTACGGAAATATCAGCGCGACCGGGGCGAATGCCCCAGGTGGGGGACTCGAACTCTTAATGCCCGCACCGCAACAACCGTTTGCCTCACCCGGCCTCAACGTTGCCGTTGCGGCCGGCGGTCAGAGATTGTCACTGCTCCTCGTCGAAGACGACCGCGGTGACGCATTGCTGGTCGAAGAACTGATCGCCGACTCGGGCGCCGACTTCGAATTCCGCTGGGCCCCGTCCATCGCGGAGGCCGCACAGGTGCTGGACGACCGGCGCCCGGATTGCATCCTGCTGGATCTCAACCTGCCCGACGCCAACGGCATGGACGCCGTGCAGCGGATCAGCGGCCTGGACACCGGGATCCCGATCATCGTGCTGACCGGCCTGTCCGACGAGCACTTCGGCGTCGTCGCGATGTCGTCGGGCGCCCAGGACTACCTGGTCAAGGACCGCGTCGACCCCGAGATGCTGCGCCGCGCCGTGCTCTACGCCATCGAACGCAAACGCGCCGAGACGGCGACCGTCGATTTGCACTCCAGCCAGATGCGGGCCATGGAGAACGCCCGCCTGGAGCGCGGGCTGCTGCCGTCGCCGGTCCTGCTGGACTCCCCCGGCGTCAACATCGTCACCCGGTCCCGACCCAGCCGCCAGGATGCCCTGGTCGGCGGCGACTTCTTCGATGTCGTGCAGACCGAGAACCGCACCGTGCACGTCATGATCGGCGATGTGGCCGGCCACGGTCCCGACGAGGCGGCGCTCGGCGTGGCGTTGCGCATCGGGTGGCGTGCACTGACCTTCGCCGGGCTGCGCGGTAACGAGCGCATGCGCGAACTGGACCGCATCCTGACCACCGAACGGCCGCACAAGGGCATCTTCGCGACGCTTTCCAGCGTGGCACTGGAGCCCGACAGCGGCCGGTACACCGTGGTCCGCGCCGGCCATCCGGGCCTGATGGTCCAGGGTGGGGGCGCAGTGGACTGGTTGGAACCGCGCGCCGGAGCGGCGTTGGGCCTCGGTGCCCGGGAATGGCCGGTCAACCACTACGAACTGCCCGTCGGCCACGGACTGGTGATGCTGACCGACGGCTTGTTCGAGGGTCACTCGGGCCGCGGCGACGAACGCCTCGGTGAGCAGGGCCTGCTGGCCATGGCACAGTCGCTGGCCACGCTGCCGGGCATCGCATTCGTCGAGGGCCTCATCGAACATGCCGAGGCGCGCGCCCACCAGCACGGCGGGCTCACCGACGACATCGCGGTGATCCGGGTGGAGCGCTCGGCTTCATGAAACTGACGGTGCAGGGCTGGCAGAACCTGGTGCTGGCCGTCATCGGGACGGCGGTGCTGGCATGCGCCATCGCGGCGGCGATCCTGGTCAGCCAGGCCGACAAGGTGTCCAATCGGATCCGCGACGGCGTGCAACCCGCACGCATCGCCGCCTATCAGATGCAGGCGGCGCTGCGCGATCAGGAGACCGCTGTCCGGGGCTATCTGATCACCGGCGATGAACGCTTTCTGGACCCGTACAACGACGGCCGGACCGCCGAGGCCGCTGCGGCCGAGGAGGTCCGGCGCAGCCTGGTCCATTACCCGGATCTGCTGGCCGATCTCGATGACATCGAGTCCGCCGCCGAGACCTGGCGCGCGGATTACGCGGACCCACTCCTGACCAACGGCAACCCGACAGAACCGGTGGCGGACGCCACCATCGAGGAGGGCAAGGCCCTCTTCGATCGGCTGCGCACACTCTTCGCGATCCAGAACGACCACCTCAGCCAGGCCCGTGAGGCCGGGCTGGACCAGCTCGACGCAATCCGGGAGTGGCGCGACGCCGCGCTGGTGGCGATGATCCTGGCGTTCGTCACCACCGCGGTACTGCTGGCCGTCGTCATGCGCAATGCGGTCAACCGACCGCTGTCGGCGCTGGCGGAGTCCTGCCGGCGCATCACCCAGGGCAATTTCGACGAACGCATCGTGCCGAGCGGGCCCAAGGACATCCGGGCGATTTCCGCCGATGTCGAGGACATGCGCCAGCGCATAGTCGAAGAACTGGAGACGTCACGCGATGCGAAGGCGGCGCTCGACGAGCAGGCCGACGAATTGCGCCGCTCCAATGCCGAACTGGAGCAGTTCGCCTACGTCGCCTCCCATGACCTGCAGGAGCCGCTGCGCAAGGTGGCCTCGTTCTGCCAGCTGCTGGAAAAGCGGTACGGCGACAAGCTGGATGAAAGAGGAACCGAGTACATCGCGTTCGCCGTCGACGGCGCCAAGCGCATGCAGGTCCTGATCAACGATCTGCTGACCTTCTCGCGGGTGGGCCGACTCAACGCGACGAACGCCGAGGTGGCGCTCGACGACACCATCGATGCGGCAATGAACAACCTGAGCAGTGCACTGGAGGAGTCCGACGCGCAGATCGTCCGCCCGAACGAGCCGCTGCCGACCGTCGACGGCGATCCGACGTTGCTGATCATGGTGTGGCAGAACCTGATCGGCAATGCGGTGAAGTTCCGCCGCGAAGGCCTGGCACCCCGCGTGGTGATCGACTGTCGCGAGGGCAACGGGGAGAATGCCGAATACTGGGTGTTCACCGTCACCGACAACGGCATCGGCATCAGCGCCGAGTTCGTCGACAAGGTGTTCGTCATCTTCCAACGCCTGCACGGCCGGGACGCCTACAGTGGCACCGGTATCGGTCTGGCCCTGTGCAAGAAGATCGTCGAGTATCACGGCGGGACCATTCACATCGACACCGATTTCACCGACGGGACCCGGTTCGTCTTCACCCTGCCGATGACGCCCGTCACCGAGCCCAACCCGGCGCTGACGCCGGACACAACGCTGGAGCCCCAGCTGGAAGGAACCAACGGATGAAGCTGCCCGAAGGCCGAGCGATCGACATCCTGCTCGTCGAGGACGACCCGGGCGATGAGCTGATCACCCGGGAAGCGTTCGAGCACAACAAGATCCAGAACAACCTGCACGTCGCGCACGACGGGCAGGAGGGGTTGGACT
The DNA here is from genome assembly GCF_053589535.1 of Mycobacterium sp. NPDC003323. Lineage (NCBI taxonomy): Bacteria > Bacillati > Actinomycetota > Actinomycetes > Mycobacteriales > Mycobacteriaceae > Mycobacterium > Mycobacterium sp. NPDC003323. Next base: position 462,316 of record NZ_JBSFSB010000002.1, read on the forward strand.
TCCTGTACCGGCGCGGCCAGTATGCCGACGCCCCGCGGCCCGACCTGATCCTGCTCGACCTCAATCTGCCCAAGTACGACGGCCGTCAGCTGCTGGAACAAATCAAGAGCGACGACAATCTGTGCCACATCCCGATCGTGGTGCTCACCACGTCCTCGGCCGAAGAGGACATCCTGCGCAGCTACAAGCTGCACGCGAACGCCTATGTCACCAAGCCGGTCGACCTCGACCAGTTCATGAGCGCGGTGCGCCAGATCGACGAGTTCTTCGTCCAGGTGGTGCGGCTACCGCAGTTCTGAGTAATTCGCCGCGATGTGATCCCACTCGAGGCGAACGTTGGTGCCGCCGGCCGTGCTGTCGATGTCGGCACGGTCGCTGAGGGCGTGGATCAGCGGCAGGCCGCGGCCGCGCGCCACGTTTGGCACGCTGCCCTCCTTGGACTGCCAATGCCCCTCGTCGGTGACGGTGACGGTCAGGCTGCCCAGTCCGGGATCGTACTCGGCGCGCATGTGCATCAGGCCGGGCTGCGCGGCTCCGGCATAGGCGAACTCCGCCGCATTCGCCAACGCTTCGTAGACGGCCAGCAGCACGTCACTGGACTTCTCGGGATCGAGCAGGAAGTGCGCGCGCAACCAGACCGCGAACTCCTCCCTGACCTGGGCGGCGAGTTGGGGATCGGCGCGGACGCCGACCTTTACGAAGCTTGCGGAGGCGCCTTGCTCTGTCATATCGACCTGCTGGCTACCCGTTCGCCAGAGTTTCTAACTCTGCAACTCTGCCAACGCCTCATCGAGGGTGGCGAAGAGATCGACGATGTCGGCGATGCCGACCAGTTTCAGCGGTCGGCTGGTCGCCGGCCCGTCCGCCACGACGGCCAGACGCACCGCCGGGGCCAGGTCACCATGGGCGGCGACCAGTACGCCCATGCCCGCCGAGGCGAGGAACTCCACGGCGGTGAAGTCGACGACGACGGCCGCAGGTGAGCTCTTCGCGGCGGCGTTGATGGCCGCCTCCAGCTTCGGTGCCGTCAGCATGTCGACCGTTCCGGCCACAGCAACCACGCTGATATCGCCGACACGACGTTCCTCGACCTCCCCGACAGCCGCTGCACGGCTGGGAGCGGGGTCTGGCTGGCTACTCATCGATACCTCCGACATCTTGACCCACCCGTAGGTGGCAACCGCCAAAGTCTATCCGCACCGCAGGGGCATTCCGCCAACCCGGTGATCGCGTCTAGCTGCGGGTATCGGCCATTGCGCGCATCCCGATCGGTACCACCGTCGTTTTTACAGGTCAACAGCGGTGTAGTCACGCCACGAAGCGGGTACCAGAGCCGGCATGCGGACGCTAGCAGCCATCCTCGCTGCCGTCGCACTCCTTGCCACCCTGTCGTGTTCTGCCGGTCAGCGGGTCGATCTGGGCCAGCACTCGGGCAACCTGATCGCCGGGATCGCCGGTGAACCCGACCAGCTCGATCCGCACAAGACCAGTGCCTACTTCTCCTTCCAGGTCCTGGAGAACGTCTACGACACCCTGGTGGAACCCGACGCCGACCTGACCATGGTGCCGGCGCTGGCGCAATCCTGGCAGACCTCTCCCGACCAGCTGACGTGGACCTTCCGGCTGCGCCCCGGGGTGAGGTTCCACGACGGCAGCCCGTTCACCGCCGACGACGTCGTCTACTCCTACCGGCGGATCATCGACGAGAAGCTGTCCAACGTCGACAAGTTCAGCGCGGTGACCGCCGTGGACGCCATCGACGACCTGACCGTCCGGATCACCCTCGCGCGCCCCACCCCGAACCTGCTGACCAATCTCGGTGGCTTCAAGGGCATGGCCATCGTGTCGCGCCGCAACGTCGAGGACGGCTCGATCGCCACCAACCCGATCGGCACCGGCCCGTTCACCTTCGCCGGCCGGCAGAGCGGTGATTCGATCACCCTCAAGGCCAACCCCGACTACTGGGGGACGCCGCCGCGGATCCCCGGCGTGACGTTCCGGTTCATAAGTGAGTCCTCGACGGCGCTGGCGGCGCTGCAGGCCGGCGAGATCGACTGGACCGACGCCGTGCCCGCCCAGCGGGTCCCGCAGTTGGAGGGCGACGACTCGCTGCGCCTTGCCGTCACCCCGAGCAATGACTACTGGTATCTGGCCTTGAACGCCGCGCGGCCGCCCTGGAACGACGTGCGGGTCCGCCAGGCCATCGCCTACGCCGTCGACCGGCCCTCGATCGTGCAGGCCACCAGTTACGGCACGGCGCAGGCCAACCAACTGGCGATCCCGCAGGGTAACCCGTGGTACACCGGCTACGACCGGTACAGCTATGACATCGACCGGGCCGAGGCGCTGCTCGACGAAGCCGGGGCCGCACCGCAGGCCTTGGACATGCTGGTCACCAGCGAGTACCCGCAGACCGTCACCGCCGCGCAGGTGATCGCCGACAATCTGCAACCACTGGGCATCACCGTCGACATCCGCACCGTCGACTTCGCCACCTGGCTGGACGAGCAGAACAACGGCAACTTCGACATGCTGATGATGGGTTGGCTGGGCAATATCGACCCCGACGATTTCTACTACGCCCAGCACCACACCGACGGCGCCAACAACGCCCAGAAGTTCTCCGACCCGCGGGTGGACGCCGCGCTCGACGCCGGCCGCACCGAGACCGATCCGCAGGCCCGCAAGCAGGACTACGCGACCGCCGCCACACTGATCGCCGACGGCGTCAGCTACATCTTCCTGTACAACCCGGCGGTGATCCAGGCGTGGACGCCCGACCTGACCGGTTATGAGGCCCGCCGAGACAAGGCGATCCGGTTCCGCGATGCCGCGCTGGACGGTGCCGGATGACCATCGTGGCGTTCCTCGCCCGCCGGCTGATCTACTCGCTGGCGGTGCTGATCGGTGTGCTGATCGTGGTGTTCACGCTGGTGCACCTGGTGCCCGGGGACCCGGTGCGCATCGCCCTGGGCACCCGTTACACCCCGCAGGCCTACGAGGCGCTGCGCACCGCGAGCGGTCTGGACCAACCCGTGCTCACCCAGTTCTTCCAGTATCTGGGTCGGGCCGCCACGGGCAATCTGGGGGTGAGCTTCCGCAACGGCGATCCGGTGACGCAGATCCTGCTGGAGCGGCTGCCCGCCACGCTGTCGCTGGCCCTGGTCGGCATCGTGCTGGCATTGCTGATCGCGTTGCCGGCGGGCACCTGGGCGGCGCTGCGCGAGGGCCGCGCCGGCGACGCGATCGTGCGTGTCACAAGCCAATTCGGCGTGTCGGTGCCCGACTTCTGGCTCGGCATCCTGCTGATCTCACTGTTCTCGACCGCCCTGGGCTGGTTACCCACTTCGGGTTACCGCCCGCTGTTCGAGGATCCCGGTGGCTGGCTGCGGCACATCATCCTGCCGGGGTTGACGGTGGGCCTGGTCGCCGCGGCCATCATGACCCGCTACATCCGCTCGGCGGTGCTGGAGGTCGCCGCGATGGGCTATGTCCGCACCGCGCGTTCCAAGGGCCTGCCGCCGCGGACGGTGACGATGCGTCACACCGTGCGCAACGCCATGGTCCCGATCCTGACCATCACCGGAATCCAGTTGGGCACCATCCTCGGCGGCGTCATCGTCGTCGAGGTGGTGTTCGCCTGGCCGGGTCTGGGACGGCTGGTGTACACCGCCGTGGCCGCGCGCGACTACCCCGTCATCCAGGGCGCGGTGCTGTTGATCGCCGCATCGTTCCTGCTGATCAATCTGTTGGTGGACCTGCTGTACGCCATCGTCGATCCAAGGATCAGGCTGTCATGACGCGGGTGAACGCCTGGCGGCTGCTGGCCGGCAACCCGGTGACCGTCCTGAGCGCCCTGGTGCTGGCGGTCGTGGTGGTGATCGCCGTTGCGGCGCAATGGATCGCGCCGTACGGGTTCAACGATGTCGATGTGCCGCAGGCGTTGCAACCGCCCAGCGGCGCGCACTGGCTCGGCACCGACGAGTTGGGCCGCGATGTGTTGTCCCGGGTGATGGTCGCCGTGCAGGCCTCGATGAAGGTCGCGGTGGTCAGCGTCGCGTTCGCGGCGGTGGTCGGCGTGCTCGTCGGCGTGGTGGCCGGCTATGTCGCCGGGCGCCGGGGCGGTTGGTTGGACACCGTGCTGATGCGGGTGGTCGACGTGATGTTCGCCTTCCCGGTGCTGCTGCTGGCACTGGCCATCGTCGCGGTGCTGGGTCCCGGGATCGGCACCACCATGTTGGCCATCGGGGTGGTCTACACGCCGATCTTCGCGCGCGTCGCACGGGCCAGCACGCTGTCGGTGCGCGTGGAACCCTATGTGGCGGTGTCCTACACGATGGGCACCGGCCCGCGCTACATCTTGACCCGGCACATCCTGCCGAACATCAGCGGACCGCTGATCGTGCAGACCTCGCTGTCGTTGGCCTTCGCCATCCTGGCCGAGGCGGCATTGTCGTTCCTGGGGCTCGGGATTCAGCCGCCGCAGCCCTCGCTGGGCCGGATGATCTTCGACGCGCAGGGATTCGTCACCCTGGCCTGGTGGATGGCGGTGTTCCCCGGAGCGGCGATCTTCCTCATCGTGTTGGCGTTCAACCTGCTCGGTGATGGGTTGCGTGATGTGCTCGATCCCAAGCAGCGCACCATGATCGAGGCACGGCGATCGAGATGAGCATTCTGACCATCGACGACCTCGCGGTGCGCATCGGGCGCCGCGAGATCGTGTCGGGCGTGGGTCTGAGCGTCGAGGCCGAGCAGACCGTCGGGATCGTCGGGGAATCCGGTTCGGGCAAGTCGATGACGGTGCTGGCCGCCACCGGCCTGCTGGACGCCCCGGGTGCGGTCGTGACGGGATCCAGTGTGCTTGCCGGAGAACAGGAGATCGTCGGCGCGTCGGCCCGGACCTTGCGTCGTATCCACGGCGGGCGCATCGGGTTCGTGTTCCAGGATCCGGGCACCTCGCTGAATCCGCTGTTGACCATCGAACGCCAGATCACCGAATCGCTGGAGACGCATCGGCACCTGACCCGGCGCGCGGCGCGCGAGCGCGCCCTTCAACTGCTGGACGCCGTCGGGCTGCCGGATCCCTCGCAACGGTTGCCGTCCTATCCGCATCAGCTGTCCGGCGGTCAGCGCCAACGGGTGATGGTGGCGATCGCGCTGGCCTGCGATCCGGAGTTGCTGATCGCCGATGAGCCGACGACTGCGCTCGACGTCACCACGCAGGCCCAGATCATCGCGATGGTGCGGGATCTGCAACGCGATTTCGGCACCGCGGTGGTGTGGATCAGCCATGACCTCGGTGTCATCGGCGAGGTCGCCGACACGGTGACGGTGCTACGGGCGGGCACGGTGGTCGAGCAGGGTGCGGTGGAGGCGATCTTCGACGCGCCGCGCGCGGACTACACCCGCGAACTGCTGGCGGCGCGGCCGCTGCTCGACGGCGCGGGCCCGTCGCCGGCTCCCGCGGATGCCGAGGTGCTGCTGCGGGTCGACGGGCTGGACGTGCGCTACTCCGGTGTGCGCGCGGTGGCCGATCTGTCCTTCGAGATCCGGCGCGGCGCCACGCTGGGGCTGGTCGGTGAATCCGGTTCGGGCAAGTCCACGGTCGCGGCCGCGCTGACCGGACTGGTGCAGCCCGACGGCGGCAGCGCGGTGCTCGACGGTGCCGATGTGCTGGACCGAAAGGCCGACCGGCGGCGCATCGCGATGGTGTTCCAGGATCCGTTCGCCTCGCTGAATCCACGTATGCCGGTGGGTGTTTCGATTGAGGAGCCGCTGGTGGTGCACCGGCTGGCCGACGGCAGGGCGCAGCGCCGGGCCCGGGTGGCCGAACTGTTGGAGATGGTCGGGCTGGAGACCGACTTCGCCACCCGCTACCCGCACGAGCTGTCCGGCGGGCAGCGCCAGCGGGTCAGCATCGCCCGCGCGCTGGCTGTCGAGCCGGATCTGCTGATCCTCGACGAGGCCACCGCCGCGCTGGACGTGTCGGTGCAGGCAAAGGTGCTCGACCTATTGGCCCGGCTGCAGCGCGAACTGAACCTGACCTACCTGTTCATCGGCCACGACCTGGCGGTGATCGAGCGGATGAGCCATGACGTGCTGGTGCTGCAGTCCGGCCGGACCGTCGAGTACCGCGGTGCGGCTGAACTTTTCAGCGCACCCGAGCAGGACTACACCCGAGCTCTGTTGGCGGCAGTTCCCCCGGCACGGCCTCTTCGGTCGTGACCTCGCGGAAGTGGCCCAACTCCGAGGCCAGCAGCGCCACCAGGATCGAGGCGGCCGCCGCGGCCAGCAGCACGGCGAAACCGTACGGCAGGGTGGCCGCGCCGATCAGGGGTGCGATGGAGATGCCGATGTACATCGCGGTCGAGTACCAGGCCAGCGCGACCCCGGCGTAGCGCGAGTCGATGACGGCCAGCCGGTACTGGATCGCCACCGAGGCGGCCGTTCCGGCCACTCCCGAGCAGGCGAACACCGCCGCCGTGGCGGCCATCGAATGGTGCGCGGGGATGAGTGTCAGAAAGGCCGCGCACTGGACGGCCAGGACGGCCTGCAGGGTGTGCCGGCTGCCGAACCTGTCCGAGAGTCGGCCGCCCAGGAAGTTCCCGGCGATACCGGCCATTCCGTAGACCAGCAGCAGCAGGGCCGTCCGTGAGCTGTCACCGCCGGTGGCCTCATGGGTGATGACCGCGCTGAAGATGTAGACCATGTTGAAGGCCAGCATCATCAGCAGCGATGCGGCGACCGCGAACACGATGTGCCGGTTGCGCATCACCGCGGCCCGGTCGCGCAGGCTGACCCCGTCGGCGTTGGGCACGTCCCGCACGACCAGCAGCAGCGCCGGGGCCAGCACGGCGGCCAGCCCCGCCAACAAGGCCAGCGGTAAGCGCCAGTCGCCGAGAGCGGCCAGGGCGGTGCCGATGGGTGATCCGATCGCCATGGCGAGCGTGAAGCCCATGCCCACCAGGGCGATGGCCCGTCCGCGCACCTCGGCGGGGACCAGCACGGGTGCGGCCGCGATCGCCGTCGGCACCAGGGCGGCGCCGCCGAACGCGGCGATCACCCGGCCCGCGGTGAACACCGCGAAGGTGCCGGCGGCCGCGGCCAGGAAGGTGCCGATGGCGATCAGGACGAGACCGCCGGCCATCACGCGCTGTTGCGGCATGCGACCGCAGACCACCGAGACCACCGGCGAGGCCACCGCGACGACGGCCGCGTAGACGGAGATGGCGTAGCCGACCGTGCCGGGTCCGACGCCCAGACCCTGGCCGATCTTGGGCAGCAGACCCGCGATGACGAAGGCGTTGGTGCCGACGATGAAGAGCGCCAGTGCGAGCAGCGTCAGGCGCAGAGTGTTCACTCTGCCCAGGCGCGCCGTCACGGTACCTCAGCGTACCGGGTCATCGGGGTGCACCGTCTCAGGCGGCGTCGTGCAGCACCAGCCCCAGCGTGTGCCGGCGTCCGGACCGCAGCCGGCTCACCCCGTGCCGCACCGGGGTGCGCGTCCATCCCCGCTTCGACGGTGTCGGCCGGTCCCGCGTGGTGAAGATCAGGCCGTGCCCGCGCGGCAACGCGGCGACGGTGCCCTTGGACTGGGCGCGGGGTCGCTGTTCGACGAGCATGAACTCACCGCCGGTGTAGTCGACGTTCGGTTCGTCGAGCCCGATGACGACCTGCAGCGGAAACACCAGCTCGCCGTACAGGTCCCGATGCAGGGCGTTCCAGTCGCCCGGTTCATAGCGCAGCAGCAGCGGCGTCGGTTTGCGCTGACCGGCGGCGTGGCACTGCTCGATCCAGTCGGCGAAGTCGTCGGGCCAGGGTGCCGGGTCACCCAGCCGCGCGGCCCACTCCCGCGCCAGCGGAAGCAGCCGGCGGTAGAACTCGGAGCGCAACCGGACGATCGGTTCGGGCAGCGGGTCGTCGAAATAGCGGTACACGCCCTGGCCGAAGCGATGGCGCGCCATGTCGATCGTCGACCGGAAGCGGCCGTCGTCGTCCCACATGTCCGTGATCGCCGTGCACTCCTGTGCGGTGAGCAACGGGCCCGTCGGCGCGCACCCGCAGCTGTCCAGTTCCGCCAGCCACGCGCTCATGCCGCCTCCAGGTCCAGCAACGTCGCCTTGACCGCCGCCCCGCCGGCGTACTGGCCGATGGACCCGTCGGTGCGCACGACGCGGTGGCACGGGATGACCAGCGGCAACGGGTTGAGCCCACAGGCGGTGCCGACCGCGCGCACGGCCTTGGGGTTGCCGACCGCGGCCGCGACGGCGGCGTAGCTGGCCCGCTGTCCGTAGGCAAGGCGCGGCAGGTATTCGACCACCGTGCGCCGGAACCCGTCGGTCAGTTGCAGGTCCACCGTCAGGTCGAAGGCGGTGCGGGCACCGGTCAGGTACTCCTCGATCTGGGTGGCGGCCGTGTCGAGTCGGGCCGGGGCACGCAGCACCCGGGGGCTGACCTTGGCCGCCAGTGCCGCCAGCTCGGCCTGTTCGTCTGTGACCGCGAGGTAGGCCACCCGCACCAGACCGGCGGGAGTGGCGGCCAGCAGCAACGGACCGACGGCGGTGTCCAGAGTTCGATACGCCACGTCGAGCACCTCGGCGTCCTGCGCGTCGCGGGCCAACCGGTCGTGCAGCCGGTGCAGGGTGGCGTCGTCGGCGGTCAACCGCTCGAAGATCTCGGTCATGGTGCCTCCTTGAGATAGGTGGTGCGCAAGGTCTTGATGCCGTCGGCGGCGGCACGGCGGGCCGCATCGGTGGAACCGCCCAGCAGGGCGGCGATCTCGGCATAGGGCAGGCCGGCCAGGTAGTGGTAGGCCAGCGTGCGGCGTTGCTTGTCCGGCAGCACCTTCAGCGCGGCCCACAGGTCGGGGTCATACCCATCGGTGCGGCCGGCATCGGGCACCGCGGCCACGGGTGCCGGTGCCCGGGAGCGTGCGCGGCCGATGTCGATGGCACGGCGCTGCGCGATGGTCACCAGCCAGGCCTCGACATTGGCCTGCGGGTCCAGATCCGGGTAGGCGCGCATGGCCGATAGAAAGGTTTCCGACCAGGCGTCCTCGGCGTCCGGGCCCGGTCCGAGCACCGCCCGGCAGACCCGCAGCACCATGGCACCGTGGTCGGTCACGATTTCCTCGAACGGTCGCACAGTCACATTGTGTAGACGTCGGCGCGCGCCGGAACGTGAGATCAGCTGGGATGCCGATGTTCAGATCGCGCGATAGCCGACCGGCCGGTGCGCATCACGGGCTTCACGCCGCGCGGCTCCAGGCCACCACCATCGTCATCACCGACAGCACCACCGCCAGCACCGTCACCCCCGCGGCGAGGTACATGCCGTAGCCGACGGTGACCGGCGCATGCACGTACAACCGGTAGTACCACGCGATCAGAGCCGCGATGACCATCGAAACCGACAGTGCCGCAGCCGAAGCCGACCGGGCCGACAACTCGCGGGCGGCCATCGCCGCCGCCACGATCAGCACCGCGGCCAGCAGCACGATCAGCTGCCCGACCCCGAATCCGGGTGGTGGCACATCGATGGTCCCGACCTTGCCGCCGATCCCGTTGACCCGGCCCTCGCCCGTGCTCAGCCACGGCAGCCAGGCACTGACCGCCAGCACCAGTGCGCAGAACGCCACGAGCCAGCCGGGACGCAATCGAGCCATGCGCCTCAGATTATCGGGTGGGCCTGCGTAGGCTGAATTGCCATGACGGAACTACCCGATTGGGCCCGCGGGCTCGACCTCGCACCGCACCCCGAGGGCGGCTGGTTTCGCGAAACCTGGCGCAGCGACCTGACCTTTCCGCAGTCGGCGCTGCCGCCGGACTACACCGGCCCGCGCCAGGCCGGCACCGCGATCCTGTTCCTGCTGATGCCCGGCCAGCAGTCGGCCTGGCACACCGTGCGCAGCGCCGAACTGTGGCTATACCACCGCGGCAGCCCGCTGCTGCTGGAGGTCGGCCGCGAGCAGGACGGCGCCGACACCGTCCTGCTCGGTCCCGACATCACCGCCGGCGAGCAGCCGCAATTCGCGGTGCCGCCGGGACATTGGCAGCGGGCGAAACCCGCCCTGCAGGAACCGACCCTGGTGAGCTGCGTGGTGGTGCCGGGATTCGACTTCGCCGACTTCGCGCTCAGCGCGGGCTGAGCGAGGACAGGTTGAAGGCGGCCCCGGTCGGGTCGGCCACCGCGACCAGCCGGCCGTACGGGGTGTCCTCGGCGGCGCGGATGATGCTGCCGCCGTGGTCGACGATCAGCTGAACCGTCTTGTCGACATCGTCGGCGCCGAGGAAGAAGCACCAGCTCGACGGCTCGTCGGCGGCCATGAACGCGTTGCCGTCCATCACGCCGACGCGCTGCTCACCGTCGAACAGCGCCGTGCTGTAACGGAATTCGTCGGTATCGGACTCGACCTGGGTCTGCCAGCCGAACACCGTGCGGTAGAAGTCCAGCGTCGCGGCGAAATCCCGCGTCGTCACCTGATGCCAGACCGGTGCGCCGGCCACACCGGTTGCCTCGAAGCCGACGTGTCCGGTCGGCTGCCACAGGCCGATCATCCCGCCGGTCGCATCGGACACGACGGCCATCTGGCCCTTGTCGGGGATGTCCGTGGCCCCGCCGCAGCTGAACCCGCCGGCCGCGGTCACCGCGTCCAGCGTGGCGTCGACGTCGGCGGTGTGCAGGTAGGTCGTCCAGCCGTCCGGCATGTTCCACTGCGGGTCATTGGGCATCAGGCCGGCGACCTGCACGCCGTCGACGAAGGCGCTGACATAGCCGCCGTACTCGGGCCCGGCGGACTCGAAGGTCCAGCCGAGGACTGCCCCGTAGAAGCGTTGCGCGCCCTCGATATCCGAGGTGGACAGGTCGATCCAGCAGGGGGCGCCGAGCGGGTGTGAGGTTGTCATGTCCGTACCGACTCGCCCCGGCCCCGAAATTCATCGCCCGTGCATGCCGAAACTCGCGTACCCGGGGTCGACGGGGCCTCCGCAGCCCCGGTTACGCGTGTCTGGAGGGCTATGAGTACACCTTCTTGAACTGCTCGAGCGACTGCTTGATATCGCTCTTGAGCGCACCGGCGACGATCATGCCGATCGGTCCGAACAGCGCGGGACCGCCGAGGTGGATGTCCAGTTGCACCGAGGCCCCCTCGGCGACGGGTTTGACCCGGGCGATCAGTTTGATCTTCACGCCGCCGACACCGTCGCCGTTGAGCGTCATCGACTCCGGCGGCTTGTAGTTCACGATCGTCCAGTTGACCCGGTTGGCCATACCCTTGACCTCGACGATCGACGAGATCCGGGTGCCCTTGTCCAGGGTCTCGGGCAGCGTGGACCGCCACACCCGGTGGATGCTCAGCCACTCGTCGAAGCGGGACAGATCCGAGGCGGCCGCCCAGGCCTGCTCCGGCGACAGCGGGACGTCGACGGAGACCGACAGCTTCGCCATCTACGGCGCAGGCGGGGACGTCGGCGGCTGACCCGACTGCTGGTTCGGCGGCACCTGCGGGGGTTGCTGGGGCTGACCGGCCTGCTCGCGGGCCGCCTTCTTGGCGGCTTCCTGCACCTTGTCGACGTGCTGGGCGTACTTGCCCTGGGTCTTCTTGTCCACCAGGTCACCGGCCTTGTCGATGACGGTGTCGACCTTGTCCGCGTTCTTGGCCACCAGGCCCTTGATCTTGTCCAAGAAACTCATGGTTCAACCCTAGCGCCACAGCTTGCGGGGCTCGCGGGAGAGTTTGCCCTCGATCCACCAGGCCGCCTCGATCAGTGCCGCCGCGATCGCACCGATCGTCAGCCCCATCGAGGTCAGCGCGATATTCGACGGGTCGAGCAGGAACGTCTGCTGGGCCAGCGGTATGCAGAAGATCACCACATAGGCCAGGCCGGACACCGCCACCAGCGCCACCCGCCACCACTCGTAGGGGCGGGCGACGACGGCCAGCACCCACACCGAGGCGACCAGCAGGGTGATCAGCGCGCTGGTCGAGGCCTGGGTCTGTTGCTCGGCCGTGGCCCCGCGTCCCTCATAGGCCAGCAGATACGAGATGAAGGTGGCCGCACCCACGATGACGCCGGCCGGCAGCGCCGATGTCATGACCCGGCGCACGAAGCCGGGCCGGGCCCGTTCGTGGTTGGGCGCCAGCGACAGGATGAAGGCCGGGATGCCGATGGTGAACCAGGCCGCGATGGTGACGTGGATGGGCTGGAACGGGTACAGCAGCGGGTCACCATCGAAGAAGCGGGCGGCCAGCCCGCCGATGCCGACCAGCGCGGCCAGCAGCACCGAGTACACCGTCTTGGTGAGGAACAGGTTGGAGACCCGCTCGATGTTGCCGATCACCCGGCGGCCCTCGGCCACCACATACGGCAGCGTGGCGAACTTGTTGTCCAGCAACACGATCTGGGCGACGGCGCGTGACGCCGAGCTGCCGGATCCCATCGCGACACCGATATCGGCATCCTTGAGTGCCAGCACGTCGTTGACCCCGTCACCGGTCATGGCGACGGTGTGCCCGCGCGACTGCAGCGCATGCACCATGGCCCGCTTCTGATCCGGGCGGACCCGGCCGAAAGTGGTGTAGGTGTCCAGCGCGGTGGCCATCTCATCGGTCTGCTCGGGAAGCCGGCGGGCATCCACGGTGTCACCGTGCAGGCCCAGCGTCCCGGCCACCGCGCCCACCGACTTGGCGTTGTCGCCGGAGATCACCTTGACCGTGACCTGCTGGGAGGCAAAGTATTCCAAGGTGTCGCGGGCGTCGGGCCGGACCCGTTGTTCCAGGATCACCAGGGCGACGGGCGTGACGGTGCCGGGAGCGGCGGCGGCGTCCACGGCACGGTCGCTGGACCCCAGTAGCAGCACCCGCAGTCCCTGCGCGCCGATCCGCTCGGCCTCGGCGGCCTCCGGCGAGGCCGGGTCCAGCAGCACATCGGGTGCCCCGATGACCCAGTTGCCATGCGCGCCGTAGGAGGTGCCGCTCCATTTGGTGGCGGATTTGAACGGGGCGGTGGCGGTCGCCGTCCAGCCGGGCGCGTCGGCGTAGGCCTCGGCGATGGCGGCCATGCTGGCATTGGGCCGGGCGTCGTCGGCGGCCAGCTGGGCCAGCACGGTTGCCGCGTCGACGTCTGTGAAAGTCTTCAGATCGCTGACCCGCATCCCGTTTTCGGTGAGCGTGCCGGTCTTGTCGGCACACACCACGTCCACCCGGGCCAGTCCCTCGATGGCGGGCAGCTCCTGCACCAGGCATTGCCGCTGACCCAGCCGGACGACGCCGACGGCGAAGGCGATCGAGGTCATCAACACCAGGCCCTCGGGGACCATCGGCACCAGCGCGCCGACCATCCGCAGCACCGATTCCTGCCAGCCGGCGTCGGTGGTGAACAGCTGGGTGTAGATGATCAGTGCCCCGGCCGGCCACAGCAAGTAGGTGATGAACTGCAAGATCTTGTTGATACCGCTGCGCAATTCGGATTTCACCAGGGTGAACTTGCTGGCCTCCTCGGCCAGCTGGGCGGCGTACGCTTCGCGGCCCACCTTGGTGGCCCGGTAGGCACCGGTGCCGGCGACGACGAAGCTGCCCGACATCACCTGGTCACCCGGGTCCTTCTGGATCGGGTCGGCCTCTCCGGTCAGCAGCGACTCGTCGACCTCGAGGTTGTTCTCCTCGAGCACCTCACCGTCGACGGTGATCTGATCGCCCGGGCCGACCTCGATGATGTCGTCGAGCACGACCTCGCTCGGTGCGACGGCCCGGGTGCCCGATTCCCGGCGCACCACCGGTCTGGCCTGGCCCACGATGGCGAGCTTGTCCAGGGTCTGCTTGGCGCGCAGTTCCTGGATGATGCCGATGGCGCTGTTGGCGACGATGAGCAGGCCGAACAACCCGTTGATCAGCGAGCCGGTGGCGACCACGATGGCGAACAGCACACCCAGGATCGCGTTGATCCGGGTGAACACGTTGGCGCGCACGATCTCCGAGACGCTGCGCGCGGCGCGGGTCGGCACATCGTTGGTCCTGCCGTCGGCGATCCGCTGGGCGACCTCGGCATCGGAGAGTCCGGTGATCATCGTCGTCACTTGGTGAACACCGCGTCGTCGTAGTACTCCAACGTCAGCCGCGGACCGTCGAAGGTGGCCTTGGAGATGGTTCCCGGCGGCGCGTTCTCGGCGACGAAGGTGAAGGTGAACACGTTGCCGTCCCAGTGCACCAGGTCGACGGTGTCCCCGCGCGGCCCGAGTCCGAGCACCAGCTTGCCGGCGCGTTCGGACACCACCGCGGGCCCCCAGAAGTCGTTGCGGTAGGTGCCGACATAGCTCGGCAGTGGTTGTGCCGGTGCGGGATCGGCGGGCTGTTGCACACCGACCAACGAGCCGACCGGATCGCTCATCGGCAGCAGCTGCGACGAGTACAACTCGTACCACGGCTCGCGGACCTCGCCGAACTGCACCAGATCGGCGAACTGCGCGGTCAGCGCCTCCGGCACACCCGACATCGTGCCGTTGGTCAGGGCGATGATGCCGACCTCCGCCGACGGCAGCATCAGCACGTTGGTGCCCGCGCCGAGTTCGAACGCACCGGAATGGCTCAGTTCGGTGCGCGCCGCCGAGGTGGTGCCCACGTTGAATCCGTAACCGTAGAAACCCGATCGCATGGCCGGTTCACTGCCCGGGCTCGACACGATCTGCGGGGTCAGCGCCGGAAGCAGTGCCTGTCGGTCGATCAGTTGACCGTCACCGTGCTTGCCCTCGGCCAGCACCATCGCCATCCACCGCGTCATGTCGTTGACCGACGAGCTCACCCCGCCCGCGGGTGCCTGCGCGTCGGGTTCGCGCACGTGCAGCGGCTGGTAATCGCCCTCACCCACGCGGATATGCCCGACGGCGCGGTTGGGCCTGGCCTCGTAATCGGCGAACCGATAGCTGGTCGAGGTCATCCCCATCGGACCGAACAGCGAATCCTGCGCCAACTGCTCCCAGGGCTTTCCGGCGGCCGCGGCAACCGCCTCGGCACCGGCGGTCAGCCCGAAGTTGGTGTAGGCGTAGGAGATCCGGAACGGTTTCAGCGGCAGCTGGCGCAGCCGGTCCAGGACGGCGCGGCGGTCATAGCCGATGTCTTCGAGCTGATCACCGGCGTGGTCGGGCAGCCCGGACCGGTGCGAGAACAGGTCACCGACGGTGAGCATCCCGGTGACGGTCGGGTCAAACAGCGCGAACCAGGGCAGCTCGTCGACGATGCGGGTGTCCCACCCGATGATCCGCTCGCCGACCTGCCGGGCCGCGACGGTGGCGCTCACCGGCTTGGACAGCGAGGCCAGCTGGAACACGGTGTCGGGGTCCACCGGCTCCTCGGTGCGCACATCACGGACTCCGAAACCTTTGGCGTAGACCGTTTTTCCCTTGTGCACGACGGCCACCGCCAGGCCAGGGACACCGGAGGTCTGCAACAGTTCGTCGGCGATGCGGTCCAGTTCGCCGACCGCCTTGTCGACCGCGTCGTCGGGCAAGGGCATCGCGGGCACCAGCGGTGGGGGCACCGGCGCCGCGCCCGCAGTCGTCGACGGTGGCGTCGTCGGCTGTGGCGGTTGCGGTGCCGTCCCGCAGCCCGCCAGCAGCAGCGTGACCGCCACGATGCTCAAGATCAGTCTCACGGCGTCAACGCTACGGGTTCAGCCGCGCCACCATGTTTGATTCTCGGGCGATCTGAGCGAGTCCGGGCTCACCAGCTCGCCGGGCCGCGGCGTCGCCACCGCGACTTTCTCGGCCGCGGCCGCGGTGAGCATCCGTTCCATCGGCTCGGACCACGGGTGCGGTGCCAGCCGGAAGGTGGCCCAGTGGATCGGCACCAACAGTCCCTCGTCGCTGACATCGCGGTGGGCGCGCACCGCCTCCTCGGGGTTCATGTGGATATCGGGCCAGCCCGGGTGATACGCCCCGATCGGCATCAGGGTCAGATCGAAAGGCCCGTAGGAGTCCCCGATTCCGGCGAATCCCGTCGTGTAGCCGGTGTCCCCGCCGAAGAAGGCGCGGTGCCGCGGCCCGATCAGCGCCCAGGACGACCACAACGTCACATTGCGGGTCAGGAACCGTCCGGAGAAGTGCCGGGCCGGGGTGCACACGATGGTCAACGAACCCAGTTGCGCGCTTTCGTCCCAGTCCAGCTCTACGATCCGGTCGGCCGGGATGCCCCAGGTCCGCAGGTGCGCGCCGATGCCGAGCGGCACGTAGAACGTGGCACGTTGACTGCGCACCAGCACCTTGACGGTGTCGATGTCGAGGTGGTCGTAATGGTCGTGGCTGATGATGACCGCGTCGATGGCGGGCAGCTCGTCGAGTTCGGCGGGTACCGGATGCAGCCGCTGCGGCCCGATGACCCGCGAGGGTGAGCAGCGTTGGCTCCACACCGGGTCGGCCAGTACCCGGTAGCCGTCGACCTCGATCATCACCGACGAGTGCCCGTACCAGGTGGCGGCCAGGTCCGCGGCAGGTTTGTCTGCGACCGGGCGCACCAGCGGGATCTCCACGGGCGGGCGCTGCTCGCGGCCGCCGGTGAGAATATCGCGCACCAGCGCGAACTGGTCTTCCCGGCTCAGCTGCACCTCCGAGGCCGGCTCGCGGTTGACGAACACCCCGTCGCGCCAGTTCGGCGATCTCTTCGCCGCGGCGCCGATATCGGCGGCGCCCAGCGCGGCGGGCGTGCCCTGCACGGCGCGCAACAGCCACCCGCCGGCGGCGACCGCCGCGGTGCCACCCAGTACACGGACCGCCGGGCCGAGCATCAGGCCCCTTGGAAGTTGGGGGCGCGCTTCTCGATGCGGGCGACCTGCGCCTCGATCACGTCCGGGCTCGCCCAGGCCTTGTCGAAGCCCTCCTTGTGGGCGGGCCAGGGATCCTCATAGGCGCCGTCGTCGTTGAGGACGCGTTTGGAGTGTGCCACCGACAGCGGTGCGTACCCGGCGATCTCGGCGGCCCAGGCCTGCGCGTCGTCCAGCGTGCCGACCCGGTTGACCATGCCGGTCTGCACCGCGGTGTCCAGGTCCAGGCGCTCGGCGGCGATCAGCATGCCGCGGGCCCGGCCGTGCCCGACCAGCGACACCAACCGACGGATGGACCAATTGTCCAAGGCCAGTCCGTACTTGGCGATCGGGAACTGGAAGAAGGTGCCCGGCACGGCGACGCGCAGATCGCAGATCATGGCCAGGATCACCCCGGCCCCGATGGCCGGTCCGTTGAGGGCGGCGATGATGGGCACCGGGCTGGCGTCGATCGCGAGGTTGAGCTCCTTGGCCTTGTCCGGCAGCTCCTTGGCCACGCCCTCGGCGTCGGACAGATCCGCGCCCGCGCTGAACACGGTGCCCTGACCGGTCAGCACGATCGCCCGCGCGTCCGATGCGGATGCCTTCTCGATCTCTTCGCGCAGGCCGTCGACGAGCGCGGCGTTCAGGGCGTTGCGGCGCTCGGGGCGCTGCATCTCCAGGGTGAGGACGTTGCCCTCGCGGGTCACTCCGATCATGGCACCACCCTATTAGCCTTCTGGTGTGAGCAGTGCGCTGGCACTACGTGATGCCGTCCTGGACGAGGGTTCCTTCCGCAGCTGGGACACCACCCCGCTGCAGGTCGCGACCACCGACGAGTACCGGTCCGAGCTGGCGGCCGCCGCCGAGAAGTCCGGGCTCGACGAGTCGGTGCTGACCGGTGAGGGCACCGTATTCGGGCGTCGGGTGGCCGTGCTGGCCTGCGAGTTCGACTTTCTGGCCGGGTCCATCGGGGTGGCCGCCGCCGAGCGGATCACCGCCGCGATCACCCGGGCGACCGCCGAGCGGCTGCCGTTGCTGGCCTCGCCGGCCTCCGGCGGCACCCGCATGCAGGAGGGCACCGTCGCCTTCCTGCAGATGGTGAAGATCGCCGCGGCGGTGCAACTGCACAAGCGCGAGCACCTGCCCTACATCGTCTATCTGCGCCACCCCACCACCGGCGGGGTGTTCGCGTCCTGGGGTTCGCTCGGCCACGTCACCGCCGCCGAGCCCGGGGCGTTGATCGGGTTCCTGGGGCCGCGGGTCTACGAACACCTGTACGGCGAGAAGTTCCCGGCCGGGGTGCAGACCGCGGAGAACCTGTACCGCCACGGCGTCATCGACGGTGTGGTGGCGCTACCGCAGCTGCGCTCCGTGCTCAACCGCACGCTGGCGGTGCTGTGTGATCCGCCTGGACCCGCGCCCGAGGCGCCCGCGCCGGTTCCCGTGCCCGATGTCCCGGCCTGGGATTCGGTGCTGACCTCGCGGCGACCGGACCGCCCGGGCTCGGAGTACGTGTTGCGGCACGGCACCACCGACCCGGTGCAGCTGTCCGGTAACGCGACCCAGATGCTGCTGGCGCTGGCGCGTTTCGGCGGTCAGCCCGCGGTGGTGCTGGGCCAGCGCCGGCTGGGGATGCTGGGGCCCGAGGCACTGCGCGAGGCCCGGCGCGGGATGGCGCTGGCCGCGGGACTGCGGCTGCCGCTGGTGTCGATCATCGACACCGCCGGGCCGGCGCTGTCGGCCGAGGCCGAGCAGGAGGGCCTGGCCGGTGAGATCGCCCGGTGTCTGGCCGAATTGGTGACATTGGAGTCGCCGACGGTGTCGGTGCTGCTGGGTCAGGGCAGCGGCGGGCCGGCGCTGGCGATGGTGCCGGCCGACCGGGTGTTGGCGGCCCAGCACGGCTGGTTGGCACCGCTGCCACCCGAGGGCGCCAGTGCGATCGTCTTCCGAGATACCGAGCACGCCCCCGAATTGTCTGCGGCCCAGGGTATCCGGTCGGCGGATCTGCTGCGCAACGGCATCGTCGACGTCATCGTGGCCGAGCAGTCCGACGCCGCCGACGAGCCGCGGGCCTTCACCGACCGGCTCTCGGCGACCATCGCAGCAGAGCTACACCGGCTGCGGGCGATGTCGGACCTGGAGCGGGTCGGTACCCGACTGCACCGGTACCGGCGGATCGGACTGTAACCGCGGCAGTCGGATCGTGAAACGCGTTGTGCCCGATCCGGACTCGACGACAATCGTGCCGTCGTGGGCTTCGACGATGGATGCCGCGATGGACAATCCCAGCCCGAAGCTGCCCGCCTCGCGGGAGCGCGACTTGTCGGCCCGTACGAACCGTTCGAACAGGTGCGGCAGCAGGTCGGCGTCGATACCCGGGCCGTCGTCGGCCACGCTCAGCTCGACATGGCGGCCGCCGCCGCCTAGCGACGCCGACACGGTGGTGCCCGCCGGCGTGTGCACGCGGGCGTTGCCCAGCAGATTCGACAGCGTCTGGTGCAGCCGGGCCCGGTCGCCGCGCACCCACACCGGGTGATCCGGGACGTCGAGCCGCCAACGGTGTTCGGGCGCGGACACCGCGGCATCGTTGACGGCATCGGCCAACAGTTCGCTGAGATCGACATCGACCATGTCGAGGTCCTGGCCTTCGTCGAGCCGGGCCAGCAGCAGCAGGTCGGCCACCAGTGCGCTCATCCGGCGGGTCTCGGCCTCGATGCGGGCCAGCGAGTACTCGGTCATCTCGGGCAGCACCGCGGCGTCCTGGCGGGTCAGTTCGGCGTAGCCGTGGATGGCGGCCAGCGGGGTGCGCAGCTCGTGGCTGGCATCGGTGATGAACTGCCGCATGCGTCGGTCGGAGGCGGCGACGTCGGCCAGCGCGCCCTCGACGTGGTCCAACAGCCGGTTCAGGGTGTCACCGACCTGGCCGACCTCGGTGCGCGGATCGGTGTCGCCGATGGGCACCCGCGGGGTGATGGCGTGATTGTCGCGGTCCAGCGGCAGTGCGGCGACCTCCGCCGCGGTCGCCGCCACCCGGTGCAGCGGCCGCAGTGCGAACCGCACGATGGCCAGCGTGCTCAGCGCGGTGACGACCAGCGCCAGCACCGTCAGTCCGGAGACGACGGCCGTCTCGCGCACCATCGCCTCCCAGGCCGGGGTCCGCGACACCCCGGTCACCAGCATCTCGCCACCGTCACCGGGCCGGCCGACCATCCGGTACCACCCCAGACCGGGCAGTTCGACGGTGCGGATCTGGCCGTCGCCCCACGATGTCTGCTCGATGGTCGCCAGCGCCTCCGCCGGTGCCGGCGCGGCGGCGTCGGCCAGGAAGTGCGCCGAGTCCACCACCCGCCCGTCCTGGATGAGCGCCACGACATTGCCCTGAGCCTGGCCGATCAGGTTGACCAGCGGTTTCATCTCGCCCGGCCCCGGCAGTCGACCGCCCGGCCCGGGCGTGGAGCGGTACTTCACGACGGAGCTGTCGTAGCCCTGCAGCGCGGCGGCGAGCTGGGTGTCGATGATGCCGAGCACCGAGGACCGCAGGGTCAGGACCGACATGGCGCCGATGGTCGCCACCGCGAGCATGACCATCAGCGAGAGGCCGACGACGAGCTGTCGCAGCAGGGTCCAGCTGCGCCATACCCGCATCACGGGGCGGCCCGCAGCATGTACCCGACACCGCGCACGGTGTGGATCATCGGTTCGCGGTCGGTGTCGATCTTCTTGCGCAGATACGACACGTACAGGTCGACGATGCTCGTCTTGCCGCCGAAGTCGTAGTCCCAGACGCGTTGCAGGATCTCGATGCGGCTCAGCGCCTTTCGCGGATTGCGCATCATGAACCGCAGCAGGTCGAACTCGGTGGAGGTCAGCGCGATCGCGTCACCACCGCGGCGGACCTCGCGGCTGGCGACGTCGAGGGACAGATCACCGACGGTCAGCGATTCGTCCTCGGCCGGGGTCAGATAGGCGGTGCGGCGCAGCAACCCGCGCAGCCGCGCGACGAGCTCCTCCAGGGAGAACGGTTTGGTCATGTAATCGTCGCCGCCGGCGGTCAGGCCGGTGACGCGGTCGGCCACCGAATCGCGGGCGGTGAGGAACAGTGTCGGGGTGTAGGTGCCGGATTCGCGGATCCGGGCGAGTACCCCGAGCCCGTCGGTGTCGGGCAGCATGATGTCCAGCACCAACAGGTCGGGGGTGTGCTCCCGGTACTTGGCGACGGCCTCGGCGGCGTCGTGCGCGACGTCGATCTCCCAGCCCTCATAGGTCAGTGCCATCCGGATCAGATTGGTCAGTGCGCGTTCGTCGTCGACGAGCAGCACCCGGATCGGGGACCCGTCGGCGCGGTACATCCGTGGCAGCTGGCCGAGGATGGCGCGACGCGGCGCGTGGTCGTCGACGGGTGTGGTGCTCACCGCTCCATTGTCGCCGCTGAAGGGCCGTTCAGAACATTTGAATCGTCTATGAGAGTCACGCGCCGGCGCTCGTCACCCAGTTGACTGGGACGCGTGCCGGTCAGGGTTCCGTCAGCGGGGACGGGCCCGTTCACATATCCACCGAAAGGGTCGAGACCTCATGACCACCTCCACGGCAACGATCGATTCGCGCCTCTCGTCGACCACTCCCGTCGTGCTCGGCGTGTTCCGCATCATCGTGGCCCTGATGTTCGCCATGCACGGAACCGCGAAACTGTTCGGTTTCCCCAGCGGATCACCGGTGGCCTTCGGGACCTGGCCGGCATGGTGGGCCGGGGTGCTGGAGATCGCGCTGGGCCTGCTGATCGCGATCGGCCTGTTCACCCGCCCGGCGGCGTTCATCGCATCCGGGATGATGGCCGTCGCCTACTTCTGGATGCATTTCCCGGAAGCGTTCTGGCCCATCGACAATGGCGGCGAGACCGCGGCGCTGTACAGCTTTTTCTTCCTGTTGCTGGTCTTCACCGGCCCAGGCGCACTGGCCGTTCGGCGCTAGGGTGCGCCGCGCGCTCACACCTCGATCGGCGGGTTCAACCGTTCCATCGTGTACTGCCGGTCACGGCGGGCGGCCCATGAGCTGGCCGCCAGCGCCGCGATCAGCAGCCCGCCGAGCACTGCGATGGCGATCCACAGCCTGGAGTCCACCCCGCCGGCGATGGTCTGCCGCAAACCGTTGACGGCATAGGTCATCGGGTCGAACGGGTGCAGGATCTGGAACGGCCTGGCCGTCGTTTCAACCGGGTAGATACCGCCGGCCGAGACGAGTTGCAGCATCAGGAACGCCAGCGTCACCACGCGGCCCACCGACACCCCGAACACGGCGTTGAATGCCTGGATGACCGCCAGGAACGTCGCCCCGATCAGGAACAGGAAGACGACGGTCGCCAGCGGGTACTTGGCCTGCAGCCCGACACCGAAGTGCACCACGACGTACATCACCACGACCTGACAGACGACGATCAGCAGCGCCGGCCAGTAGGAGGCCAGCACCACCCGCAGCGCACCGAGGCCCTGCACGATGGGTCGGGACTGCGTGGGTTTCAACAGCATCCAGATGATCAGCGCGCCGATGAACAGGGCCAGCGGCAGGAAGAACGGCGCGAAGCCGGTCCCGAAGGTCGCGGCCGGATTGTCGGTCTGCAGGTCCAACGCCACCGGTGCCGCCATGGTCCGCGCAATGTCGGTGCGCTGCGCCGGGGTCCAGGACGGCACCTGGGTCGAGCCCTCTCTCAGCTTGCCGGCCAACTCCGCGCTGCCGTCGGCGAGCTTCTGGGTGCCATCGGCGAGCTCGGTTGCGCCGGCCGACAGTTGCCGCCCGCCCGCGGCCAGCTGCACCAGTCCGCTGTTGAGCTGGTGGGCACCGTTGTTCAACTGATCGACGCCGTCGCGCAGCTGCGCCACATCGTCGCGAAGGCCACCGTTGAGTGCGCGGGTGATGAACACCCGCAGCTTGCTGTTCGGATCACCCAGCTCGCCCTCCAGCCGAGAGGCGCTGTCACGCAACCGGTTCAACCCGTCGTCGGTGGCCGGATCGATACCGTTGGCGCGCAGCAGCCGCTGCGCCCCGGACAGCACGTCACCGGCGTGGCGCACCGTCGGGTCCGGATTGGTCTGCAGCATGCCGACGGCCTGGTCGACCAGCGCCGCGGCGTGCACCTGATCGATATTCAGCGCGGCGATGCGGTCGGTGGTGGAGCGCACCGCCGCACTGAGCCGCTGTGCCAGTAGACCTACCTCGTTCGGATCGAGTTGCAGGCCGCCGACGCGATCCAGCATCTCCAACAACGGACCGGTCGCCTCATCGACCTTGGTGGCCAACTGTTGCGTGCCGGCCATCAGTTGGGCCGACCCGTCGCGCGCCGTGACCAGTCCAGCGGTCAATTCACCGGTGCCCGCGGCCAATTGCCGAGCGCCGTCGTTGGCCTGTGCGTTGCCGGTGGCCAGTTGCTGGGCACCGTCGGCGGCCTGCACCAGACCTGCACCGGCATCGGTCAGGCCGGTCAGCACGGTGCCCACGGTCTGCTGCCCGATGCTGGCGTTGACCTGGTTGATGACCTCGCGGGCGGCGTTCTGCCCGATGATCGAGCCCAGATAGTTGTTCGCGTCGTTGAACGCGAAGTCGATCTGCGCCTGCTGCGGTGAACCGCCCGCCGGCGAGGCGATATCGGCGCTGAAGTCCTCGGGCAGGGTGACGGTGAAGTAGTACTTACCGCTGCTCAACCCGTCGGCCGCTTCGGACGCCGAAACCTGATGCAACTGAAGCTGTCCCGAGCTGACCAGGGCGTCGGCAACCTGCTTGCCGGCGTCCAGTGGTTTACCGTCCACCTCGGTCCCGGTGTCCTCGTTGACCAGCGCCACCGGGACCTTGTTCACCGCGTCGAACGGATTCCAGAATGCCCACAGGTACATCGCGCCGTAGAGCAGCGGCATGAGAACCACCGTCACCAGGGCGATCCGCGGCATGGCACCGCGGGAGAAACGCTTGAGGTCGGTGCCGAGCGACATTCCGGCCAGCATGATCACTCACTCACTTTCAGTTGCGCACGGGCTTCGGGTACCGGGTTGGCGGAGGCGGTGACGACGGTCTGCTGCTCACCGAGGGCGGTGAGCCGCTCCAGCACCACGGCGCGGTTGTCGTCATCGGTGATGCCGTCGAGGTCACCGACCACCAGCAGCGGCGGGGTTCTGGTGTTGGCCAGCGCGATCCGCAGCAACACCTGGGCCAGCTCACCGATCTGGTCGAAGTAGGCCGCCAGATCCGGCAACGGCACATCACCGAAGGTAGGTGCGCAGAGGTTGTGCAGGTCGGCGGCGTCGGCCTTGCCGATGAACCGGTACCACGGTGCGTCCCAGCGCATCTGCTCGGTGATCAGGTCACCGACGGTGACCGATTCGGCGATCTTGTCGAGGCGGTCGATATTGGCCAGCGCCGCGACCGCGAAGATCTTGCGGGCATCGGTACGCCCGAACACCGTGATGGTGCCCGCCTCCGAGCGCATCCGGCCGGCCACGGTCAGCAGCAGGGCGGTGCGGCCGGTGCCGGCCGGGTGGATCAGCGCGGTGACCCCGCCGGCGTCGACATCCAGATCGATGGGGCCGTACACCGGCCCCCACGGACCCTTGACGCGGATTCCCCTGGCGACGACGGCCGGTGCAGCATCAGTTGACACCGTCCAATCTCAACACAGCATCAGCTCAGGTGCAGGTACCCGCCGAACATCGCCAGCAATTCGTTTGTCCGCCACCAGCTCAGCACAACGAACAATGCCAACAGCGCACCGGCCACCGCGCCCTGCACCAGATTGCGCTGTGCGCGTGGCGCGTAGACGAAGCCGGCGGCGACCAGGCCGCCGGTGATCAACCCGCCGAGGTGGCCCTGCCAACTGATGGCGCCGGCACCGATCAGCGGGGCGGCGAAGGTGAACACCACATTGAGGACGATCAGGCCGATGACCCATTTCACGTCGAGGTTGAGCCGCCGCGACACCACGAAAATCGCGCCGAACAGGCCGAAGACCGCGCCCGAGGCGCCGGCGGTCGCGGTGTTCAGCGGCGAGATCAGGTAGACCAGGACCGATCCGCCGAGCGCGCTCAGACCGTAGAGCGCACTGAAGCGCACCCGGCCCAGCAGCCGCTCCAGCGACGGGCCGATGACGTAGAGCGCGTACATGTTGAACAGGATGTGGGCGATGCCGTAGTGCAGGAACGCCGATGTCACCAGCCGGTGGTACTGGCCGTCGGCGACCGCGGGCGGCCACAGCGTCAGCTCGTTCTCCAGCCGGCCGGAGGCCATCTGCAGCACGAACATGACGACGTTGATCGCGATCAGCGCGTAGGTGATGACCGGCGTCTCCCCCGCGACCTTCCCGCCGAAGCGGCCCTGCACGGGCCGGATGGTGGCCGCGCCGGCCGACACACACTCCGGGCACTGGTGGCCCACCGCTGCCGACTGCATACAGTCCCCGCAGATATAGCGCCCGCACCGGGTGCACTGGACATAGGACTGGCGGCCGGGATGGCGGTAACAGACCGGGGCCTGCGGTGACGTCATGCCTCCATTCTGGCCGATGACTCAGACCGGCTCGGCGCCACGGCGGCGGGTCAGCACCCACAGCACCGCGGTGGCGGTGACCGCCTCGATCACCGAAACCGTCGTCGCCACCACCATCAGAGCGCTCATCGGCTCAACCGGCAGATCCACCGCACCGTGACTGTGGCTCGGCACCGACCAGTGCACACCGACCATGGCCAGGCTCATCACCGCAACCACACACCAGGTACGCACGGAGCCGCCACGCCACAGTTCGAAGCCGCAGAACAGACAGGTCAGTGCCATCGCGGCGATCGCGGCGGCCAGCAGAACGCTGCCGGCGTGCCCGAGCATGGCCAGGTGCAGGACCGCGGAGATGACCGCGAGCACCGCGCAGACCCGCCGGCCGCAGACTGCCATGTGCCCACTCTTCCCTACAGCCCCAGAATCTGCGCGGTCTCCTCACGCATCTGCACCTTGCGGATCTTGCCGGTGACCGTCATCGGGAACTCGTCGACCAGGTGCACATAGCGCGGGATCTTGTAGTGCGCGAGCTTGCCCTCGGCGAACGCCCGGACCGCGTCGGCGTCCAGGGCATCGGCGCCCGGCTTCATCTTGATCCAGGCGCAGATCTCTTCGCCGTACTTGGCGTCGGGCACCCCGATCACCTGGGCGTCCTCGATGTCGGGATGGGTGTAGAGGAACTCCTCGATCTCGCGGGGGTAGACGTTCTCGCCCCCGCGGATCACCATGTCCTTGATCCGGCCGACGACCGTGCAGTACCCGTCCTCGCGCATGACCGCGAGGTCGCCGGTGTGCATCCAGCCGTCGTGATCGATGGCCTCGTCGGTCTTCTCCGGGTCCTCCCAGTAGCCGAGCATCACCGAGTAGCCGCGCGTGCAGAACTCGCCGGGCTCACCGCGTTCCACCTCAGCGCCGATGTTCGGGTCGATGATCTTCACTTCGACGTGCGGGTGGGCGCGGCCGATGGTCGCGGTGCGCCGCTCCAGATCGTCGTCGTGCAGGGTTTGGCACGACACCGGTGAGGTTTCGGTCATGCCGTAGGCGATCGCCACCTCGGCCATGTGCATGTCGTTGATGCAGCGCTTCATCACCTCGATGGGGCAGACCGCGCCGGCCATGATGCCGGTCCGCAAACTCGACAGGTCCCGGTCACCGAAGGTTGGATGGTTCTGCATCGCGATGAACATCGTCGGCACCCCGTACACGCCGGTACACCGTTCGCGTTCAATGGTTTCCAGCGTGATGCCCGGGTCGAATCCGGGCGCGGGGATGACCATGGTGACACCGTGGGTGGTGCAGCCCAAGTTGCCCATCACCATGCCGAAGCAGTGGTAGAACGGCACCGGGATGCACAGCCGATCACCGGGTGCCAGATTGATGCCCTCGGTGACGAAGAAGCCGTTGTTCAGGATGTTACGGTGCGACAGCGTGGCGCCCTTCGGGAAACCCGTTGTGCCCGAGGTGTACTGGATGTTGATCGGATCGGCGTTGGACAGCGCCCGCTGCCGTTCGGCCAGTTCTTCTGCGTCCACGGCGTCGGCGCGCAGCGCCTCCCAGTCTCCGGTGCCGAGGAAGATCACCTCGCTCAGCGCCGGCGCCTCGTCGCGCACCTCGGCGACCATCACGACGTAGTCGCTGGTCTTGAACTCCGTGGCCGAGATCAGCATCCGCACGCCGGATTGGTTGAGCACATAGGCCAGTTCGTGGGTGCGGTAGGCGGGATTGATGTTGACCAGGATGGCGCCGACCTTGGCGGTCGCGTACTGGACGATGGTCCATTCGGAGCGGTTCGGTGACCAGATGCCCACCCGGTCGCCCTTGGCGATACCGCGACCGAGCAGGCCGCGGGCGACGATGTTCACCTCGTCGTCGAGTTCGCGGTAGGTCCAGCGCTTTCCCTGCGCGACGTCGACGAGCGCCTCGACATCCGGGTGTGCGGCGACGGTGCGCTCGAAGTTCGCGCCGATGGTCTCTTCGATGATGGGCGTCGTGGTCGGCCCGGCGTCATAGCTCTTCATCTGGTCCACCTCATTCCTTCCCGTCGCTTCGCTCGCCCAGCAGATCCTCGTAGCGGTATTCGGTGTCGATCGGCGCGCCCGACCCGTGTGCCTCATCTTCGCGCCTGCGCAGTTCGACGCGCCGGATCTTGCCCGAAATGGTCTTCGGCAGTTCGAAGAACTCGACGCGGCGCACCTTCAGGTACGGCGCCAGGTGATCGCGGGCGTATTCCATGATGCCCCGGGCGGTTTCGGAGTCGGCGGGCCAGCCGTCGGCCAGAGCGACATAGGCCTTGGGGATGGCCAGCCGGGTGTCGTGCGGTTGCGGGACGATCGCCGCCTCGACGACCGCCGGGTGCTCGATGAGCACGCTCTCCAGCTCGAAGGGCGAGACCTTGTAATCGCTGGACTTGAACACGTCGTCGGTGCGGCCGATATAGGTGATGTAGCCGTCGGCGTCGCGGCTGGCGACGTCGCCGGTGTGGTAGTACCCGCCGGACATCACGGCATCGTTGCGCTTCGGGTCGCCGAGGTAGCCGGTCATCAGGTTCACCGGTCGGGTGCTCAGATCCAGGCAGATTTCGCCCTCGTCAGCGAGCTCACCGGTCAGCGGATCGACCAGCACGACCGGCACGCCCGGCATGGGCCGGCCCATCGAGCCGGGTTTGACGGGCTGGCCGGGGGTGTTGCCGACCTGCAGGGTGGTCTCGGTCTGGCCGAACCCGTCGCGGATGGTCAGCCCCCAGGCACGTTCGACGGCGCCGATGACCTCGGGGTTCAGCGGCTCGCCGGCGCCCAGGATCTCGCGCAGCCCTTCGGGTTTGGCACCGAGATCGGACTGGATGAGCATCCGCCACACCGTCGGTGGGGCGCAGAAGGTGTTGATGCCTGCGCGGCGGATCTGGTGCAGCAGATCCGCGGCGTCGAAGCGGCCGTAGTTGTAGACGAAGATGGTGGCCTCGGCGATCCACGGTGCGAAGAAGCAACTCCAGGCGTGCTTGGCCCAGCCCGGTGAGCTGATGGCCAGATGCACGTCACCGGGCGTCACGCCGATCCAAGCCATCGTCGACATGTGGCCGACGGGGTAGGACACCTGGGAATGCTCGACGAGCTTGGGCTTGCTGGTGGTGCCGGAGGTGAAGTAGACCAGCAGCGGGTCGTCGACGGTGGTGACCGTCGGGTGCGTGCCGGGCTCGGCGTCGTAGGCGTCGGCGTAGCAGTGCCAGCCCTCGACATTTCCGATACTGATCCGGACGTAGTCGCCGGGCACCTCGTCGAACTTCGACGCATCAGCGGCGTTGGCGATGACGAACCCGGCGCCGCCGCGGGTGATGCGGTCCTCGAGGTCGGCCGGGCCCAGCGCGCCGGTGGTGGGCATGACGACCGCGCCGAGCTTGGCGATCGCGAGCATGGCCTCCCACAGCTCGACCTGGTTGCCCAGCATGAGGATGACGCGGTCGCCCTTGTCGACGCCGAGACCCTTGAGCCAGGTCGCAACGCGGTCGGAGCGCTGTGCCATCTCGGCGAAGCTGACCTTGGTCTCGGAGCCGTCCTGCTCGACGATCCACAGCGCCGGGCGGTCGTTACCGGCGGCGATGACGTCGAACCAGTCGATGGCCCAGTTGAAGGTGCCGGTGATCTCGGGCCACGAGAAGGTGGCCACGGCCTTGTCATAATCGCTGATCACGGCCACGAGGTGATCGCGGGCGGCGCGATACAGATCGGTGTTGGTGCTCATGACGACTAGGATCTAGGTCACACTTGTCCGCCCGCTACCCCCGAAAGAGGGGAACACCCGTGCAGTCCCTGCTCCGCCCCCGCGATACCGACGCGGTGCGCGCCGAGCTGCGCCGGGTGGCCGCCGAGGGTGACGTGCCGGTGCTGTTCGGCGGCGAGGTGCACGATGACGCGCTGCTGCTGACCGAGTTCGTCGGCACCCGCACCGGCGGACTGCGTGGGCTGGTGGTCCGGTCGAACTCCGGGCTCGGCGGCGCCAGCATGGTGGCCGGCCGGCCGCTGGCGGTGTCGGACTATCGCAACGCCGCGACCATCACCCACGACTACGACACCCCGGTGCTCACCGAGGGCATCCGGTCGGTGCTCGCGGTGCCGGTCGTGGTCGACGGGGTGCCGCGGGCCATGCTGTACGGCGCCTACCGGTCGGGCGCGCCGTTCGGCGGGCTGGCCGCGGATCTGATGGTCGGTTCGGCGCGGCGACTGGCCCACGAGCTGCGGGTGCGCGACGAGGTGGACCGCCGGATGCGGTTGCTCGACGCCCGCGCGACCGGCGCGGCCAATCCGGAGACCGTCCGCGAGGTCTACGCCGGGCTGCGCACGCTGGCCGCCGGCACGGACGCCGACACCGCCGCCGAGTTGCATCGGCTGGCGGATCTGCTGTCGGCGCCCGCCGCGTCGGAGTTCCATCTGACACCCCGTGAACTCGACGTACTGGCGCAGGTGGCGCTGGGCTGCACCAATGCCGAGGCCGCCGAACGACTTTCGTTGAAGACCGAAACCGTCAAAAGCTACCTGCGCAGCGCCGCCGGGAAGCTCGGAACAAAGACCCGGCACGAGGCCGTCTCGAAGGCAAGGCGCGCCGGGCTGGTGCCTTAAGCCAGCGACTCGACCCAAGCCCGATGCAATCCGGCGAACCGTCCCCCGGCGTCGATCAGCTCGCCCGGCGGCCCGTCCTCGATGACCTCGCCGTGCTCGAGCACCAGCACCCGGTCGGCACTGAGCACCGTCGAGAGCCGGTGTGCGATGACCACCGCGGTGCGGTCGGCCAGCACGGTCGTCATGGCGCGCTGCACCATCCGCTCGCTCGGGATGTCCAGCGACGACGTCGCCTCGTCCAGGATCAGCACCGCCGGATCCGCCAGGAACGCGCGGGCGAACGCGATCAGCTGGCGCTGCCCGGCCGACAGCCGCCCGCCGCGCTTGGCGACATCGGTCAAGAACCCGTCGGGCAGCCCGTCGATGAACCGGTCCGCACCGACCGCCACCGCGGCTTCGCGCACCTCGGCATCGGAGGCCGACGGCCGGCCGAACCGGATGTTGTCGGCGATCGTCCCCTCGAACATGAAGTTCTCCTGGGTCACCATCACGACCTGCTTGCGCAACTCGCTCTGCGCGACATCACGCAGGTCGACTCCGTCGAGGGTGACCGCGCCGCTGACCGGGTCGTAGAACCGCGCGAGCAACTTGGCGATCGTGGTCTTACCGGCACCGGTGGTGCCGACCAGCGCGACGGTCTGCCCGGCCGGAATGTCCAGCGTCAGTGACGGCAGCACCGGACGGTCCGGCACATAGGAGAAGTGCACATCGTCGAAAGTGATGTGCCCCTGCACATCGGCCAGCCGCACCGGATGCTCCGGATCCTTGATGCCGGGATCCTGGGCCAGCACCCCGGCGATCTTCTCCAGCGCCGCCGAGGCGGACTGGAAGGTGTTGAAGAACTGCGAGATCTCCTGCATCGGCTCGAAGAAGATTCGCAGATACAGCAGGAACGCCGTCAGCGTCCCCAGCGTCATCTCGTCCTCCAGCACCAGGTAGCCGCCGTACAACAGCACCGCGCCGGTGGTCATATTGCCCGTCAACCGCACCGCGGGCATGAACACCGCCAGCAGCTTGAAGGCCCGCTCGTTGATGTTCTTGTACCGATCGGCGACGTCTTCGAAGATCTGCTGATTGCGCGGCTCGCGACGGTAGGCCTGCACGGCCTTGATGCCGGTCATGGTCTCGACGAACTGCACGATCACCAGCGCGGCGGCCTCGCGGACCTTCAGGTACGTCTTGGACGACTCGTTGCGGAACCACCATGTCAGCAGCACCAGGATCGGGAACGCCGTCAGGCACACCAGCCCGAGCCGCCAGTCCAGCACCACCAGCAGCACGGCGGTGCCGAACATCGTCAGCACCGCGGTGATCAGGCCGTCGAAGCCGGTGGCCAGCATGTCCTGGATGGCGTCGACATCGTTGGTGGAACGCGCCACCACCCGACCCGAGGTGTAGCGGTCGTGAAAGGCCACATCCAGACGCTGGAAATGGCGGAACAGTCTGCGGCGCAGCTCGATCAGGATTTCCTGGCCGATCCGGCCGGAGCGGCGCAGGAAGTACATCCGGCCGGTGCCCTGCACCGTCACGACGCCGCACAGCGCGGCCAGGATCAGGATGAGCTCGCGGGACGAGCCACCGTCGACGATCGGTGGGATGCCGTGGTCGATACCGCGCTGCACCAGCAGCGGCACCGACAGCCGCGCGGCGTTCTCGATCACGACCACGACGGCCAGCACCGCGACGACCTTCTTGTACGGCCGCAGCAGCGAACCCAGCAGCGAGCGGGCTTCGCGCCGGCGCGACACCGACTCGTCGATGGGCAGGTTCTCATCGTCGGCGGAGACCGCTTGGCCCCGCCAGTCCGTGGTCGTCACTGGCCGGCCTCGGCGAGTTCTTCATCGGCGGCCAGCAGGTAGCGGTACTCGGGCGCATCGGCCAGCAGCTCGGCATGCGTGCCTACCCGGGTGACGGTGCCGTCCTCCAACAGCGCGACCCGGTCGGCCAGCAGCACCGTGGACGCGCGGTGGGCCACCACGATGCCGGTGACGTCACGCAGCACCCGGCCCAGCGCCTCGGTGACCTCGGCCTCGGTGTGCACGTCCAGGGCGGACAGGGTGTCGTCGAGCACCAGGATGCGTGGGTCGGCGATGATCGCGCGCGCCAGCGAAAGACGTTGCCGCTGACCACCCGACAGGCTCAGGCCCTGCTCACCGATGCGGGTGTCCAGTCCGAACGGCAGGTCGTAGACGAAGTCGGCCGAAGCCACGTCGATCCCGCGCGCCAGGTCCTCGTCGGTGCCCTCCGGGTTACCCAGGCGCAGATTCTCGGCGACCGACATGGAGAACAGCGTCGGGTCCTCGAACGCAGTGGCCACGGTGTGCCGCAGCGCGGGCAGCGAAAGATCCCGGATGTCGGTGCCGTCGACCAGGATGGCGCCCTCGGTGACGTCGTGTAGCCGCGACAGCAGCGAGGCCAGCACCGATTTGCCGGACCCGGTGGCGCCGACCAGTGCGACCGTCTCCCCCGACTCGACGGTCAGGTTCACATGCCGCAGGGCCCACTCCTGCGAGTCCGGGAACCGAAACCCGACGTCGACCAGTTCCAACCGGCCACCGCGCGGCGACTCGGCGACCTCCCCGTCGGCGATGGTGCGCGGTTCGTCGAAGATCTCGGCGACGCGGTTGGCCGCCGTCATCGACTCCTGCGTCATCGACAGCAGAAAACCCAGCGAGGCGATCGGCCACACGAGCGACAGCATCATCGTGATGAACGCGACCAGGGTGCCCATGGTGACCAGGCCGTGCCCGGCGGCGTACGCGCCGAAGCCCAGCACGATGATCAGCGTGATGTTCGGGATGACCTCCAGCAGCGTCCAGAACTTGGCCGACACCCCGACCTTGCGGATCTCGGTGTCGAACAGGCTCTTGGCGCGTTCGTCGAAGCCGCGGTAGGCGTACTCCTCGCGGCCGAAGGACTTGATGACCCGCAGCCCGAGCGCGGATTCCTCGACGTGGGTGGCGACGTTGCCGGCCTGGTCCTGCGACTGCCGCGACAGCCGGGTGAACTTGCGCTGGAAGTGCAGGATCGTCACGGTGATCGGCACGATCGCCACCATCACCACGACACCCAACGGCCAGTACATGCTCAGCAGGATCGCCGTCACCACGATGATCTGGACGATGTTGAGCATCAAGAACAGCAGCCCGAAGGACAGGAACTGCCGGATCGCGGACAGGTCGTTCATCACCCGCGACAGCAGCTGCCCGGACTGCCAGTTGCCGTGGAACGACATCGGCAGTACCTGCAGCCGCGCGTAGAGGTCCTTGCGGATATCGGCCTCGACACCCATCGTGGCGCGGGCCACCAACCAGCGCCGGACGAACCACAGCACGGCCTCGGTGATCAGCAGCGCCATCGCGGCCAGCCCCAGCGTCCACAGCCCGGCGGAGTCCTTCTCCCGCACCGGCCCGTCGATGACGGCCTTGGTCAGCAGCGGCACCGACACCGTGGCGCCGAGGCTGACGAACGCCGCGATCACCATGGCGATCCAGCGCACCCGGTAGGGCTTCAGGTAGGGCAGCAACCGCAGGATGTCCGAGGAGGCGCGGATGCGCCGGGGCGGCGGCGCGATCGCCGGTACCGAATCAAGCCCTGCCACGTCACCACCTCCTCCCCCCGACTCATCTTCGGTTCTAGCGCACGGCACCGACAACCGGTTTATCCGTCGCCCCGCCAACGTAAAACCTCAACAATGGATGAGGTCAATTGGTTCCCGCGCCGAGCCACCGCTAGCGTCGAGAGACGTGTATGTGCAGAGAACGCTGAACCTGCAGGAGTGGGAGAAGCGCACCGAGTGGCCGCTGGCAGGCGTGGCGCTGATCTTTCTGGCAGCCTACGCCACCGAGGTGCTGGCCCAGCCGCGCGGCTCCGCGTTGGACATCATCGTCTGGGCGGCCTGGCTGATATTCGCCACCGATTACCTGGTGCGCCTGAGCCTGGCCACGGAGCGGTGGAAATGGTTCTATCGCCATCTCTTCGACCTGGCGATCGTCGTACTGCCGCTGCTGCGGCCGCTGCGACTGCTGCGCCTGGTGATCTTGATCAAGGTGCTGCAGCGCGCCGCGGGCAGCGCGATCCGCGGCAAGGTCGTGCTCTACACGGTCTTCGGGGCGGTCCTGTTGGTATTCGTGGCCTCGCTGGCGGTGTTGGATGCCGAACGTGCCGAGCCCGAGGCGCTGATCACCGATTTCGGCGAGGCTCTGTGGTGGTCGATCACGACCATCACCACGGTCGGCTACGGCGACCTGACGCCGGTCACCACAACCGGTCGGGTGGTGGCGGTCTTCCTGATGATCGGCGGGATCACGCTGGTCGGTTCGATCACGGCCACCCTGGCGTCCTGGATCGTCGAGCGCGTGTCCGACGATCGGGCCGCCGACCACGCCGTGACCACCGGTCATATCCAGGAGGTCCTCGACGAGATCGAGCAACTGCGCGCCGAGGTACGGCGGCTGACGCGGGAGCGGGCCGCCGACACCGACGCGTGACGCAGCATCCCCCAGCCGCCGACGGCCATGGGGCAGTATTGGCGGCATGGAAAGTGGCGCCACGACCTCGCCTCGGGTCCTCGTCGTCGATGACGATCCCGACGTACTCGCCTCGTTGGAACGCGGCCTGCGGCTGTCCGGTTTCGAGGTATCCACCGCCGTGGACGGCGCCGAGGCGCTGCGCAGCGCCACCGAGACCCGTCCGGACGCGATCGTCCTGGACATCAACATGCCGGTGCTCGACGGGGTCAGCGTGGTGACTGCGCTGCGCGCCATGGACAACGACGTCCCGGTCTGCGTGCTCTCAGCGCGCACCAGCGTCGATGATCGGGTGGCCGGTCTGGAGGCCGGCGCCGACGACTACCTGGTCAAGCCGTTCGTGCTGCAGGAGCTGGTGGCGCGGGTCAAGGCGCTGTTGCGCCGGCGCGGGTCGACGGCGACGTTCTCCTCGGAGACCATATCGGTGGGCCCGCTGGAGGTCGACATCCCGGGCCGTCGCGCCCGCGTCAACGGCACCGACGTCGACCTGACCAAGCGCGAGTTCGACCTGCTCGCCGTGCTGGCCGAACACAAGACCGCGGTGTTGTCGCGCGCCCAGCTGCTGGAGTTGGTGTGGGGTTATGACTTCGCGGCCGACACCAATGTCGTCGACGTCTTCATCGGCTACCTGCGCCGCAAGCTGGAGGCCGGCGGCGCGCCCCGGCTGCTGCACACCGTGCGCGGTGTGGGCTTCGTGCTGCGGACGCAATAACCCAGGAATACGCCGTGGACCTGTACGACCGGCTCTACAACGCGCTGGGCCTGCCCAAACGCATCCTGTCGCTGCGCACCATCGTCGTGGTCGCCGCACTCGGTGTGGTCGCCGTCGTCATCACCATCGGCACCTGGGTGTGGATCGGCATCACCAACGAGCAATACAGCCAGCTGGATCGGCGGTTGGACTCGATCAGCAGCCTCGGCGACGTCAGCACGCTGATCGGCAGCGCCATGCAGGACGACACCGACGCCCCGGAGGCCGATCCGGATCTGGTGCGCACGGCACGCATCGGTGACTCCACCGTGTCCATCCCGGCCGATATCGTGCTGCCGGAGTTCCCGGACGGTTTCGAGACGACGACCATCAACGGTGTCGAGTACCGGGTGCGCACCTTCACCGCCGGGCAGGCCTCGGTGGCGCTCGGGTCGACGCTGACCGAAACCGAGCGCCAGATCAACTCCCAGCACCGTCGGGTCCTGCTGATCTGCGGGCTGGTCATCGGCGGCACGCTGGTGGTCGGCTGGGTGATCTCGGCGGTGATGATCACGCCGTTCCGGCGGTTGGCCCAGCAGGCCCGCGCCATCAACGCCCAGTCCAACCCCGACGAGGTGCAGGTGCGCGGCGTGTGGGAGGCCAGCGAGATCGGTGAGGCCGTGGAGGGCATGTTGGCCCGCATCGGCGACGAACAGCAGCGCACCAAGGCCGCGCTGGAATCGGCCCGCGATTTCGCCGCCGTCGCCTCGCACGAACTGCGCACCCCGCTGACGGCCATGCGGACCAATCTCGAGGTGCTGGCCACCCTCGACATGCCCGAGGAACAACGCACCGAGGTCCTCGGTGATGTCATCCGCACCCAGTCGCGCATCGAAGCGACGCTGTCGGCGCTGGAGCGTCTGGCCCAGGGCCAGCTGTCCACCTCCGACGACCATGCTCCGGTCGACCTCACCGAGCTGCTCGACCGCGCCGCGCATGACGCCATGCGCGTCTACCCCGAGCTGGACGTATCGCTGGTGCCCGCACCGACGGTGCTGATCCTCGGTCTGGCCGCCGGCCTGCGGCTGGCCGTCGACAATGCGATCGCCAACGCCGTGAAACACGGTGACGCGACCCGGGTTCAGCTGTCGGCGGTCAGTTCCCGCGAAGGCGTCGAGATCGCCATCGACGATGACGGGTGCGGTATCCCCGAGGAGGAACGCACCAAGGTCTTCGAGCGCTTCTCCCGCGGGTCCACCGCCTCGCATTCGGGATCCGGGTTGGGCCTGGCGCTGGTCGCCCAGCAGGCCGAACTGCACGGCGGCACAGCGTCATTGGAGGCCAGCCCACTGGGCGGCACCCGGCTGCTGCTGCGGCTACCCGGCCCGCACTAACCCAGCCGGCGCAAGCTGAAGGCCAGCGTGCACACCACGCCGGCCACGAACGACAACATCAACAGCGCGGCGTTCACGGGCGGTCCCCGTCCCCACGTGGCTGCGGTTTGACCGTCAGCACCAGCACCGCCCATGTCAGCGCCGAACCCAGCACGAACGCCAGCAGATACCCGAACCACTGCATCACGAAATGCACTCGTACCCCCTCACCTCGGCGCCGGCGGGACAACGGGAGGCGCCGAGAGCACCGCGATGTCGTTCAGCACCTCGAGATCCGGCCATGCGGCGCGCACCGCCTCCTCAAGCTCCAGCTTGGCTGCGTCCGTTTGCGCGGTGCCGAACAGCACCACCTCGCCGCCCTCGATGCTGAAGCCGAAGTCGGACAACGGCGCACCGGCGGCCAGCACCGCGTCCAGCCCGGTCAGATCGGCGGCGGTGACGCCCGCGATCGGGGTCAGCATGTCGAGCACCGTGGTGCCCGGCAACTGCGTCCTGGCCAGGTCCAGAGCAAACGCCACCGAGGCCTGGTCGGGCAGCTGGCCGGACAGGACGACGTCATCGGCCTTGCGCCGCAACGAGAACGGCGCCAGCATCTCGTCGGGTGCGGCCAGGTCCGCCGGTGTCAGGGTGACGGACGCATTGGGCAGCGCCTGCTCAGGACCCGCCGACTCGGCGCCCGTCCACCCGATCACGCCGATCCCCAACGGCACGACGATCAGTGCCGCCAGCCAGCCGGCTCCCGGCGGGCGCCGGTACCAACGCGTCGCAGGAGCCGCCATAGCCACTGCTCAGCGGGCGCCGAGCAGGTCGATGACGAAGATGAGCGTCTTGCCCGAGAGCCGATGCCCGCCACCGGCCGGACCGTAGGCCTGCTCGGGCGGGATGGTGAGCTTGCGTCGGCCGCCGACCTTCATCCCGGGGATGCCGTCCTGCCAGCCCTGGATCAGGCCACGCAGCGGGAATTCGATTGACTCACCGCGATTCCAGGAACTGTCGAACTCCTCACCGCTGTCGTACTCGACACCCACGTAGTGCACCTCGACGGTCCCGCCGGGCACCGCCTCGGCACCCTCGCCGACGGTGATGTCCTCGATGGTCAGCTCGGTCGGTGCCGGGCCGTCCGGAAATTCGATCTCAGGTTTCGTTGCCACGGTTTCCCACCGTAGTCGGGCACACTGCACTTGTGGCCATGAAAGCGGACACAGATCTGGACATCGTCATTGTCGGCGGTGGGCACAACGGGTTGGTCGCGGCCGGATATCTGGCCCAGGCGGGCCGGCGCGTCCGGGTCCTCGAGCGGCTCGACCACGTCGGCGGTGCGGCGGTGTCGGCGCACGCCTTCGACGGCGTCGACGCCCGGCTGTCGCGGTACTCCTATCTGGTGAGCCTGCTGCCCCGCCGGATCATCGACGATCTGGGGGCCCGGTTCCGGCTGGCCAAACGCCGCTACTCGTTCTATACGCCCGACCCGACGACCGGGGGTTCGACGGGCCTGCTGATCGGACGGGAGAACACCTTCGCCGCCGTCGGCGCCGCCGATGACGAGGTCCGGTTCGCCGAGTTCTACCGCCGGGCACGGATCGTCACCGGCGCGCTGTGGCCGACGCTGTTGTCTCCGCTGCTGACGCGCTCGGCGGCGCGGGAACGGGTGCTGGCCGGCGGGGATCCGACGGCCGCGGCCGCCTGGCACGAGTTCCTGGAACAGCCCGTCGGCCAGACGATCGGCGCCGCGGTGCGCAGCGACCTGGTCCGCGGTGTGATGGCCACCGACGCCCTGATCGGCACCTTCGCCGCCACCGACGATCCGTCGCTGATCCAGAACGTGTGCTTGCTGTATCACCTGCTCGGCGGGGGCACCGGCGACTGGGATGTGCCCGTCGGCGGGATGGGCGCGGTGACCGGGGCCCTGACCGCCGCCGCCTGCGGGTACGGCGCGGAGATCACCACCGGGGCCGAGGTGTACGCGATCAGCCCCGATGGCGAAGTGCGTTACCGCACAGCCGATGCCGAGCACAGCGTGCGCGCCCGGCACGTGCTGGCCGGGGTGGCGCCGGCGGTGCTGGCCCGGCTGCTGGGCGAACCCGAGCCTCCGGTGGCACCGGGCGCGCAGATCAAGGTCAACCTGATGCTCACCCGACTGCCTCGGCTGCGGGACACCACCGTGTCACCCGAGCAGGCCTTCGGTGGCACGTTCCACATCAACGAGACGCTGCGGCAGCTCGATTCCGCCTATGTTGCAGCGCGTTCCGGAGTCGTACCGGAGCCGCTGCCGTGCGAGATCTACTGTCATTCGCTGACCGATCCGAGCATTCTGTCCGAACCGCTGCGCCAGGCGGGTGCGCATACGCTGACGGTGTTCGGTCTGCACACCCCGCACCGCCTGCTGGACGAGCTGGACCCCGACACCGCTCGAGTCAAGCTGGCCGCAGCAGCTCTGCATTCACTGAATTCGGTGCTTGCCGAACCGATTCAGGATGTGGTGATGACCGATCGGCATGGCCGGCCGTGCGTGGAGGCCAAAACCACCACCGATCTGCAGGACGCACTGGGCATGCCGGCGGGCAACATCTTCCACGGCGCGCTGGGCTGGCCGTTCGCCGAGGACGACGAGGACCTGAGTACCCCGGCTCGGCGCTGGGGTGTGGCCACCGGGCACGACGCGATCCTGCTGTGCGGCGCCGGGACCCGTCGCGGTGGTGCGGTGTCCGGGATCGGCGGGCACAATGCCGCGATGGCGGTCCTGAAGGGTTAGTCCGGGCGTACCTTGGCCAGGATCGACTGCAGCACAGCCAGATCGGTGGAGCTCAGCGCGCGCAGCGGCGGCGGCGCCGGGTCCTCGACGGATTCGATGATTCCCAGCAGTTTGCGTCCGGCCGGCGTCAGCGACACCGTCTTGGAGCGGCGGTTGGCCGGGTCGGTCTCACGCACCACCAGGCCGCGTTCGGTCAGATCGTTCACCGCGACGGTGGCCGCGGGGGCGTCGATGGTGGCCGCCGCGGCGATCTGCTTGACCGACAGCGGCCCCTTGCCCAGCCGGCTGAGAATGCGAATGCGGCTGAACGGCAGGCCGGTCCGTTCCACCACGGCACGCTTCCAGCTGTCGTGGTTGTTGATCACCAGAGGGGCCATCAGTCGCCACACCTCGTCGGCGGGGTCATCGGACATCGGCGTGCGCCTTCGGTCCCTCGATCAGCGGCGCGAGTCGTCGCGCAGACTCCAGCGCGCGCGACGAGGTCGACACCACGCCGAGCACGATGATCACCACACCCAGCCCCACGCACATCAGCCACAGCGGCCGCGCCGCGACCGCGAAGTCAGCGGTTCCCGCCAGCGCGGCACCGGCGATCGAACCGCACAGCGCCACACCGATACTCACCCCGATCTGGCGGCTGGTGCTGGTGACCGCCGACGCGGCACCCGCCCGGTCCAGCGGCATGCCGCTCACGGCGGCGTTGGTGATGGGCGCGTTGACCATCGAGAACCCGATGCCGAACAGCCCGAAGACCAGCAGCAGCGCCCAGACCGGTGCGTCACCCGGCAGCACCACCAGCACCGTCGAGGCGAGCGC
The DNA here is from genome assembly GCF_053589535.1 of Mycobacterium sp. NPDC003323. Lineage (NCBI taxonomy): Bacteria > Bacillati > Actinomycetota > Actinomycetes > Mycobacteriales > Mycobacteriaceae > Mycobacterium > Mycobacterium sp. NPDC003323. Next base: position 502,424 of record NZ_JBSFSB010000002.1, read on the forward strand.
GATCAGCACCCCGGAGGTCAGCAGCGACGGACGCGCGCCGTAGCGACCCACCAGGCGTCCCGACAACGGCGAGAACACCAACGCGCCGACCGCGATGGGCAGGTAGATCAGGCCGGTCTGCATGGCCGAGAAGCCCCGGGCGCCTTGCAGATACACCGACATCATGAACAGCAGCGCGCCCCAGGAGGCGAACGCGCAGATGGCCGTCACGGTGGCCGCGGTGAACGGCACACTGCGGAAGAACCGCAGATCGATGAACGGGTCGGTGCGGCGTGACTCGTAGCGCAGGAAGGTGACGAAGGCCAGCACCGCGGCGACTCCTACGGCGATGACGCGGGGGTCGTCCCAACCCAGCGCGGGTCCCTCGATCAAGGTGAAGACCGTGCCGAACAGGAACAGCACCGCCAGCAGCTGGCCGATCGGATCGACATTGCGCATGGTCGAGGATTTGGTCTCGGGCACGAAGATCGCCGTCAGCACGATGGCGGCCAGACAGATCGGCAGGTTGATCCAGAACACCGCCCGCCAGCTGATCACGTGGATGAGCAGCCCGCCCACGGTCGGCCCGAGCGCCATCGAGATGCCGACGACCGCACCCCAGATGCCAAGGGCGCGAGCGCGTTCGACCGGGCCGGTGAAGATCTGGGAGATGATGGACAGCGCCACCGGGTTGAGCATCGAGCCTCCGATGCCCTGCAGGAAGCGGGCACCGATCAGGGCCTCGATACCGGGTGCCAGGCTGCACAGCAACGAGCCCAGCGCGAACACCGTCAGCCCGATCTGGAACACCCGGCGGCGTCCGAAGCGGTCGCCCATGGCGCCGGAGAGCATCAGCAGCGAGGCCAGCACCAGGGTGTAGACGTCGATCACCCATTGCAGCGCCGATGCCGACGCGCCGAGGTCCTGCCGGATCGAGGGGATGGCGACGTTGACGATGGTGGCGTCCATCGACACGATCAGCAGGCTGAGGCAGCAGGACGCCAGGATGATGGCCTTGCGCCGCGGCGTCAGCGTGCTGATAGTTGTATTCACACAAATATTGTGTAACTACAACTGTTCAGCGGTCAAGCCAACCTTGCGCCGAGATCGACGCAATGGCGAAGATCACTCGCACTTTCCCGCCCGTTTGTTCGGTTGGGCGGGAAGTGGTCAGCGGTTGCCGAGGTCGGTGTAGTTGCGCTCGGTGTAACCGGTGTAGATCTGGCGCGGACGGCCGATCTTGCCCGGCTCGGAGTGCATCTCACGCCAGTGCGCGATCCAGCCCGGCAGCCGGCCCAGGGCGAACAGCACGGTGAACATCCGGGTCGGGAAGCCCATCGCGCGGTAGATCACGCCGGTGTAGTAGTCGACGTTCGGGTAGAGCTTGCGCTCGACGAAGAAGTCGTCGGTGAGCGCGATCTCCTCGAGCTCCTTGGCGATGCCCAGCAGCGGGTCCTCCACGCCGAGTTTGCCGAGGATCTTGTCTGCCTGCTCCTTGACGATGCGGGCGCGCGGGTCGTAGTTCTTGTAGACGCGGTGTCCGAAGCCCATGAGCTTCACACCGTCCTCGCGGTTCTTCACCTTCTTGACGAAGGTCTGTACATCGTCGCCGCCGTCGTGGATCTTGGCCAGCATCTCCAGCACCGCCTGGTTGGCGCCGCCGTGCAACGGGCCCCACAGCGCGTTGATGCCGCCGGAGATCGAGGTGAACAGGTTGGCCTGCGACGAGCCGACCAGCCGCACCGTCGAGGTGGAGCAGTTCTGCTCGTGATCGGCGTGCAGGATCAGCAGCATGTCCAGAGCGCGGACGATCTCCGGATCGACCTCATACGGCTCGGCCGGGAAGCCGAACGTCATCCGCAGGAAGTTCTCCACCAGCGTCAGCGAGTTGTCCGGGTAGAGGAACGGCTGACCCTCGGACTTCTTGTAGGCGTAGGCGGCGATGGTCGGCAGCTTGGCCAGCAGCCGGATGGTGGACAGCTCGACCTGCTTGTTGTCCAGCGGGTCCAGCGAATCCTGGTAGTAGGCGCTCAACGCGTTGACCGCGGAGCTCAGCACCGGCATCGGGTGCGCGTTGCGGGGGAAACCGTCGAAGAAGCGCTTGAGGTCCTCGTGCAGCAGGGTGTGCCGCTGGATCTGGTTGGTGAACTTCTCCAGCTGCTCGGTGGTCGGCAGCTCACCGTAGATCAGCAGGTAGCTGACCTCGATGAAGGTCGACTGCTCGGCGAGCTGCTCGATCGGGTAGCCGCGGTAGCGCAGGATTCCGGCGTCACCGTCGATGTAGGTGATGGCGCTCTTGGTCGACGAGGTGTTGACGAAACCGCCGTCGAACGTGGTGTAACCGGTCTTGGCGAGCAGTGATCCGAGGGCAATGCCGTCCGATCCCTCGGTCGCGTGCACGATGTCGAGGTCGATCTGACCGCCCGGATACGACAGCGTCGCTGTCTGGTCAGGGCTGGAGTTTTCGGCCACTGGAACCCCTTCTGCGGTGTGGGCTGCGCGTCACTACTGGACGGTAGTCGCTAACGTTACGTCGCGCCCGCGGGGGGTTCACCGCCGGGTATGGCCTCTTCCGGGGCGGGCGTGGTCCACGGCCGCCAGGTGCGGACCAGCAGGTCATAGGCGGCTTGGATGCGTTCGGCGACGATCTCGGGCTCGATCGGCGGGAACCCGGGGGTGCCGAGACCGTGGCACGCTGTGTTCATCACCACAGTCCAGGTCTCCAGAACCAGGTACACCGCGTCGTGGTCGGTGGACAGACCCATCCGTCGCGCGACCGCGAGCACGGTCGGGAACCGGTCCTTCTGCGCCCGGAACGGGATCGCGGTCACGCCCAGGCTCGCCGAGGAGTTGACGATCTGGATCAGCGCCGCCATCCGCTTGAAGATTGCCGTCTGCTCACCGCCGGGCCCGCGTCGCAGGGCGAGCAGATGCGCCCGCAGCATGGCCTCGTACTCGGTGATGTCGCGCGGCAGGCTGTCGAGTTCCTTGGCGACGTAGGCCGCGGTGTCCTCGACGATGGCGATGACGACCGCATCCTTGGTCGGGAAGTAGCGGCTGAACGTGCGTGGTGACACCTCGGCGGCGGCCGCGATCTGCTCGACGGTGGTGTTGTCGTAACCCTGCCGCTGGCACAGGTCGGCCGCGGTGGAGATCAACGTCGCCCGGGTCCGTAACTTCTTACGTACTCGCAGCCCCTCGGGGCGTTCAGACATTGGCCGGGACATCGGTGTCGGCCGGCGCCACAAGCGGTGCCTCGGCGGTCAGCGGCACCGCAGCGGGGTCGGTGCCGAACAGTTCGCCGGCAAATCCGGCGACGTGCTCGCAGGCGCGGTTGAGCCGCTCCACCATGACCATCGGCCCCAGCGTGATGCCGTCGCCGTCGGCGACCAGGTCACCGCAGGCGGCGATGATGATGGCCGAGAACAGCGAAACCCCCAGCAGCATCCGGCGATCGTCCGGGGCGACATTCATCTGCTCGGCCAGCGCGGCGATGACACTGTCGTTGCGGAATTCGAATGCGCCCTGCCGCAACGCATCCGCCCCGTTGATGATGCGCAGGATCAACACCACACGCTCACTGGTCAGCCGGCCGGCGCCACCGGTCGCCGTGCGGGTCAGCACCGCCACATGCGCGGCACGCAAAGCCTCGACGGGGCCGACGTTGCGCGGCAACCGGCGTAGTTCCAGCGCGATCTCCTCCGACAGCTCCTCCAGCAGCGTGAGGAAGACGGCTTCCTTGGTGGCGAAGTACCGGCTGTAGGTTCGCGGGGACACATCGGCCAGCGCGGCGATCTGGTCGACCGTGGTCAATTCGTAGCCTTGGCGCAGGCACAGTTCCAGCGCGGCGTCGATCAACGTCGCCCGGGTCCGCTGCTTCTTACGTTCGCGCAAACCGAGATCGGTTTCCCTGTTCGCCGCAGCCACGACAGGATGGTAACCCGCGCCGCTGTGAGACGAGGGCAGGTTTGCCCGTCGCCTGCGTCACTCGGACGGCACCTAGGGCTGCAACCGTTCGATGCGGGCGCCGCCATCGGTGACGCGAATCCTGTTATGCACGCGGTTTTCCCGCCCCTGCCAGAACTCGACGACCTCGGGTGCGATCAGGTATCCGCCCCAGTTCGGTGGCACCGGGACCGCGTCGAACTCGGCGAAACGTGCGGTGACATCGGCCAGTTGGTCCAGTAGCACGGCCCGCGACGCGATCGGCTGGGACTGATGCGACGCCCACGCTCCCAACTGTGATCCGCGCGGTCGCTTGGTCCAGTAGTCGGCGGTCTCAGCCTGCGACACCTTGACCACCGGACCGCGCACGTGGATCTGGCGTCCCAGCGCGTACCAGGGGAACGTTGCGCAGGCATACGGTTGTATTGCCAGCTGCTCGCCCTTGTCCGATTCATAGTTGGTGAAGAACGTGATGCCGTCCTGGGTCGCGCTCTTGCACAACACCGTGCGCGTCATCGGCCGGCCCTGGGCGTCGACGGTGCCGACCACCATCGCGTTGGGTTCGGACAACCCGGCCGCCCGGGCATCGGCCAGCCAGTGATGGAACAGGGCCAACCACCCCTGCGCCAACCAGTCGGCGTCCAGGTCCGCGCTGCCGTCCTTTTCCACCGATCCGTACTCGGCACGCATCCGTGCCAGCTCATCCGGTTCCATTCGCAAAACGGTACGCCCACGGCGCCTGCGACTCGATGGTGCGAGAATTCTCATCATGACGGCGGTCACCTTTGTCGCAGCGGCGCGTTCCTTCGAGACGCTGGTGCGATCGCTTCCCGATTCCAACTGGGACGGGCCGGGTTTGGGTGACTGGGATCTGCGGGCGCTGGTCGGGCACACCTCGCGGTCGCTGGTCACGGTGATCGACTACCTGCAGCAGCCCGCGCCGGCCGGTGAGCTCGTCGACGCCGCCGGCTACTACCTCGCCGTACGCGATTTCAGCGCCGCCGCCGGTGCCGATGCCGTCAATGAGCGGGGCAGACAGGCCGGCCGGGATCTGGGTGCGGACCCGGCCGCCGCGGTCTCGGCCCTGGTATCCCGGGCACTGGCCGACGTGGACGCGGCCGGCGATCCGGCGATCGCGGTCATCGCCGGTATCGGTATCCGGCTGTCGGATTATCTGCTGACCCGTGTCTTCGAGCTCGTCGTGCACGGGCTGGACATCGCGCGCGCGACCGGTGTGCCCTACGTGCCGCCGGCCGATGCGCTGGAGGCCGCTGCCGTGCTGGCGGCCCGGGTCGCGGCGCGCTCGGGTCAGGGCGCGCAGCTGCTGGCGGCGATGACGGGGCGGGCCACGTTGCCCGTCGGATACTCGATGGTCTGACGCCGCCACGACACCTCAGCCGGCACGGTGGCGCCGGCCACCAGTGTGAACGGTGTCGCCATCGGGAACTGGGATGCCAACGAACGTATTTCGGTGCCGCGCACGATGGTTGCCAGCGCCAACGTGGCCTCGAGCATGGCGAAATGGTCGCCGATGCACGAGCGCGGGCCGGCACCGAACGGCAGGTACTGCCACCGATCGATCTTGCGGCCGCCGGCCCGAACCGGTCCGGATCGAATATCAGCGGACGGTCCCACAATGCCGGATCACGCTGTACGGCATAGATTCCGAACAGCACGGTGGTGCCCGCCCGGACACGGTGACCGTCGATCACCAGGTCTTGCAGCGCCGTGCGGGCGGTTCCGGGGGCGGGTGGGCACAGCCGTAACGCCTCATGCAGCACCTGCACGGTGTAGCCCAACGCGCCGACGTCATCCGGGGTCAGCTGCCGGTCACCGAGTTCGGCGACCTCCGCACGGACCCGCTCCTGGATGCGCCGATGACGGCCCAGCTGCCAGAGCGCGTAGGTCAACGTGGTCGCCGTCGTGTCATGCCCGGCAGCGATGAATACGATCAGCTCGTCACGAATCTCGGCGTCGGTCAATCCCTTTCCGGTCTGCGGGTCCTGCGCGGCCAGCAGGGCGCGCACCAGCGGAGCGTCCAGCTGCGGGTCGGCGCGGCAGGCGCGCAACACATCGTCGGCGAGCTCGTGCAGGACGGCGCTGGCCGCCCGGGCTCGTGCCCGCGCCGGGGTGGGCAACCAACGCGGACAGCGGATCGGCGAGGAGGCCCGGTCGGCGATATAGGTCAGCACGGCGCGCATCGGCGCGTCGATGGCCTCGGCGCGCCGGTCCAGTTCGATACCGAGCACCGAACGTCCCAGCGCGCGCATGGTCAACCGCCGGCACTCCACGTCCAGGTCCAAACGCTGCCCCTCGGTCCAGGCATCCGCCACCGACTGTGCCGCCTGCGTCATGTGCCCACCGAAACTGCGCACCTGCTTCTTGGTGAACAGCGGCTGCAGTGCTCGGCGACGCGGCAGCCATTCGTCGTGCACGACGTCGAACAGGCTCCTGCCCAGTACGTAGCGCATCTCGCGATGCATGACGGTCCGGTCCGCGAACTCCGCCGTCTGCCCCAGGATGTCGTGGCCGGCCTGCGGTGAGGTAGCGGTGAAGCTGCGCAGCGCCTTGATCTGCCGGCGCAGCGGCATCGGGTTACGTGGCACCGGCGGCTGTCGTTCGTCCATGCCCTCAGCGTCACGCCGATGTTGTCAGAGCCATAGCGTAGGTATCTACCTGTATTCCCCGCCCGCGATGAATTTCCGACAGCGCCCCGGTCTACAGATCGTCACGTTCCCCAGCGAAGGAGAAATCATGGCCATCGAAGTCACCCCCGCCGTCATGCCGCATCTCGTCGTCGACGACGGTGCCGCCGCCATCGACTTCTATGTGAAGGCATTCGGTGCTACCGAACTGGGCCGGATGCCCGGCCCGGACGGCCGCCTGGTGCACGCCGCCGTGCAGATCAACGGTTCCACCGTGATGCTGAACGACGACTACCCCGAGTACTGCGACGGACAGTCGGAGACCCCGAAGTCACTCGGCGGGACGCCGGTCACCATCCATCTCGCCGTCGCCGATGTCGATGCCGTGTTCGCCCAGGCCGTCGCGGCCGGCGCCGAGGTCGTGATGGGCGTCGAGGACATGTTCTGGGGCGACCGGTACGGCGTGGTACGCGACCCGTTCGGCCACAAGTGGTCGATGGGGCAGCCGGTGCGTGAGGTCAGCGACGAGGAGCTGCAGAAGGCCGTTCAAGAATTCCCGTGACCGGCCGATCCCCCGTGGCTAACGCCGCAGCCCCGCCAGCAGCCGCTTGCCCAGCGTCGGCCGCGGCGCCGTGGCCGCCGCGTCGAGCATGTCGGACACCGCGGTGAACTTGTCACGCGGCCGCGTGCTGCCGCCGCGCGCGATCTCGGCCGCATCGATGGCACGCCAGCCCGCGGCGTCAACAACCGCGGGCTGGCGGCTTCGGACGAGCTTGTCCAGCGCCGCCGGCCTGTGATCCGGGTCGCCGAGCCGTCCTCGGTTGTAGTCCTCCACCAGGGTGCGCACGGTCTCGGCCGCGCACGACTTGTTGGTGCCGATGAATCCGGACGGGCCACGCTTGATCCAGCCCGCCACATACGCTCCGGCCGAACCGTCCACCCGGCCACCCTGATTGGGCACCACGGCGGCCGCCTCGTCGAACGGCAGATCCGCAATCGCCTTGCCGCGGTAGCCGATGGAGGTGAGCACCATCCCGGCTTCGATCACGGTGCCGCCGGCGAATTCGATGCCGGTGACCCGGCCCTCGCCGAGCACACGCTGCGGCGTGACGTTGTAGGCCAACCGGATTCGTGGCCGACGGATCGGCGCGGACGCGTCACCCAGCTTGGCCAGGATCTCCAGCTTGTTGCGGGTCAGCGGATCGGTCACGGCGGCCAGATCCGCGATCACCCGTTGGTGATCGGCCGCGTCGAGCACCACATCGCAACTGGCCGTCAGCCCGATCAACTCGGGCAGGGTGAAGGCGGAGAAGGCCGGTCCGCGGCGGGCCGCAATGACGACCTCCTGCACGTTCGATGAGCGCAGCGCCGCCAGTGCGTGGTCGGCGATATCGGTGCGCGCCAGCACATCCGGGTCGGTGCTGAGTATGCGCGCCACATCGAGAGCGACGTTGCCGTTGCCGACGATCACGACGCGCTCATGGCTGAGGTCCACGGCCAGTTCGGTGAAGTCGGGATGGGCATTGAACCAGGCGACGACCTCGGTCGCGGTGGCGGTGCCCGGCAGGTCCATCCCGTCGATGTCGAGGCGGCGATCGTTTGGCGCGCCGACCGCGTAGAGCACGGCATGGTGATGGGCCAGCAGGTCGGCATGCGAGAGATGCTTGCCCACTTCGACATTGAGGAAGAGTCGCAATCCGGCCGCCTCGGTCATCCGGTCGAACAGCCGGGTGACCCGCTTGGTGCTCTGATGATCGGGCGCCACACCGGCCCGGACCAGGCCATACGGCGTCGGCAGTTTCTCGAACATGTTCACCCGGACCCCTCGCTGGGTGAGCAGTTCGTCTGCGGCGTACATGGCGGCCGGCCCGGAGCCGACGATCGCGACGGTCAGCGGGCCCTTGCGTGGCTCGATCCGCGGCGCCTCCAGCACCGGCGCCAGCTTGGACGTCGGCGGGACCCTGCCCTCACGCTTGGGATAGAACGCGGCGTTCAGCTCGATGAACGGCAGTTGATTCTCGGTCAGCTTGCTGTCCGGCGAGATGGCGCCGACCGGGCAGGCGCTCACACAGGCTCCGCAGTCGACGCACGCCTGCGGATCGATGTAGAGCATCTCGGCGGTGGCGAAGCCCGGCTCATCCGGTGAGGGATGGATGCAGTTGACCGGGCAAGCGTAGACACAGGACCCGTCGCTGCAACACGACTGGGTGATGACGTGCGGCATGTCCCGGACTAGGCCACGCTGACCAGGTGCTCGCGTGCGGGCTCGCTACGGTAGCGCGCCGGCGGACCGTCGATCTTGCACAGCTTCCAGACCAGCTTGGCGATCGGGTTCATCAGGCCGGTGTCGTGGCAGAGCATGCGCACATCGGAGAACATGTTGCGCAGGAACATCCGCGATTCCGGTGCCTTGAAGAAGATCTCCTTGCGCACCGAGCGCGGGATGTCGAATTCCTTCCAGAACTCCCGCGGCGGCACCACGATCGCCGAGCACAGGATGCGCATGGTCAGCGGCACGAAGATCGACAGCATCCAGCGCTGCTTGCGACGCAGCTCGGGCACCCGCTTGTGCAGGTACTGGTGCGCGAAGGAGATGTGGCGCGCCTCCTCGGCGACGTGAATCGCCATGACGCGCTCCATGATCGGATGCAGCGCCTTGCCCTCACGCAGGACGTTCTTCTGGGTGTGGTCGATGGGCTCCTCACCGGCGAGCACGCCGAAGAAGAACGGGATGGGGAACGGGCCGGCGGCCAGCGGGATCGCCGGCTGCACCCACTTGAGCAGCTTGGGCATACCGGGAACGTCCACGCCCATCCGGTTGACCATCTCCTGGAACATCAGGGTGTGGTTGCACTCCTCGACCGATTCGTGCAGGCAGTACCGGTACTCCGGGGAGCCGTTGGGCACCCAGAACGAGTACTCCATGAGACCGCGGATGAGGATGTTCTCGAAGTGCAGGCCGACCTTGGCGACGTTGGCCTGACGCCACATCCCGATCTCGATCTGCCGCTCGACGGGCTGCGCCTGATACCAGGGATGACCACCGATCGGGTCGGTCGCGGGGAGGATCCAACGCTCGTCATTGGGGATCACGGCAAACTCGGGCGAGTCCCATTCGATGTCGTTGAACGGGTTGAAGCTGCGCCGCACCGAACCCTCGGACAGCGTCTCCAGCATCTCCACGTACTCGGTGTCATCGCGGACGTCCATGTTCTTGCGCCACCGCCGGATCACACGCGTCCTGGCTTCTTTGACAGCCATGTCGAGGCCTCCCTGCCCTACCGTGGTGTTTACATTCGATCGCTCGGTGTCTAAGGACAGTACCCGCGGTCCCAGTAATTAAACAGGGGCTTCCCGGAGGTGTGCCGCAGCCGGGTTATCCACATCACATGTGACTGCGGTCACCTTTCACGGTCGCGCCAGCAGACCGTGCTCCACCACGTCGACGGCCACCCGCAGCAGCTCGCGCAGCTCATCGTGGTCGCGCCGCAGCGCGTCGGGCCGCCACGCCAGACTGATGATCCCGTTCCACGCAGCCCACAGCGCAGTCGCCGTCTGTTCGGCGTCGACGGGCCGCAGGTCGCCTGCAGCAACGCCGGCGCGGATGGCCGCCACCAACCGATCGTTCTGTTCTCCGACGCGCTGCGCGAGCACCTGCGCGGTGCGCTGACCGGCGGGGTAGCGGCCTGGGTCCGGCGGGAATGCCAACATTCGGAAGTGCTCGGGCTGCTCGAGGGCGAATGCCATGTACTCCATTGCTGCCGAACGGATTTGATCGACCGGCGGACGCCCGTCCACATAGGCGCGGTCCATGTGCTCGCGGTCGACGGTCAGCGCGCGTTCCACCAGGGCGGCGTGCAGACCGGCCTTGGAACCGAAGTGGTTGTAGATCGATCCCACCGCCACCCCCGCCGCCGCGGCGATCTCCTCGACCGTGACATCACCCAGAGACCGTTCGGCGAACGCCCGCTCGGCGGCGTCGAGCAGGGCGTCCACGGTGCGCTTGGCTCTCGGATCCATCTTGCAAGCATTGCAAAAACTGCCGACCGAAGTTAGTTTCACTTCTTGCAACGGTTACAAGAAAGGCCTCACATGACTGCGACACCAGTTTCTCCACTCCTTCGGCCACCCGACGCAGCGGCGTTCGTCGCCACCGCGGAGCGCCTGACCAACAGTCATGACGCCGTCGGCACGGCGGCCGTCTACGCGCCCGACGCCACCCTGGAACTCGTCACCGACGGCGCCGTCGAGCTGCACCGGGGCGTCCACGAGATCGCCGCGGCGTGGTCCGCCGTCCTGGGCGCCGGAGCAAAACAAGGATTCACGGTCCGAAAGAGCGTCGTCGCCGCCGATGCCGACACGATCGTCAACCGGTGGGAGGGCACCTTCGGTTCGCATCGGCGCTGTCGCGGCATCGAATCGTGGCGCTTCGGCGACGACGGCCTGGTCGTCGAGCACCGCGCCGAGACCTTCCTGACCGTGCGATCAGCTGACGAACTGCGGGCCAAGCTGCGCCTGCTGCTGGGCGCACCGCGCGTGACCATCGCACTGGCCCGGGCACGTCGGGGCTGACATGGCGATCTCCACCGAACTGGGCACCGAGCACACCGTCGAGTTGCCACAGGGCCCCGTGGTCTACCGCGAACGCGGGGACGGGATGCCGGTGTTGTTCGTACACGGCGGTCTGGTCAACGCCGATCTGTGGCGCAATGTCGTACCCGTACTGGCAGCAACCGGCGGATACCGGCTGATCGCCCCCGATCTGCCGATGGGATCGCACACCCTGCCGATGAACGCCGGCACCGACGTCACCCCGCCCGGCGTCGTTGCGATCATCGTGGCGTTCCTCGATGCACTGGGCCTGGACCGGGTGGTCGTAGTGGCCAACGACGCCGGCGGCGCGATCAGCCAGATGCTGGCCGCGGACCATCCCGAACGGATCGCCGCGCTGGTGCTCACCTCCTGTGATCAGTACCTGCAGTTTCCGCCGCGCTACCTGAAGCCGGTGCGCTGGCTGGCCGCCATCCCCGGACTCGACAACCAGATCGCCTTGGCATTCCGATGGCGCGCGGTACACGGACCGTTCTTCTGGTCGGTGGCGCGCACTGCGCTGCCGGCACCGATCCGCGACTCATACCTGCGCCCGATGCTGACCGATGCCCGGATTCGTCGTCAGCTCATCCAGTTCTTCCGAGGCACCCGACCCAAGCACACCCTGCGCGCCGCCCGTCGGCTACGAAACTTTGTCCGCCCCACCCTGATTCTGTGGGGTGCGTCCGATCCGTGGTTCTCTCGCCGCGGTGGACGCCGTCTGGCGGCCACCATCCCCGGCGCCCGATTCGAGATGCTGGACGGCGCCCGCACATTCGTGCCGGAGGATGCGCCGAGGGAACTGGCCGAACGCATTCACGGCTTCCTCACCGCTGAAGCGGCAAAAGTGTCACAGTTGTAGCTAAGATTCGCCCGTCATTGTCGGCGGACGGGGATGCTCATGAATACGAAGAAGCGCGTCGATATCAGCGGCACGACTTCCCGGGTAGGCGGCAAGAAGAAATTCGTGCTGATCGCGGTGGGCCTCATCGTCCTCGTCATCGGCGCGATCATCCTGTCCTCGTGCGCCACCCAGATCGGGCCGGGACAGACCGCGGTCAAGGTCGACGATTACGTCCTGATCCCCACCGATCCCAAGGTCGAGGGTTGTATCGAGCCCGAGACCTCGGAGTTCAACCCGCCCGGGGGCTTCAAGGCCTACCGCTACCCGTCGCGGCAGATCAGCTGGGACGCCACCGGCAGCCCGGATTCCGAGGCCGACCCGACCATCGTGGTGTCCAATGCGACGGCACCGGCCGAACTGCGGGTGCCAGTCGTCATCACCTTCGACCTGACCACCGACTGCACCATGCTGATGGACTTCCACCGCGATTTCGGCACCAAGTACCAGGGCTGGCTCGACGACGAGGGCCTGGTCACCACCGGGTGGGTGAATCTGCTGCGCTACGCCATCGGCCAACCCGCCGAGCAGGTGCTGATCAGCGTCGCGCAGAAGTACACGTGGCGCGAGATCTGGAACGACGAGAAGGTCCGCATCGAATTCCAGAACGCGCTGCGCGATGCGCTGCCGGGGGCCTCCCGGTCGCGCACCGACGGCAAGGAGTTCTTCACCAACTTCCAGGTGACCGTCATGAAGCCGGATCCGGTGGACCAGGGACTCAAGGACGCGATCATCGCCGAGCAGAAGGCCATCGCCGACGCGCGCGCCGCCGAGGCCAAGGGCGTGGCCGACGCCAACGCCGCCCGGGCCAAGGCCGAGGCGGACCGGGCCGCCGCGCAGGCCCAGACCGAACTGGCCCGTCAGGTAGCCCTGCAGAAGCAGGCCGAGATCGCCGGCTATCCCAATGTGGAGGCATACCTGCGCGCGCTGGCCATCGAGAACGGCCAGAACCCCTACCAGCCGACGTACGTGGTGCCCCAGGCTCAGGGCTGAGCCGGGTGGGCCGATAATCTTGGCGCCATGGCCGAGCTGACGATTCCTGCCGATATCAAGCCGAAAGACGGACGGTTCGGCTGCGGCCCCTCCAAGGTCCGCCCCGAGCAGCTGGCCGCACTGGCCGCCGCTGGTGACCTGTTCGGCACCTCGCACCGGCAGGCCCCGGTCAAGAACCTGGTCGGCCGGGTGCGCGATGGGCTGCGTCAGCTGTTCTCGCTGCCCGACGGCTACGAGGTCATCTTGGGCAACGGCGGCTCGACGGCGTTCTGGGACGCCGCGGCATTCGGGCTGGTCGACAAGCGCTCGCTGCACCTGACCTACGGCGAGTTCAGCTCGAAGTTCGCCTCCTGCGTGGCCAAGAACCCGTTCGTCGGCGACCCGATCGTCATCAAGGCCGATGCCGGCAGCGCCCCCGAGCCGGTGTCCGATCCGTCGGTGGACGTGGTGGCCTGGGCACACAACGAGACCTCCACCGGCGTCGCGGTTCCGGTGCAGCGCCCCGAGGGCGATGCCCTGGTGCTCATCGACGCCACCTCGGCGGCCGGCGGGTTGCCGGTCGACATCACCGACACCGACGCCTACTACTTCGCGCCGCAGAAGAACTTCGCCGGTGACGGTGGCCTGTGGATCGCGGTGCTCTCACCGGCCGCGCTGGCCCGCATCGAGGCGATCGCCGGGAGCGGACGCTGGGTGCCGGACTTCCTGTCGCTGCCGATCGCGGTCGAGAACAGCCTGAAGAACCAGACCTACAACACCCCGGCGATCGGCACCCTGATCCTGATGGCCGAGCAGCTCGACTGGCTGAACGGCAACGGCGGCCTGGACTGGGCGGTCAACCGCACCGCGGACTCGTCGCAACGGCTGTACTCGTGGGCCGAGGCAGCCTCCTTCGCGACGCCGTTCGTCGCCGATCCGGCGCTGCGCTCGCAGGTCGTGGGGACCGTCGACTTCAACGATGCCGTCGATGCAAGCGCTGTCGCCGCAACATTGCGGGCCAACGGCATCGTCGACACCGAGCCGTACCGCAAACTCGGGCGCAACCAGCTGCGGGTCGCGATGTTCCCGGCCGTGGATCCCGACGACATCACCGCGCTGACCAAGTGCGTGGATTGGGTCGTCGAGCACCTCTAGCCCTGCGTGTCTGCGCGGTAACGGGCGCATAACAAAGTAGGGTGCGCAAAGGAGGTCACTATGCGGGAACTCAGGGTCGTCGGACTGGATGTGGACGGCAAACGGATCATCTGCGAAGCCTCCGACTCCGGTGACAATTTTGCCCTCCGTGTCGACAATCGGCTGCGCGCCGCGGTGCGCGGCGACAAGGCGACGTCCAACCAAACCGAGATCGAGGTCGAGGTGAATCCAGGGTTGCGCCCCAAGGAGATCCAGTCCCGGATTCGCGCCGGCGCATCGGTCGAACAGGTCGCCGCGCTCGCCGGTGAGGACATCGACCGGATCCGCCGCTTCGCCAACCCTGTCCTGCTGGAGCGCGCACGGGCAGCCGAACTGGCCACCGCCGCGCACCCGGTGCTGGCCGACGGGCCGTCGGTGCTGACCCTGCTGGAGACCGTCACCACGGCGATGATCTCGCGCGGGTTGGACCCGAACGCGACGAGCTGGGACGCCTGGCGCAACGAGGACGGTCGCTGGACCGTGCAGCTGTCATGGAAGGCGGGCCGCTCGGATCTGCAGGCGCATTTCCGGTTCACGCCCGGCTCGCACGGCGGCACCGTGGTCGCCTTCGATGACAGCGCGTCCGAACTGATCGACCCGAACTTCGCGCCCCGGCCGTTGCGTCCGGTGGCCGCCGTGGCACAGCTGGACTTCGAGGTGCCGGCCGCGCCGGTCTCGGGTCCGGTGACGCCGCCGGTGCCCGCGCCCGCGCCCGCCGCCACGGTCCTGCCGCCGGCGGTGGCCCCGACTCCCCCGCCCGTGCCGGCCCCGCAGCCCGCGGCCCCCGAGCCGACAGTGGCACAGTCCGAGACCTCGCCGGAAACCGCACCCGCACCCGCACCCGCACCCGCGGCCGATGCCGAGCCCGCCGCGACCAAGCCGCGCCGCGCCCGCAAGGCCAAGCCGTCTGTGCCCGCCTGGGAGGACGTCCTGCTGGGTGTTCGGTCCGGGACCCAGCGCTGAGCTGCAATCACATCCCCTAGAACGGCGGGTCGCCGTCGAGAGCGATCTGCAGTGCGTTGCGAGCCCGTTCGGCGTTGATGCGGTATTCGCGATCCTGTTTTCGGGTGCGCTGTCGCGTGGGCAGGGTGGGTACACGGTCGTCATGGTCGATGAGGCTGATGTGACGGATTCTCGGTATGTCGGTGTGAATCGTGTTGTGCGGGAACAGGACCGCTGCCATGGGCCTGGTGGTGTACGTGTGGCCGGTGGGTGCCGTCCACGTCGTCGATCCGTCGGGGTGGGCGGTGGGGGCCCAGCCGGTGTTCAGTGTTTTGACGAGGTGGTGCTCACGGCAGTAGGGGCGCAGGTTGCCGGGGTGGGTCGCGCCGGCGGGCCACGGGGTGACGTGGTCGAGGTCGGCTTTGTGCGCGGGGCGTCCGCAGCCGGGGAAGGCACAGGTCATGGCGGTCATGCGGACGTATGCCGAGAGCTTGGCCGACGGGCGGTATCGGGTTTCGGAGCCCAGCTCGACGGGGCTGCTCACGGGCCGGACTTTCGCGCCGGTGTTGATGAGCTCAGCGAGCAAGTGGGCCGGGATGATGGCGCCGTCCAGGGAGATGCCGGCTCCGGCGCCGGGCGGGGTGGCCAGCGCGGCGGGTGCGGCCGGTGACGCCGGGGGCGTGACGGAGGCTGCGGGTTCCGCAGACGCGGGTTCTTCGGCCGGGGGCTCTTGAGCCGCGGCCGGTTTCTCGGCTGACTGGTCCTCGTCGGATCCGTCGACCGGCCCGCGATCGGGTCCGACCGGTCCCGGCTCGGGCCCGCCGTCCGGCCCGGGTCCCGTCGCGGGTTCGACACTTTCTCCGGCCTCGGGGTTCTGGCCGGTGAGCACATAGATGTTGACGGCGGTGGAGCGCAGGTCTTTGCCCGAGCCGGGGCAACTGCTTTCGCCGCACAGGCAGGTGAGCCGGTCGGCGCCGGCCGCCACCGCGGCGATGGCGTCGACGCGGCGTTCCCGTTTGGTGCGCGGATCATTGGCGCAGACACCGCCGGCCAACTCATCGGCGCGGGCATCGGTGATCTTGGCGTCGGTGGTACGCATCCGACCCCAGAAGGACACGACACCGTCGGGGTCATCGTTGTCACCGAATTCGATGTAGCGGTCCTTGGCTGCGGCCTTGGACCGGATGACCGCCAGCGGATCGTATTTGTGGACCCAGAAGTCGACGGCCGCGGTCAGCGCGTTCTCCGACAGCATGCCGAACCCGTGGGCGTTCTCGGCGATCCCGGCATCGATCGAGGCCAACGCATCCGGGTCGGTGACCAGATTGGTGCGCCAGGTGATTGCACTGATCACCTTGGCCGAGATCGCGCCGGTGCCGAATATGGCCGCGGTCTGCGGGAGCCGTTCACGCAGCGCGACCCCGATGCGCATCTGGGTGTTCGCGGCGTGCGGACCGAGGTTGCAGGCCGCGCCGATCTGGGCCTTGGCTTGGGCCCAGCCGTCGATCAACTTCGATGCAGAGGCGTCGTCCTCGTCGTCGCACCAGCGGGCGGTGGCCTCGGCGATCAACGCCAATCGGCGTGCCGCGGCGGCGGCTTCGGCCCGGGTAGCGGCTGAGACCGCGGTGATGAGTGCCTCATCACTCAACGCCGCCGGCGTGTCACCACCCAATCCTTCGAACATGTGTTCTATACTACGCGCGGCCCCGACAAGTTCATTCGGACTGCGAAACCCCAGTTCAGAACCTCAGGGGACGCGGCATCGCCAGCGCCGCGCCGAGAATCCACGCGAAAAAGAAGGCCGCGCGCTCGCCCTGGCCGGCTGGTCCATGTCACACGGCTTCGCCACCCTCGCGCTCACGTCGAACATCCTCGAACTCCGGGACGCCGACCCCGCCGCGGTGGCCGAGAAGATCAGGCAGGGTGTCATCGCGCTGGGCACACTCGCGTCGCGCCGGTAACACGTACCCGACCGACAAAAAAGGGAAGACATCTCGTCTTCCCACTCTCAATTTATAGCGCACCCCCGGGCTTGCGGCAAGACCCGGGCTGTGCCGCAGAATCGCTGTCCTCGAACAAGATTCACCACATCAGAGGGGGAACAGTGCGCGTTCTGCTGTACACATTCGGGTCACGCGGCGACATCCAGCCGCTGGTCGCACTGGCGCTGGCGTTGCAGCGCCACGGCGCCGACGCCGTCTTCTGTGCACCGCCGGACTTCGGCGACCTGCTCGCCGCCAACGACCTGACACTGGTCCCCACCGGCCCGTCGGTGCACGAACTGGTCCACGTCCGGCGCGCCACCGCAGCGGACGCCCCGGCGTTGGCGGCCGAGCTGGTCGCCACCCAGTTCGGCACCCTGGACACCGCACGGCGCTGCGATGCGATCGTCGGCACCGGACTGATGCCGGCAGGTATGCGCTCCGTGGCCGAACTGGCCGGAATTCCGTACCGCTGCGCGGTGTTCACTCCGCACGTGCTGCCCGCACCCCACCACCACCCGCTGCCGCGGCCGGGTAAGCCGTTCCCCGCGGGCCTCGATGACCACGAGAAGCTGTGGCAACTGGACGCCGACAAGGTGCAGGCGCTCTACGGGGTTGCGGTCAATGCGCATCGCGACGAAGCAGGTCTGGACCCGGTCGACAATGTGCGCGATCACACGTTCACCGAACAACCGTGGCTCGCCGTGGACCCCATCCTGAGCCCGTGGCCGCCGGTGGCCGATATCAGTCCGGTGCAGACCGGAGCCTGGATCGTGCCCGATGAACGTCCGCTGCCGCCGGCGCTGGAGGACTTTCTGCAAGCCGGGCCGCCACCGGTCTACGCCGGGTTCGGCAGCGTCACCGCACCCGAGAACGCCGCCGAACTCGTCATCGAGGCCATCCGTGACCAGGGACGACGCGTCGTGCTGGGCAGCGGTTGGGCGGGTCTGACGAGCACGGCCGACGACTGCTTCGTCGTCGGCGAAATCAATCAGCAGGCGCTGTTCCCGCGTACCGCCGCGGTGATCCACCACGGCGGTGCGGGTACCACGACCGCGGCCGCCGCTGCCGGTGTCCCCCAAATCGTGGTCCCGCAGATCGTCGATCAGCCGTACTGGGCATCCCGGGTGGCCGCGCTCGGCATCGGCGTCGCGCACGACGGCCCGACGCCGACGCCCGCATCACTGGCCGAAGCGCTTACGCTGGTACTGAACCCCGAGACGCAGTCCCGCGCGAACGCCCTCGCCCACACCATCCGCACCGACGGGGCGAGCACCGCCGCAAAGATGCTGCTCACCGCATGACAGAACCCACCCGAATACGCAAGGGGCACATGACTTCCCAGGACCACAACGCCGAACTGCGGGCCGAGCGCGCCTACGTCGCCGCGCTGTATAAGCGCCTGGACGGCGAACGCAAGCGCGCCGACGAGCGGTATCGCGCCGCGCTGCGCGGTGATATCGACAAGCAGGACGGTGCGACGCTGGTGCAGCGTGACGCCGATGTGCGCGCCCTGGCCGGCGAGGTCAGCCGCCTCGACGTGGCCGACAGCGGCCTGTGTTTCGGGCAGCTGGAAAGCACCGAAGGTGAGCGGTCCTACATCGGCCGGATCGGACTGTTCGACAACGAGAACGACTACGAACCGCTGCTGCTGGACTGGCGGGCGCCGGCCGCGCGCGCCTTCTACGTCGCGACGGCCGCCAACCCGGAGGGCATGCGGCGACGGCGGCAGTTCCACACCCGCGGCCGCGACGTCCTCGATTTCACCGACGAGGTGCTGGGCCGGCCCGGTGCGGGTGAACGCGGCGATGCCGCCCTGCTGGCCGCGGTCAACGCGCCGCGCAGCGAGGGCATGACCGACATCGTCGCCACCATCCAGGCCGAGCAGGACGAGATCATCCGGCTCGACCATCCCGGCGTGCTGGTCATCGAAGGCGGACCCGGCACCGGCAAGACCGTGGTGGCTCTGCACCGCGTCGCCTATCTGCTCTACACCCAGCGCGAGCGCATGGAGCGACACGGCGTCCTGGTGATCGGCCCCAGCCCGGCCTTCCTGAACCACGTCGGCCGGGTTCTGCCGTCGCTCGGTGAGACCAATGTGGTGTTCCTGACCACCGGCGACCTGTTCCCTGGTCTGCACACCACCGCCGAGGACAGCCCCGAGGCGACCCGCATGAAGGGTTCGCTGGCCATGCTGGACGTGCTCAAGGCCGCGGTCGCCGACCGCCAGCGCACGCCGGAGGAACCGCTGCCGATCAAACTCGCCGACGTGACGGTGTCGATCAACGCCGAGACCGCCGAATGGGCGATCCAGGAGGCCCGCGAAACGGGTCTGCCGCACAACGACGCACGCACAACCTTCGTCGACGTCATCACCTGGGTGTTGACCGAGCGGGCCATCGCACGAATCGGGAAGGGCTGGCTGACCCGCGAGGACAAGCAGGCCTGGGAGCATCTGCGCTCCGAGTTGCTCGACGAACTCGACGATCACGAGGGGCTGGCCAAGGCGCTGAACCAGCTGTGGCCCGAGCTGACCCCGCAGACGCTGTTGGCCGGCCTCTACGAGTCACCGGAACGGCTCAGGGCGGCAGGCGCAGATCAGGCGCTGTATCGCGCCGACGGTGCCGCGTGGACCGTGGCCGACGTGCCGCTGCTCGACGAGCTGGTCGATCTGCTGGGCGGCGTCAAGGTCGACCTGGCCGCCGAACGGGAGCGTCAGGAGGAGCAGGCCTACGCGGCGGGTGTGCTCGATCTGATGGTGGCTCGCGAGGATCTGATGGACGACGAGGACCACCTCATCGCCGCCGACCTGATCGACGCCGAGGAACTGGCCGACCGCTTCACCGAACGCGACAACCGCGAACTCGCCGAACGTGCTGCCGCCGACCGGGAATGGACTTACCGCCACGTCGTCGTCGATGAGGCGCAGGAACTCTCGGAGATGGACTGGCGGGTGCTGATGCGCCGCTGCCCCAGCCGATCGTTCACCATCGTCGGTGATCTCGCCCAGCGCCGCAGTGCCGCCGGTGCGACCGCCTGGGAGCAGATGCTCAAGCCGTACGCCGCCGACCGTTGGGTGTACCGGCCGTTGACGGTCAATTACCGCACACCCGCGGAGATCATGGCCGTCGCCGCGGCGGTGCTCGCCGACTTCGCACCGAGCATCCGCCCGCCGGAGTCGGTGCGTTCCTGCGGCGTGCAACCCTGGGCCAAGCAGGTCACCGAGGACGAACTCGCCGCTGCCATACAGCATTTCGTCGACGATGAGGCGACGCGCGAGGGCACCAGCGTGGTGATCGGCCCGCCGGGGATGCCCGGCACGGTCACCGCGGCACACACCAAGGGCCTGGAGTTCGACGCCGTCCTGGTGGTCGCCCCCGAGCAGATCATCGCCGACGGCCCCCGCGGTGCTGCCGAACTGTATGTCGCCCTGACCCGGGCCACCCAGCGCCTCGGCGTGCTGCACCTCGGTCCGCTACCGGCCGCATTGCAGATATTGACCTGAAGTCACGTTGAGGTTCTACCGTCTGAGCCATGACGCCGACGATCGGGCTGGCCGGCAGCCTGCCGTACACCGACGATGTCGCTGCGGTCTCTGAAGAGACCAGGCGCGCCGAGGATTTGGGCTACGCCACGCTGTGGCGATCCGGTGTGCTGCCGATGGTCGCCGCCGCCGTGCGGGCCACCACCGCGATCCCGGTTGCCACCGGCATCATTCCGGTGTCGCGGGTCCCGGCCGCCGAGGTGATCGCGTTGCACGGCGAGGTCGACGCCGGCCGGTTCCTGGTCGGAATCGGCGGCGCGCACGGTCCTCGGCCGTTGCAGACCGTGGCCCGGTATCTCGACGAGTTGGACGCGGCCGGTATCGACGCCCATGCGCTGGCCGCACTCGGACCGAACATGCTGGCCCTGGCCCGGGAACGGGCCGGCGGCGCGTACCCGTATCTGGTGACCCCGGAATACGTCGGCGACGCCCGCCGGATCCTGGGACCGGACAAGCAGTTGTCCGTGCTGTTGATGGTGATCCCGTCGACCGAACGTGACACCGTGCGCACTGCCGTCACGGGGCCGCTGCAGTTCCTGGCCGCCGAACCGGGTGGCTATCGGCGGAACCTGTTGCGGCAGGGCTTCTCCGAGACCGATATCGACCGGGTCAGCGACCGTCTGCTCGACGGGATCACCGCCTCGGGCGACCCGGCCCGCATCGCAGAGCGGGTCGCGCGGTATCACGCGGCCGGCGCCGATCAAGTGGTGCTGCGGATCCTGGGCGTCGACGACACAGCCGTATGGCAGACGAAACTGGCTGCGGCGCTGATCGATTAGGACATCGCGATGGCCAGCAGCGCGATCCAGCCGAGTGCCACCCCGACCCCGGAACCGAGGACGAACCAGCGCCGCACCGGCATCCGGCGCCAGCCCCAGACCGTCGGGGCCAGTCCACCGACGGCCACCAGGTTGAGCCCGACGGCCAGCAGTGGATGGATGCGAATCAGACCGAGGCCGAGCACCACGATGGCAGCACCCACCACCGCGGCGACGAATGCCGCCACCGTCAGCCCGGTCCCCCAGGGTGTCGCCTCGTTCATCATTGCAACCTAGCGCGCTCGTAGAACGCCAGCGCGGCGGCGGTGGCGACATTCAACGAGTCCGTGCCCCGCGACATCGGGATGCGCACCCGCACATCGGCGGCCCGCATGGTGTGTTCCTTCAGGCCCGGCCCCTCGGCGCCCACCATCATCGCCACCTTCTGCCCCGCAAGATCGGCCATCGCCGATGCCAGGGTTGGAGCCGCCGGGTTCGGCGTCATGGCCAGCACCGTGAAACCGTTGTCGCGCAGCGTTTCCAGGTCGGCAGGCCAGGACGGCGCCCACGCGTAGGGCACCAGCAGCGCATGCCCCATCGACACCCGCACCGCGCGCCGGTACAGCGGGTCGGCGCATCCCGTGCCGAAGATGACAGCGTCCACGCCGAGACCGGCGGCATTGCGGAAGATCGACCCCAGGTTCTCGTGGTCGTTGACGCCCTCCAACACGGCCACCGTGCGGGCACCGTCGACCACCTCGGAAACCGTCAGCTCCGCCGGGCGCCGGGCGGCGGCAAGCACGCCTCGATTGAGGTGAAAACCGATGGCGTCGGCCATCACCTCGGCACTGGCCCGGTAGAACGGTACGTCGACCCTGTCCAGATCGGCGCCCAGTTCGGCGAGCCGGCGATCAGTACCCAGCATCGCGCGAGGCCGGAACCGTGAGGCGATCATGCGCTGCACCACCAACACACCCTCGGCGATCACCAGACCCTTCCCGCTGGGCAGGTCGGGGCGCCGATCCACGCTGTTGAGGTCGCGGAAGTCGTCCAGCCGCGGGTCGGCGGCGTCCGCGATATCGATGATGTCGGCCAGTTCAGGCACCCTCGTCGACGATGGCGAGCATCAGATCGGCGGCGGCCAACAGGGTGGCCCGCTCGTCGGACGTCAGCTCGGCCAACCGTTGCTGCAGCCATTCCCGGCTGGCGCGGCGCTCGGCCTCCAGGAGTTCGGCGCCGGCGGCCGACACCGACACCAACACCTGGCGTCCGTCATCGGGATGGGCGGTGCGATCGATGAATCCGAGGTCGACCAGTGACGCGATCACCCGGGTCATCGACGGCGGCCGCACCCGCTCGCGCGCGGCAAGCGCGCCGGGGGTCATCGGGCCCTCCTTGGCGACGGTCGACAGGGCCGACAGCTGGGACAGTGACACCGGTGAATCCGGCCTGCGGAACCGCAGTTGACGAGCCAGCCGGATGACGGCCAACGACAGATCGCTCGGCAACCGGGCATCGACGTCGTCTGTCACAGGCCTGAACAATACCGAGCGGGCATCGGCTAGGTTGTGAACCGATGGCCGATAACACCCCCGCCACCGCACCGGACCCGCCCGCCCTACCTGCGCGGCTGCTGGATCCGGTGCCGGTGATCGTGGTGATCGCGGCCGGATGGTTGGTCGCGGTGCTGCTCGCGTTCACCGTTCCCGGCCTGCACGATTGGCGGCCGATCACGGTCGCCGGGCTGGGCGTCGGCCTGCTCGGCACCTCCATCTTCCTGTTGCAACGTCGCTCCGCCCGGCGCGGAGACCGCGGCGCCCAGCAGGGCCTCACCTGAACCCCGAAGGAGCACAACGGATATGGGAGCACCACTGCTGCAGGCACAGATCGACATCGACGCGCCGCCGGCGACGGTGTGGGCGCTGATCTCCGACCTGAAGAAGATGCCACAGTGGAGTCCCCAGACCTGGGCCATGAAGCTGTTCGGCACGTTGCGGGTGGGCGCCAAGACGGTGAACTTCAACCGGCGCGGCCTACAGGTATGGCCGACGACGAGCACGATCACCGCGGTCGACCCGGAACGCAAACTGGCCTTCCGGGTGGATCTGAACGGCACCGAGTGGAGCTACGAGCTGGAGCCGATCGAGGGCGGAACCCGCGTCATCGAGAGTCGCCGCGCACCCAACGGCGTCAAAAAGGTCTCGACCGTACTTGTCAACGCGATGATGGGCGGGGTGCCGAGCTTCGAAGCCGAGCTGGTCGACGGCATGAACGAGTCGCTGCGCCGGATCAAGGCCGCCGCGGAGACTAGGTGAGGTCGATCACGCCGTCGTCGTAGGGCACGTACATCGGCGAACCCGCTCCGGCGGGTACGGGCGTGTCCGAATGCGCACCGCACCCGTAGGTGCTCTCGACCACCCGGCCGTCGGCCGACATCTCGTTGCAGCACACCCCGAACAAGGTGCCCAACGATCCGGACAGCTGCACGTAGAAACCGCATTCGCGGCATACCCGCCGGGTTGCCCGGGCCATCGCCGAACCCGGGCCGTACTCGCCCTCGTGCCAGCGCTCGGCGGCGTCGAGCCGGCCTTCCAGGCTGAGCACCCGGCGCTTGCCCAGGCCGAGTTCACCGGCGAGCTCGTCGAGTTCGGGATCCCCGCTGGACACGTGGCCGGGCACCAGGCGCGGATCGTCGGGCGGGGTGGCCAGCAGGTCGCCCGGGCTCAGATCACCCGGCTGCACCCGCTGTTCCCACGGCACCCACTGCGGGGCCAGCAGCGCCGTCGGGCCGGGAACAAGCACGACCTCCGAGATGGTCACATGGTCGGCGCCGGGGTAGGCCGCCACCACGACGGCCCACTGCCAACCCTGGTAACCGGGCTGGACGGCCAGGAAGCGGTGGGTCGCGGCGGTCTGGTCGTCGAAGACCGCACCGAGGTACTCGCCGACGGCGTCGGCACCGCTGAACTCCTCGATCGCCTCGCGCGCCGGCGCCACGGCACCCAGCAGCAACGCCTCCAGGGCGGGCGGTCGGTCCTGCGCCACCTCGGCTTCCTCGGCGGCGTTCTGCGGTTCGGTCATGCTTTCCATCGGCGTCCATATTGCCTGACCCGGCCCGTCGGAGCCACACCGGTGGCCTGCACGCGGGGGCGAGTGCTTTAAGGAACAATTGGGGACGTGTCTTCCCGGGATCCCCGCTACTACCCGCCGCGGCCACCGTCCGGCGACGAGCATCCGGGCATGGCGAACTATCCCAGCGACGGCGAGATGCCGCGCCGGCGCCGACAGCAGACCCCGAGCGCGAACCGGTGGTTGCCGCCCCTGGACGATGACCAGCACAGCACCCGCCGCCACCACGAGCCGCCGCCCCGGGCCGGCGCGGCCGCCGGTGAGCGGATCACCGTCACCCGGGCCGCGGCGCAGCGCAGCCGCGAGATGGGTTCGAAGATGTACGGCCTGGTGCACCGGGCGGCCACCGCCGACGGTGCCGACAAATCCGGCCTGACTGCCCTGACCTGGCCTGTCGTAGCGAATTTCGCTGTCGACGCCGCCATGGCGGTGGCGCTGGCCAACACCCTGTTCTTCGCGGCGGCCTCCGGGGAGAGCAAGAGCAAGGTCGCGCTCTACCTGTTGATCACCATCGCGCCGTTCGCGGTCATCGCTCCCCTGATCGGGCCGGCGCTGGACCGTTTGCAGCACGGGCGCCGGGTGGCGCTGGCGATGTCGTTTGCGCTTCGCACGGTGCTGGTGGTGGTGCTGATCTTCAACTACGACGGGGCAGGCGGCAGCTTTCCGTCCTGGGTGCTCTATCCGTGCGCACTCGGAATGATGGTGCTCTCCAAATCTTTCAGCGTGCTGCGCAGCGCGGTGACACCGCGGGTGTTGCCGCCCACGATCGACCTGGTACGGGTGAACTCGCGGTTGACGACCTTCGGTCTGATCTTCGGGACGATGATCGGCGGCGGTATCGCCGCCGGCGCGGAATACCTGTTCAACATGTTCGACCTACCCGGTGCGCTGTACGTGTTGGTGGCCGTGACCATCGGCGGGGCCGTGCTGTCCATGCGCATCCCCAAGTGGGTAGAGGTCACCGAGGGCGAGGTGCCGACCACCCTGAGCTACCACGGCGGCACCGATCAGCTGCGGCGCCGTTCCAGCGCGGCACGACAACCACTGGGCCGCAACATCATCACCAACCTGTGGGGCAACTGCACCATCAAGGTGATGGTGGGTTTCCTGTTCCTGTACCCGGCGTTCGTCGCCAAGTCACACGGTGCCGGCGGATGGGAGCAACTGCGCATCCTCGGCCTGATCGGTGCGGCCGCAGCAATCGGCAACTTCGCCGGCAACTTCACCGCCGCCCGGCTGAAACTGGGCCGTCCCGCCCTGCTGGTAGTTCGTGCGGCCAGCGTCGTGACGCTGGCCGCGCTCGCGGCCGCGGTGACCGGCAACCTGCTGGTGGCCGCCGCCGCGACGCTGATCACCTCGGGCTCCAGCGCCATCGCCAAGGCATCGCTGGACGCGTCCCTGCAGGACGACCTGCCCGAGGAATCGCGGGCGTCGGCCTTCGGTAGATCCGAATCGGTGCTGCAGCTGGCCTGGGTGCTCGGCGGCGCGACCGGCGTGCTGATCTACACCGAGCTGTGGGCCGGTTTCACCACTATCACCGCGGTCTTGATACTCGGGCTGGCGCAGACACTGGTCAGCTACAACGGAGCATCACTCATCCCGGGACTGGGCGGTAACCGTCCGGTCCTGGCCGAAACCGAAGGCGGCATGCTGAACACCCCCGACCCGTCCACCCGGGCCCACCGATGAAGCGCGCGCTGGCACTGCTGGGCGTCGTCACCCTGCTGTCCATCGCCGGGACGGCGGTGCTGGTCTGGCAGCTGAGCAAGCAACCGCACGACCCATACCCCAAGGTCAGCGCCTACGCCCACGGCAAGACCGTCCGGGTGGGACCGTACTTCTACTGCGATGTCGAAAATCTCGACGACTGCGAGAACGCCGAGACCACCGGCGAACTCACCATCAACGCACGTAGCGCCGTGCAGTTGGCGGTCGAACCGGCGATCGCACGGGCGCCGTGGTGGCTGGCACGCACCTATGAGGGCGCCGACGCCGCGATCGTGCAGGAGTTCCGGCCGGGCACCACGACGGCGGTGACCATTCCTCCGGTCGATGCGCTGTACGGCAGGCTGACCGGTGTCGTGGTGCAGCTACCCACGCTGGTGCGCGACGAGGCCGGCAACGAGTTCCCGCTGCCGCACGCCGAATGGTCGGTGCGCACGAACTGGGAGCCGTCGCAGGAGTATTCGGAGTCGGTGTCGGACTACCCGGGTCACTGACCGGCGGAGTGCGCGGCAGGCACCTGCTCGCCCTCGCGCGTCGGTCCCGGCGGGGTGCCGTCCCCGAACGGCCTGCCACCCAACGACTCCCGGCCGTGCGGGGTCAGCCAGTCGGACAGCTCCGGCCCCTTCGGGACGACCCTGGTGGGATTGATGTCGGTGTGCACGATGTAGTAGTGCTGCTTGATCTGCACGAAGTCGATGGTGTCGCCGAAGCCGGGCGTCTGGAACAGATCGCGCGCGTAGGCCCACAGCACCGGCATCTCGGCGAGCTTGGACCGGTTGCACTTGAAGTGCCCGTGATAGACGGGATCGAAGCGGGCCAGCGTGGTGAACAGCCGCACGTCGGCCTCGGTGATGGTGTCCCCCACCAGATATCGCTGGTTCTCCAGCCGCTCGGACAGCCAGTCCAGCGCGGTGAACAGCCGGTCGTAGGACTTCTCGTAGGCGTCCTGCGATCCGGCGAAGCCGCACCGGTAGACGCCGTTGTTGATCTCGGTGTAGACGCGCTGGGCGACCTCGTCGATCTCGTCGCGCAGGTGCTCCGGGTACAGCCGGGGCGCCCCGTCGCGGTGATACGCGGTCCACTCGGTGGAGAAGTCCAGCGTCATCTGCGCGAAGTCGTTGGTCACCACCTCACCGGTCGCGACCTCGACGATGGCCGGAACGGTGACGCCCTTCGGGTAATCCGGGATGCGCTTGTTGTAGGCGTCGCGCAGGTAGTGGATGCCCAGCACCGGGTCGACGCCGTCGGGATCGAGGTCGAAAGTCCAGCTGCGCTCATCGTGGGTCGGGCCGCAGAACCCTATGGACAGAACATCTTCCAGGCCCAGTAGGCGCCGCACGATGATGGTCCGGTTGGCCCATGGGCAGGCCCGCGCGACGACCAGGCGGTACCGGCCGGGCTCGACGGGATAGCCATCGGCGCCATCGGCGGTGATGCGCGTGGTGATGTAGTTGGTGTCGCGGTTGAACTCGCCCTTGGGATTCACGTAGCTCATGGCTCGAGTGTTCCCGCCCGGCGTCGAGAAGATGTCGACAAACAGCCGAATTTTCGACATCGAGTCGACGTTCGGCGCGCGGGAGCTACGCGTCGAGCTCCCGCGCGACGGCCTTGACGACCTCGGACACCCGGCGGGCGACCTTGCGGTCGGGGTACTTGCCCTTGCGCAGCTCCGGCTGAATGGTGCTCTCCAGCAGGGTGATGAGGTCACCGATCATGCCGTGTAGCTCGTCGGGGGTGTGCTTGTGCTCGGCGGCGGCGGCTTCACGCCGGGTGCGTGACAGGCTGGGCGGCGGGTCGATCAGCTTGACCTGCAGCGCCTGGGGTCCGCGACGGCCGGCAGCGACGCCGAATTCGACCTTCTGACCGGCCTTGAGCCCCTCGACACCCGAAGGCAACGCCGAGGACCGCACGTAGACGTCCTCGCCGTCCTCCTGAGACAGGAAGCCGAAGCCCTTCTCGGAGTCGTACCACTTCACCTTGCCGGTCGGCACTGCTGTCACCCGTTCACTCGGTAGATCACATAATTAATGCGTCCCGCCTGCGCAGGACGCAATTGCTCCGATTCTAACAAGTAGGCTGGGAGCACAGCTTGGAGGAGACCATGCGCCTGATACTGAACATCATCTGGTTGATCTTCGGTGGGCTCTGGCTGGCCCTCGGATATTTCCTGGCCGGACTCATCTGCTTCGTCCTCATCATCACCATCCCGTTCGGCTTCGCCGCGTTCCGCATCGGTGTGTACGCGCTGTGGCCGTTCGGCTACAAGGTCGTCGACAAGCCGGGCGCAAGGCCCGGCGCGGCGGTCGGCAACATCATCTGGCTGATCGTGGCCGGGATCTGGCTGGCGATCGGGCACGTGCTGTCGGCGATCGCCTTCGCGATCACGATCATCGGCATCCCGCTGGCCGTCGCGACCATCAAGCTGATCCCGGTCTCGTTGATGCCGCTGGGTAAGGAGATCGTGCCGACCGACGAACCCTTCGCGGGAGTGGCCCGGTGACGTTGACCGACCTCGGGTTGCCCATGCCGACCCGATCCAGCACAGCGGGCAT
The DNA here is from genome assembly GCF_053589535.1 of Mycobacterium sp. NPDC003323. Lineage (NCBI taxonomy): Bacteria > Bacillati > Actinomycetota > Actinomycetes > Mycobacteriales > Mycobacteriaceae > Mycobacterium > Mycobacterium sp. NPDC003323. Next base: position 531,282 of record NZ_JBSFSB010000002.1, read on the forward strand.
GCCGACCACCGGTCCGCTGGTGGACACCTACGGCCGGGTCGCCACCGACCTGCGGGTGTCGCTCACCGATCGGTGCAATCTGCGCTGCACCTACTGCATGCCTGCCGAGGGACTCGACTGGCTTCCCGAGGCTCAGCTGCTCAGCGCCGATGAGCTGGCCCGCCTGCTGCGCATCGCGGTGACCCGCCTGGGTATCGACAGCATCCGATTCACCGGCGGGGAACCGCTGGTCTCGCAGCACCTGGAGCAGACCATCGCGGCCGCCGCGGCACTGCGTCCCCGTCCCGAGATCGCGGTGACCACCAACGGTCTGGGGCTGGCCAAGCGGGCGGCACGGCTCAAGAAGGCCGGACTGGACCGGGTGAATGTCTCGCTGGACACCGTGAACCCCGGGCATTTCGCCCAGATCACCCGCCGTGACCGACTGACCGATGTGCTGGCCGGGCTGGCCGCGGCCGCCGCGGCCGGGCTGGGTCCGGTCAAGGTCAACGCGGTGCTGGATCCGCGGACCGGGCTCGACGATGTCGTACCCCTGCTGCGGTTCTGCCTGGAGCACGGCTACCAGCTGCGGATCATCGAGCAGATGCCGCTGGACGCCGGACACGAATGGTCCCGGGCCAAGACCATCGAGGCCGAGACGGTGCTGAGCACCCTGCGCCGGCACTTCGATCTGCGTCCGGACACCGCGCCGCGCGGTTCGGCTCCGGCACAGTTGTGGCGCGTGGACGGCGGAACCGGGACCGTCGGCGTCATCGCCTCGGTCTCGGAGTCGTTCTGCGGTGCGTGCGACCGCACCCGACTCACCGCCGACGGACAAATCCGCAGTTGCCTGTTTTCGTCCACGGAGACCGACCTGCGCGTGCTGCTGCGCGGCGGCGCCGACGACGACGCGGTCGAGGCCGCCTGGCGGTCGGCGATGTGGGCCAAACCGGCCGGGCACGGGATCAATGATCCGAGCTTCATCCAGCCGGACCGCCCGATGAGTGCCATCGGCGGCTGAGCGCGGTGGACCTGCAGATCAGCATCCGGTATTTCGCCGCCGCCCGGGCCGCTGCGGGGATCGAGACCGAAACGTTGCGTTGTCCCACCGGCACCACTGTTCACACGTTGGTCGAGCGACTGTCGGGACGCGGGCCAGAATTGGCGAAGGTGCTCGCACGCTGCTCGTTCTTGGTTGACGGCATCGCGGTACGAGATAAAGCGGTTGCGCTTGAAACAACGCAAACCGTCGATGTCTTACCCCCGTTCGCCGGCGGATAGTCCGTGATTTACATCACATAACAAAACGGTCACAGTGCGACGACCTGCGGTTTGAGTCGTGAAAACACCTGCGGAAACGCCCGAATTCCCTGCGGCTTTAAAGTCCTCTCAGAATTCTTAGGCATAGGAAACGCCGACGCGCGGTCGAGATGACGCTCGCAGTTTCACCGGTTACCGTCTTGCCAAGCCGTTCGACCCAAATCGGATGGCCCCCCTCGTTTGATTGCGCCGAGCTCCATCCATCGGGCGAGGGACCACCCGAACCACTGGATGGAGGCGGGGGACCCACCCGGTCCGCCGAAAAGCAGACCAGGGACCACTTGGTTCCTTGGGGTGAAGCTTTGGTCATCACGACAAAGCCGGGCAACCTCTCCTGCCCGAACCCGACAGCTGACCTCGCGGGCGCTGACGAGAGGACCTTCTAGCTTCATGAGTGGACGGCACCGTAAGCCCACGTCATCTTCCGTAAGCGTCGCGAAAATCGCCTTCACCGGTGCAGTGATCGGCGGTGGCAGCATCGCACTGGCCGGTCAGGCCGGCGCTGCCACCGATGCCGAGTGGGACACCGTCGCGAGTTGCGAATCCAGCGGCAACTGGGCCATCAACACCGGCAACGGTTATCACGGCGGTCTGCAGTTCTCGCCGAGCACCTGGTCCGGTCATGGCGGCGGTGAATTCGCCCCGGTCGCCTACCTGGCCACCAAGGAAGAGCAGATCGCGGTCGCCGAGCGCGTGCTCGCCAATCAGGGCAAGGGTGCCTGGCCCACCTGCGGACGCGGACTGTCCGGTCCGACCCCGCGCAATGTGGTCGCCGAGCCCGCCCCGCTGGACAATCCGCTGCTGAACCCCCAGCTTCCCCCGCCGCCGGCACCCCTGCCGCCCGCTCCGGCTCCGCTGGCCGCCCCGGCCCCCCTGCCGCCCGCTCCCCTTCCGCCGGCCCCCGCCCCGCTGCCCCCGGCACCGATCGACGCCGTGCCGCTGGCCGCCCCGGCCCCGCTGCCCCCGGCACCCGCGCCCGCCCCGCTGCCCCCGGCACCGATCGACGCCGTCGCGCTCGCCGCTCCGGCCCCGCAGGCTCCGGTCGACCCGGCGGCACCGCTGCCCGGCGCCCCGGTGGACGCCCTGCCGCTCGACGCTGCGCTGCCCCCGGCACCGATCGTCGACGCCGCCAACTGGGACACCGTCGACGCAGCACCGGCCGATGAGCAGCCGCAGCTGTGGTCGCTGGAGGCCCCGATGCCGCTGGAGCCGGCCCTGCCGGTTCCGCCCGCTCCCGTCCCGGCGCCGGCACCGGCGCCCGCTCCGGCCGCCGTTGCGGCGCCCGCCGCACCGGTCGGCGTCGAGATTCCGCAGCCGGCCATGGATGCCGCCAACCAGGCCATCTCGGGTGACCTGCCGGTCGCGGCCGAGGGCGTCCCGCACCTGATCACCCCGGAGAATTTGGCACCCGGCACCACGCTCGACCCGAACGTGATGCCGAACGAGAGCGCCAATGTCAGCTACCTGCGCCAGATCTGGAATGCCGTCCAGCAGCAGCAGATCACCGGCAAGGACGCGCTGATCGCCATCACCACGCAGCGCTCGCTGACCGGCAATGCCCCGGCCGGGCAACCGCAGGTTCCGGTGCCCCCGCCCGGCGCCCCGGTGCCGCCGGCGCCGCTGCCGGTTCCCCCGGCTCCGCTGCCCTGACCCGACCCAAACGCAATGTCGCCCTGACGGCGCTGTTATCGATATATATCGATAACTCGGCTGTCAGGGCGACATTGTGTTGGGGACCTAGGCCGAATTGACCCATTCATCGGTGCCGTCGCCGAAGAACTGGTGCTTCCACACCGGTAGCCGCTCCTTGACGGTGTCGACCATCAGCGCGCACGTCGCGAAGGCCGCCTCGCGGTGATCGGCCGACACCGCGACCACCAGCGCGGCATCACCGATGCGCAGGTCGCCGATGCGGTGACTCACCGCCACTGCGCGCACCCCTTCGGCCGTGGCCGCCACCTCGTGTACGACCTCGGTCAGCGTCTGCAGCGCCGACGGATGGGCCGAATACTCCAGTCGGGTCACCGAGCGCCCACCGTCGTGGTCACGCACGACACCGGAGAACCCGACCACCGCACCGGCGGCCTCGTGGGCCACCAGGTCCTCGTGTTCGGTCAGCGAGATCGGGTCCTCGGACAGGGCCACGCGCACCACGTCAGCGCCGATGATCGCCTCCTGCGAGTTGGTCCAGCGCATGCGCCAGCACATCGTCGAGCACGTCCAGGCCGTCCTTCACCCCGCCCGAGGAACCGGGCAGGTTGATGATCAGGGTGCCGGCACTGACCCCGCAGACTCCGCGGGACAGCACGGCGGTCGGCACATGCGGCAGCCCGGACCGGCGGATGGCGTCGGCCAGGCCAGGAATCTGGTAATCGACCAGGGCGGCGGTGATATCAGCGGTGCGATCCGTCGGCGAGATGCCGGTGCCGCCCGAGGTGATGGTGACCGCGACCCGATCCGCCAGGGCCTGGCGCAGCGCCGCCTCGACATCGCTGCCATCGGCCACCACCACGGGTTCGGCGGCCTCGTAACCGCGCTCGCGCAGCCAGGAGACGATGATCGGGCCGGTGCGGTCGGAGTAGACACCCGCGGCGGCCCGGGTGGAGGCGATGACGACCCGTGCCGTCCTCATGGTGTCCAGGTGCCGGTCTTGCCGCCCTCTTTGCGCAGCACGTGCACGCCCTCGATGTGGGCGGCGGGATCGACGGCCTTGATCATGTCGTAGACCGTCAGCGCGGCCACGCTCACCGCGGTCAGCGCTTCCATCTCGACCCCGGTGCGGTCGGTGGTGCGCACGGTGGCGGTGATGATGACTTCTGTTGTGCCGATGTCGAATTCGACATCAACACCGGTGAGTGCCAACTGGTGGCACAGCGGGATCAAGTCGCTGGTCCGCTTGGCCGCCATGATGCCCGCGACGCGCGCGGTCGGCAGCGCGTCACCCTTGGGCAGCCCGCCGCCGGCGATCAGTTCGATGACATCGGCGCGGGTGTGCACGGCCCCCTGCGCGACGGCCGTGCGCTTGGTGGCGGTCTTGGCCGTGACGTCGACCATGTGCGCCGCGCCCGACTCGTCGAGGTGGGAGAGGCCGCTCACCGCTATCGGTTGACGACGGTGACCGGGTGCACGTAGGGCAGGGCGTCGGCCGGCAGGGGAAAGGTCACCTCACCGAACGGGGACATCGCACCGGCGCGGTTGCTGACGAGCTCGCTGACCGCGTGATCGCCGTCGGCCACCTCGGGCCAGCCATTGTCGACGTATTGGTTCTTCTTGTCTGCCACATCCGACATTGTGGCAGGTACTACGAGCGGTGGCGAGAGCGGGACGCTGCTTTACGCTGGTCAGCAATGACCCAGGGATTTAAGAGCATGCCCCTCGGCGTCTGGTTGGCCGACCTGCCCGACGAACGCCTGGTCCGGCTGCTCGAACTGCGACCCGACCTGACCCAACCGCCGCCGAGCACGATCGCGGCGCTGGCTGCCCGCGCACAGGCACGCCAGTCGGTCAAGGCTGCCACCGACGGGTTGAACTACCTGCATCTGGCGGTGCTGGACGCGCTGCTGGTGCTGCACGCCGAAACCGCCCCGGTGCCGCGGGACGCCATCGCCGATTTCATCGGTGTCCGGGCCGACGAAGCCGACGTCAAGGCGGCCCTCGAGGATCTGCAGGAGCGTGCGCTGGTCTGGGGAGACGAGACGCTGCGCGTGGTGTCCGAAGTGGCCGCAGGCCTGCCCTGGTACCCGGGACAGGCCGTGCACGACGGGCCCGAGTTGACCGCCGCGCAGATCCGGGAACTGCTCGACGGGCTCGACGAACCGTGTACGGAACTGCTGACCCGGTTGGTCGAGGGCTCCCCCGTCGGCCGCACCCGCGACGCGATTCCCGGCGCGCCGGCCGACCGCCCGGCCCAGCAACTGCTGGCCGCCGGCCTGCTGCACCGCATCCCGAGCGATACCGGCGACACCGTGATCCTGCCGCGGCTCGTCGCTCAGGTCCTACGCGGTGATCTTCCAGGTCCGACCGGGTTGCGTCGGCCGGATCCGACGGTGCACACCACCACGCAGTCCGACGTCGACTCGGTGGCCGCCGGTGCGGCCATCGACCTGCTGCGTGAGATCGACGTGCTCATCCAGACGCTCTCGGACGGCCCGGTCTCCGAATTGCGAGCCGGCGGCCTGGGCGTGCGCGACGTCAAGAAGCTGACCAAGCTGACCGGGATCGACGAACAGCGGCTGGCGCTGATCTTGGAGCTGTCGGCGGCGGCCGGACTGTTGGCGCCGGGCACACCGGATCCCGAGCCCGCCGCGGGTAACTCGCCGTACTGGGCGCCGACGGTCGGCGCCGACCGTTTCATCGAGGCCTCGACCGCGGCACGCTGGCAGCTGATCGCGTGGACGTGGCTGAATCTGCCGGCGCGGCCCAGCCTGGTCGGCCATCGTGGGCCGGACGGCAAGCCCTACGGGGTGCTGTCCGACGCGCTGTACTCGACCGCCGCCCCGCTGGATCGGCGGCTGCTGCTGACGGTGCTCGACGAGCTGGCTCCCGGCGCCGGGGTGGACGCCGAGTCCGCGGCCTTGGCGATGATGTGGCAGCGACCCCGCTGGGCGGCGCGACTGCAACTGGGCCCGGTGACCGATCTGCTGCGCGAGGCACACGCCGTCGGGCTGGTGGGCCGCGGGGCCATCGCCACCCCGACCCGGGCGTTGCTGACCCAGGCCGCCGAGGAAGATGACGACGCGACGATCGCCGCGATGGACAAGGTGCTGCCCGCACCGCTGGACCATTTCCTGCTGCAGGCCGACCTGACCGTCGTGGTGCCCGGGCCGCTGCTGCGCGAACTCGCCGAGCAGCTCGACGCGGTGGCGTCGGTCGAGTCGGCCGGTGCGGCGATGGTGTACCGGATCAGCGAGTCCTCGATCCGGCGTGCCCTGGACGCCGGCCGCACCGCGGGTGAACTACACGCGTTCTTCGAGAGGCACTCCAAGACCCCGGTACCGCAGGGCCTGACCTATCTGATCGACGACGTCGCGCGCCGACACGGTCAGCTGCGGGTCGGCATGGCGGCATCGTTCGTGCGGTGCGAGGACCCGGCCCTGTTGGCCCAGGCGGTGGCCACCCCGGCCGCGGAGGTGCTGGAGCTTCGCATCCTGGCGCCCACCGTCGCGGTGTCGCAGGCCCCGATCGGTGATGTGCTGGCCGCGCTGCGGGCCGGCGGGTTCGTGCCGGCCGCCGAGGACTCGACGGGTGCTGTGCTGGACATCCGCGCCCGCGGCGCCCGGGTGCCCACGCTGAGCCGTCGCCGGGTGTTCCGTCCGCTGACGGCGCCGACGCCGCAGACCCTGGGCGCGATCATCGCGGTGATGCGCAGCGTGGCCGCAACCCCGCGGTCCGGTGAGCGGCTGGACCCGGCCGTACTGATCGCGCTGCTTCAGCAGGCCGCGGTGGAGCAGACCTCGGTGGTGATGGGTTACGTCGACCCGGCCGGGGTGGCCACGCAGCGCGTCGTCGCACCGATCAACATCCGCGGCGGTCAGCTGACGGCCTTCGATCCGGCGTCCGGACGGGTCCGAGAGTTCGCCATCCATCGCGTGACATCGGTGGTGTCGGCCGACTCTGGATAATGGATGGGATGACTTCCCTCCAGAGGGGCCAGGCATGACCGAGGGCCCATTGATCGTGCAGTCCGACAAGACGGTGCTGCTCGAGGTCGACCATGAACTCGCCGGCGCCGCGCGCGCGGCGATCGCGCCGTTCGCCGAATTGGAACGCGCTCCCGAACACATCCACACCTACCGGATCACCCCGTTGGCGCTGTGGAACGCCCGCGCCGCCGGGCACGACGCCGAACAGGTCGTCGATGCACTGGTCAGCTTCTCCCGCTACGCGGTGCCGCAGCCGCTGCTGGTCGACATCGTCGACACCATGGCGCGCTATGGCCGGTTGCAGCTGATCAAGCATCCGGCCCACGGCCTGACCCTGGTCAGCTTGGACCGCGCCGTGCTCGAGGAGGTGCTGCGCAACAAGAAGATCGCCCCGATGTTGGGGGCGCGCATCGACGACGACACCGTGATCGTGCACGCCAGTGAACGCGGCCGGGTCAAGCAGATGCTGCTCAAGATCGGCTGGCCGGCCGAGGACCTGGCCGGTTACGTCGACGGTGAGGCGCACCCGATCACGCTGGATCAGGACGGCTGGGCGCTGCGCGACTATCAGGAGATGGCCGCCGACTCCTTCTGGGCCGGCGGGTCCGGTGTGGTGGTGCTGCCGTGCGGTGCCGGTAAGACGCTGGTGGGTGCCGCCGCCATGGCCAAAGCCGGTGCGACGACGCTGATCCTGGTCACCAACACGGTGGCCGGCCGGCAGTGGAAGCGCGAACTGATCGCCCGTACGTCGCTGACCGAGAACGAGATCGGCGAGTACTCCGGCGAGCGCAAGGAGATCCGCCCCGTCACGATTGCCACCTATCAGGTGATCACGCGGCGCACCAAGGGCGAGTACAAGCATCTGGAGCTGTTCGACAGCCGCGACTGGGGCCTGATCATCTACGACGAGGTGCACCTGCTGCCGGCCCCGGTCTTTCGGATGACGGCCGATCTGCAGTCCCGGCGTCGCCTCGGGCTGACCGCGACACTGATCCGTGAGGACGGCCGCGAGGGCGATGTCTTCTCGCTCATCGGGCCCAAGCGTTATGACGCGCCATGGAAGGACATCGAGGCCCAGGGCTGGATCGCCCCGGCCGAGTGCATCGAGGTCCGCGTCACGATGACCGACAACGAGCGGATGCTCTATGCCACCGCCGAACCCGAGGAACGCTACAAGCTGTGCTCGACGGCGCACACCAAGATCGCGGTGGTGAAGTCGATCCTGGACAAGCACAAGAGCGAGCCGACGCTGGTGATCGGCGCGTATCTGGACCAGCTCGACGAACTCGGCCGAGAGCTCGACGCCCCGGTGATCCAGGGTTCGACGAAGAACGCCGAGCGCGAGGAACTGTTCGACCAGTTCCGTCGTGGTGAGATCCGCACCCTGGTGGTGTCCAAGGTGGCGAACTTCTCCATCGATCTCCCGGAAGCATCGGTGGCCGTGCAGGTTTCGGGCACCTTCGGATCGCGTCAGGAGGAGGCGCAGCGGCTGGGCCGGCTGCTGCGGCCCAAGGCCGATGGCGGCGGGGCCATCTTCTACTCGGTGGTCAGCCGCGACAGCCTGGACGCCGAGTACGCCGCGCACCGGCAGCGGTTCCTGGCAGAGCAGGGCTACGGCTACATCATCAAGGATGCGGACGACCTGCTGGGTCCGGCGATCTAGACTGGACAGACCCTTACCCGAGGAGTTCGACGGTGACGAGTAATGACGGGGGCTATTACCCGCCACCCGGTGGACAGCCGTGGGGCGGCCAGCAGGGTCCTTCGCCGGGCTATCCGGTTTTCCCGCCGCAACCATCCGCCAAACGAAAAGGCCCGTGGCCGTGGATCATCGGGATCGGCGCAGTTCTCGTAGTCATCATTGTGGTCGCGGCCATCGGGCTCATCGCCTTCGGCTCCGGGGGTGATGACGACGCGCAAACTCAGCAGCGCACCGTGGTGACCTATGAAGTGACGGGCGCGGTCGATTCGGTGGAACTCATCTACTACAGCGACAAGGGACAAGAGCATCTAGCGACGGCGGCACTTCCGTGGCGCGAGACAGTCACGCTGGAGGGAGAGGATGCGTACTTCGATGTCTCCGCGCAGACGGTCGACGCATCTGATCAAGAACTCACTTGCCGAGTGACCGCGGATGGAAGAACGCTCATCGAGGACCGAACAGTGAGCGGGTTTGTCGGGTGCGGCGGACGGCTGAACGAGTTCTGATCAGCACGTCAGTGCCCGTCCCGATACCTGGAGGCGAAAACTCCGGCCATCTCCTCGGCCGCCTGTTCCGGTGAGGGCAGCTGTATTGCATCGCTGAGGATAGAACTCCACTCGGAGCGGTCGTGTCCCATCCGGGTCAGTCCCTCCAGCAAGAAGGTGTGCATCACCGACCGCGCTTTGGCTTGCGCGAGATCGGCGAGCACTCGGATCTCCTCTGCGAGTTCGCGTTCGGTCATCCTGACCACGGTCGGATCAAGCTCCACCCGCTTGACCGGTCCAGTGAGGTACGCCGTGACCGAGACCGTGCCGGCCGGATTGGTCACGGTGAAGACCGGGACATCGGCGTCCTCGTCCGGTGCCGACGGTTCAACTTCCGAAGCGTCGTCGTGGTGCTCATCGTCCGCCGACGCGGTGAATCCCCTGAAATCCAGGGCCGCCAACTCGCCGCCCTGCTCCTCCGGGACGTCATCGTCGTCATCGTCATCCCAGGATCCGCCGTTCACGGCCGGACCTCCGTCGACTCAGCCACCGGGCTGCATCTGCCGATCGAGGTTCTGCTTCTCCTGAGCATCGATGGCATCGTATTTCTCGGCGGCATGCTCGAGCTTGACGGCGAGATCCTCCGATTGAGATTGGACCATCCGGCTCGCGCGTTGGCGTTCCTCCTCCGCACGTTTGAGCGCCTTGGCAGTGTCATCACACACGGTGCCGTGTGTCTTCTCGACGTTGACGTGAACATCGCCGGCCGTTAGTCGCGCATCGAAAACGGCGCGAGCGGCCTGAGTCTGTTGATCGGCGAGCACACGGATGTGCGATGCGGTGACCTGCAGCGGACTCAGCGGTGTGCTCATCGTCAACTCCCTGTCGGCGGTGTCACGGGGTCGTAGTCATTGGCGGAATCCGAGATGGTGACGTCGTCGGCGATCCTCTTGTACTCGTCACCGACCTTGGCCACCGACCGCGCGATCGCGTCCGCCTCGTCCTGCATGCCCTCGTACTCCGGTATCGCCATGGCCAGCGTCGTCGCGACCATCGCGGTCTCCATCATGAACTGCGCGGCCTTGCCGTAGGACCCCAGCCTTCCGATGTACTGGGTCAGGTTGCCGAAGTCCGCCAGGTCGTTGTGGTGGATCTCCAATGATTTACGGATCGGCGGCAGAAGATCGGCCTCGGCGCTGATCAGCCGGTGCAATTCACGGTCCAGGCCGGCGAGAGTGGCCACCTTGTTCTCTTGGTCCTTGTTCTTCTCCGAGTAGCGGTCGGCCGCGGTCCCGCCGGACCACTGATCACTGGGATACGCACCCTTCAACGGAGCCTGTGCCGACTTGAAAGCCTCCGCGGAATGGGTGAATTGGTTGGCGTGGTCCGGATTGCCCTCACCGCAGGACTTCAGCATCCGATCGATGTGTTTCTGCCCCTCCTGGAGGATGAAGGTTGGAGCGATGATGAGTTTCCCGGCGCCATCAGCGGTCGTCTTGGCGATCTCGCTCAATTTCGGCAATCCGAGGTTGTCCGCGATCTCGACGACCCACTCGGCGGCCTTCTTCGCTTTCTCCGCGACCTCAGAAACACCGTCGACGATGTTGTCCATAAAGTCGAAAACGCCCACATCTCACCCCCGCCGCAATCGAGGCTAACACCGGCTCAACAGGCTCAGACGCACCAATCCGCCGGTTAGGCGGGGTCCGGCGATCTAAGCGTCCAGTGCCCCGGCGGCCACCGCCGCGGCGTTGATCCGGGTGAGCACGGTGTGCAGCTGTTCCAGCTCGGCCATGTCGACACCGAGACGGCTCACGACCGTGGGCGGGATCTGCAGCGCCTGCCGGCGCAGCGCCGCGCCACCCTCGGTCAGGTTGACCAGCGTGGTGCGTTCGTCGGTGGCGCTGCGGGCGCGACTGATGAAGCCCAGTGCCTCCAGCCGCTTGAGCATCGGCGAGACGGTCGCCGAGTCCATCTGCAGCAGGGTGGCGATCTGTTTGACCGACAGCGCGTCACCGCCGGCCTTGTCGTTGTCCCACAGTGCCAACATCACCAGATACTGCGGGTGGGTCAGGCCCAGCGGCTCGAGCAGCGGCCGGTACACGGCCAGCACGGCGCGGTTGGTGACCGCCAGCGCGAAGCACACCTGACGTTCCAGGGCGAGCGGGTCCAGGTCCCCGATTACTTCCGGCTCTGCCGACGATGAAGCCATCATCACAGCGTACTACTTGCTTAGGCCCCTATTAGTTAGGGTACGATCTAAATCATGGCCGCCACCCCCACCATCATGCAGCGGATTCTCTACGCCTACGGCAAGCGACTGCCGGCATCCATGCGTGAGTGGGTGAAGGAGGACCTGACCGGCAAGGGCGCGATCCGCCGCCACATGCTGCGCTACGCGATCCCGCCCGCCATCATCCTGGCCCCGCTGTGGCTGCTGCCCGCATCGCTGTACGTGCACCTGGAGATGACGGTGCCGATCTACACCTGGGCGCTGATCATGGCCTTCGTGTTGAACAAGGTGTGGCGTCGGCACCGGTTGTCCCAGCACGGACTGGACCCCGCCCTCATCGACACGCTGAACCGGGAGAAGAACGCCCGGCTGCACGAGGACTACGCCCGGCGCTACGGCGCCCGCCCCGATGAGGCGAAGTGGCAGTCCAATCCCAGCCCCTTCTAGACGTGCGGCCCGACTGCCTTCACGACGGTCAACAGGATCACCGAATCCTCGAGAGCTTCGAGCCCGTGCCGGGTGGGCGGCACCACCAGATGGTCACCGGCCGTTCCGTCCCAGCCGGCGTCGGCCGTGGTCAGCCTAACCCGACCCTGAAGCACCTGTAGCGTCGCCTCGCCCGGGCTCTCGTGTTCGTCCAAACCGTTGCCGGCGGTCAGCGCCACCAGCGTCTGACGCAGGCTGTGCTCATGACCGCCGTAGACGGTGTGTGCGCTGCGCCCACTGTTGTGGGCGCGGGCGGTCTCCAGGTGCTCACGGGCCAGTGCGGTGAGTGAGATCTTCTCCATGTGTCCACTATCGCACCTGTGACAAGGTCTCCTTGGCGCGTCGCGCCCAGTCGTCGGCCAGGATCTCGGTGGCCCCGGACAGTACCCCGTCGACGGCCAACCGCGCGACCAGCGCGGGATCCGTTTTCTGTTCTGCCGGAATATAACTGACCATATCGGTGTCCATGTAGCCGACGTGCAGGGCGGCGACGCCGATACCGCGCGGGGCCAGTTCGTCGCGCACCGCATCGGTGAGCGCCCAGGCGGCAGCCTTGGCCGCGGCGTACGCACCGGAAGTGGCCGGGTGCATCCAGGACAGCACCGACAGCACGTTCAGGATGGACCCGCCACCGTTGCGTTCGAGCACCGGCACGAACTCGCGGATGACGGTCAAGGTGCCGAAGTAATGCGTGTCCATCTCGGCGCGGATGTCCTCGATCGGGCCGGACAACAGGTTGGCCCTGGTGGAGATCCCGGCGTTGTTCACCAGAATCGTGACATCCGAGGCGATTTCGGCGGCCTGACGCACCGACTCGGGATCGGTGATGTCGATCCGCACCGGGATGACGCCGGGAATGTCGACCCTCTCGGGCCGCCGCGCCCCTGCGTACACCTTGGCGCCGCGGGCGAGGAACTCCTCGGCGATCCTTCGACCCAGACCGCGGTTGGCGCCGGTGATCAGGACGGTGATGTTGGTGCTCATGATGTACTCCTTTGTCTGTTCGCCCTCAACACCTTTCGCAACAGCGCTCATCCCGCCGACTGAGAGGTTTCGACTCACAGCTGCAAGCGTGTGCGTCGTGGTCAGCGGCGCGGGTTCGCGGTGACCATGGACCGATGCAATCCACATTGTGGCCGGTGGCCCGGACCGCGGCGGCACTGGCCGCGGCCATGGGAATCGGACGGTTCGCCTATACACCGATCCTGCCGCTGATGACGGCTCAGACTCCGCTTGGCGCGCAGGCCGCCGGGCAGCTGGCCACCGCCAACTATGTCGGCTATCTGGTGGGGGCCGTCGCCACGGCGGTCGTCCCACGGCTGGGCCGCTCCCGCGCGATGTGCCAAACCAGTCTGGCGGCGGTGACACTGAGCCTGCTGGCGATGCCACTGACCACCGCCGTGCCGCTCTGGTTGACGCTGCGAACCATCGCTGGACTGGGCAGCGCGCTGGCATTCGTCATCGCGGTGAACGCTCTACTGGACAGCGTGCCCCGGCACGTGGGGTTCGGCTTCGGTGGTGTGGGCGTAGGGATCGCGCTGTCGGCCGGCCTCGTCCTGGTGGTGCCGACAGACTGGCGGACGGCGTGGTGGGCGGTCGCGGCGCTGGCGGTCGTGTTGACTGCGCTTGCGTGGGGTATCCGCCCCGGGCCCGCCGCGGCACCGGCGGGCGACAGCGGGCACCGCGACCGGCCCGGCTTCTGGCTGCTGTTCGGCGGCTACACGCTCGAGGGCATCGGCTATATCGTCGCGGGCACTTTCCTGGTCGCCGCACTGGCGCAGCGGTCACCCGGTCGCATGGGTGATGCGGCCTGGCTGGTGGTCGGGCTGTCGGTGATCCCGTCGGCGGCGCTGTGGGACCGCGTCTCCAGCCGCTGGTCGCGGCCGGGATTACTCACCGTCGCGCTGCTCCTACAAGCGGCCGGGATCGCGCTGGCCTGCACCGGTGGAGTCGCCACGGCCATGCTGGGCGCAATCCTGTTCGGCGGCACCTTCATCGGCGTGAGCACGCTGGCGTTGGGCCACGGCCGGATGCTGGGCGCCCCGGGAGCCGTCGCCGTTCTCACCGCGGGCTACTCGGTGGGACAGATCGTCGGCCCGTTGTTGGTCAACCCGCTGTTGCACAGCGGCTTTCAGCTGGCGCTCGGTGCGGGCGGCGTGACCGTGCTACTGGCCGCCGTGGTCTGCGCGCTGATGTGGATCATCCACCGGAAGCCACACCCCGTCGGCGCCGATACCGAGGTCACCGACATCGCGGGTGAAGGCGTCGACGACGGCCAGCACCGAGGCCCGGTCCTCCGCCCGGCGCCACACCAGTGACCATGTCCACAACGGCTCCGGCTCGCACACCGGTCGGCGAACCAGATCACCCGCGCCGGAGTCGTTCTGGCCCTTGGGATTATTGAGGACCGGCCGGCCCAGCCGGCGCACGTGTTCGAAGAAGGTCGGCCCGGTGACGCCGCCGTCGTCGGTACGCATGACGCGGGCACCGGTGGCCGCGGCGAACTGTTCGGCATAGCGGTTCCACGACGACCAGGTGGCGGTGTCGGTATCCACCAGCACGACGGTGTCTTTCGCGTCGACGGGACCGGCGTCGGATCCGGCCGACAGCGCGTAGAGCCGGTCCACCCCCACCAGCCGCGCCGAGAGGTCCAACTCGGACAGATCGGAGTTCTGCACCCAGCAGATCGCCAGATCGAGGCTGCCGTCGGCCACCCGGGCGGCCTGGGCGTGCGAGGGCATCACCCAGGTGTCCACGCGCAGGGTGGCCACCCCGGCGGCACGCTCGGACCAGTCCACCGGGCACCAGTTCACGCAGCCGATCCGCACCGGGTCGTCGGTGGCCAAACCCGTTACTCGCCTGCGCAATTCGTCGGCCTGCCGCACCAGGGAGCGGGCGTCGGGCAGCAGTGCCGCGCCGGCGGCCGTCAGCGCCACCGACCGGCGGTCGCGATCGAACAGCTGCACCTTCAGGTCACGTTCCAGCGCCTTGATCTGCTGGGACAGCGACGGCCCCGCGATGTGCAGGCGCTCGGCGGCCCGGCCGAAGTTCAGTTCCTCGGCGACGGTCACGAAATACCGCAGCTGCCGCAATTCCACCCGGTCAGCGTAGTAGGCGTGCGCTATCACCAGCGAGGTTTCCGGTCCTATCAACCGGGACGTGCGGCACCTGGAATGAGGTTGACCGGTGCAGAACCCACCAGAAAGGCACGAACCATGAGTAATCCCACCCGCGTCGTCATCATCACCGGCGCCTCCCAGGGCATCGGCGAGGCGCTGGTTTCCGGCTACCGCAAGCTCGGCTACGCCGTCGTCGCCAACTCCCGCAGCATCACCGAAGGCGACGATCCGATGGTGCTGACCGTCGCCGGTGACATCGGCGTACCCGGTGTCGGACAACGCATCATCGATGCGGCCATGGCACGGTTCGGCCGCGTCGACACCGTCGTCAACAATGCCGGCATCTTCATCGCCAAACCGTTCACCGAGTACACCGACGCCGACTATGACGCCATCACCGGGGTGAACCTGCGCGGCTTCTTCGAGGTGACCCGCGCGGCCATCGCCGTGATGGGCGACGGCGGACATGTGGTCAACGTGTCCACCAGCCTGGTCGACCAGGCCACCAAGGCCGCTCCCTCGGTGCTGGCCTCGCTGACCAAGGGCGGCCTGAACGCCGCCACCAAGTCGCTGGCCGTCGAATACGCCGACCGCGGTATCCGTGCCAACGCCGTCGCACTCGGCATCATCCGCACCCCGATGCACGCCGACGACGAGTACGCCGCACTGGCACAACTGAATCCGCAGCAGCGCATCGGCGAACTCGACGAGGTGGTCGACGCCGTGTTGTATCTGGAGAACGCCGGCTTCGTGACCGGCGAGATCCTGCACGTCGACGGAGGCCAGCATGCCGGACACTGAGACCGTTCTGCGCACGGTGCTCGACGAGTGGAAGGCCGGGATCGACGACCACGATCCCGGCCGCGCCGCCGCGGCGTTCACCGAGGACGCGATCTTCCAGGGTCTCAAGCCCTACGGGGTGGGCCGCGACGCCGTGTTCGCCTACTACGACGGGCAGCCGGCCGGGCTCAGAGTCGAATACTCGTTCCTGGAGAGCCGCCGTCTGAGCGACACCGTGCTGTTGGGCTACCTGCAGGCCGACTTCACCTTCGCCGACGGCTCCGGAGTGAGCTTGAACTTGGGCGTCGTCGTCACCGAGACCGCCGAGGGATGGCGGGTCGCGCAGTATCAGGTCAGCGCAAGGCCGGAATGACCTCGCGCTCGAACAGTTCGATGCCGGAGCGGTCATAGGCCGCCTCGGGGAAGTAGAGGATGGCGTACTCGCAGCCGAGATCACGCATCCGGGTCAGCCGTTCGACGATCTGCTCGGGAGTGCCGGTGGCCGAGTCCGGTGAGGCGACGTTGGCCAGCATGGCGTCGACCGCCGCCTCGCCGGCCTTGTCCACCTGACGGGTGCGAATCCGCTCCAACCGCTCCTTCACCTCGTCCTCGGTGGCGGCGACGACGGCGTTGAAGTTGGCCGACCGCACGATCGCGTCGAAGTCGGTGCCGACCGCACGGCAGTGTTCGGCCAGCACCTGCGACTTGTGTTGGAAGTCCGCGGGCACGCAACTGAAATTCGTGTACTTGGCGTACTTGGCCGCGATCTTGAGGGTGACCTTCTCTCCACCGCCGGCGATCCACAGCGGCGGGCCGCCGTCCTGCAGCGGTTTGGGCGCCACGATGGCGTCGTTGACCTGGTAGTACTTACCGTCCAGCGTGACGCGGCCGTCGCGCCAGGCGTCCCGCATGATCTGCACGCCCTCGTCGAGACGGCCCAACCGCTCCCCCGCCGAGGGGAATCCGTAGCCATAGGCGCGCCACTCGTGCTCGTACCAGCCGCCGCCGATGCCCATCTGCACGCGGCCACCCGAAATGATGTCCGTGGTTGCAGCCACCTTTGCCAGGTAGGCGGGATTCCGATACGACATGGCGGTACACATCTGTCCCAGCTCGACCCGTTCTGTCGTGGCCGCGAACGCTGCCATCAGCGTCCAGGCCTCGTGGGTCGCCTCATCGGTGGGAACGGGAACGGTGTGA
The DNA here is from genome assembly GCF_053589535.1 of Mycobacterium sp. NPDC003323. Taxonomy (NCBI): domain Bacteria; kingdom Bacillati; phylum Actinomycetota; class Actinomycetes; order Mycobacteriales; family Mycobacteriaceae; genus Mycobacterium; species Mycobacterium sp. NPDC003323. The sequence continues at coordinate 548,228 of NZ_JBSFSB010000002.1, forward strand.
AAGTGGTCGTAGACCCACACCGAGTCCCACGTGCTGTTATCGGCGTAGCGAGCCAGCTCGTGCATCACTGACCAGTGGTTTTCGGTGGGGATGCCGACGAGATCGAGTCGCCAACCCTGCGGGATGAACAGTCCGAAGCGCATAGCCCTCGACTCTAGGCCCGCCCGCGCCATTGTTAAATCGTCTACACTCGCAGAAGTTTGTTCGCTACATCCATTCGGTGAGGACCTGGTCATGACTGCCACCCGACGTCGCTTTGCGGCTGCCATCGCGGCGGCCGTCATGCCGCTGACCGCTGTTGCCATCGCCACGGCGGCACCGAGCGGCGCCGAGACCACCTGCAACCCAGGTCAGGTCAACTACAACGGTGCCTGCGTGGACAACTGCAAGCGCAACGAGGTCCGCAACTCGGGCACCGGCGAGTGCCAGACGTTGCTGGCCGCCGCGCTGGACAAGGCCGAAACCCCGGCTGTGGCCAAGCTCACGCCCGAGCAGATGGGCGGTGCCTGGCAGCTGGCCAACAATCTCGGCGCGATCCCGCGGGCCAACCAGATCTGGGGCACCGTGGTGAACACGGTCGACACCGTGGTCGGCTGGCCGGCTTTGATCGCCGCGGCGTCCGCCGATACCGCTGCGACGCTGGCATTCTTCGGGCTGTTGCCGGGTGTCGGTGCCACCGGTAACGGTTTCACTTCCCTGGCCAACGCTTCCCAGGTCACGGGCCAGACCTTCGCCGCGGCCTCCGACGTGGCCCGCGTGGCCACTTCGATGCCGTCGCTGCAGCTGCCCCAGCTGCCGCAGTTCCAGCTGCCCCCGCCGCCGCCGATCGGTCTGCCCGAGCTGCCGGGCCCGCCGAAGATCGGGATGCCGGAAATGCCGAAGATCGGCATGCCGCGTATCGGTCCGCCGAAGCTCGGTGCCTCGGGCATCTGCGGTCCGAAGCTGCTGTTCTTCCGACCCTGCCTCTAGAGCCATGCCGCTCTCCCGGGAAGAACGTGAGGCGTTCCTGGCTGAGCCGCATGTCGCGGCGCTGTCGATAGCTGCCGGTCCCACCCGCGGACCATTGACGCTGCCGATCTGGTACCAGTACACCCCGGGCGGACAGCCCTGGTTCCTGACCGGCGTCGGATCACGCAAGCACCGGCTGATCGAGGCCGCCGGCCATCTGTCGCTGATGGTCGACCGGGTCGAACCGACGGTGCGCTACGTCGCCGTCGACGGTGCCGTGGCCCGTATCGAAGAGGGCACCGACGAGCAGCTCGTCGAGATGACCAAGCGCTATCTGCCGCCCGAGGCCGTCGAGCCCTATCTGGAGATGGCCCGCCGTGAACACGGCCCCAGCGTCGCGGTGTATCTGCGCCCGCAGCACTGGTTCTCCGCCGATCTCGGCGGCTTCTAGGAGACTGCTGAATTAAGGGTGTTTGGGGCGGGGTGCCTCAGAGCGCTCTGTGGCGCGTGAGTGTAAGTCAGACCCTGAGGTCGACAGATTC